>CAWCJW010000027.1:0-54836 GCA_963795765.1 uncultured Solirubrobacterales bacterium
CGCGACGAGCTCAACGACGGCCGCTCGCCCCTGCACCCGGTGCGGGTCTACAAGGAGCTGGGCGAAGTGCTCGAGCGTGACGCGATCGTCGTCGGCGATGGCGGCGACTTCGTCTCCTATGCCGGTCGCTTCGTCGACACCTACCAGCCGGGCTGCTGGATGGACCCGGGCCCCTTTGGCTGTCTAGGCGCTGGGCCCGGCCAGGCGATCGGCGCCAAGCTGGCCCATCCCGATCGCCAGGTCTGCCTGCTGCTCGGCGACGGCGCCTTTGGCTTCGCCGGGATGGAGTTCGACACGATGGCCCGGCACGGCCTGCCGATCGTCGGCGTGATGGGCAACAACGGCATCTGGGCGCTCGAGCACCACCCGATGAAGTTCCTCTACGGCTACTCGGTCGCCGCCGAGCTGCGCCCCGAAACGCGCTACGAGCAGATGGTCGAAGCGCTCGGCTGTGAGGGGATCCTGGTGCGGGAACCCGCCGAGCTGCGGCCGGCGCTGGAGCGCGCCTTCGAGTCCGGCAAGCCGACCCTGGTCAACGTCCTCACCGATCCCGAGGTCGTTTACCCGCGCAAGTCGAACCTCGCCTGAGCGGGCCCTCGGCCCGTTTTCTTCTCTCAAAGAGAAACGACCGCCATCGCTGGCGGTCGTTTCAAGTTGGTCCCTCAGGACGGGCAGGGGTACGTCTTCAGGGACCAGTTCTTATTTGGTGGACCCAGACGGCGGGAGGCGCCATGATGCGGCAATCGTCCGAGTCCTATAACCGAGTCTGAGAGGGTTGCCCCACCTCTTTCCCGATGTGGCGATTATCTGCTCGCCTGTCCGATACGTCTAGCCGGCTGGTTGCCTGCTACTCGTAATCGATGACCCGCAGCCTACCAAGTTTTGGGGGTTCGACCGCTTGTTTAACCCAAATGTCCGGCTGGGCGAAACACGACTGTCCACATAGGAACACAGAATTACTATTGTTTGAGAATGCGACGTTATCCGCAGTCCAAAGCCGAAACAGACGAGATTGCGGTGCCGTAGAGGATGTCGTGCTCGGAGACCTCGATGCGGTCGAGGGCAAATGCGCGCATTGTCTCGACCAAAATCACCACCCCGGCGACTATGTTGGGCGCGCGGTCAGGGTGCAGGCCGGTGATACCTGCCCGATTGGACAGTGGTGCAGAGGCCAATTGCGAGAGAAGTCGCTGGATCGTGCCGAGGGTCAGCGTATGCCCGTGTACTTGCTTCGGGTCATATGGCTCGAGGCCGATCTCGATCGAGGCCAGCGAGGTGGGGGTGCCGGCGACGGCGATGCCGGCCTCGGCGCTGGCGCCGGGCTGGTCGGCGATCGCGTTCTCGATCAGGCCGCGCACGTCATTGGCGAGCGCCTCCAGTTCGAGCGTGCTGGGAGGATCGTTGGAGATGTGGCGCTCGCTGTGGCGGACGACCCCGGCCTGCAGCGAGGTGTGGAAGGCGACCTCCTCGCCGGTGCCGACGATCAGCTCGGTCGAGCCGCCGCCGATGTCGACTACCAGCGTCGGCACGCTGGGCGAGTTCTCACAGGTAGCGCCGAGGTAGGTGAGGCGCGCCTCTTCCTCGCCGTCGAGCACCCGGGCCGAGAGCGCGAAGCGCTCGCGCAGCTCGGCGGCAAAGGCGCTGCCATTGGAAGCGTCGCGCACGGCGCTGGTCGCGATCGCCTCGATGTTCTCGACCTCACCCTCGCGACAGATCGCCATGTAGTCGGCAATCGCCGCGCAGGCCGCCTCGATCGCCTCGGCCGAGAGCTGCCCCGAGAGGTCGACGCCGCGGCCCAGCCGCGTCACCCGGCTCTGCCGCTCGACCTCCGTCACCCGCCCCTCAGCCACGTCGGCGATCAGCAGCCGCGTCGAGTTGGAGCCGATGTCGATCACCGCCACCCTGTGAGAGCCCGCATCCATGCCGGCGGCACTCTATGAGACAACAGCCCCCACGTTGCTAGCATGGCCCCACGCCGCGGGGTGGAGCAGCCAGGTAGCTCGTCGGGCTCATAACCCGAAGGTCGCAGGTTCGAATCCTGCCCCCGCTATTTCACGAAAGCCCCGCAAAAGCGGGGTTTTCGCGTTTCTGGGGGCGCAGACAAAGGGGTTCAAAATCGCCCATGGGGCAACGCCTGGGCAACATGAGCTTTGAGAGAGGTCGATTTGGTCTTGCGCTGGACGCCCCGGTCGCCGCCGAAATCGCAAAGTTGCACCCGCGCCGTGGAGACCGCCGGGGTCTGGCGCGTGGCCAAAGCTCACTCCGCGTGTTTTTCGAAAAAGCCCGCTACGTCGGGATAGGAGATGCATCTTTCGAGAAGGAGCCCGTTCGACGGCCGATCACGCCAGTACGCTGATCCTCAAGCGAGAAGCAAGGGACAAGAAAGGAGTGAGCATGGCAATCGTCTCCGAAAAACCGCTGACGTTGCCTCAGGTAGCCGAAGCGGCCAATGTTGAGTACCGCACCCTGCATACCTGGGTCAAGCGCGGCCTCCTCAAGCCCAGTTTTCTCGCTTCGACCGGGGCTGGGCACCCAAATCTCTTCTCCTATCAAGATGCCCTTAAGGCTCGTATTTTGGGGGATTTTCGCGGCGAAGGCATCGATTTGGACTTGATCGAGCGTGCTGCGGAGGAACTTCAGCAGTGGCCAATCCTTCACCCTGACGACATCGTCCTTGTCAACGGTCACGTTTCAGTTCTCAAGCCGATCGACAACCTGAACGAAGCGATCAAGGAGGCGAAACCCTCAGTGGTCTATCGCGTCTCCTGGGCCGTCGACGCGCTTAAAGAGCCCGAGCTGAAGTAGTCGGCAGTCATCTGCAAGCCGCTTCATTCGTTTGCCGTCTGAAGCATTTGGTTGGATCTGCGTTGAGGTTCTGGCGATCCGTTTTTAGCCAGGACTCAATCGTCAGCCTCCAGCAAATGAAGGGAGCGCAGAATGAAGGGCGAGGTTGCTCTGATACATGAGCAGGGTCAGGATTTTGCGATCCTGGCGGTCAAGACCAGCGTCCTGGCAAGCCGTGCGCGCTGCGAAGAGATGGTCGCCTTCAGCGAGCGTGAATTCAGCGTTCGTACCGCGCTGCTCGCCGAGGACGGTCGCACCTGGGGACCCCCCGACATTGTTCGCTGGCTGGAAGGTGTCTTCCTCGAGCAGCTGCCCTGGCGTGAGTTTTCGTTCAACTAGCTGAATTCAGAGCACACGATGAGATACACCGATACGGAACTCCGGATTTGGGATGACCTCCGCCTGAGGGTCGGCCGCGAAAAGCGCAATGAACTGCTCAAGCAGGCGAAGGGGCTGATCGAGAAGCTCGAGAAGGCCATTCCTGCCTCCAGCCCGTTCAAGGTTGTGCGCTTTCGCCGCGCAGGCTCTCTGATGAAGGCGACGGCGCTATATCCGCGCGCCGACACCGGGATCGACGCCGATATCGCCGTCTATCTCGACGTCTCCAACGCGAGCGATTGGGATCTCGCGACTCTTCATACGACTCTTCGCGAAATTGCGATCGGCGTCTACCCGAACAAGTCGCCCGAGGACTTCTGGCAGCAGCCCCACACCATGGGCATGGAGTTCATCGCCTCCGGGCTTCAGATCGACCTGGTCCCACTAATCGCAATCGACGGCGATAGCGCCAAGGGGTGGATGGTCGACTCCCTAGGACAGCGTGCTCATCTGGCAGACATTCCGGCCCACATCGAGTTCGTCCGCGACCTTGCCAACGCTGACCCCCTCTATCGACCGCTGGTGCGAATGGCGAAGCGCTGGCGAAACGAAGCGGAGCTGCGGAAGGCCCTTGGCTCGTTTCCGATCGAGTTGATCCTCGCCGAGCTTCACGCAAAGCAGGGTCCCCCGGCGAGCCTGGAAGAGGGACTCCATCGGTTCTTCCTTTACCTTGCGCAAACCGAGCTCGCCGAGACGATCCTCTCCGGGCACGCATCGGCGCCGGACACCTCTGACGTTATGGTGATTCTCGACCCCGCCGACCGCGACAACAACGTGACGGCGTGGGTCACCGACTCGCAGCGCAAAGAGATTGTCTCGGCCGGAACGGCTGCCTGGGAGACCCTGGTTCTCGCTGCGCAGGTCGGCGGTAAGGTCGAGACCAAGGCCCTCTGGCGGGAGGTCTTTGGCAGTGGATTTACGACTGAGGAGGCGGATTGATGAGCGCCAGTGCCACCGATAGCTACACCTACACTGCCGTGGACATCGTCAAGGTCGCTGATCGCTTCGCCGCAGACCTGGCGATGATCGCCCAGTCGACGCAGAAGATGTCCAGTGCCGAGGTAGGGGAGTATGTCTCGGACATCAAGGAGCTAGCCAAGGCTGGCTACCTCGAGCGCATCTCCCTTGTCCTCTTCGACGGCAGTGGGAGCGAAGTCCGGGCTCGCCGCTATCAGGTTTCAACTAATGCGGAGCTCTGGAGCTCCGATCGCCCCGGCGACAACCTCTGGCCGCAGATGGCGGGAGGATCTTTGGAGGTGATCGTGAGCTACAGCGCCGCCTGGCGCGCACTGAGCGATTCGGCGAAGGCCAACTTCAAGGCGGGCCTCAAGATCCCCTGGGGCCCGTCCAGCGTCGACGTCAGCTTTCCCGGCCTGACTGGCACACTGGGGCGCCGCTATGCCTCGAACGCATATGGCATGCAGCGAACGGACTTCCAGTGAACGAGGGGGCTGAGCTTTTCGAGCTGGAGCTGCCACTGCCTGACGCCAACCTTGAGCAGCTCGCGGGCCGTCTGATCGGCTTCGAGGAGCGTTACCAGCGCCTCGGCCGCGCGCTTGAGATCCTCCTCGACCCCGCGGGCGTTGCAGCTTGGGCGAAGAAGTACCACGGCAAGAATCTGGAAATCGTCCGCGTCCTGACCGAGCGTTACCCGCTGGTGATTCTCCACGGCGACGTCGGCACCGGCAAGACCGCCTTCGCCGAGGCGGCGGGCGACCGGCTGTGCCGCTCGCCGCGACGCGAGGGAACGCTGATGAAGCTCAGCACCAGGGTTCGCGGTGTCGGCAAAGTCGGGGAACTCAGCCACCTGATCAACGAAGCTTTCACCAAGGTCGAAGCCGCCGTCGGCAGGGAACGGGCGGCGATCCTCATCATTGACGAGGCTGACTCGCTCGCCGCGAGCCGCGAGGGCGAGCGCAGCCATCATGAGGACAAGGCCGGTGTCAACACCTTGATCCAGAAGATCGATGACATCCGCCGACTCGACGGCCGCCTGCTGGTCTTTCTTGCGACCAACCGTTTCGGCTCCATCGATCCCGCGCTTATCCGCCGCGCTGGTCACGTCGAGCACTTTCATCGCCCCGAAGACGCCGAGCGCCGCGAGCTCCTCGAATTCGACCTTAGGGGAATCGAGATAGATGCGGCTGTGATCGACCAAGTCGTGGAGTTGACCGGGCCGCACGGCGACATCCCAGGCTTCACCTTCTCGGATTTGCGAACGCAGCTGATACCCGAGGCGGTGATGCGGGCCTATCCCAAGCGCGCGATGACAGGGGCGGACCTGATCGCGGCCGCGGAGAGCCTCGATCCGGCTCCGGTTCTCGATCAGGAGCGCTAGTGGCCCGTCGCGTCCACCTCTCCGGGAGCGCCGCTCGCGACGGCGACCCTGAGCTCCTGCGCCGGGCTCGCTTCGAGCTGCGCACCTTCCTGCGCGAGCACCTGCGCAATGGAGGTGGCCTGATCGCCCAGTTGGGCGGCGAGCCCTACCACGACTCCGATCCCGAACTGCCCTGCACTTTTGACTGGTTGGCAGTCGAGGCATCCCTCGAGGCCTTGCGTGCCGGTGAGGCCGAGCCTTCCTCCGAGGACCCACTTCTTCTGCTGCGTGGTTCGCGCCGGGGCTACGAGCAGATCCCCGAGAATCGCCGAGAGCTCTATAACGAGCTGGTCGATCGCGAAGCCGCCGACGTCAAGTTGCTCCCCGACACTTGGCGCTCCGGGGCATTGATCCGCCAGGCTCAGGCGCGCCTTGGAGATGTTCTCCTGATCGCCGGCGGCGGAGCTGGCGTCGAGCATCTGGCCGACATATACGCCGAGCGCGGGCGAGCGGTCGTTCCCTGGGCCATTGATCTCGGCTCCTCGGTCGGCGATGGCTCGCTGGGCGGCATCGGCCTCGCCCGTAAGGCCCTCGTCGATGCGGCGCCGTTTTTCCGCCTCGCCTCCGGTAGCGGAGCCGAGGCTCGACTGCTGGCGCTCCAGGTCGAGCCCGACCGTCCCGCGCCCGCTGGCGAAGTCGGTCAAAGACTCGTCGAGCTGATCGGCGATCTTGAGCCGCCGCGCGCCTTCTGCGTGCGTCTCCTAAACCCGGCGGTTGCGATCTATGAGCAAGTAGAGCGCCATTTCGCGGAGGTCGTCAAGCCAGAGCTCGAGGGGCGTGGCTATCGACCGGTCGACCTGGGCGTTGAGCGTCAGGAGGCTGCCTGGATGAACGACGAGATCTTCACCCAGCTCGACAGGGCGTCGCTCGTCTACTGCGATCTGAGCGCCCAGCGGTCCAATTGCTTTACCGAGCTTGGTTATGCCCTGGGAAATCGCCAGCGCGTGATCGCCAGCGCACATAGTTCCGAGCGGTTGCCTTTCGACACTGACAAGCTCCCTTGTCGCTTCTGGTCTGAGGAGGAAAGCACCGAGGAGCGCCGCCGCAAACTCAGCGCCCACATCGACCAGTTCGGCACTCTGCCGCCGCTGGTTGAGACAGCATCACTGCTGTGAGCGACCGCCCCGATCTCTACTTCTCCGCCGACATTGAGGCCGATGGGCCGATCCCCGGCCCTTATTCGATGCTCTCCTTCGGCCTCGCCGTCGGCGGCCGATTTGACGGCACCGAGTTCGAGGCCCGGGATCCGTCCGCTCAGACCTTCTACCGCGAGCTGGCTCCTATCTCCGAGAACTTTGAGCCCGATGCCCTGGAGGTCTCCGGTCTTGATCGCGAGAGATTGATGCGGGAGGGGTCGAGACCGGAGGACGCGATGACCGAAGCGGCGGCCTGGGTCGAGGAAATCGCCGGAGCTGACCGCCCGGTTATCGTCGCCTTTCCCGCAGCCTTCGACTGGCTTTTCCTTTATTGGTACCTCGTGCGGTACTCGAAAAAAGGATCGCCCTTCAACTTTTCGTCCTGTCTCGACATCAAGACGATCTTCCAGCAGCGGGCTGGCGTAGTTCTGGACCGTGCTGGCCTCGGTGATCTGCCTCCAGCATTGCAGTCAGGTCGGCCTCACACGCACAATGCCCTAGACGATGCGATCGAGCAAGGCGAGATCTTCCAGCACCTTTGGTCGTGGCATCCAAAATCAGGCAAGCAGTAGCTCACTGATCAAAATGAGCTTGTGCGAGGCCGCATCCGCTTCACGTGCTCCGCGGCGCTGCCTCCATGAGCGCAGGCGTGTTGCAGCAACGCCCGCATTTGTGTCGCGCGCGCAACTCGCCGACACTGAGGAGTGTAGACAACAACCTTCTTCATATCGCCATTATGGCCCACGTCGACTCGGTCTTGCTGGCGTCGCTTCGGTGCGCATCAGACGCGGAGAACTAGTACTTCATCGAACGAAGAGAAATCAGCGTCCTGGGTCACCACTCCAGCGCCGTGACGCATCGCAGTCGCCGCGATCCAGGTGTCGTGCCGGCGGAGGCGTCGGCCACGAGACCGCTCGACCGATGCGATGCGCGCAAAGCAGCTTGCGGTCTCTGCGTCAACTGGAAGCAGGGGATAGGTCGCCTGGACGCGCGAGAGGGTGGAGAGCCGAATGGCTCGGGCATTTGGGTCGGTGGCGCGCAACACGCCCAGCTCCAGCTCAGCGGCGGTGATCACGGAGACGGCGATCTGCTCAGGAAGCTCGCCAAGCTCTCGACCGGTCTCTTGGGCGATGAAGATCGAGGTGTCGGCTATAGCCCGACTCAATCGTCGAGCTCGGCGCTGCGGACATCGGCGAGATCGTCCAGCAGGCCAGCGTCGACGGGCGCCTCGGTCACGATGCGACGCAGCTCGCTAGCCGGGACCCAGGGATCGCGATTCTCGAGGTGAGGAAGGATGTCGGCGACTGGCCGACGGTTGACCGTCAGCGTCAATCGTTCACCGGCTTCGAGCTCGGAGACCACGGCAGAGGTGGAGTTCCTTAGCTCCCGGATCGAAACTGCTCGCGCCATGTGCACGACTGTAGCACTCTCTGCTACGAAGCGGCGTTCTGGGCAACAAATGGGGCAACACGCCCCACGGATTCCAGCCGATCTCGACGTAGCTCGATCTCGTGAACTCCGCTTGAAACCTAGCTCCATGTAGCCCAGCCGATCCAACTAATCAATCTCATAACCCGAAGGTCGCAGGTTCGAATCCTGCCCCCGCTATTTCTTCACAGAAGCCCCGCATTTGCGGGGCTTCGTCGTTTCGACGAGAGGCTGTCCGGCTGCTTCCTCGCCGGCCCTTCGTCACGCCCTTGTGGCGCCGAGGAGGGGGTCGACCTGGTTGAGCGTTTCGGTCATGCCTTGCTCCATCCCCATCTCGATCATCTGTTCCATCGACTCGCGGTCAGCGAAGTGGGTTTGGATCGACATCGTCGCGGTGCCGTCGGCCTCGGCGATCGTCACCGTCATTGCCGTTGGGCCTCCGTCGTCCGGCTTGCCGTCGTCGTCGACGGCATCGTCTTTGATGCGTAGCCGGTGGGGCGGCTCGACCTCCTCGACCCGCCACCAGCCGTGGTGCTTCTCACCGTCGGGGCCGGTCATGAAGTAGGTGGTGCGCGCGCCGACCGTGAGCTCGTGCTCGACGAAGGTCGACGAATGGGATGGCGGGCTCCACCAGCGCTCTAGCTGGCGCGGATCCGACCACAGCTCCCAGAGTCGCTCGGCGTCGGCGTCGAACGTCGCCGTGATCGTCATGGTCAGGGCGTCGATGTCCTTGTCTACGTTGGTGACGGGCATCAGTTGTCTCCTTTGTCAGTGTCGAGGATCTGCTCCATCCGCTCGATCCGGCCACGCCAGTCCGCCTCGAGACGATCGAGTGCGGCGTGGGCGCGTACGAGGGCGTCGGTCTGGGTGTGCACGATCGACTCGCGGCCGACCCGGTGCTTGCTCACCAGTTCGGCCCGCTCCAGCACGGCGACGTGCTTCTGCATCGCCGTCACGCTGATCGGGTGTTCACGGGCCAGGGCCGAGACCGAGAGCCGCCCCTCGTGGGCGCGGCGGAGGATGTCGCGGCGGATCGGATCGGCCAATGCCCCGAACAGCAGGTCGGTGGCCCCCTCGTCGTCGTGGATCGATTCCTTATCTACAACCATCTGGTTGTAAGTTAGCAGGCGGCCCCAGCGGACGATCGTGGCCAAGCGGCGAAGCCCTGAGGCGGGTTTGCTGCCCAAGCGGATTCGCGTCGGCGGCCACACCCCGACCGCGATCGGCGCCGTCCTCGGTCAGCGCGAAGGCGATTTATCCAGGCGGCACTTGCCAGCGCCTAGCCTTGCCGCCTCGGCCGCCGCCGTTGGGAATTGACCCGGGAAGGGACATTTGCGAGGGTGTGCCAGTCGAACTTGGGGGGAGCTCTTGCGGGTTGCGCGAAGTCTCAATGTGATCGCGACCTTGGTCGTGGCGGTTGTCGTGGCGGTCGGATTGCCAGAGGGCGCCGAGGCCGCAGCGACCCTGACGCTCGGCAGCTCGCTGCCGGCGACCGGGGGTGCGTTTTCTTGTGGCTGCACCATGGTCCAGAGCGTTGCCGCCGGTCCAGTCACGACCTTCGTTGCGCCGGTCGACGGCGTGATTACCCGCTGGCGGGTACGCAACGCGACTCCTTCCCCCGGTCCAACGCCGCTGCGCGGATTGGCGCTGCGCGTTTTGCACTTCAACGGGGGTTCGAGCTTTAAGGCGCTGAGCACTTCGGGCTACGGGCTGCCGGCTCATGAAGGAATCGAAACCTTCGCCAGTCACCTCCCCGTCAGCGCCGGCCAGTACGTCGGCCTCGACAATCCCGAATTTATGAATATCGGGACCGCTGGCACCGAAGGCGCATTCAGGTTTGTCTCCCCGCCGCTCGCGGACGGTGTTACCGCTTCCTTCGGAGCGCCCGAAGCGGGCGAGCTCACCTTCAACTTCGACCTCCTGCCAACGCCTGTGATCTCGGCCGTCGCTACCGCTCCGGGCGCCAGCGCAAACGAAACCGTGGTCGGGATCTCCGGCTCGAACTTCGAAGAAGTCGAAGCGGTTACCTTCGGTGGGGCACCGTTCGGCGGGGTCACGATCGGCGGCAGGCCGGCTGCGAGCTACACCGTTCGCTCCGAACACCTCCTCACCGCGGTCGTTCCCGGCGGGGAGCCCTCGGGGAGGCTGTCGGTCGGGGTTACGACCCCGGCTGGGACCGCAACCGGGTCGTTCGACTACACCGCTCCGGCGCCTCTCCCCGCGCCTCCGCGCGTTTCCACAGCCGCCGCCAAGTGCCAGGTGCCGCGGCTCCGGGGCCGGAAGCTGAAGGCGTCCAAGAAGAAGCTTCGAGCCGCCGACTGCAAGCTCGGCAAGGTGACGAGGCACCGTGGGGCAACCGCTCGGACCGGCAGGGTCGTCAAGCAGAGGCCGAAGCCGGGAGCCTTGGTCCCGGCCGGGACCAAGGTGAAGGTCACCATGGGTTAGGGGCAGCGCTACCGCTACAGTCGAGCGCATGACGGTCCAGCGCATGCATCACGTTGGCATCGTGGTTGACGACCTCGAGGCGGCGACGGCGTTCTTCGCCGAGCTCGGACTCGAGCGGCAGGGCGGGGGGTCGGTCGGAGGCAGCTGGGTTGACCGGGTGGTGGGGCTCGAAGGGGTGCGGGCGGAGATGGCGATGATGGAGACGCCGGACGGACACTCGCGGGTCGAGCTGGTGGAGTTTCTCGCCCCGACCGGACCGGGCGGTGAGGGGGAGGAGCCGGCAAACGCGCTGGGCATCCGCCACGTCACCTTTGAGGTCGATGACCTCGATGGCGTTCTCGCTCGCCTGAGGGCCCATGGCGGCGAGCTCGTTGGCGAGGTGGAGCGCTACGAGGACATCTATCGGGTCTGTTACATCCGCGGCCCGGCGGGGATCATCGTCGAGCTTGGGGAACCGCTTGGCTGAGGCTTCAGCGGAGCGACCGTCATTTCAGGTGTTCATGAGTGGAGTCGACGATCCCTGACTGCAGGTAGGCGGTTTCGCGGTAGGGAGTGCCGGCCGGGGCTCCGTATTCGTCGCTTGCCTTCGGGCCGAAGATCATTTCGGCCTCGGCGAGAATCTTGCCGGTATCGGGATCGAGGATGAACCTGCGGCCGAATCCTCTTTCCCTGACCCAGCTGATCGCGTCGCCGCGACGTCCGGCGCCGTCCGCCACATTGCGCTCGAAGCCGATGCCCGGGATTTCTGCGAGGGCGCCGAAGGCGGCGGCGCGCAGCGCCGGGCTGGCGATCGGTTCGCTGAGGATTTCCAAGAGCCTTTCGACGGTCGCGCCGCCCCTGCGCGAGCTGGCCGGAGACGGATCGAGCGGCGAGCTTCCGCCGCGGCGGTTTTCGACGGCCAGGCGCAGAGCTTCGGGCTCGGTCGGAAGCCGGGAGAGCCTGGACATGTAGGTGAATTCATGGCGGCCCCGGAATGTCGTGGCTGCGAATTCCTTCAGGCGGCGACCGGAGCTATCACGGCTCACCTCGTGTTCGCTCGGGTCGAAGGCCCAGGGTGGCGGTGAGCCCGCCTCTTCCCAACTTTCTTGGTCTTCGTCCGCGAGGAAGTTGACCTGCCCGAGGGTTTCGCGAACGTGCGTCTTCCCGTCCGGGGCCGTCCAGACCTCTTTCAGCGCCGGCACCAGGGCATAGCGGGCGCTTGGATCGTTGATCGGCACGAAATACCTCGGGTGCGTCTTCGAGCCCTTCGCGTGACCTTTCGGCAGCCAGCCCTGCAGCTGGATCACCTTCGTCTCCGTGTAGAGGAATTGGCCAGGACCGGGCGCGGCTTCGACCTGGGTGTCGGATGCGGCGGCGGACTTGGCAGCCTGGCGCAGATCGGCTGCGATGGCGGCTTGGGACAGGGCTGCGTCACCGCGCGGGGTGTAGCCGGGCCCGCCCTCCTCGCCAAGCCCGAAGGAGCCAAAACCGCTGGGCGGCGCCGGGACCGGCTTGCAAGGTTCGACCGGGCCTTCGGCGACCCCCATCTTGGTGATGCTGCCTCCTTCGGGATCGCCGTTGTAAGGAGTGGGCGTGCCGGAGATAACCACGCTCTGATTGGGGGTGAACGCTTTGGGATCCAGATTCAGATTTGCCGTTGAATTCTTGAATTCATCAGCGGAGATTTCACCGCGCCTGTATTCCCCAAAGCGCTGGCGCGATTGTTGGGCGCTGCCAATCCCGATCGTGATTCCGCCGGGACCCGTCATCGTCCCCCCGCCCAAGGAGCCGCCACCCGGAAGGTGGACAATCGTGGGCTTGTAGTGCGGTTCGCGGCAGACCTTCCCGGCCGGCAGCCACGTCACCTGGGCCCGGATTCCGGCGTCCTCCAGTGCTTGTTCGAGACCGGAGGCGTCTTCGAGGGCGTAGACCTTGATCGTCACCCCGCCGCCTTTCTGCGGTTCAACGGCAAAGGCCTTGGAGGGGTTGTCGCCGCCGGCGCTGACGACCAACGCGACCGCGATCGCGGCGAGGGCGACCCCGGCCCCGAGTGCCAGCCGCGGGCCGCGCCGGCGCCAGGCGGGCGTTGCGGCTTGCGCCTCGGCGGCCTCCGCGGCCGAGGCGGCCGCGCCGCGCTCGGCGACGACCGCCTTCAGCCGGGCGAGGAGCCGCTGCTCGAAATCGGGCTTTGGTTTCTGCTCCGGGCTCACGCTCAGTCCTCCTTCCTTGGGGTCGGTTGTTGGGCCGCGGTCTCGAGCTCGGCGCGCAGCTTGCGCCGCGCCCGGTGCAGGCGCACGCGGGCGGTGCCCGATCGCACGCCGACTGCAGCAGCCGCCTCGGCGACCGTCAGCTCGTCGATCGCGACCAGCTCCAGCACCGCCCGCTCCGCCTCGGGGAGGCAGTCCATCGCCTCGTAGAGGCGACGCGACTGGGCGGCGGCGTCGATCCGCGCGTCGATCCGGGCCGCATCCTCAGGCTCAAGCAGGGCGCTGCCGCGCAGGCGCTCCTCGCCGGCTCGCTCGCGGCCGCTGCGGCGGCGGTCGTTGGCGACGAGCACGCGAGCGATCCCGTAAAGCCACGTCTTCGGCGCCGCGCGGCCCGGCCGGTAGCGGTGGGCCGAGTCGATCGCGGCGAGAAAGATCTCCGCGGTGAGGTCGGCGGCGCGCTCGCGGTCGCCGACCCGGCGGGCGACGAACCGCTGCAGGTCCTCGACGTGTTCGCGGTAGAAGGCCTCGAAGATGTCGGCGTCGGTGCCGATCCAGCGCAGCTGCTCGGGCCCGACGCCGCGCTCGCGAGCGGCGACCACGCTGAGGCGGCGACTGAGCTCGCTCGGCGGCCTCGGCAAGGTTCTCTCTGTCTCCATATCCCTTATTGGTTGCGAGGGCTGAAAGCGTTACCGGCCGATTGGATCCGGAGGTCACCGCGCGACGGTCTCGGCGCGGCTCGGGCAGGATCGCGGGTGTGAGGTTCACGCGGGCGGAGCTCGAGGAGTACCGCGACTGCGAGGTCGACGATCTCGTCGGGCCTGGGCTCAGGTTGCTGTTCGTCGGCATCAACCCTGGCCTCTGGACGGCGGCGGTCAAAACTCACTTTGCGCATCCCACCAACCGCTTCTACCCGGCGCTGGCGGCGGCAGGCATCACCGACTACGAGGTTGATCGGGTTGGCGGGATGACCGACGCCGATCGCGCGCATCTGGTGGCCCGGGGCGTTGGGATCACCAACCTCGTGCCACGCGCGAGCGCGCGCGCCTCGGAGCTCTCGCGCGAGGAGCTGGCCGAGGGCGGCGCGCGGCTGCAGCGGTTCGTCGCCGAGCACCGGCCCGCGGTCGTCGCGATCGCCGGCATTACCGCCTACCGCGACGCGTTTGGCGAGCGCGGCGCGGCCTTGGGCCGGCAGGTGGAGACGCTCGACAGCGCCGCACTCTGGTCCGGGGCGGCGCTCTGGGTGGTCCCCAACCCGAGCGGGCTCAACGCCCACGAGACGGTTGCGACGCTCGCCGCGGCCTATGCAGCGCCGGCCGCCGAGGCCGGCGTTATCGCCTCCTAACGGCCTTGCGCCCAGCAGGGGAGGAGACCTCGGTCACGACGCCGGGAAGTAGGTGAGCAGGACCACTCCGGAGTCGAACCGCTTGACGTCCTCGAGCTCCATCCGCACGGTTCCTCTGTCGCCGAGCACGTGGAGGTTTCCGCTGCCCCAGACGAGCGGGTTGAGATAGACCTCGTACTCGTCGACGAGGCCCTTCTCGGCGAGCGCGTAGGCGAACTCGCCGCTGCCGTGCATGAAGAGGTCACCGTCGACCTCGTCCTTCAGCTTCGGGATCGAGTCCTCGAGGTTCCCCTCGAGCAGGGTCGCGTTCCAGTCGAGATCGCCGGACAGGGTGTTGGAGCCGACGTACTTCGACATCGCGTTGACCATGTCCGCCCAATCGCCCGACTGGTTTGGCCAGTATCCCGCCAGCCCCTCGTAGGTCTTGCGGCCGAGCACCATGCCGCTGGACCTCGCCTGACGTTCGAACGAGTAGGTGCCGTGGTCTCCGTCCGGCTGTACCCACTCGCCGACCGGGTCGATGACACCGTCGATGGTGGCCTGGGTTGTTGCGATCAGCTTGCCCATCTCGATCTCCTTCGGTTTGGGAGGTATCTCTGGGTCTTCCTCTACCCAGTTAGTGTGCATTTTCTATGGGCCTACATAGGGATCGGCTAGCTGCACTCGCGGCTCTGGTGAGCGCGGCGATCCTTGCAATCCTCAGCCTCGACATCGTCCTATCGCAGTTCCCCCGGGGACTGATCGTCCTCGCTGGCCTTGCGTTCGCGTTCGCGGCGGCTTGGTACGGGCTGACCCGCACCGGGGCCAGGAGGCTTTTGGGATTCGGAGTTGCGCTTCTGGCCGCGGCGGCGACCGTCGCCGTGTTGATCGGCGACGGCGATCACGTCGTCCAGGCTCTCGTGATCGTGGTGGGCCTGGCGCTGGCGCTGCTTGCGACGCGATCGGCTTTCAGGGTCCACGTCCCGCTCCCCGGGGCGCCGGACCCCCGCCATCCCGTGCTCTTCTACAACCCCAAGTCGGGTGGGGGAAAGGCCGAGAAATTCAACCTCGCTGACGAGGCGCGGGCCCGTGGCATCGAGCCGATCGAGTTGAAGTTCGGCACCGATCTCGAGCAGCTCGTGCGCGGCGCGGTGGACGGTGGAGCCGACGCGCTGGCAATGGCCGGCGGCGATGGTTCCCAGGCCGTCGTCGCCATGGTCGCCGCTGAGCAGGGCCTGCCCTATGCCTGTATCCCGGCCGGGACGCGCAACCACTTCGCGCTCGATCTCGGCGTTGACCGCGATGACGTCGTCGGCGCGCTCGACGCCTTCGTCGATGGTCGCCAAAGACGGGTCGATCTGGCCGAGGTCAACGGCCGCGTGTTCGTCAACAACGTCTCACTCGGCCTCTACGCCGAGGCGGTCCAGCGCGAGGGCTACCGGGAGGCGAAGCTGCGCACGATCCTCGACACCCTGCCCGAGGTGCTCGGGCCTGAGGGCGAGGGACTGGACCTGCGCTGGGCTGGGCCCGGGGGGCGTGAGCACTCTTCCGGTGCGGCAATCCTCGTCTCCAATAACCGGTACCGCCTTGGGCATGCGGTCGGCTCCGGCACCCGGCCGAGGATCGACGACGAGCTGCTGGGGATCACCGTTGCCTCCGTGCCGACCGGAGGCCTGCAGCTGATTCAGCGCCCCTGGCGAGAGTGGTCCACGCCCACTTTTGAGGTCGATGCCGCCGGCCCGATCGCCGCCGGTATCGACGGTGAGGCCGTAACTTTGGACCCGCCGCTGCGCTTCAGAATCTTGCCGGCAGCGCTGCAGGTGCGGATCGCCGCCGCGCACCCCGGAGCCTCTCCGTCCGCGGCGATGCCCGAGGGTGCTTGGGAGATTGTTCTCGCGCTGGTGCAGATCGTGGTCGGAAGGGCACCGAAACCAAGAACCCAACGAAGGGAGAACTGATGGATATTTTCGAGGTCGAGCAGAAGGAGACCCTGCGGCGGGAGGAGGTCGCCGAGCGGCTTCACGCTCTCGCCGACATGCTTGCCCGTCACAACGACATCGAGTTCGAGCGGGCCGGAATGAAGATTGCCGTGCACGTTCCCGACGAGGTCCAGCTCAAGGTCGAGTTGGAGATCGAGACCGACGAGCGCGAGCTCGAGATCGAGTTGAAGTGGTGAGCGGCAAGCTCGATGCCTGATTGGCTCAGCGAGGCGAAGGCGGTCGACAACGCCGTCTACGCGGCAATCGCCGCCAGCGAGACACCCTCGCTGGACGTCGCCATGCGCGGTCTCTCCCGCGCCGCCGACCAGAGCAAGCTCTGGTTTGCAACCGCGGCCGCGATGGCCCTGCTTGGCGGGCCGGGAGGGAGGCTTGCGGCCCGCAAGGGGCTGGTCTCGCTCGGCCTCGCCTCCGGCTTTGCCAACCTCGTCGCCAAGCCACTGACCTCCCGGCGGCGCCCGACGAGGGTGGAGGCGAAGGAGCTCACCAGCCGTCACGTCCAGATGCCGCGCTCGAGCTCCTTCCCCTCCGGTCACGCCGCTTCGGCCTTCGCATTCGCCACTGGCGCTGCCAGCGCGCAGCCGCTGCTATCGGCGCCGTTGCGCGCCCTGGCGACGCTGGTCGGATACTCCAGGGTCCATACCGGGGTGCACTACCCCGCCGACGTGCTCGCCGGCGCCTTCATCGGGGTCAGCGCGGCGGAGCTGAGCGGTCGCCTGCTGGACTGAGGCGCGGGCGTCGCTAGGCCGTGAGCCGGACCGGCAGCGTCTTCAGCTGGTTGAGGAAGGCCGACTCGACGAAGGTCGGCTTGCCGTCGAGGGTCATCTCCGGGTAGCGGGCGAGGGTCTCCTCGAGGAGGATCTTCAGCTCGAGCCGGGCCAGCGCCGTGCCGAGGCAGAAGTGGCGGCCGCCGGCGCCGAAGGCCTGGTGCTCCGGATTGCGCTGGACGTCGAAGCGGTCGGGGTCCTCGTAGCGGCTGGCGTCCCGGTTCGAGGACGCGTACCACATCACCACCTTCTCGCCCTGCGTTATCTCCTGGCCGTTGAGAACGGTGTCCTTGGTCGCGGTGCGGCGGAAATGGGCGAAGGCGGGGAACATCCGCAGCGACTCCTCGACCACGCTGGGGATCAGGGCCGGGTCGTCGAGGACGAGCTGACGCTGACCGGGGTCTTCGAGCAGCGCTCGCATCCCACTGCAGTAGGTCGCCTTGGTGCTGTCGTTGCCGGCGGCGACGAGGAGGAAGAAGCCCATCACGATCTCGTGCTCCTCGAGCATCTCACCATCGAGCTCGGCATTGACGAGGACCGTGGTCAGATCGTCGGTCGGGTTCTCGCGTCGCTCGGCGATCATCGTGCTGCAGCGGGCGAAGATTTCGGTGACCGCTTTCTCGATCACGGCTTCGATGCTGTCTGGACCATCCGGGCTGTAGTCCGGGTCGCTCGCCGCCAGGGCTGTGTTCATCAGCTCCGCCCAGGCCGCGTCGTCCTCCTCGGGGATCCCCATGAAGCTGCCGATCACCCGCGAGACCGCGGGCTGGGCGACGTCGGTGACGAGGTCGCAGGCCTCGCGGCCCTCGAGACGGTCGAGCACCTCGACGACGATCTTGCGGATCGACTCCTCGTGGGCGGCGATTCGCTTCGGCGTGAAGCCGGCCTGGAAGAGGGCCTTGAGGCGGTCGTGCTTGGGCGGGTCCATGCCAATGAACATCGCCCGCGCCAGCTCGATCGGGAAGACCTCGTCGATCGCGACGACGCCGCCGAGTTCGGAGGAGTAGGTCTCCCAGTCGCGGCTGACCGCGTAGACGTCGTCGGCCGTCGTCACCGACCAGAAGCCCGCGGCCTCCGGCAGCTCGGTGACTTCGGAGGTCCAGTGGACCGGGCAGCGCTCGCGCATCTGCTCGAACAGGGCGTGGGGTGGGCCGTCGATCCAGTGCTCGCGCTCGAGCACCAGCTCCTCCTCGAGGCTCCGCTCCGCCTTCCCGCTCTTCGCCTGGTCGGCCACCGCCGCGGATACTACTGGCTGGCTGGCCAGTTTTGGTGGCGATCGCCCTATTTCGCGCTGGGCGCCGCGACACGCCAGTCGAAAGTCAGCCTTGAGACGAGAGGCCGGATCAGGCAGTATGCGCGCTCGATGTTGGGGAACATCAAGATGGCTCGGCTGGTCTGCCTGCTCGCGGTGCTGGCCCTCTTCGTGGCGCCGGCCACGGCGGCGGCCCCCAAGCTGGCCGACCTCACCGTGGGGACGCTGACTCCGGCGGGCGGCACCGCGGCACCGGGGGCGAAGGTCTCGATCGTCGCCAAAGTCAGCAACGGCGGCCCTGGCGCGGCGGGCGCCTCCCAGCTGACCGCCTACCTTGGCAGTGGCCGCAAGCACTCCCGCTCCGATCTAAGGCTCGGCAGTCTCAAGGTGCCGGCGCTGAAACCGCATCACGGCGCCACCGTGCGGGGCAAGGTGACGATTCCCGCGAGCAGCAAGACCGGCAGCTTCAAGTTGATCGCCTGCGCCGACGCCGGCGCCAAGGTGAAGGAGTCGAGCGAGACCAACAATTGCCGTGCGGGCTCGGCCGCCTTCCAAGTCGGCTCTTCCGGTCAGCCCGGCGGCGGATCCGGGGGGCCGACGCCGCCTGCGGAAGCGCCGCGCCCAAACCCGACGCCTCCGAAAGAAGAACCACCTAAAGAAGAAGAACCTGGTGAAGAAGAACCGACGCCGCCCGGCCTGCCCGGTAGCGACGATCCGGTGCCGCCGCCCCCCGCACCGCCGCAGGCATCGGAGCTGCCGACCGAGGAACAAGCCCCGTTCGGCGAATCGACCTCCTTCCTTTTCGAAGGGCCCGGCCACGTCCAGACCGGGGTCGACCAAGACACGATCGAACCGGCCCGGGCGGGCGTCCTGCGCGGGCGCGTGCTCGGCGCCGAAGGCAGTCCGCTGCCGAGCGTGACGGTGACCGTCGCCGACCATCCGGAGCTGGGCCAGACGATTACCCGTGCCGATGGCCGCTACGACCTCGCGGTCAACTCGGGCGAACTCCTCACCCTGCACTTCGAGCGGCCCACCTACTTGCCGGTAGATCGCGATGTCGACCCGCAAGTGCGCGACTACGAAAACGTCGAAGACGTCGTCCTGCGCCATTTCGACGCCGACGTGACCCCGATCGCGTCGAACGCGGCCGAGGTCCAGATCGCGCGGTCGAGCATGACCAGTGACGAATCGGGGGATCGCCGCGCGACGCTGATCTTCATGCCCGGCACCGCGGCGACGATGCGGTTGCCTGGCGGCTCCACGCAGCCGCTGAGCTCGATGCACGTGCGCGCCACCGAGTACACGGTCGGGGCGCGCGGGCTGGAGTCGATGCCCGGCGACCTGCCGCCCAGCTCCGCCTACACCTACGCCGCCGACTACAGCGTCGACGAGGCGGTCGAAGCGGGCTCCACCCGGGTCGAATTCAACCAGCCGGTGCCGATCTACACCGACAACTTCATCGGCATGCCGGTCGGCACTGTGGTGCCGCTCGGCTCCTACGACGCCAACAGCGGCGAGTGGGTGCCGGAGTCGAACGGGCGCGTGGTCAAGATCACGGCGATCGTCGGCGGCAAAGCGGAACTCGACGTCGACGGCGATGGCAACGCGGAGAGCTCGGCGACGCTGGCGGGCCTCGGCATCACCGATCAGGAGCTCACCGCCATCGCCGGCATCTACCCCGCCGGCAAGGAGCTGTGGCGAATCGCTGTGACCCACTTCTCCTCCTGGGACCAGAACTGGCCCTACGGGCCTCCCGACGGATCCGAACCGCCGAAACCGCCGCGCCCGCCGCGCCCCAACGACCCCAGGGACCCGAAAGACCCCAAGCCGCCCTGCGAAGCCGAAACCGGCTCCGCGGTCGACTGTGACTCCCAGGCATTGCGCGAGGCGCTGCCGATCGCCGGCACGCCGTTCACGCTCGACTACACGAGCGCGCGGGCAGAAGCGCACAGCGTGCGCGACGTCGAAATCCCGATCACCGGCGCCAGCGTGCCGGCGCCGCTGAAGCGGATCGAACTCGACGTCCAGGTCGCCGGGCAGAGCGAGCACACCGAATATTCGCCGCAAGCCGGCCTGACTCACACCTTCCACTGGAACGGCCTCGACGCCTACGGCCGCCCCGCCGTCGGCACGGTGCAGGGTGGGGCGACGATTAGCTACGTCTACGAAGCCGTCTATCGCAGCCCGGCCCAGCTCTCGGAAGCCTTCTCCCGCTTCGGCGACGCGCTCTCGCCGGTGAAAACGCGCAAGGAAGTGAAGATCACCCAGCACTCGGACTTCACCGTGATCGGCAAGCAAGCGGTGCCTCCGGCCTTTCTCGGTGGCTGGACGCTGAGCGTGCATCACGCGCTCGACCCGGTCTCCAAGGTGGTCGAGCTCGGTAGCGGTGAAGACACGGCGCCCCCTGTGCAGAACGTCGCCCGGCTGCTCGCTAATCCCCTCGACGAAGTGACCTACCCCGACTCTCGCCGCATCACGGGAGTTACCTGGCAGCCCGACGGCAGCGTCTGGTTCCTCGACGTCCTCTACACGATCAATGACAACCAGTACACGATGCGGGTGCGCCGGGTCGCTCCCGACGGCGCGATCACGACCGTTGCGACCTTGCCCAAAGCGTCGCCCGGTAAGTCCTTCGGGCTGACCAGCATTTCCCCCGCTCCCAACGGCGCTGCCTGGGTCCTGACGACGAATAGCAGCACTACCAAGGGGCTGCTGTGGAAGGTCGAGCAGAATGGGACCGTGACCCAGGTCACGGCCGGCGATGTGGACATGAGCCAGACGCCGACGGCCAACGGCGGCGATGGGCAGCCCGCCTCGCAGGTCGCTCTCGATGCACCTGAGACGATCGACTCCGCCCCCGACGGCACGGTCTACATTGGCAGCCTCGCCCGGATCCAGCGCCTCAACGCCAAAGGAGTGCTGGAAACCGTTTACACCTCAGGTGTCGGCCCCGGCGCCGGCAACTTCGGCACCGACAACTTCGTCGTCGGCCCTGACTCCAGCCTCTATTTGGTCCACATCATTTCCGGCGCGAGGGTGATCGACCGCGTTTTGCCCAGCGGCAAAGTCGAACGCATCGTCGGTGGCGGCTCGAACCCCTGCTGCAGCACCGGTCAGGTCGCGACCCAGGTCAACTACAGCTACTACGGCCCGGTTGCCGTCGGCGATGACGGCAAAGTGGTCTTCAGCGACGGTCGCTACCTGAACGCCGTGCGCGGCGACGGCTCGATCGAACGCCTCGCCGGCACCTCGGCCGGCCCCAGCTCGGAAGTCCCCGACGCGGCCGGCGCGCTTTCCGTCGACTTCACCAACAGCAGCGCCTACCGCATGGACATCGGTCCCGACGGGCGAATCGTCGTCTCCACCAACTACTCCGGCCTGCGTACGGTCGAGCCGGGAGTACCGGGCTTCTCGCTTGCCGGCTACACGGTGCCCTCACGCGACGGGCGCGAGGCCTATCGCTTCGATTCGAACGGTCGCCACACCGAGACGCTCGATGCTCTCACCGGCGTTCCGATCTGGCGCTTCGCCTACGACTCTGCTGGCCGCCTGAAAACGATCACCGACCGCGACGACCGCACGACGACGATTGAGCGCGACGCGGATGGGACGCCGACGGCGATCGTCGCGCCCACCGGGGAGCGCACGACCCTCGGCCTCGACGCCGGCGGCAACCTGGCGACGGTCCAGCGCCCGGGGTTGCCGGCGACCCAGCTCGAGTACAAAAGCGACGGTCTGCTGAGCAAAGAGACCGATGCCGCCGGCGGTATCCACAAATTCGACTACGACGCCAATGGCTTCATCAGCGCCGACACCGATCCCGACGGGGTGAAAACCACTGTTTCCTCTTCGCAGGGCCTCAGCGATCGTGAAGTGACGCTGACCAGCCCGCTGGGGCACAAAACGACCTTCCTCAACGGCGGCGACGCGGCCAGCGGCTGGACCCGGACCGTCACCTCGCCTTCGGGGGCGCAGACGCTGACCAAAGTCGCTCCTGACGGCACCGTCAGCGCGACCCTCGACGACGGCCGGACGACCACGGTTACGCAGTCACCCGATCCTCGCTTCGGCGCGCTCGCACCCTTGCCGGGGAATATCGCGATCAAGGAGCCGTCGGGCCTGACCTTCAACCTCGCCCGCAGCCGGACGACAACGCTCACCGACCCGAAAGAACCGTTCGGCATCGAAGAATTCAGGGATCGCTTTCGGCTCGGCTCGCAGTCGTTTGCGACCCGTGTGTACGAAGGGGCGTCGCGGGCCCTGACCGTGACCGACGAGATGGGCAAGCACGCGGTCGAGAAATTCGACGCCAAGGGTCACGTGGTCTCGCTGCAGGAAGATGCGGCCGAAGCGACGCGGAACGCCACGGTGGACGGACGCGGCCGGGTCGCCAAGATCGAAGAGGGCGACCAGGCGGTCGAATACACCTACGACGCCCACGACCGCCTCGCCACTGGCACTGATGCCCTCGGGCACAAAACGAGCTACGAATATGACGGTGCGGGCCGGCTCACCTCGGTGAAAACACCCGCCGGTGAGTCGTACGGCTACGAACACGACGGCATCGACCGGCTGAAGAAGCTGACCCTTCCCTCTGGCGCGAGCGCGCAGCTCACATTTACGCCGGCGGGGCGGTTGCAGTCCTTCCAGCCGCCGGGCAGCGGCGCCGGCTATCGCAACGCCTATGACGCCGATGGCCTGCCGAAAACGACGACCCTGCCCGCCGGCCGCAAAATCGAGATCGGGCGTGACGCTGGTGGCCGGGTCGACTCGATCGACTACCCCGAGGCGAACGTCGACGTCGGTTTCGTCGGCAACGACTCGCGGGTCTCCTCGTTGACCCGGACCCCATCGGGCGGCGGTACAGCAGAGGGGCTGGCAATGGGCTATGACGGCGACCTGCTCACGTCCGCGCAATGGTCTGGCCCGGCAGCCGGGCGCTACGACTACACCTATGACGCGAATCTCCGTCTCTCCCAGCTGAAAGCAAGCGCCGGCTCGGAAACGTCGACGACGGCGATCGGTCGCGACGAAGCCGGGCGGGTGATCACCCAGGGCCCCTTCACGTTCACTCGCTTCGGGCCGCAGGGGGCGATCTCCGCGATCAGCGGCGGCCCGCTGGCGGTCAGCCAGGCCTGGGACTCGCTGGGCCGGCTCGAATCCCGCACCAACAGCGTCAACAGCACCAGCGCCTACAAAATGGTGCTCGGCCACGACGCCGGTGGGCGCCTGACGCAGAAGGTAGAGACGGTCGCCGGCACGCCCCACACCTACGGCTACGAATACGACGCCGATGGGCGGCTTACGGATGTTCGCCGCGACGGCACCCTGACCGAGCACTACGCCTACGACGCCGATGGAAACCGCACCACCCGGCAGGTCGAGGGAACGCCGACGACCACTGCGACCTACGACGCCAACGGCCTGATCACCGGGCTCGGCGGGACGGCCTACACGACCGACCAGGACGGCTTCGTCGTCGGCCGTGGCGGCAACTCCTTTGTCTACACGGCGCGGGGCGAGATGACCTCGGCGACGGTTGGCGGAGTCACCGAGACCTACGCCTACGACGGGTGGGGGCGGATGGTCGCGCGCACGATAAGCGGTCAGACCTGGCGTTATCTCTACGGCAACCCCGACCAGCAGCTACAGGTCACCGCGGCGGTCGAGCCCGACGGGACCCTCGACGTGTTCGACTACACCGACACGGGCTACCTCTTCTCGGTCCTGCGGGGCTCTACCCGTTATTACGTCTCGACCGACCAGGTCGGCTCTCCGCGGGTGCTCAGCGACGCTTCCGGTGCGACCGTCAAGGCCGTCTCCTACAGTGCTTTCGGCGAGGTGCTGAGCGATTCCGCTCCCGCCTTCGAACTGCCGGTCGGCTACGTCGGCGGCATCGCCGATCCCTTCGCCGGCGTCGTGCACATGGGTGTGCGTGCCTATGACCCGGCATCCGGGCGGTTCATGTCCCGCGATCCGCTGGGCCTGGGTGGGGGCGCCGTCAACCTCTTCGCGTATGCCGGCGGGGATCCGATCCAGTACTCGGACCCGACCGGCTTCGGCTCCGGCTCGCTCAGCCTCTGCGAGGGGGTCTGTGTCGGCACCAAACTCGCGATCACCGACAAGGGCCTCTCGGCCTGCGTCGAGTTCGGCGCCGGGATGGGCAACGACGTCGAAATCTCGCCAATGGGGGGACTCGACGAATCGAAGTTCTATGCCAAGGCCTCCGCCTCGGCCGGGCTGGGCCCGATCGTCGGCACCGAGCTCGGCTACGAAGCCTCGACCGATGGCAATTGCCAGAAGCGCCAGGGGACCCTGAAGGTCTGTTCGCTCGGTGCCTGCATCGACTCCTCGGACGGGATCAAGGTCGATCCCAACAAGTCGCTGGAAGCGCTGACCAAGGGCAGCCACGCCGGCCTCGAGGCAAAGGCCGCGTTCGGCGTCTGCCAGCAGCTGCTGTTCTGAGCGTCGCTACGCTCATATCGTGACGCCTGAGGAGCTCGACAACCTCGCGCACCTGCGCCGCGCTCGCGATCAGATGGACCGCGAGTACGCGCGGCCGCTTGACGTCGCCGCGCTCGCTCGCACCGCGCTGATGTCGAGCGCGCACTTCTCGCGACAGTTCCGCGCCGCCTACGGCGAGACGCCCTACGGGTACCTGATGACGCGGCGAATCGAGCGGGCGAAGGCGCTGCTGCGCCGCGGCGACATCTCGGTGACCGAGGCCTGCATGGAGGTCGGCTGTACGTCGCTCGGCTCGTTCAGCACGCGCTTCACACAGCTGGTGGGGGAGACGCCAACGGCCTATCGGGCCCGTGACCACGGCGCGCTCGCGGGGGTGCCCGGCTGCATCGCCAAGGACCTCACCCGGCCGAGCCGCGAGCCGAGCAGGAATGGACAAACGCCCGTGGCCCTAGCTCCCTAGCCTTGCCGCATGAACCTCACACTCTCCCAATGCTTCGTACTAGTCCATGACCCCGACCAGGCGCTGGCCTTCTACCGCGACACGCTCGGCCTCGAGCTGCGCAACGACGTCGCCAAAGGCGAGTTCCGCTGGATCACCGTCGGCGCCGAGTCCCAACCCGGCGTCGCGATCGTCCTCACCAACTACCTGAACGGCAGCCCCGCCGACCAGGACGCGCTCTCCGCTCTGATCGCCAAGGGTGCCCTCAACGGCGTCCACTTCCACAGCGATGACCTCGACTCGACCTTCGAGAAGGTCGACGCCTCGGGCGCCGAGATCGTGCAGGAGCCGACCGACCAGCCCTGGGGCACGCGGGACTTCGCCCTGCGCGACCCCTCGGGCAACATGATCCGCATCGACCAGCCGCCCGCGTAGTGCCCGCCGCCGACGGCCATGACTTGATCCGCGTGCTCGGCGCCCGGGTCAACAACCTCAAGGACGTCGACGTCGAGATCCCGAAGCGGCGGCTGACCGCGTTCACCGGCGTCTCCGGCTCGGGCAAGAGCTCGCTGGTCTTCGGCACGATCGCGGCCGAGTCGCAGCGGCTGATCAACGAGACCTACAGCACCTTCGTGCAGGGCTTCATGCCGACGCAGGCGCGGCCCGAGGTCGACGTGCTCGAGGGGCTTACCACGGCGATCCTCGTCGACCAAGAGCGGATGGGCGCCGACGTTCGCTCCACGGTCGGCACCGCCACCGATGCCAACGCGATGCTGCGCATCCTCTTCAGCCGGCTCGGTAAACCGCACGTCGGCTCGCCCAACGCGTTTTCCTTCAACGTCGCCTCGGTGCGGGCGAAAGGTGCGATCACGGTCGAACGCGGCACGAAGAAGACGACGGTAGCGAGCTTCAATCGCATCGGCGGCATGTGCACGCGCTGCGAAGGGCGGGGCTCGGTCACTGATTTCGACCTGACCCAGCTCTACGACGCGAGCAAGTCGCTCAACGAGGGCGCCCTGACCATCCCCGGCTACAGCATGGACGGCTGGTACGGCCGCATTTTCAGGGGCTGCGGCTTCTTCGACCCGGACAAGCCGATCGCCAAGTTCACCAAGAAAGAACTCGACGCCCTGCTCCACAAGGAGCCGACCAAAATCAAGGTCGACGAGATCAACCTGACCTACGAAGGCCTGATCACGAAGATCCAGAGGTCCTTCCTCTCCAAAGACGTCGACTCGCTGCAGTCTCACGTCCGCGCCTTCGTCGAGCGGGCGGTGACCTTCACCACCTGTCCCGAGTGCGAGGGCACGCGGCTCAGCAAAGAGGCGCGCTCCGCGAAGATCAAGCGCAAGAGCATCGCCGACGTCTGCGCGATGCAGATCAGCGACCTGGCCGAGTGGGTGCGGGGACTGGACAAACCGGCGGTGGCGCCGCTGGTGGCGAGCCTGCAGGGCACCCTCGACTCGTTCGTCGAGATCGGGCTCGGCTACCTCAGCCTCGATCGCGCCTCGGGCACGCTCTCGGGTGGCGAGGCGCAGCGGATCAAGATGATCCGCCAACTGGGCTCCTCGCTGACCGACGTCACCTATGTATTTGACGAGCCGACGATCGGGCTGCACCCGCACGACATCCAGCGGATGAACGAGCTGCTGTTGCAGCTGCGCGACAAGGGCAACACGGTGCTCGTCGTCGAGCACAAGCCGGAGACGGTCGCGATTGCCGACCACGTGGTCGACCTTGGCCCCGGCGCCGGCAGCGAGGGCGGCACCGTTTGCTTCGAGGGCACGGTCAAGGGGCTGCAGCGGAGCAAGACCATCACCGGCCGCCATTTCGACGACCGCGCCAGCCTCAAGGAGACGGTGCGCGAGTCCTCGCAGGCGATGGAGGTGCGCGGTGCCGACACCAACAACCTGCGGGATGTCGACGTCGACATTCCGCTTGGCGTATTGGTCGTTCTCACCGGGGTGGCGGGTTCGGGCAAGAGCTCGCTGATCGACGGCTCGGTCTCGGGCCGGGACGGGGTGGTGTCGGTCGATCAGGCCCCGATCCGCGGCTCGCGGCGCAGCAACCCAGCGACCTACACCGGCCTGCTTGACCCGATCCGCAAAGCCTTCGCCAAGGCCAACGACGTCAAGCCGGGACTGTTTAGCGCCAACTCCGAAGGCGCCTGCCCTACCTGCAACGGCGCCGGCGTCATCTACACCGACCTGGCGGTGATGGCCGGCGTTGCCACTACCTGCGAGGAGTGCGAGGGGAAGCGATTCCAGGCCGAGGTGCTCAAGTACAAGTTCGGTGGCAAGGACATCAGCGAGGTGCTGGCGATGTCGGTGAGCGAGGCCGAGGAGTTCTTCGCCGACGGTGCCAAAGCCAGCATCCCGGCCGCGCACAAGATCCTCGAGCGGCTCGCCGACGTCGGCCTCGGCTACCTCAACATCGGCCAGCCGCTGACCACGCTCTCCGGCGGCGAGCGCCAGCGGCTGAAGCTGGCCACTCGCATGGCCGAGAAGGGCGGCGTCTACGTCCTCGACGAGCCGACCACCGGCCTCCACCTCGCCGACGTCGAGCAGCTGCTCGGCCTGCTCGACCGCCTGGTCGACTCCGGCAAGTCGGTGATCGTGATCGAGCACCATCAGGCGGTGATGGCGCACGCCGACTGGATCATCGACCTCGGCCCCGGTGCCGGCCACGACGGCGGCGAGGTCGTCTTCAAGGGCACACCCGCCGACCTGGTCGCCAAGCGCTCCACCCTTACGGGCGAGCACCTGGCGGACTACGTCGGGTGAACCTGCGCTAGGCGATCGCCGCGGCGCAGGCAGAGGAACGGGTACCAATTTCGAAGGAGCTCGTCGCCACGGGCCCTTAAATCCCGGAGTGGAGATTCCACCCTCCGCTGCCCATGCCAGTGCGTAAAGGCTTACCTGTCCTCAGAAGAATTCCCTCCTTTTCAAACGGATTCCGATGGTGCGGTTGTTTTTAGGAACGGCTAAGGTCTCGCTGCATGAGCGACCCCGTGCTGGATGCCGCCCAGGTACTTGCTCCGCTGCTCGCTGCCGGTGCGGATGGCGCCGTGGGGGAGGCAATGCGCCAGGCTGGCGAGGGAGCTGCCGCTGCGGCTCGGCGAGTGCTGGATGCGGTGCGCAGGGCTCTGGGCGGTGAGGGCGCCGACAGGGAGGCGGTGGCGGCCGCGCTGCGCGGGGAGCTCGACAAAGGCACGGTAAGCGAAAGCGACCTGCTGCACGCCGTGACGGTCTTCGGCGCCGGTCGCGACAACTACGGCATCCAGGTGAAGGGCGAGAAAAACTACATCGGCAACTCGATCAACGTCTTAGGCGACTTCCACGGGTGACCGAGAGCGCCGAGTCAGTCCAGGGCGCTCCCGAGTCCGAGCAGCAGCCCGACCCTCCCGAGGGCGACGCCAGCCCCGAGTCGGCTGCGTCGGCTGGCCCTGCCAAGCCCGCGGAGGAGGAAGCTGCGGAACACAACAACGAGGCGGCTGAGGTAGGCATCGAGCCAAGCGCATCGGTGGCCGCGCGGAACGCCTTCAGTCAGAACAGGATCAACGTCGAGGGCGACTTCATCGGCTCGATCGACGGTGACAAAGGCGCCGCCGTTCCCACCATGGACATCACTCCCCTGGCCGGTGAGCTGAGCAAAGGGTTCGTCGATCCTCCCTCCTTCGCTCCCACCATGAAGGCGCTCGAAGAGCACCGGTTGGCACTGTTGGTGGGGGACGGTTGTGGCAATCGGGTAACCGCGACCGTTGCGCTTCACCGCACTGGTCACAAATCAATCGTCGAACTCCCCGGTGCCCTTGCGGCAGCGGACCTTGTCAAGACCGTGCAGAGAGTCTGCAAGAAGGAAAGCGTCGGTGTGTTGGTCGAGTCGATTGACAGCGAGACACTGACCTCGCTGGCGGGCTATCGCCTGCGCCACCTTCACAGTGTGCTGCCGGCGAAAGCGGCGGTGGTATTTACGACTCGCTCCCAGCGGCACCTTGCCACCGATCATGAGCTACCGGTGGTTGAGGGCGTCCCTCCGGACAGTGAGGCGATGATCGAGGCACTGGCGAAGCGGAGCGATCTCGGTGAGGAGGAGCGCGCCCGCTGCCAAGCGGCGCGGGCGCTGTTGCCACAGCCGGTCGGCCCGGCGACCGTCACGCAGTTGATTGCCTTGGCGGCGACGGCGGAAGACGCCGAGCATCTGGCGGCGATGATCGGCGGCCAGTCTCAGGTCTTGGATGAGTGGCTCGGCGAGCGACCGGATGCGAGTCGCCTTGCTGCCCTCACGGCTGCGGCCTGTCTTGACGGGCAGCCCAGCTCCGACTTCGACGACGTTGCCGAGTACCTGGGGAGCCTGCTCGAGGGCGAGGTCGAGCCACCTACGGAGTCGCCTCGCTTCGGGGCCAGGGAAAAGCTTTGGCCGCCCGGCCTGGCCCACTATCGCCAGGAGTATGTGCCGACCTACTTCGGCTGGCAGGAGACGGAGATCGTTGAGATCTGCCCTCCCCACACTCAGGACGGCGTGATCACCTATCTCTGGTGCCACCTTGGTGGTGAGTTCCGCCGCCCGTTCCTGCAGTGGCTGCTTGAGCTCCCGACCAGCTCGAACAACCGGCTCGCCTACGTCGCCGCTCGCGCCGCCGGGGTGCTCTTTGCCCGCGATCCGTTGACGATCGAGCGGGAACTGCTGCGGCCTTGGGCGCTCGAGGGGAGCGGCGGACTCCGCAACGCGGCGGGCTTCGCGCTCGGCATCCCGATGCTGATCGGCGCCGACCCGACTGCCGCACGGCGCCTGGTCAAGCAGTGGTCGCACTCGAACAGCGAAGCGCTGCGCGCGGCGGCAATCGCGGCTTACGGTGGCCCACTCGGCATCTGGGACCCCAGCGCCGCCGCCGTTTCCCACCTTTGGGAAGCGGGGTGGGCGGGACCGGAGCTGCAAGAGCTCGCTGACGCATCGTTGGCCGCGCTTTTCGCCGGCGGCCGCGATGCCGGTCGGTCGCGCGCCACCGCGATGGCCCTGCTCAGCGCCGTCGAGTCCAAAGTCGAAGTGCTGCGGGCCTACGCGATCCTGCCGGCGGTCGTCGCGGGACTGACGAGCGGAAGGGCCAGGGCGCGCGAGTCACTCGACGCCTTGTTGGAGGACTCCGAGCGGGAGACTTTTGCCGGGTTGGCGGCGCTCCTTGCCCGAGCCTTCGATAGCAACGAAGGTCGGGCGAGCGCCCAGCGCGCGATGCTCAACCTGCTGAAAGCGACGGCGGCCGGGAGGGTCAGCCGGGATGTCGTTGAGCGCTTGATCCGGGAGATGAAGTCGGCTGCGTCCGAGCGCGGGCGGACGCCCCAACTCGGGTCGCAGTTGAAGCAGTTGCTGAAAGCCGAGGACCGCAAGGGGGGGCAGCTCCAAGACGTTGCCCGCTCCCTGCACGAAACGTTTTACGAACAGGGCAAGGGAGGCAAGTCCAGTGAAATCGAATGACTTCTCACCGATCGCCGAGCAAGGGGAGCTCGAGCACGAGGCCGGGATTTTCTCGAAGCTGAGGAGGCGACGGGAGATTGCACCGATCGCACCCGGCTTCGTGCGTATTCTGCTCGATGCCAACGGTGCTCCGATTGAAGAGTTGACGGCTGGTCAGAAATACTGGTCGCGGGCGCATGGCTGGGTGAAGGTGGACGTTCGCAGTCACACGCTGGAGTACGAGATCTCATTTCCCGATCCAAGTGGGCTGGCCGGCTTCCTCGCCGTGGTTGACGTCTCCGCTACGGTCACCGACCCCGTTGGGGTGGTGAGGGAGGGGGCCGAGAGCGTCGAGGAGATCATTCGCCCGACTCTGCAGAACGCGATCCGCAAAGCGCACGCCGGCTCGTCGGCGCCAGGCGAAGACGAGGATCCCGTCACGGTGCTGAACGAGCTGCGAGTGACCGCGGACAGGAACCTGGAAAGCCTGATCGGGTCCGTTCCAAAGATGCCCGCCTGGCTCAGCGTCAAAGTGAGCTCGGTGGCCGTTGAGCTTGACCGGGCGACCGAGGAGCACCGCAAGGAGCTGATGACGAAGATTCGAGCGGTGGCACTCGCTGATGCCGACGGTAAGAGTGAGGTAGCCAAGGCAAAAAACGAGATGATGGTGCGCAGGGTCTGGGAGGACGGCTTTGCAAACCACCTCGCCGATCCGGAAAAGCGGGCGTTGGCGCGAATTGCAGCCGATCCCAGCCGCGAGAACATCGATCGAGTCGCCGGGCAGTTCGACCAGATCGAAGCGCAGGGACGGGCGGCGATCGTCGAAACCCTGCGGGAGGCGATCAACAAAGGCTATTTCGCCGAAGACGACGCGATCCACAACGCGATCAGCGCCTTGGAAAAGCAGTACGGCAATCCCCAGCACGCGCTTGGCGCCGGCACCGAAAGCAAGGAGGTCGGGGCGGCTCCCGAGGCCGAGGAGCACATTGTCGACGCCGAAACCGTGGAAACCGAGACCACGGAGGAGGGCGAGACGACAACCGAGGACAGCTCTGGCGAGGACAACCAAGGGGAGAGTGGCTCCGACAGCGACTGGACCCGGTAGCCGATGATCCTGTTCGCACCTGCGCGGTGGCTGGTCAACGTGGTCACCGTCCTGCCCGATTTCCTACGGCCGGGTGTCTTCATCGGCCTTGTTCTGCTGATTCTCTGGTTCGTCTTCATTCAGCGGGGTTTGCCGAACCTCTGGCACGCGTTTTGCCGTGGGGCGGCGAGGCTGATCGACGCGATCGTCGGGATCGTCCTACTGCCCGACTATCTGCTGACGACCGCGCGCCAGAAACAGGATCAGGCGCCAGGGCAGGCGGTCATGATGGTCGGCGGGGTAGCCGAACGGATCCTCGATGGCGCCGGCTCCCTGTACCAACACCATCTTCGTGACCCGATCAAGTGGAAGCCTTTCCCATGGAAACCGCTGGTGATCGTGGTCGTGGTGGTGACCGTGCCCTGGGGGGTGATGAAGCTCACCTCCCCCAAGAGCGTGGTGCGGCAGGAACTTGCGCAGGGATACGGCGTTTGGCGGGATGTAGAGGACTGGGCTGACGTCGACCCTTCGCGGCGCGCAGCCCCAGGCGTCGTCTGGCCACCGCGTCCGCGAGTGCTCAGTAGTCGCCGTCACCGCCGCACGGTCGGCGTCACCATCCGCTGCAGCGCCGACGGTCGTTGTAAGGGACGGCTGGTTTTGCGCAGCGGCAAGGGCAAGCGACTACATAGTCGCGAGGTCTCGATCAGGTCTGGCGCCACCGCGACGGTTCACATCAAGCTCTCGCGTGAAGAGGCGAGCACCCACCACGTGCTCGTTCGCGTAGCGCGCGCCGATCCGGAATAGCGCGCGCCAGCCCCGGACTTCTCTTTCTTGGGATGAGGGCGCGGGCAATCTACAATCTCCCTGCTTACGGAACCGGTCGTTTATAGACCGGGCTGTCGAGGGGGATATGGCACCAGGGGGAAAGAGCGCGTTTCGGTCTTCGGATTCCCTTGGGGTACGCGCGATTGCGGCGTGCGTGGCGTGCGCTTTCTTGCTCGTCCTCTGCCCGGGCGCTGGGACGGCGACGGCACGAGCCAGCTTCGACAAGGTTGTGGGTGCGGCGCGGAGCGCGGGCCCCGAGAGGGCGGCGATCGCCCCAGGACCGCGCAAGGTTGGGGTGATCCTGATCAACTTCTCCAGCGATTCCAGGCAGCCTTGGTCCGTCGCCGGGGCTCGCACGGAGGTCTTCACCGACTCCCAATCGGCCAACGTCTTCTACGAAGAGGAGTCCTACGGCGGCATCTCCCTGACGGGCGATCTCCGCGCTGACGGGGACGTGTTCGGCTGGTTCACGCTCAACACGCCCGTGGGCGGCTGTGACTACGAAGAATGGGTCAAGAAAGCCGACGAAGCGGCGACGAGCGCCGGGATGGAACTGGCCGCCTACCAGAACTTGGTCTACATGTTCCCGACCCAGTTCAGTTGTCCCTGGAGTGGCCTGGCGGGCGTTGGCGGCGGAAGCGGGCCGATCGGCGGCGGCGGCCCTGTAGGGGTGCTGATCAACGGGAACTTCGGAGTCGGGGTGGTCATTCACGAGCTGGGCCACGCCCTTGGCCTCTGGCATGCCGGCAGCTGGACCTGCACCGCCGGCGGGGTCAGGGTTCAGATCAGCGATAGCTGCGCCGTGGCCGAGTATGGAGACCCTTTTGACGTCATGGGGAGTGCCTCGGCTTCGCGGCACAACAGCGGTTGGAACCTCGCCCGGCTCGGCATCCTCAAGCCCGAAAACATCGAGACGCTCGATGCCTCCGGCACCTACTCGATGCGCTCTGCGTTGCATCCCACCACCGATCCGACGGTCTTGCGCATCCCCAGGGAAAGATCGCTCAATGGCGATGTCACCTCTTGGTATTACCTCGAAGTGAGGGAGAGTGGTGGCGTCTTCGAGAGCGTCGCTGACGCGACCGATACCGGTGTCTCGATCCGGGTCGCCCCCAACCCGGCGGGCTACTCGCCGGAAACGTTGCTGCTCGACGCAAATCCTGCAACCGCCACCTTCCAGGACGCGCCGCTGGCGGCGGGGGAGACCTTCAATGGCGGTCCGGTTCAGGTCAAAACCCTCTCGGCGGGTGGGGGGAACGCGGCGGTGACGATCACGCTCGACGAAGAAGCACCCAGCATCCCATCTGGTCTCACGGCCACCGGTGGGGAGGAACAGGTGCAACTGCAATGGAGCGCGAGCAGCGACAACTTCGGCGTCGAGCGCTACCGCGTCTTCCGCGATGGCAGTGAGGTCGGGACCACGGCAGAGACCAGCTTCCTCGATGCCCCGGCTCCGGTCGGCGATCACGAATACGTCGTCTACGCGGAAGACGCGAGCGGGAACCGCAGCGCCGCCTCCGATCCCGCGACTGCGACGGCTGAGCCCGATGAAGAGCCGCCCACGGCGCCATCCAACCTCACGGCGACGGTCGGACTGAAGGGAGTGGAACTGGAATGGACCGCGAGCGACGACAACGTCGGCGTTGAGAACTACATCGTCCTTCGCGATGGCAGCGAACTCGCGTCCCCCACCGAAGTCGGCTTCCTCGATCCTCTTGCCTCCGTCGGCGATCACGAGTACGTCGTCTACGCGGAAGACGCGGCCGGGAACCGCAGCGCCGCGTCCGATTCGGCGACGACGACCGTCCCCGGAGTTTCGGGGCCATCCTGCGCGGGTGGTTCGTGTGGGGTCACGTTCAGGTACACGGGGACGGCGGCAACGTGGACGGTGCCGCCCGGCGTCGGCAAAGCCGACTTCACCGTTGAAGGGGCCAGGGGAGGCAGCGACTCGCCTCAGAGCATCCTTGGTCGCGGCGCCCGGGTCATCGCGACTCTCGGGTCCCTAGCGGCCGGCGAGGACGTGGCCGTGAGCGTCGGTGGTGCCGGCAAGGCCGTTACCGCAGGAGGCGGGGGTGGCTTCAATGGCGGCGGCAACGGGGGCCTGGGCGGCGGTGGGGGAGGCTTTAGCTCCGTGTCGTTTGGCTCAACGCTGATGCTGCTCGCCGGTGGTGGCGGGGGCAAAGGGGCGAGTGGGTTCAACTCGATGGGTGGGACGGAACCCGGCGGCGGCAGCGGCGGCAGTGGAGGGAAGGACGGCACCCGGGGCGCGGCCGGCGTCGCGACGGAAGCGCATGGGGCGATCTTGGCGTCGGGAAGCGGCGGTCCGTCGGGCGGCGAAGGTGGCGCCGGTGGCGCTGGAGGGGAAGTAATCGGGACCAGCACCTGTCCGGGGGGCGCCAGTGCCGGCGGTGCCGGCGCTCCCGGTGGCAGCTTTGCCGGCGGCGGCGGCGTTTCGGGGGCCGGCGCCGGCGGCGGCGGGGGCTACGTTGGCGGCCGCCAGGGTGGTGGCGGCGCCGGTGACGGGTGTGGGGATCGCGCGGGATCAGGCGGCGGCGGCGGGGGCTCCAGCTTTGCCGCAGCTGGGATCACGGCCACGATCTCCAATGGCTTCCGGCGCTCCGACGGGGAAGTCTCCATTGCCTACGCAAATCCGATCACGCCGGGGAAACGCAGCTACCTGACGCTGCAGGACCAGGAGCTAGTCGTGCCTGTTGGGTCGGGCTTGCTCTCCGGCGCCCCCGGTCCGGACGGCGATTCGCTTACGGCGAGCGTGGCCAGCCCGCCCGCCCATGGTTCGTTGACGGTGAATGACGATGGCTCCTTCGCTTACGTGCCAACCTCCGGCTATGCCGGCGGTGACTCCTTTGCCTACCGAGTTGCCGATACCGCCGGCGACTACGCGACCGCCCAGGTGAGCCTGACGATCGCGGTGCCCCCGACGGCGGAAATCTCGGCCCCGGATGCGGGAAGCACCTATGTCGCCGGACAATCTGTGTCGACAGCTTTCTCGTGCAGCGAGGGAGCGGGCGGGTTCGGCATGTCCTCGTGCAGCGACTCGAACGGCATCAAAACCGGAAGCGGGGGGTTTGGCCACCTGGACACCTCGACGGTGGGACCCCACACCTACACGGTGACCGCTCTCTCCAAAGACGGCCTGACCGGCAGCACCTCGATCGATTACACGGTCACGCCAAAGCTCGAGTCCCCGCCACCTCCCGCGGAACCCTCGTCTGAACCCCCAACGCCGCTCTTCGGGATCGAGCTTTCCCTCAGCGCCCAGAAGGAGTCTTTGCGCGAGCTGCTGCGGACCGGGAAGCTGACCGTCACCGCGGAGGTGAGCAAAGCGGCAAAGGTCGTCTTCACTGGCCGGGTGAAACTGACTGTCCGCGCCAAGGGCGTGCCGCAGGTGAAGTCGGTCGAGGTGTTCAAGGCCAAGACGATCAGCTTCGGTGGGCCGGGCGAAAAACACGAGGCGCTGACGCTCTCTAAGCAGGGTCGCGAAGCGCTGCGGAGCCTGTCAAAAGCGAAGCTGAAGATCGCCGGCAAGGCGACAGATGCCTCCGCCGAGGTGGCGAGTCAAACGGTGGTGTTGACTCTGCAGCGGTGACGCCCTGGCTGCACGAACGTTTCCCCGCTCTTACCGAGACCCTTCCGCATTTGCCGCTGTCCGAGCGGCCGACGCCGCTGCGCGAGTTGACCGGCCTCGGCATCTGGGTCAAGGAAGACGGCGCTTTCGGCTCGGGCGGCTGGGGCGGCAACAAGGTGCGCAAGCTCGAGTGGCTGATTCCTGATGCCAAGCGGCGCCGGCGCCGCTCGATCCTCACCTTCGGCGGCCTCGGCACGAACTGGGGGCTGGCTACCGCGCTCTACTCCCGCGAACACGGGCTCGCGACCGCGTTGGCGCTCGTCGACCAGCCGGTCGACGACCACGTTCGGGCCCAGCTCGCTCGGCTCGAGGCCTCAGGGGCGCGCATCCACCGCACCCACACGAAGCGGCGCACCGTGGCGATGCTGCCCTGGTTGCTCGCCCGCAACGCTCGCGGGGGCCGGCCGCCCTATCTGCTGCCGGCCGGCGGCTCCTCGCCGGTCGGAGCGCTCGGCTACGTCGAGGCGGCGCTGGAGATCGCCGCCCAGGTCGAGGACGGCTCGCTGCCCGAGCCGGCGCACGTCGTCGTCGCGGTCGGCACCGGCGGCACCGCGGCCGGTCTCGCCCTCGGCTTCCAGATCGCCGGCCTGCGCAGTCGCGTGGTCGGAATCGTGGTCAACGATCAGCTGCGCCTCGATGCGCCGGTGTTCGCCCGCCTCGCCCGGCGCACCGCGGCCTTGCTGGAACGCCGGGGAGCGCGCCTCGGCCCGCTCCAGCTCGGACCCGGCATGCTCGACCTGACTCGCGACCAGATCGGCGCCGGCTACGGGCACCCCACCGAGGCCGCCGAACGAGCCGCCGCGCTCGCCGCCGAAGAGGGGCTCTCGCTCGACCCCGTCTACACCGCAAAGGCGATGGCCGGCCTGCTGGAGCTGCGCGAGGAGGGCCGCCTTGGCGACCCGGTGCTGTTTGTCCACACCGACGGGCCGCGTTGAAGAAGGCCGCCTCCGGGTAGGCGAGGATCGATGCGCAAGCTGATCTTGCACATGGGGATCTCGATCGATGGCTTCGTCGCCAACTCCGACGGCGCCCACGATTGGGGCTATACGGGAGAGGACGAGGCAGCCAAGCGCTGGAAGCTCGACTCGCTGTGGAACGCGGGAGCGCACCTGATGGGCCGCATCAGCTACGAGGACATGGCCAGCGTCTGGCCCAATTCGGACAGCGACTACGCCGCGCCGATGAACGAGATTCCCAAGGTCGTCTTCTCCAAGACTCTGGAGCAGGCCAGTTGGTCGCCAGCGCGGATCGCCTCCGGCGATCTCAACACCGAGATCGCGGCGCTGAAGGCTGAGGAAGGCGGCTATCTGCTCGCCCATGGCGGCGCGCAATTCGCGCGGGCGTTGGTGCGAGAGGGCCTGGTCGACGAGTACCGCTTCGTCGTCCACCCCGCGGCACTTGGGCGCGGCTTGGCGATATTCAGCGAGCTGCCAGCGCGACTGGCGCTCGACTTGGTCGAGGCACATCGGTTCTCGACCGGCGCGGTCGGCCACGTCTACGTGCCGCGTCAAACCGAGGCCGCGTAGCGGCAGCAGGAGGAAACACCGTGTCCGCAACCGTTCTCTACATGTCGATGTCACTGGATGGATTCGTCGCCGGTCCCAACGAGAGCCCGGACAACGGCCTCGGCGACGGCGGGGAGCGCCTGCACGAGTGGTTCTCGGCGGGCGCCGCAACCGGTCACGGAGGAGTGCCTGGCCGACCCGAGGGGGCCAATGGCGCGATGATGGACGAGGCGATGGCTACCGGCGCGGTTGTCGCTGGCCGGGGTACTTTTGAGCCCGCGGGTGGCTGGGGCGGCGACCACCACGACGGCGTACCGATCATCATCCTCAGCCGCAGTCAGCCCAGCGCCGAGGTGGCGCAGTGGCCGCTGGTGACCTACGTCAGCGACGTCGAGACGGCGATGGCCCGGGCGAAGGACGCTGCCGGAGAGAAAGACGTGCTGGTCCACGGCGTTGGCACCGCGCAGTTGGCCCTCGCCGCCGGCGTTCTCGACGAGCTGCAGATCCACCTGATTCCGGTGCTACTGGGCGACGGCCGGCGACTCTTTGAGGGCCTCGGTGCCGAGCACATCGAGCTGGAGCGCACCCGGGTGCTCGAGGGAGAGTCTGGGATCACCCACTTGCGCTACCGGGTTCGGCGTTGACGCGCGGTTTGACCCGCAAGTCGTCTTCCTCTCCGCTCAGGAATAATTGATCGATTAGCCACCAGGCCGGCATCGGGAGCTGTGGCCGTGGGCTGCTGGGCAGGGAACCCGGCTGATCGACGAGGAGGAGAGTCAAATGAAGTGGAGTCGCATTGCCGCAGTTCTCTGCGTGTTCGCGGTTTTCGCCGCGCTTGCGAGTTCAGCCTGGGCGACGAAGTACGTCGCGCTGGGGGACTCGTATTCGTCCGGCACCGGGACGCGCACGTACTTCGAACCGACCTGCCAGCGCTCGGTCTACGCCTATCCGTACCTGCTGCACGAAGCGCACCCGACCTGGACCTTCGTCGACGCCGCCTGCTCCGGGGCAACGACTGCGAACGTCCTCAACACCCAGGTGGCCAGTGTCACCAGCGACACCAACTGGGTCACCTACACAATCGGCGGCAACGACGCCGGCTTCTCGAGCGTGATCACCGAATGCGCGCTGCCGTCCTGGGCCTCTGACTGCAACGGGGCGATCAACACCGCCCAGGCCTACATCAAAAACACGCTGCCGGGCCGGCTCGACCTGGTCAACAACGCGATCAAGTCGCACTCATCGATTGCGAAAGTGATCGTGCTCGATTACCCGCGCCTTTTCAACGGCGAAGACTGCAACGCGCTCACCTTCTTCAGCCCCAGCGAGGAGACGCGGCTGAACGAAACCGCCGACCAGCTGAAGAACGCGCTCAGCGCAGCGGCGACGCGGGCGGGCGCGAACTTCGTCTTCCGCGACGTGATCCCGCCCTTCATCGGCCACGCGGTCTGCGCCGGTGGCGGCGGCTCCTCGACCGAGTGGATCAACGGGCTCTCCACCCCGACAGGTGAGAGCTATCACCCGAAGATCACCGGTCACGCCAGTGGCTACTACCCGGTGGTGCACGGGGTGACCGGCTAGCGCTGGAGCACGGCGGTGCCGGAATAGGCCGGCACCGCCGTCGCTGACCTACCTTGGCGACAGCCGTTGGGCCAGCGGTTCGGCGGCAGTTCGGCGCCGTGGCTGGCGGTGACCCGGGGCGTGTTGAAGGTCGCGGCGATATCGCTGCGGCGGATCGCCCTGCGGAGCTTGGTGGCCCCGGAGGTGGGCGCGGTCGACTTGGTCGCCGCTTGTCCCCGGAAGGGGTGCCGGGCGGCCTCAACCAGGCGGATCAGCGCCCGCGGGCCTCCGTATGCGCGCAGGGTCCTCTCCAGCGAGTAGATCGGCACTTCGCGGGCGCCGAGGGTAGCCGCGAGGCGGACGTCGTTGAGCAGCTTCGAGAAGTGGCGGTAGGGACCGCGGCCGGCGGAGCCGAGGCTGATCTGTCCAGCGCGACCGAAGGCGTGGCGGGCGGAGCGCAGGTAGGAAGAGACGATTCCGGGCCCGGGGTCCCGTCCCGAGTGGTAGGCGAAGACGCTGCGATAGGCCTGGAAGTAGAGCTCGTCCCAGGGGGCGTTCGGCAGGATGAACCCGGTCGCGTCCTGGAGGGCGAGCCGGTGGTCCTTGATGTCGTCGAGCGCTGCCGGTGCCGGCGCCGCGACGATCCTGACATCGTGGCGTTTGGCCCAGCGCACGATGCGGGCGTAGCCGTGCCAAGCAACGCACTGGCCGGTCGGATCGATCGACTGCTTAAAGAGCGCGGCGAGCGTGGCGTCACTGCCGCCACCGACGATCGAGGCCGCCGTTTCGAACGGGGTGCGGACGCGGGGCTCGGGATCGAGGGCGACGCCGCGGAACTGCACGTGCTTCTTGCGGGCCCAGGCGACCAGCGACTTGGTGGCGGCGAACTGCTCCGCCGCCGCCCCCTCCCAGGCCCAGTAGCCATCGCTGTAGGGGATCAGGACCCAGGCCCAGACCGGCACCCCAAGCCGGTTGGCCTTGCGGATGATCTTCAGCGCGTCGCGGCGGTGGGGCTTGCCCGGCGGGACCGGCCCGAAGTCGCGCTTGTAGCGGAGGTTGAAGTAGAGCGGGATCTGGTTCTGCTGCAGGACGCGCCAGAGATACGGGGTGTAGGCGTGCAGGTCACGGCGCTTCCAGTAGGTGCCGGGAGAGTCCCAGTCCGTGCCCGGCACAGCCTCGCCCGCCCAGAAGCCGATCGTGGTTCCCTGCTGGGGAATGGCCGCCTGAGGTCCGACGGCGCCTTTGTCTCGCCCGAGAGCAGCCTGCGGAACGAGCAGCGCGAGCGCAGCAAAGGTCGCGACCAAGATTCCCCCCCGCGTCATCTCACCATCGTAGGCTGAGGCGGCATGAACGTGGCGAGGCGCCCGACGCGGGCGCAGGTGAGGCGGCGGCGGGCGATCGCCGCGGGGGCGATCGGGCTGGTGCTGCTGGCGGCCGCCTACCTGGCTTTCTCGGATGCGATCTTCGGCCCGAGCAACGCTGAGCTCGCGAAGCGCAACGGCGACCAGCTCGTCCATCTGGAGATCCACAGCCGAGCCGTCGGCCGCGACCTCGGGGTCAACGTGATCGTGCCGCCGCGCGCCGGCCCGCGCGGCAAGCGGGGGCTGCTGGTCTACCTGCACGGTCGCGGCGGCTACGAGGGCACCTTCAACCACGCGGTGCTGCGCGGCCTACCGTTGCTGCACGGCCGTGGGCCGGTGATCGCCTTCCCCGCCGGCGGCGTCCACGGCTACTGGCACAACCGCGCCGACGGCGACTGGGACACCTGGGTCAGCGAAGAAGTGATCCCGCGGGTGATCAAGCGCTTCGGCGTCGATCCGCAGCGCTTGGCGATCGGCGGCATCTCGATGGGCGGCTTCGGCGCCTTCGACATAGCCCTGCACCACCCGGGCATGTTCTGCGCCATCGGCGGTCACTCGCCGGCGCTCTGGTTCGAAGGCGGCGAAACCGCGCCGGGCGCCTTCGATGACGCTGCCGACTTCGAAGCCAACGACGTCGTCGGCACAGTCCAGGAAGACCCCGAAGCGTTTGGCGATGCCCACGTCTGGATCGACTACGGCACCGAAGACCCTTTCCGGGTCTACGACGAAGGCTTCGTCGAAGCGATGGAAGCGGGGGGCGCCGACTTCAACTCGCACTCATGGCCGGGCGCCCACGAGGGTGGCTACTGGGACGCTCACTGGCCCGACTACCAGCGCTTCTACGTCAAGGCGCTGGCGCACTGCGGCTAGCCTCACTCGTCCTCTTCTTCGATCAGATCGAATTCATTGGGCTCTGCGACAACCATCCGCGGGATTTTTTCATGGCCGAAGTCGGGTTCGGCGCCGCCACCGCCGTCGCCCCCAGATCCCGACGACTCGGATCCTCCGGACTCGCCGCCCGGGTCGGTGGCGGGATCGGTTTCGATGATCCCGTCGGTTGCCTCGCCGCCGGGCCCTGTCTCCACGCCGATCTCGTCCCCGGTCCCGCCGACCTCACCCGTGTCGACGACCTCGCCGGTGTCCCCTGTCCCGTCGTCGCCGTCTCCGGTATCGACGACCTCACCCGTGTCGGTCACACCGTTCCCGTCGCCTGGATCGCCGGTACCGCTCCCGTCATCGTCGCCGCCGGTCGAGTCTCCGCCGGGATCCGGGTCCTGACCGATCTCTTGGGCCGTCGCCTCGACCACCTCCGTGGTCGCCTCGGTGACCTCCGCACGCACCTCCGGATCGGCAATTTGGTTGAACAGATCGATCACCGATTCGAGGAACCTGCCCAGCGCCGAAACTGCGATGTCCCCCAGCTCGATCAGTGCCCTGAGGTCGTCGAGGATCCCGTTGACGCCCTCTTCGATTTCACTGCGGTCGCCGCGCTCCAGCGCGCGCTTGAGGAATTTTTTCATCTCGGGTGTTTCGAGCGAGTCGACTTTTACCTCGGTCGGGCTCTGCGGCGGTTTAAACGGGTCAGGGACCAGGCTCGGGTCGATCTCGAAGAAAAAGACGAAGTTGAGGCCTTCGATTCCCGTGCATTCGATCGGGAAGGGCCGGCCGGTAGGGGAGAAGCGGAGCCTGTAATGGCCACCAATTTGAACTCCCGGGGGTGCCGGCTCGCCGTCAGCCTGAACAACGATGGTGCGCGAGGAGGGGTCGAATGCGCCCGGCCGGCTGCGCAGGACGTCGACCTCCCCGACTCCCTCGACAACTGCGTAGATCCATACGTCCATGGTTCTCTCCCCTAGTCGATTGCGGAGGAGAATAAAACGATCTAGGAATTTTTTGTGATCAAGTCATGAAGTTCGCTGGAGCACTTGCGCTTAGGCCCCGTACTCGCGGTAGGGGTACCACCACTCCTTGCGCTCGATCTTCGACTCCATGTGCACGTGCTTGGTCTCCTGGAAGGCCTCGAGACCCTCGCGGCCGAGCTCTCGTCCCAGGCCGGACTGCTTGAAGCCGCCGAAGGGACCGGCGTCGTTGTCGGTCAGCGGGTCGTTGATCCAGACCGTGCCGGCGCGCAGCTCGCGTATGCAGCGGATCGCGTTCTCCAGGTCCCCCGTGTAGACGTTGGCGCCGAGGCCGAACTCGGTGCCGTTGGCGAGCTCGATCGCTTCCTCGAGCGAGGAGACGGGCACGAGCGGCGCGACCGGGCCGAAGGTCTCCTTGCGCAGCAGGTCGCTGTCGGGTGCGGCGCCGGTGACGACGGCGGGGGAGAGGAAGTGGCCGCGCTCGGTGCCGCCATCGTCACCGCCGACAAGGATCTCGGCGCCGCCGGCCCGGGCCGCGTCGAGCTGCGCGATCACCTTGCCCCGCTGCGGGGCGGAGACCATCGGGCCGATGTCGGTCGCGACCTCGAAGGGGTCGCCGAGGACGAGGCTGCGGGTGTGCTCGACGAAGGCGCTGACGTAATCGTCGAAGACCTCCTCGGCGACGTAGAAGCGCTCGGCCGAGGTGCAGACCTGGCCGGCGTTGAGGAAGGCGGCCCAGGCACCGCCGCGGGCGGCGATCTCCAGCTGCGGGGCGACATCGGCGCAGACGATGAAAGCGTCCTTGCCGCCCATCTCGAGGTTCATCCGCGCCATCCGCTCGCTGCAGGCGGCGGCGACCTTCTTACCGGTGGCGACCGAGCCGGTGAAGGCGATGCAGTCGACATCAGGGTGGGAGGCGAGCGCGGCGCCGACCTCGCCGGCGCCGGCGAGCAGGTTGACCACGCCGGCCGGCAGGTGCTCGAAAGCGCCGCCCAGCATCAGGGTCGAGAGCGGCGTCAGCTCCGAGGGCTTGCAGACGACGCAGTTGCCGGCTGCCAGTGCCGGCGCCACCTTCCAGGCGAGCAGCAGCAGCGGATAGTTCCAGGGCACGATGCAGCCGACCACGCCGAGCGGGTCCTTGACCACCAGCGCCAGCTGGCTCGACTCGATCGGCGGGATCACGCGGCCGGCGTGGTCGCGGCCGATCTCGGCGTAGTAGTCGAAGGCGGCCGCGGTCCACTCGAGCTCGTCGCGGTTCTCGAGCAGCGGCTTGCCGCCCTCGGCGGTCATCGTGCGGGCGAGGGCCTCGGCGTCCGCGCGCAGCCGCCGTGCCACCTCGTGCAGTAGCTCGCAGCGCTCCCCGGCTGGCGTTTTCGCCCAGGCGGGCCAGGCCTCGCGGGCGGCGGTCACGGCGGCCTCGACCTGATCGGGCGAGGCCGAATTCACCTCGACGATCGTCTCGGTCGTGTACGGGTTCTCGACCGCGATCGGGGCGCCTGCCCCGGCGACCGCCTCGCCGCCGATCAGCAGCGTCGTGGTGTGATCGCTCTCGCTCGACATCGGACGAACCAGGCTACCCGGGTGGGGTTTTCCCGCGCATGCGCTCGATATCTCCCATATAGTCAGCCCGCGATGAGGGGTCGAGCGAAGTCCGCGGCCTTGTGCCTGGGGCTAGTCCTGATGGTGTGCGCACTCTTGGCGCCGCCGGCCGGAGCCGAGTGGCTACCGCCGGTGGACATCTCCGAAGCGGGCGAACACGCGGGGAGCCCCCACGTCGTGCTCGATTCCGAAGGCAACGCGACCGCTGTCTGGGACCGCTGGAACGGAACCGACACCGTGGTCGAAAGCGCCTACCGGCCCGCCGGCGAAAGTTGGGGCGCCCCGGAAGACCTCTCCGAGCCCGAACTGGAAGGCGAAGTCGTGCCCGGTGCGCACGATGCCCAGTCCCCGCGGATAGCCGTAGACCGCAACAACAACGTGACGGTCATCTGGGAACGCTACGCCGGCACCAAGCTCCTCATACAGTCGGTCGACCGGCCGGCCGGCGGCAGCTGGACCTCGCCGACTGACATTGGCGAGGTGGCTCTGGGAGCCGCCCCCGAACCGTGGATTTCAGTCGACTGGGAAGGGCGGGCGACGGCGGTCTGGAAGGACGCGGGAGTGATCGAGACGGCCTTTCGGCCATTCGCCGGCAGCTGGCAGGCTCCGGCGCCACTCTCGCCTGAAGAAAGCTTCACTCCGCAGGCGGCGATGGATGCCCGCGGCGACACCACCGTGGTCTGGATGCACTTCGACGGCTCGCACTACGTCGTCGAAAGCGCCTACCGACCGGAAGGCGGCGAATGGGAATCGCCGACCCTGGTCTCGCAGCCAGGCGAAGCAGGGGGAAATCCATACGTCGCGCTCGACGCCGCCGGCGACTCGTTGGTCGCCTGGAGAGGAGAGGACGAAGGCCACGAATTTGTTCGTGCCGCCTACCGACCCGTGGACGGATCCTGGGGCGCGCCCAGCGACGTCTCGGCCGAAGGCGAAGCGGTCGAAGCGGTCCGCGCTGCCGTCGACCCGAACGGGAACGCGATCGTCGCCTGGGCCGGCAGCGGGGGTGAAGGAGGTGGCTATGACCTCGTCCGTGCCGCCTACAGGGCCACCGGCGGTAGTTGGGGGACACCGGTCGAGCTGTCGGCGAGCGGTGCCAACTCGTTCCCCTCCGACGTCGTCTTCGACACCGGCGGCAATGCCGCCTTGGTCTGGCAGCGCCAAGAGGAAACGAGCACCACCGTGCAGGCCGCCTACAAGCCGGCCGGAGAAGAATGGGAAGCGTCGGTCGACCTCTCCGAAGAGGGCAAGCAGGGCGTGGACCCCGTCGTCGTGCTCGACGCCCCCGGCGATTCAACCGCCGCCGACGGCAACGCGACCGCGGTTTGGATCAGTCAGACCGGCTCCTGCGGCAAAAGCTGCGCGAGCGTCGTGCAAGCGGCCGGCTACGACCCCGAAGGCCTGCCCGAAGTCGAACTTGAAGTGCCGGTCGAAGGCGTCGTTGGAGAACCGGTCGAAATATCGACCCCGACCGAAGAACTGTTCGCGCCGCTGCTCGAGTTCGGCGACGGCGAGAGCGTCACCGACACCGAAGCGAGCCACGTCTACGAAGAGCCCGGCGAATACGAGGTGACCCTGGGCGGCGCCGAGGTGCTCGGCTACCGGGCGAGCGCCCAACGCACGATCACGATTGCGGCGGCTGGGTCGGAAGACGAACCGGAACCAGAACCCGAAGCCAAACCTGAACTGCCTCAGCCCAACGGCGGGGGAGCGCAGACCCCACCCGCCCTCGGCTCGAGCGCCGGGCCTGGACCGGCCACCCCACCTGTCTCGCCGCAGTGCCTCGCCGCTTTGGCCGCGCGTGACGCGGCCCGTAACCGTCTCGTCTCCCTGGCCGCTGCGCGGCGCCACGCGGCCGACGGCACCTCGAGGGCTGCCCGCCTGCTTGCGGCAAAGCGTGCCCAGGCGGCCGTTCTTCGTCGCGCCCGCCGTCGCGTCGCGGCAGCCTGCTGAGCCCCGCCGGGCGGCCGACTGCTTCATTTGCTTCAATCGGAGGACCAGAGAAAGGAGGTGGTCCTAACTTGATTCACATGCTTAATGGGACTCTGGAGGTGCAGGGCCGCTAGGCGCCGCACTGTTTCGGGGCGCCCGGTGGAATCCACCCCGGGCACCGGCGAGCAGGGAATGCCGGGCTTTGTCCCACCCGGACGCTGCTTTCATGCTCGTTCAAGCACCTCACCAGGGCCGCCTTCGGGCGGCCCTGGTGCTTTTGACAGCGCTCGGCTACCTTCGCGAGATCGCCCTCAATCGAGACTGGAGAAATCGTGATCACCAAGACCGACTTCATCGGTGTTCCATCGACCGACGCCGAGCGCTCGCGGCGCTTCTACGTCGAGACCCTCGGCCTGCGACCCGATGAGAAGGGGGAATACGAGGTCTGGGCGGGGGAGACCTGCTTTGGGATCTGGGAGCCGGCCAGGCAGGGAATGGAGTTCGCGCCGCAGAAAAACGCGCACCCGGCGCTGCACGTCGACGACGTCGCCGCGGCGCGGGCGGAGCTCGAGGCCAAGGGGGTCGAGTTCAACGGCGAGACCTTCGATACCGGCGTTTGTCATATGGCCTTCTTCACCGATCCGGACGGCAACGACCTGATGCTGCACAACCGCTATGCGCCCTACTCCGACTCCAAGTAGGACACGTCACTCTGAGTAGAGAAGTCAGGCGGTGCGGGTGGCGCCGCTGGGTAGCAACGCCATGCGGATGGCCTCGGCGAGGTCATCCGCCTCGGGGGCGGTGAGGGTGCTCGTCGTCACCCGGATCGCGCGCGGACTCTGCAAGCGGAAGGGAGCGCCTGGCATTACGGCCCATCCCTCCGTCAGCAGGCCCTGAACGACCGACGCTTCCTCGGGCACTGGTATCCAGACCGCAATGCCGGCGGGTGCGGTGACCTCGATCCCGCGCTCTGCCAGCGCTGCCTGAAACTGCTCGCGGCGGGCGTGGTAGGTGTCCGCCGCGCGCTCGAGCGCGGTACCAACTCGCTTGTCAGCCCACATCGCCGCGACGAGATGTTGCAGCAGGTGACTGACCCACTGCGGGCCCACTGCCTGGCGGCCGCGTACGCGGCTGATCGTTTGGACGTCGCCGGCTAGGACCGCCAGTCGCAGATCGGGCCCGAGCGACTTGGCCAGCGAGAGGGTGGACGCCCAGCGCTCGCGGCCCGCGGTCAGGGTGACTCGCGGCACGCCGGCGATTGGCCCGAGGTGATCGTCCTCGACCACGATCGCCGCCGGCGCTTGCGCGAGGACCGCGCGCAGCTTCCGCGCCCGCTTCTCGTTGAGCGAGGCACCGGTCGGGTTCTGGCCGCGCGGATTGAGCACGACCGCGCTGGCGCCCTCCGCCAGCGCCGCGGCGAGCTCTTCGGGACGCATGCCGCGATCGTCGATCGGAACCGGGCGCAGGGCGAGGCCAAGCGCGCGCAGGAGGTCGAAGAGGCCGGCGAAGCCAGGGTCTTCGACCGCGACCAGGTCCCCTGGCTTGGTGTTTGCCTGCAGCGCCCGCTCGATCCCATCGAGCGCACCACTGGTGACCGCGAGCGCCTCGCTGTCGATGCCGGTCGCGCCGAACTCGGCCCTGGCCAGCGCCAGCAGCTCGGGCACTGCCGGCTCGTCGCCGTAGAGCTGAGTGGGTGGCTTCAGCTGTCGCAGGAAGGGGGTCGGGTCGGGGAGCAGGGCGGGGTCCGGGTTGCCGCTGGCCAGGTCGCGGGCGCCGGCCGGAACGCTGGCTCGCTGCAGCGCGCCGCCGAGGGGAGGGCGCCAGCTGACCCGCGAGCGGCTGCGTTCGTGCGTGACCACGAGGCCGCGCGAGCGCAGGTCGCCGAGCGCGGCCGAGACCGTGGTCGGGCTGACGCCGAGCTCGCGGGCGATGGCGCGTACGGAGGGCAGCGCCTCCCCTGGCGCCAGCGCCCCCTGCTCGATCGCCCGCTCGATGCTGGCGGCGATCTCCTGTCCACTTGTGCCGGTGATGCGATACTGTGCCATATCAGATGATCAATCTGTACTGTAACAGATGAAGACACCGAGAACAAAGCTGCGCCGCAAGCCGAGCCGGGGATCGCACGAGCGGGCCACGATCGAGGCGATCTTCGACGAGGCGCTGGTCTCCCACCTCGGCGTCATCGACGACGGCCTACCCGTGGTGATCCCGACCCTGCACGTGCGGGTGGGGTCGCACGTCTACCTGCACGGCTCGGCCGCGAGCCGGGCGCTGCGAGAGTCGAAGGGGGCCGAGGTCTGCCTGACCGCCACCTTGGTCGATGGCCTGGTGTTGGCCCGCGCGGTGATGCACCACTCGGCCAACTACCGCTCGGCAATGCTCTTCGGCGCGGGGGAGTGGATCGAGGATGAGGCGGAGAAGCTGACCGCGCTAGAGGCGCTGGTCGAGAAGCTGGTGCCAGGGCGTTGGGCAGATGCCCGTATCCCGACCGAGAAGGAGTTGCGCGCCACGGCGCTGCTGCGGATCCCGCTCGAGGAGGCTTCGGCCAAGGTCAGGACGGGGCCGCCGGGAGACGACGATGAGGACATGGAGCTGCCCGTCTGGGCGGGAGTGGTCGGCCTGCGCACGGTCGCCGGCGAGCCCGAGCCGGACGAGCTGCTTGCGGCCGGAATCGAGCCGCCTGCCTACCTCGACGAGATGATCATGGCGCGGGGAGGTTCGTGAGGGGCGGGGTCGAAGCAGCGGGCATGAAAACAAAGCTCGATGTAGGCGGCACCCTCAGTCAGATCTTCTCCATATATGGCCAGCAAGCCGGTGTTCTCCTGCCGCTTGCCTTCGGGCTCTACCTGCTCGTGGCCATCATCACTGGCCTCTTTGCCGGGAACTTCTTGCTCGGCCTGGTCGCCCTCGGCGTCGGCGTGATTGCAGGGACGCTCTACCAAGGCATGGTCGTGAGCCTCGTGCGCGATGTCCAGGACGGCCGCCGCGACTCCTCGATCGGGCAGTTGATCGAGGAGACCTGGCCGGTGGTCCTGCCGCTGATCGGCGCCGGCATCCTCGCCGGCATCGGGATCGCGATTGGCCTGATCATCCTCATCGTTCCGGGCCTGATCCTGCTGACGATCTGGTCGGTGATCGCGCCGGTGATCGTGGTCGAGCGCAGTGGCGCGATCGACGCCTTCGGCCGTTCCCGCGCCCTGGTCAAGGGCAACGGCTGGCAGGTCTTCGGCGTGATCATCGTCGTCTTCCTGATCTCCGGGATCGCCAGCTTCGTACTGCAGGCGATCGGGGTCAGCATCTCCGACACCTTCGCGATGCGGGCGCTCTTCAGCCTGATCGCCTCGACCCTGACCGCTCCGATCGCGGCGCTGGCCGCCTCGACGATCTACTTCAACCTGATTGCGCTGCAGGGCGCGACGCCGGCGGGGACTGTTCCAGCCAGCGGCGCTCCTTTGCCGCCATCACCGGCCTAGCCAGCAGGCTGCCTGCGCGTCGCCGAGCGGCGCGCAGGCGGGAGCCGTCCTCGGCCGGCAGCAGCTTGGCGAGCTGACGGTACTCGCGCGAGACCTGGCTGCTGCGGAAGACGGCCGCAATTGCCGTGAGTAGATCGGCGGGGTCGTCGACCGTGGCCCTGGCGATCTCCTTGCCCTCGACCGCGATCCGCAGCTCAGCCGGGTAGGGCCGCGCCGGCGGCGGTTGTGGCGGCGCGGCGCAGGCAGCGCCGATCGCCTCGGCAAGCTCGGTGTGTACCGCGGCGAGCTCGTGTGAGCGGGCCCGGGCCCGTCCTTCGCCCACCTTGGTCTCGATCAGCCTGGCGCCACCGAGCTCACCCTGCTCGAACTCATCGAGCATCCAGCGGTCGCCGCTGGCAACGAGGACCGGGACGCCCTCGGCCGCCAGCGCCTGGGCGTAGACGCGCGCCTCGCTGAGCGGGGTGCCGCCGAGCGACACCTCCATCTCCCAGATGAAGGTGTGCGAGCAGAAGGCGCGCGGGTTCTCGGTGGCGGCGTGATGGCCGAGCATGACCACGGCATCGAGCGGGCCGCCGTGCGCCTTGGCCATCGAGGGCTCGCTCTCGTTGAGGGCGAGGTCGGCGATCGGCCGCACCTGGACCCCGGCTGGCATCCGCTCGCGTTCGATGTTGGTGCCGACCATGTGCCAGTCGCCGACCGAGATGCGGTCGGCACCGCCTTCGCGTAGGGCTTTGACCGCGACCAGGACCTCATCGGTCATCAGCTGTCGGCCGCGCGCGTAGGCGGCTGGATGGGAGGGAAGGCAGTCGCCACAGGAATCGATTCCCGTGATTCCCTCCATGTCCGTTGCGATCAGGACGTTCACGGCGGCCAGCCTAGTGGGGATTGTGTGAGACCCACATCACGGTTGGCTGACCAGCCAACATGCGAGAATGACCGCGCGTGACCGCTAACGGGGAATCCATCGAGCACCTCGATGTGCTGATTGTCGGCGCCGGACTCTCCGGCATCGGCGCTGCACATCATCTACAGGAGGCCTTCCCCGGCCGCAGCTACGCGATCTTCGAGGCGCGCGAGGAACTGGGGGGGACCTGGGACCTCTTCCGCTACCCCGGGATCCGCTCCGACTCCGACATGCACACCCTCGGCTACCGCTTCAAGCCCTGGACGGCGGCGAAGTCGATCAGCGATGGGGAGTCGATCCTCGATTACGTGCGGGAGACGGCCCGCGAGGGTCGGATCGACGCCAAGATCCGCTTCCAGCACCGCGTCGTAAGGGCCGAGTGGTCGAGCGAGGAGGCGCTGTGGACGGTTGAGGCCGAGCGCGTCGACAGCGGCGAGAGCGTGCGGCTGACCTGCAGCTACCTCTGGGTCTGCAGCGGCTACTACCGCTATGACAAAGGATTCACCCCCGAGTTCCCTGGCGCCGAGGACTTCAGCGGCGAGGTCATCCACCCTCAGCATTGGCCCGCCGAGCTCGACTACAGCGGCAAGCGCGTGGTCGTGATCGGCAGCGGCGCCACCGCGGTGACGCTGGTCCCGGCGATGGCCGAGAAGGCCGCGCACGTGACGATGCTGCAGCGCTCGCCGACCTACATCGCCTCGCTGCCGGCCGAAGACCCGATCGCCAACGGGCTGCGCCGCTTTCTCCCCGACAAGGCCGTCTACACGATCGTGCGCTGGAAGAACGTGATGATCCAGTCGCTGATCTACCAGCTCAGCCGCCGCCGCCCGCGGGCGATCAAACGATTCATCCGCAAGGGCGTCGAGCGCTCGCTGCCGGCCGGCTACGACATCGACAAGCACTTCAAGCCGAAGTACAACCCCTGGGACCAGCGCATGTGCTTGGTGCCCAACGGCGACCTCTTCAAGGTGATCCGCGACGGCGACGCCACCGTCGTCACCGACACGATCGAGACCTTCACCGAGAGCGGGATCAAGCTCGACTCGGGCGAGCAGCTCGAGGCCGACGTGATCGTCACCGCGACCGGGCTCAACCTGCTCTTCCTCGGCGGCATGGAGCTGGTCGTCGACGGCGAGCCGGTCGACGTCTCGGAGAAGATGACCTACAAGGGGATGATGCTGAGCGGCGTGCCCAACTGCGCCTTCACCGTCGGCTACACCAACGCCTCCTGGACGCTGAAGGCCGACCTCACCTCCGAATACGTCTGCCGCGTGCTCGCCCACATGGATTCGCACGGCTACCGCAAAAGCGTGCCGGAGCTCGCCGACCCAAGCGTCGAGGAGCTGCCGCTGCTCGACTTCACCTCGGGCTACGTCCTGCGCTCGCTCGACCAATTCCCCAAACAGGGCTCGAAGGAGCCCTGGAAGCTGCGCCAGAACTACGTGCTCGACATCAGGACGATCCGCCGCGGCCCGATCGACGACGGCGCGATGCGGTTCTCCGCTTCGCCGCAGCGCGAGCGCAGCCTGACGTCTGCCTGAGCACGTGCTTCCGACTTTCACCCACTTCCGGGTGGGTCAATATCGGATGCTCTAGGGCAGCAGCGCGATCGCGCGGCCGGGGGCGCCGCTGGCGACGGCGATCTTGACCGGCAGGAAGACGAAGGAGGCGCCGCGGGCGGGGAGGCGCTCGAGGTTGGTCAGTCCCTCGACGAAGGCCATCTTGCGGCTGAGCCCGGCGCGATGGACTTCATTGCCCTCCTCGGCTGAGCCCATGCTGGGGGCGTCGATGCCAATTGTGTTGACCCCTCGCTCGTGCAGGAAGACCGCAACCGCGGCCTCCGGCGCCGGCCAGGCGGGGCGCGACTGCAGCACGACCGGCTCGTGCAGGAAGGCCCGGCCCGCCTCGCCCTCCACGTAGTGCTTGGACCAGCCGGTCAGCAGCAGGACGATCTCGCCCGCCTCGAAGCGGCCGTGCTCTTCCTCCCAGGCTTCGAGGTGGGCAACCGTGATCGCCGGGCTGGCGCCCGGCTCCGCCTCGCCGTCGAGCTGTCGTAGGTCGACGACGGAGGCGGGGCCGATCAGCTTCGAGAGGTCCAGCTTCTCGGCGCTGACCTCGCCCAGGGGCCCCGCTTCGGGCAATCCGGACGCGGGCGGCGGGATGTAGTGGGAGGGCGCGTCGACGTGGGTGCCGGCGTGCTCGTCGAGGATGATGAAGTGGGTCACGTAGGGGCCGAGCGAGCAGCTGCTCGCTCCGGTGGGCAGTTCGCTCTCCTCGTGCCAGCTCCAGTTCTTGTGGGCGAACGGCATGTGCTCCGGCCAGGTAGCCGGCAGGTGCTCAGAGAGCGTGACCGAGAGGTCGATGATCTTGCCCGGATCCACTTGCATCATCTGACTGAACTTAGGGCAGCTGCCCCGGTGCTCCTGTCCGAGCGTGCAGGCTTGCGGCCGGAGCCACCGCGCCGCGCGCTGCGGCGGAGGGGGTTTCGGCCGTGTTGCAGCTGTCGAACAGCGCCCAGCCGCCGACGAAGTCTTGCGGAGAGGTCACGTCCAAAGCGGTCGTGGGGAAGCTTTCCAGCGTTCCTTCTTCTTCGAACTGGAAGAGGTAGCCGGACGATTCTTCCGGTTCGCCGTACTCGGTGAGCGGGGCCTCGAAGAGGCAGCCGAGGACCGTGCTCACTTTGCCGAGCGTTTGGTTCTGCGCGATGATCGCGCCGCCCTGGCTCGAGATCGCCTGGCCTTGGCTGCTGACTTTCTGTTCCTGCGCCGCCACTTTGCCGCTCAGCGCCGTGATCGTTTTGCCCTGGGCCGAGATCGTTTTCTGCGCTTTGATCAGCGCCGTGGTGAGGGCGTTCACCCTGTGGCCGAGGCAGGTGACGTTGCATTTGGCCGCAGCTCCCGATGAGAACACCAGGGCCAGAGCAAGCGCGGCGAGGGACGCCACGAGCAGCTTCTTCATCGACTCCTCCTTCGGTGCGCGGTGGCACCGGCTGGGTTATTGCTCATAAATCTACGGTTTAGACCGACGGATTAGATGCTTGCAACCGCTCGGCGAGTCGGTTCATGCCGAGCTGGTGGGCTGCCTTGGCGGCTTTGACCCAATCGGTTTCGCGGTCGGCGGGCGGCTTGACCCCAGCGTCGCGAAGGGTGGCGATGTCCTTGAAGGCGCGCAGATCGTCGTCGGCTTCGATCAGGGCGGCGCGCAGGGCAGGGCGATGCTCGCGGATCGCGTTCTCGAGCACGCCCTCGAGCGAGCCGTGGCGGCGCAGCAGCTCGGCCGCGGTCTTGGGGCCGACGCCCTTGGCCCCGGGCAGGCCGTCGGAGGGGTCGCCGCGCAGGGCGATGAAGTCGGGGACGAGCCCGGGCGGGATCCCGTAGCGCTCCTCGACCTCCGCCGGGCCGACCGCTTCGGCCCCTTTGCCTTTGCCGCCGGTCTTGACGTAGAGCACGGTGACCCGCTCGCCGGCGCACTGGTACATGTCGCGATCGCCGGTCATCAGCAGGGCGTGGCCGCCGGCTTCGGCCTCGCGGCGGGCGTAGGTGCCGAGCAGGTCGTCGGCCTCGAGGTCGTCGCTGGTGGCGACGGTCCAACCGAAAGCGGCGAAGAAGTCGCGGGCGGCGGCGAACTGAGGGGAGAGGTCGTCGGGCATCGCCGCCTCGCGCTCGGCGTGGTAGGCGGGGTAGAGCTCGGTCCGGTAGGAGGCGGCATCGGGCCCGAAGCAGAGGACGACGGCGCGCGGCTCGTGCAGTTCAACCTCGCGCAGGATCAGGTTGGCAGTGCCGAGCAGGGCGTTGACCGGCTTGCCGTCGGCGCCCTTGATCGAGTCCGGCAGCGCGTAGAAGGCGCGGAAGAGAATCGAGGGCGTGTCGACGGCGAGCAGCGGCTGGGCCACGACCCGCAGCCTACGGGCAGTGGCGGGTCGGGTACGGTCCGGGACCGAATGGCAGACCCCGGTGGGCCCCGCATCGCACCTGGTGACCGGCACCAGCTCGGCTGGGTCAACTTCGCCATCGCCAAGCTGGCGGGGGTCGCGACCCGCGGGCGGCCGCCGCACATCTTCACCACGCTGGGTCGCCACCGCGGCCTCTTTCGCCGTTGGCTCTGGTTTGCCGGGGCGCTAATGCCGGGCGGCAAGTTGCCCCGCGAGGAGACCGAGCTGGTGATCCTGCGGGTCGCCCACAACACCGGCAGCACCTACGAGTGGGTGCAGCACGAGCGCATGGCGCGGCGGGTCGGGCTCAGCGATGAAGAGATCGGCCGCGTGCGCCAGGGGCCCGAGGCGGAGGGCTGGTCCGAGCGTCAGATCCTGTTGCTGCGGGCCGCAGACGAGCTGCACGCGGGTGACCGGATCGGCGATGAGCTCTGGGCCCAACTGAGCCGACAGCTCGATGAGGTCCTGCTGATCGAGCTCTGCATGCTGATCGGCCACTACGAGATGCTGGCGATGACCCTTAACTCACTCGAGGTCGAGCCGGACTTCGAGGCAAGACTTTGAAGTTGGGCGTCCCAGATCTGGGTGGCAAGCGCTGCCTGATCACCGGGGCGGCAAGCGGCATCGGCCGCTCGACTGCGATCTCCGCGGCCGGCAAGGGTGCCGAGCTCTTC
>CAWCJW010000028.1:0-49923 GCA_963795765.1 uncultured Solirubrobacterales bacterium
CACGCGGTCTCGGCGAGGCCGAGGCGAAGTCGCTGATCATCGAAGGCTTCCTCGAGTCCCTGGTCGAACGCCTGGCCGAGGGTCCGGTGCGCGAGGAGATCTCCGCCGCGCTCGAGCGCCGTCTCGCCGAGATCCTCTAGAGCCCTCGCGCTCTAGTCGTCTTCGCGCTTTTTGCGACGTTCAGTGAGCGTCGATCGTGCCAGCGAGCCGACGACGATCAGCACCGGCGGCAGGTAGAGCACCCAGAGCCAGTGACCGACGTGAGCGAGAGGCACAAGGACGGCCATGCCTCCAGTATGCACTGCTTAGCACCGAGACCGCCGGCCTTGCGAGCAACGGTCCCGGTGCATAAGGAGAGGGAGAGTCAAGTGATTGGACTCATCCTTAGTAAACCACACCGTACAACGCTGGCATCAGTAAAAAACCCTGCTTAACGGCGAATTCATCAACGCTTTTCGCAAAGAGCGGAATCATCAGCCGTTGCCCACCGATAGCAGGTAAAGGCCGAAGCAAGTAAAAGCCACCATCACCGCAAGCATCCAGTACTGGGAGCGGGCAGCTTGTCGATAATCGCCCCAGTACGCGGTGGCGCGGTCATGGGCAAGGGTCAGACCCACTACGTGACCAATTACGAGTGCTCCGACCTGCACGTACCAGATCGCGTTGGCGCTGAGGATCTTGAAATTGATGCCCGCCGAGGCGGTGCCGAAGAGATCGGTCGTGGCTGTACCGAGCGGATCGGAAAGCAGATAGGTGAACTGCGCCTGCTCCTGAAAGACAAACAGGCTGAAGTAATGCGCCACCAGGTAGGCGAAGGCAATCGGGATCAGCGTGTGGGCAAAACCCGCACGCAGTTTGCTCAGCGGAGGGGCGCCGCTGACCGTCGACATTCCCCGCACGCCAACCAGATACACCAGGCCGACCCCGAGGAAGCAGAGCAGCATGAAGATCGTGTCGGCCAATCGCAGCGAGGTGGTCAAGCTGAGGCCGGTTTCCGCCAGCCATTCGAAGGTTTTGATGATCGCGTTCTTGAAGGCCCCCTCCTGGGCGCCATCGAAGCTGGTGCTGGCGATCGAGGCGACCACCACCGCGGCCGACCCCGGCACGGTCGCCCAGTGCGTCGAGGCTGACAGCGGCAGGCGCCTGCCGAGCCGACCGTCGCGCACGCCGAAGTAGCCGAGCTGGGAGAACATGCCGAAGTAGACCGAGAACACCTCGCCCGTCTGACACCACCGCTCGACGCCGAAGAGCGCCATCATCGCCAGCGTGTAGAGGCTGTAGACAAGCGCCGCCTCGCCGGCCGCGTGTGGTGAGAGCCCCACCGCCACCCCACCGCTGGCACCGTAGACAACCTCGAGCCAGACCACGGCAAGCAGGGTTATCGCCGCTGGCCAGCGGCCGAGGCGTTCCGGATATTTCAGGTGGGCGGGGCGTTGTCCTGCGATCAAGCTGAAGGCCCCGCCAATCATCCGACCGACCGCGCGCCAGGGGTTGAACGGACGGAAGACATCGCCAAAGATCACACTGAACAGTGGAAAGCCCAGCCAGGCCGTGACATAGAGGAAGGTGAGGGCGAAGTTACGGTCGGGAGCTTCGGTGCCCTTCAGGCCGGCGTAGATCGAGAAGCCGAGAAAGAACACACCGATAGCACCGCAGAGAACCTGCACCGGGATGCTGAGCAGAGCGCTGGAGAGGCCTTGGCCGAGAGGCCGCCAGCGTTCCTCCTCGAAGCGTGGTTTTCGCCACGCTGCCGAGAGGGCAAAGAAGGAGATGATCAGGACGATCGAGGCCCCCCAGGCAAAGAGCCAGGCGGGTATCGGCAAATCCTTACGCGCGACGAGCGCGTGCGCAAGCGGCAGGAAGAAGCTCATGGGTTGACGGTAAGTTCGAGAATCTGTTCCTTGCGACCCTCGAGCTCGGCCTCGAAGACACCTTCGATCGAGGCGGGGAAGTCGAAGCTGACCGAGCCGCCGGCCTTAACGTCCTTCATGATGTCGTAGCCGTGCATGTGGACCTCGTCGCTGACGTCGGAGTCCACCGTGAAGCGAACCTGTTCTCCCTTGTTGTAGCTCAGGTCAGCTATCCCCCCGACTGGTTTGCCGTGCTTGATCACGATTGTCGTGACCTTGCCGCCGGTGTTGGACGTCGTCTTGCTGCTGTCGTCCTTCTTCAGCACGACAAGCAGCACGACCGCAACGACGATGACCGCGATGCCGGCAATTACACGCGTGGTATTCGAATTCATTACTCGCTCCTTGGTTCCGGGCACGGCGAAGCCGCGCCACATTGACCCGCGACGGGTGCCGCGGGCGGCTTGGACCTAGGGAGCGAGTGGCGGTGGGCGCTGGGCGAAGCCGAAGGCGAGCAGGAGCCCGCCACTGATCACGTGGGAGCGCGGTGCTCTCGGGCGCCTCTGACTTTTCGCCGCACGAGCGCGGTGCCTGGACCAGATCCGCTCGGAGATCTTGACGATCGTCCTGAACCCGGGGTAATGGCCGAACAGCAGCGAGCCGAGCAGCAGGAAAAGTGGGATCAGCGCCAGGGCGATCTCGAACATTGCTCTGAAAATCTAGCGGAGATAGTTAAGGCGGCAACAAATAACGTTGGCACCGATGCGCCCAGAACGAGACACCATTGCCGCACCCGACCTGCCTGGCGAGATCGCCTGGATCGGCGCGCAGCCGCAATCGATGCCGGCCCTGACCGCCGCCGGCCCCGTCCTCGTCCACTTCTTCGACTTCTCCCAGCTGAACAGCGTCCGCACCCTCCCCTACCTCGCCGAGTGGGATCGCCGCTACCGCGAGGCAGGCCTGACGACGATCGGGGTGCAGGCTCCACGCTTCCCCTTCGGCGCGGATCCCGCTCAAGTCGCGGCTGGACTGACCGACCTCGGCGTCTCCTTCCCGGTCGCGATCGACGCCGAGCGCGAGCTCTGGCTCGCCTACGGCTGCAAAGGCTGGCCCAGCCTCTTCCTCTGGACCACGGGCGGCGCGCTGAGTTGGTTCCACTTTGGCGAGGGCGAATACCTCGGCACCGAGATGGCGATTCAGGAAGAGCTGCGCGAGCTCGACGCGCTGCGCTCGCTACCGGAGCCGATGGCGCCGCTACGGGCCAGCGACTCGCCGGGAGCGAAGGTGATGCCGCCGACACCGGAGATCTTCCCTGGTGGCTCCTGGGAGAAGCCATGGAGCGGCGGCGAGCTCGAGGTCGACTACGAAGCCGGCGGCGCCTACGCAACAGTCGAGGGCACGGGCACGCTTGCGGTGACCTTCGAGGGCGCCGCTACTCACCGGGTCGAGATCGATGGTGCGCGCTTGTACGAGCTCACCAGGCACGAGCGCCATGAGAGCCATCGTCTGACGCTGGAGCCCTCCCCCGGCCTCCGAATCTGGTCGGTGAGCTTCGCCGCCGGCGTCCCGTAGCTAAGGACTAAGCCGAGGCCGCGGCGGCAGAGGCTTCCCGGATCTCCTTGGGAAGCATGAAGCGCACGTCCTCGTGAACCGTGCGCAGCTCGGAGACGTCCTCCGCACCACGCTCGCGGAAGAGCTCGACCAGGCGCTCGACCAGCTCCTCGGGGGCGCTGGCTCCGGAGGTAATGCCGACCGTCTCAACCCCCTCCAGCCAGGCCTCGTCGACCTGGGTGTGGTTGTCGATCAGGTAGGAGGCGGCGCCGTGTTCGCGGGCGACCTCGACCAAGCGGTTCGAGTTCGAAGAGTTAGTCGAGCCGATGACGAGGACCAGCTCGCACTCGCGGGCCAGCTGCTTAACCGCGATCTGGCGGTTGGTCGTGGCGTAACAGATGTCATCTGACTTGGAGCTGACGATGCCGGGGAACTTCGCCCGCAGGGCAGCGATCACCTCGGCCGTCTCATCGACCGAGAGCGTGGTCTGGGTGATGAAGGCGACCTTGGCGGGATCGGCGACCTCGAGGCTCTCGACTTCATCCGCCGTTTCGATCAAGACGATGCTGTCGGGGGCCTCGCCGGTGGTCCCTTCGACCTCCTCGTGGCCGGCGTGGCCGATCATCACGATCGTGTAGCCCTCGGCGGCGAAGCGCCGGGCGGAGACGTGGACCTTGGTCACCAGCGGGCAAGTGGCGTCGATCGTGCGCAAGTTGCGGCTGGCGGCGTTGTCGTGGACCGCGGGGGCGACGCCGTGGGCGGAGAAGACGACCATCTCACCCTCGGGGACCTCGGTCTCCTGCTCGACGAAGATCGCGCCCCGCTTGGCCAGCTCCTCGACCACGTGCTTGTTGTGGACGATCTCCTTGCGCACGTAGACCGGGGCGCCGTGGAGCTCGAGCGCGCGCTCGACCGTTTGCACGGCGCGATCGACTCCCGCGCAGTATCCGCGCGGGGCCGCAAGCAAGACCCGCTTCGGGGCCCCCGTGGCGAGGGGAGACATATATGCAGAGTAGCTAGCCTTGCGGGATGGCAACCCAAGGACGCCACCTGGACCGGCTCACCGCCGTCGACGCCTCGTTCCTAACCAACGAGACCTCGGCGAGCCACATGCACGTGGGCGCGATCCTGATCTTCGAGGGGCCACCGCCCAAATACGTCGACCTGGTCGAGCACGTGCGCGGGCGCCTCAGCCAGGTTCCCCGCTTCCGCCAGCGGCTCGTCGTGCCGCCGCTCGAGGCCGGCCGGCCGCTCTGGGCCGACGACGTCAACTTCAACCTGACCTACCACATCCGCCACAGCGGATTGCCCGATCCGGGCGGCGAGCAGCAACTCAAGCGGCTTGCTGCGCGAGTTTTCTCGCAGCAGCTGGATCGCTCCAAGCCGCTCTGGGAGCTCTGGCTCGTGCAGGGCCTGGAGCGTGACCGCTTCGCCCTGCTGACCAAGACCCACCACGCGATGGTCGACGGCATCTCTGGCGTCGACATCGGCACGGTCCTCTTCGACCTCGAGCCGGTGCCTGAGCCCGCCAGCAGCGACGACGGCTGGGTGCCGGAACCGGAGCCGAGCACGATCGACCTCGTCGCTCGCGGCGCGGCGGACGCGACTGCGGCACCGGTGAAGATCATCGAGCGCGCGGTCGAGGCGGTGCGCCACCCCGAGTCGGCGGCGCGGCGGATCGGTGAGGCGCTGGAGGGCGTGAGCGAGGTCGTCGGCGCCTTCGCCGATCCGGCGCCCGATGTACCGCTGAACCAGCACATCGGCCCCCATCGCCGCTTCACCTGGGCGCGCTCGGAGCTGGCCACCTTCAAGCGGATCAAGGACGCGCTCGGCGGCACCGTCAACGACGTCGTCCTCGCCGTGGTCACCGGGGCGCTGCGCGAGTGGCTGCACAGCCGCGGCGTGCGCACCGAGGGCCTGGAGCTGCGGGCGCTGGTGCCGGTCTCGATCCGCACCCAAGACGAGCGCGGCGACCTCGGCAACCGGATCGCCGCGATGCGCGGCCCGCTGCCGGTCTACGTCGAGGACCCGGTGCGGCGCCTGCGCGTGGTCAGCGAGCAAATGGAGGGACTGAAGCGCTCCAAGCAAGCGCTGGGCGCGGAAGTGATCTCCCGCTTCAACGACTTCGCCCCGCCGACGCTGCTGGCGCAGGCCTCGCGGATCAACTTCTCGACCCGGCTCTTCAACCTAATCGTCACCAACGTGCCGGGCCCGCAGATCCCGCTCTACGTCTTGGGCCGCGAGCTCGAGGAGGTCTTCCCGGTCGCCTTCCTGCCGCAGAACCACACGATGGCTGTGGCGATCATGAGCTACAACGGCCGCGTCGGCTTCGGCCTGCTGGCCGACTACGACTCGATGGACGACGTCGAAGCGATCGCCGAGGGGCTGAATCGCTCGCTCGCCGAGCTCGAGGAGGCCGCTGCGGCGGCCGCCCGCGCCTGAGCCTGCCCGCATCCCGCGCCAACTAGGCTAAGTCGGTGGCAATCCTCGTCGCCCTCTTCATCGTCATCCCGATCGTCGAGATCTACGTGATCATCCAGATCGGCTCGCTGATCGGCGTCTGGCCCACCGTCGCCCTGCTGATCGCCGACGCCGTGCTCGGCTCACTGCTGCTGCGCCACCAGGGCCGCGGCGCCTGGCGCCGCTTCAACGCCGCCCTAGCCGAGCGCCGCTTCCCCGGCCGCGAGGTCGCCGACGGCCTCCTGATCGCGATTGGCGGCACCCTCCTCCTCACCCCCGGCTTCGTCACCGACATCTTCGGCGCGATCCTGCTTATTCCGCCCACGCGAGCGATCGTCAGGCGCCTGATGCGCGGTTATGTGGGCCGGCGCTTCCTGGTCATGGGCATGCCCGGATCTACGGGTCGAGGTGGCCCAACGGGACCTGCGACCTCGAGCCGTGACTACGACTACGACGCCACGGCTGAAGAGATCGACGCGGACGATCCGCGGCTGCCGGGTTGAGCGACCCGCGCACCAAGCCCTCCTGATGCCGCTAGCCTTCGCGGCGTGGTGGAAATCGGCCTACTGCTCGTCGGCCTCTTGCTAGCTGTCAGCGAGTTCTACGTCTGGCACACCGGCCTTTTCTGGCACGAGCCAAAGAGAGACCCGCGCAACTTTCCTCCGCCCTATTAGAGGTTGCGAGCCTAGAACCCAGGCTATCTTCCGTCAGGTGAGTAACGAACTCGGGGCGAGAAAAAAGGCGGTGCTCGCCGGGCTTGCGGCGCTCATGTGCGTTGCAGCGCTCGCGTCGCCCGCACGGGGCGCCAGGTACGCCGCCAGCGTGCAGGTGAGGGAAAGTCCCACGCGCATCGACTCGGTTTCGGGATTCGGCAAGGAAGTCTCAATCGTGGCCCCGACCACCCGCCGCGACTTTCTCTTCGCCAGGTACTCCGGTCCCGGCAAGACCACCCGGCAGGGGGTGTTTGGCCGACTCGGCCGATTCGGCTCAGTCGCGCTCCGCTTCCAGCCGGAGGGAAAGCCCTCCGTGGTGCGCCGCCCCGACTCGTGCACCGGAGGGCCGAAGGTTTGGGTGATGTGGAAGGGCACGTTCAGTGGCTCGGTTCGGTTCGACCCCGACGCGCATCTGCATGGCTTTGTTCGCAAGGGAAGCTTTGAAGGGACGGTCCAGACCGTGCCGCGCTGGCATTGCCCATGGACTTCGAAACCTCCCAGCTTCGATCCCAGCGCCGGCGGCATCGACGTCGATGCGACCAACTGCGACGGGCGCAGCTTCGACGCCAACGTCGAAGTCGACCCGGCAACGCCACCACCTCCCCAGGAAGACGGGGAAGCAACTCCCGCCAATTTCAACGCCTCTTGGACGAAGTCGGTCGGGATCGCCCATGTCACCTACTCGATCTCCGTCGAAGGGGGTGCGGATACCGCCGTCTTCTCCGACAATCTCAGCGAAGGCACAATCAAACCCCCTGCGCCCTTCCATGGCCAGGCGACCATCCGCAGACAAGGGGAAGGCTGGGAATGGAGCGGGTCGCTCAGCGCCCGATTCCCGGGACGGACCGTTCGCCTCACGGGGCCGGGCTTCGAGCCCCTCGTGACGACCTTCAAGCCCCGTCCCTACACGTCCTTGGTCTTCGCCTACGACGTGCGCTGCTGAGGGCGGGTCTCGCTGCTACAGGAGAATGAGCTCTTCCGCGGGGACGATGAGACAGAACCGTCCCCCCAAATCCCCGCCTAGAAGCCAAGTGCGAACTTGGCGTCCTCGGTCATCATCTCCGGGGACCAGGCTGGGTCAAAGACCATCTTGGGATGGACGGCAGTGACGCCGGGGAGGTCGCCAACGAACTCCTTCATCTGCTCGGAGACCTGGGGGCCGATTGGGCAGGCGGGGGTGGTGAGGGTGAAGGTGACGAAAACTTCGTCTTTCTCGATCTCGACGTCGTAGACGAGACCGAGGGAAACGAAGTCGAGACCCAGCTCAGGGTCGATCACTTCCTCGAGGGCCTCTATTACGTCGTCTTCGGTCAGCGCCAGGGTCTCGTTCTCGCTCATGCGGCAATGGTAGCCGGGCCGGGCGCTGGACCGGCTAATAGTCTTCGCCGCCGATGAGCCCGACTGACCAGATCGTGCGCCGCTCGATCGGCATTGTCTTCGCCGACGGCGGTCTGCTCGCGCTTAGTGCCGTACGGCCGCGGGGCGCCGGCGGACATGGCGAGGAGGCGGTCGGGGCGGTGCTCTGTGGGCCAGATGGCGCCCCGGTCGACGTCTCCGAGACCTTGCTCTCGACCGAGTACGGCCCGGACGGCGTGCAGCGCCGCGCGACGCTCGAGCTCTGGCTCGACGACGCGGACGCCCAGCCACTGCGCGGCGCCGGCACGCTGATCAGCGCCGCCGAGATCAGCCACCCTGGGCTGATCGGAACGGTCGCCTTCTTCCGCTGGGCGGTCGAAGGGCGCGAGGGGCTCGGCCACTACGAGATCGTGCGCGGCGATGGCTGAGATCAAGACGATCGTCTCGGACTTCGGCGGCGTGCTGACCACACCGCTGATCGAGTCCTTCATGGCTTTCCAGGACCAGACCGGGATCACGACCGAGACGCTGGGCAAGGCGATGCAGGCCGCCACTGAGACCAACGGCGGCGAGAACCCGCTGTTCGAGATGGAGCGGGGCGAAATCACCGAGGACGCCTTCCTCGCCCAGCTGACCGAGTGCCTCGAGCCGCTGCTTGGCCACCCGCCCGAGATGCACCGCTTCCGCGAGATCTACTTCGAGGCGCTGCAGCCCAACGCGGAGATGATCGAGCTGATGCGCGAACTCAAGGCCGAGGGCTACCGGATGGCGATGCTGACCAACAACGTGCGCGAGTGGGAGCCGCTCTGGCGCTCGATGCTGCCGGTCGACGAGATCTTCGAGACGGTGGTCGACTCCGGCTTCGTCGGCTGCCGTAAGCCCGAATCACGCATCTACGAGCTCACCCTGGAACGCGTCAGCGAACCCGCCGAGGCCTGTCTCTTCATCGACGACGTCCTGGTCAACATCGAAGGTGCCCGCAAGGCTGGCCTCAACGCCGTCCACTTTCAGGACACCGAGCAGGCGATCACCGAGATCCGCGCGGCACTGACTTAGCGCAGAGATCAGCAGCCCATCGCGTCACGGAGCACGCGACACGCTTGGCCCATCCGTCGATCCGACAAGGCAGTGATGCGGCGCCTGAATGCCTCTCGGGGCACCGTATGGACGTTGTCGAAGTTGACAACGCAATCGGTAGGCAAACCGTCGTCGGCTGCCGTGAGCGCAAGCTCGGAAACGAGATCGCGCTGCGTCCGTGTCAACGCAGCCACCACAACCGACTGAATCCGGTCAGCAACCGGGTCTCGTGTCAGGACGAGAACGGGCCGGTCACCGCCCGGGGTCGCGGCAAACCAGACCTCACCCCGTCGCATCGCCCCAGTCCGCCCAGTCCTCAGCGGGTCCCCAGTCAGCGATTTGAGCCAAAGACTGCTCCGCATCAGTGAGCGGCACGCTTTCCCAGTTCTTGGCGTCCACCTCACTGCGAAGGCGGACGAGATGACGATGGAGTGCCTCGCGCAGAAGCTCAGAGCGATCGAGTCCGAGGGCCTCCGCCCACTGCTGGACTTCAGCTGCCTCGGCGTCGGCAACCCGAAAGCTGAGCATGGTCATACAAGAATGCTAACACGTATGACAGATGCTTTTAAGCTGCTACCGGAAAAGATGACGTTTCAGGAAGAGGAGCTGGTCGGCGACCAGTTCCTCGTGGACCGGGCCGTCGTAGATGTCGAAGTGATCAACGCCGGGGTAGGTGCGTAGCTCGCCCTGGGGTGCCCGGCGGGCCGCTGCGATCGCGGGGCCCGGCTTGGCGACTCGATCGGCCTCGCCGACGCAGACGAGCCAGGGACAGTGCAGCTTAGCGGCGTGACGCCCGGGTCTGAAGGGTCGACCGAGGAGCCAGCGCGAGGAGACGCGGTTGCGCCAGCGCGAGTCCTCGCCGATCTCGACCACGCGACGCCAGCCCTCCTCCCCACCCGGCGCGTTGATCAGCGCCGGCTCGTCCGGCTGACCCACCGCTGGCAGATAGCGACCCTGGACCGCGGCAGCGAGCGTCCGGGCCGACACCCGTGGCGAGGAGCGATGCGCCTGGGTGACGATGTCGAGGAAAGGCACCTGGCTGATCGCAGCCGCCACCTCGGGATCGTCGGCGGCCGCGGCGAGCGCATTGCCGCCGCCCATCGAAGAGCCGAACGTCGCGATTCGAGTTCCATCGATCTCGGGCAACGAGCGTGTGAAGGCAATCGCCGCCGCCCAGTCCTCGAGCTGCCGTCTTGGCTCGAAGAGGTCTGGCTCGCCGCCGCTGTCGCCGAAACCGCGGTGGTCGAAGACGAGCGCCGCGAACCCTGCGGCGGCAAAGCGCTCGGCAAAGGCGCCAAGGCGATCGCGTCGCGTGCCCGAGAGCCCGTGGGCCATCACCACGGCGGGCGCCGCTCGAACGGCGCCCGCCGACGGGTAGAGCCATGCAACGCAGGCGTCGTTGCCGGCTGAGAAGGTGAGATCGCGACGATCCATTGCCATTCCAACGGCCCGGCGTGACGAAATGTGAGATCTGCCTGAAGCTGCGTTTCCGGGTCAGGCCGATCTGTGGTGCCGCCTGTGGTGCCGCCTGTGCTTGTGAACCTTCAAGCAGCGCTGCTTACCGCTCACCTTCCTCCTTCGGAACCCAGGACGACAATGCGGATGCGCTCGATGAGCGCGAGCGCTCACAATCGTCGACTTGCCAATGGGAGCCACAAGGGCGCCCACTGGGTGCTCGGGCTGAAGAAAGCCATCTATCCCCGTCCTGACCTCGGGGGCAATAAGGGTGAGCAGGTTTGCTTCGGCAAGCGTCGACTTGCGGTCGAAGTACTGCTTGAAGTAATCATCGTCTTCGCTTCCGAAGATTTCTTCCCCAAAGAATTCTTTGAGTTCGGGAGAAAAGACGACCTTGTACGACGTGGACGGTAGTCCGAAAAGCACGTAACTGCCGGTGTTGGAAGTGCGAGCGCATCCGCTCAACAACCATGCTTCTTCCGCTTCTTCAAGGAAGAGCGCACAGGCCAAAGTCCGAGGGATCGGCGCCCCATTTGCGGCCGAATAAACAGTCCCATGGATTTCGGCACCCGCTTCGAGGTCGGCGTCGATCCCCACCTTCGTTTCTCCCTCGGCGACAGCAAGAAGATCGGCTTCCGCTGGCTCGCGCTTGTGGTCATAGAACTGGTTCAGCAGGTTGTAGGTGCTGGAGTCGGGCGTAAACCCCACCCTGTATTCCCCCGCCGGCAAGCCTGACAGCACGTAAGTGCCATCCGACCGGGTTAGGGCGCAGCCGCCGAATTCCCCCGAAGGCAAGCTCGCACACACCGCAGCATCGGCGTCCCCAAGCGGCCCACCCAACGAGGCGGCGCGAACTTCGCCTTCGATCGTCGCGCCTTCGGCCAGTTCAGCATCGATGCCGGGAGTCGCGACCCCTTCTTCGACTTTTACTTCGTCGGCTTCTTCCCAGAACGGCTTGTCGTCGTAGTACTCGCCAACGTAGGAGGGTTCGGTCGCTTCGGACCAGAATTCGACCTTATACTCGCCCGCTTTCAGGCTGTGGATCGCGTACAAGCCGTCGCTGCCGGTGAGGTCACAGTTTTCTTCGAATTCTTCGCCTTGAGCAAGGTAGGCACAGGCCCAGACTCCAGCCAGCGGGGCGCCGCCTTCTGCGGCGATTTCACCTTCGATACTCCCGGTTCCGCTGGCAGCCCCAGCCGCCTGCGCGAATAGAGCGCAGCCGGAAAGCACGATTCCAAGTGCCACCGTAAGAGTGAGCGAATAGCGTCGAAACTTCTGAGGGCTCAACATGAGCCGAATATAGATAGAACTCCGGCGAGCCGATACTGAGTAACTGTTAAGTCAGTTGTCCGAGCCCGCCCGGTCCCAGATGTAGAGCTCGACGGCCTCGAGGGCCAGCTCCATCTGGCGGGGGGAGGAAAGCAGGCCGAGGACCAGCTCGAGGGCGTCCTCCTCGGTGACTCCGGCGTCGACGGCCTCCTCGCCGCGGAAGCCGGCGGCGAGCTTCATCGCCTCGCGGCGGTTGTCGCCGAGCGAGCCGAAGGCGCCCATCAGGAAGTCGCGGTTGGGCACCGGGTGGCCGACCTCGAGCGAGCCGTGCCAGGCGGCGAGCATCGAGAGGTCGTGCTCGTCGAGCTCGGAGAGGGCCTTGGCGTAGTGGGTCTCGAGCTCGTCGTCGGGGATCTCGTCGACCCAGGCGCGGACCGCCTCGCCGAGCAGCTGGCGACGGGCCTCGCGGCCGATCGAGTCGGCGATCGCGCGAATCGCGTCGGCTGGGTCTACGAAACAGAGGGCCATCGGAAGGTCAATCTAGAGAAGGCGGTAGACGGCAAATCGGGGGGTGTTTTGCCGGGGTTTGCGGCGTTCTGAAGCGCCGCGGGCGGACCTATGCTGGATCGCTCGCCCCGATGTCACTCAAGCTGATCCACGGACCCCCGAACTCAGGCCGCGCCGGCCGCATCCGGCACGGCCTGCTCGCCGTGCTCGAGCACGACCCGGTCCTCGTCGTCCCCACCCTCGATGACGTCTACGCCTTCGAGCGCGAGCTCTGCGCGAACGGAGCGGTGCTCGGTGCCGACGTGATGACCTTCGGCGGCCTATTCCGGGCGGTGGCGACGGCCGGCGGCGCTCCTCCCGGGACGGTCCTCACCCCGGCGCAGCGCCTCGGCGCCGTCGCAGCGGCGGTAACCGCGCGGCGAGTGGAGCTGGGACCGCTGCGCAGCTCCGCCCTGCAGTCCGGCTTTCCGCTGGCGCTGGAGCGCCTGCTCGACGAGCTGCAGGGGGCGGGGCTCGAGCCCGCCGACGTCGAAGCGGTGGCCGGAACGCTCGAGGGCTCCGCCTACCTCGGCGACATCTCCGCTCTCTTCAGCGGCTACGCACGGGTGCGCGACGGGCTTGACACGGTCGACACCCACGGGATCGCGCGCGATGCGATCGCCCAGCTCGGAGTCAACGGCGGGTTCTGGCGACGGCCGGTCTTCCTCTATGGCCTCGACGACCTGACCCGCAACCAGCTGGAGTTGATCCGCGGGTTGGCGGCCGCCACCGAGGTAACCGTGGCGCTGCCCTACGAGGCGGGGCACACGGCGCTCGCGGCCCGCAACGCGCCGCTGCTCAACTCCCTCGAGCAGATCGGGATTGACTCGGTCGAGGAGACCGCGGCCGACCCCGGCAACACAGATTCGCCGTTGCTCTTCCAGCTCGAGCGCGGCTTCGGGGCGACCGAGCCGGAGCGCCGCCCGCTCGACGAGAGCCTCGTCTTCCTGCGCTCCGCCGGCGAGCGCGGCGAGGCCGAGGCGATCGCGGTCGAGATAGCGCGCCTGCTCGCCGCCGGCTGCGATCCCGAGCAGATCGCGATCGTCGTTCGCGATCCAGCACGGCGCGGCCCGCTGATCGCCTCGGTGCTCGAGGCCTACGGGATCCCAACCGCGCTCGAGGCGGAGATCCCGGCTTCCACCACCTCGGTGGGCGGCTCGCTGATGGCCTTGCTGGAAGCGGTGCTGGGGACCGGTCGCGCTGCCGACCTGCTGCGCTACCTGCGCGGCCCCTCCGGCAGCTCGCCGGGGCGGGTCGACTGGTTCGAGCGCCGGCTGCGACGCGATCGCGTCCAGACCGCGGCGGCGGCCCTGCAGCTCTGGGAGGAGCGCTACGGCGAGCCGCAGGAGGCGGTGGTCCGGCTGCGCGAGTCGGCGGGCAGGCCGGCTGATCTGGCGGCCGAGGTCGGGGCCCTGGCGGCGGCGATGGGCGCCCGCGTCGGCTCCGAGCTCGAGGCGCGCACCGCAGCGGCGATCGCGACGGCGATGAGCGAGCGAGCCGCGCTCGACGGCTTGGCGCCGCTGCCCGAAGCGTTGGCGCGGGCGCTGGCCGGCATCAGGGTGCGGGTATGGAGCGGCCCGGTCGAGGACCGGGTCAGGATCGCCGACCCGCGTCGAGTGCGGGCGGCACGCTTCGACAACGTCTTCGTCGCCTCCCTGCAGGACGGCGAGTTCCCGCGCGGCGGCGCCCAGACCGACCCCTTCCTCTCCGAGGGCCAGCGCGAGTCGCTCGGTTTGCAGCCGCGCCACGACAGCGCGGCCGAGGAGCGCTACCTGTTCCACGTCTGTCTGGCGCTGCCGAAACGGCGGCTCTTCCTCTCCTACCGCGACAGCGATGAGAACGGCGGCGCCGAGGCTCCCTCGCCGTTCATCGAGGACGTCAGGCAGATGCTGGAGCCGAACGCGGGCGAGCTTCGCGGCCGCGGCCTGGCCGAGGTGGTCCACCGCGTCACCGACGCACCCTCGGAGACCGAGCTGGCGCGGGCGATCGCCGCCAGCGGCGCGAACGCCGACGCTGAGCAGTTGCTGACCGTCGCCGATGCCGAGGCAGCGCTTGCCGAGCGGATCAGGGAGCGGCTGGCGAGCGCCCGCGGCGCCGAGGCCGCCAGCCGCGCCCCCGGCCCGCTCTCCAACCCGGCGGTGATCGCCTCACTGGGGAACGTTCACGCCTACGGCGGCACCACCCTGGAGGGGTTCGACGTCTGCTCCTATCGCTGGTTCGTCTCGCACGAGCTCTCCCCCCAGCCGCTCGACCCAGCTCCCGACCCCCTCGTCCAGGGCGGCATCGTCCACGCCGCCCTCTTCTCCCTATACGAGGAGCGGCCCGGCGGCGACCCCCTGCCCCGGCCCGCCTCCCTGGCCACCTGGATTGCCCGCAGCAAAGAACTGGTGAGCGAGATCGCGGCGGTGAGGGGCCTCGGTGAGCACCCGGCCGAGCGGGCCATGCTCGCCCGCATCGAGGGCCTGCTCGCCCGCTTCCTCGCCGAGGAAGCGGGCCGCGAGACGGCTGGCTTCGAGCCCTGGCTGTTGGAGGCGGGCTTCTCCGAGTCCGAGGAGGTCGAGCAACCCACCCTGGAGATCGACGGCTGGCGCCTGCACGGCGCGATCGACCGGGTCGACCGCGCCCCCGACGGTCGCGCCCTCGTCCTCGACTACAAGCTCTCGAGCCGGGTCTCGCCGCGGGTGAAGCTCGAGGAGGAGGCGAAGCTGCAGCTGCAGCTCTACCTGATCGCGGTCGCCGAGCTTTGGGACGCGGAGATCGTCGGTGGGCTCTACCACCCGCTGCGCGCCACTTCGGAGCGCCGGCCGCGGGGACTGGTGCTGGAGGAGGCAGCCGGCGAACTCGGCGAACTCGGCCTCGCCAAGACCGACCTCGTCGACCGCGAGCAGTTCGACGAGCTGCTCGACGACGCCCGTCGCCGCGCCGGCGAGATCGTCGCCCGGATGCGGACCGGACAGATCGACCGCGACCCCGGCCCGCGCGAGGGCCTGCGCGACCACGGCATCTGCCCCGCCTTCTGCGACTTCGCGCCGATCTGTCGCCGCGATCGGGCACCGGTCGAGCCCGTGGATGACGAGGACGACGAGCGGTGAGCAAGCGCAAGCCGACAGCCGAGCAGCGGGCGGCGATCGAGGCCACGGCCGCCGAGGTCATGGTCGAGGCGGGAGCTGGGACCGGCAAGACCGGGGTCATGGTCGACCGCTACTGCCGGCTCGTCTGCGATCGCGGCGTCTCCCCGGACGCGGTCCTCGCCTTCACCTTCACCGACAAGGCCGCGGCCGAGCTGCGGCAGCGGATCCGGGCCGAGATCGAGCGCCGTGCCGAGGCGGGTTCCGAGCGCGCCCAGGAGCTGCTGCCGCGCCTCGGCAGCGCCTGGGTGACGACGATCCACGGCTTCTGCAATCGCCTGCTCTCGGCCCACCCGGTGGCGGTCGGCGTCGACCCCAGGTTCCGGGTGCTGGACGCGCCGGAGACCGAGCGGGCGGCCGGCGAGGCCTTCGACGAGGCACTCGAAGCCTTCCTCGCGACCGGTGACCGCGACCGCGAGAACACGGCTGCGGCCTTCGATATCGGCGGGCTGCGGGGAATGGTGATCGGCGCCCACGCCGAGCTGCGCAGCCGCGGCACTGCCGAGCCGCGGCTTCCCGAGCCGCCCGAGCCGGACGTGCAGGGCGCGCTGCGGGAGGCTGCCGCGGTCGCGGCGGAGACGCTTCCCGAGCTGAAGCCGGGCAGTGCCAACCACGAGTTGGTCGAGCGGGCGCTGACCCTGCTCGACGGAACCGAGGGGCTCCCCAGTCTCGACCAGGTCGCCTCACTGCGAACCGGCAGCAAGGCGAAACCGATCGCCGCCTACAGGGAAGCAATCGAAACAGCGCTGAGCCGCATCGCCGAGGCCGGCGAGGGTGGTCTCGCCTACCGGCACCTCGCCGAGCTGCTGCAGCTGTTCTCGCAGCGCTTCGCGGTCGCCAAGGAGAGGCGCGCCGGCATCGACTTCGAGGACCTGCAGCTGCTGGCGGCGCGCCTGCTCGAGCGGACCGAGACGGGCGCTGCCTACCGGGCCCGCTTCAGCCACCTCCTGGTCGACGAGTTCCAGGACACCAACCGCCTGCAGCTACGGCTGATCGAGGCGCTGCGCGGGCCGAAGTGCCAGCTGATGGTGGTTGGCGACGAGCTGCAGTCGATCTACGGCTTCCGCCACGCCGACCTCGACGTCTTCCGCCAGCGACGGGAGGCGATCGAGGCGAGCCCCAACGGCGAGACGCTGCCGCTGAGCGGCAACTTCCGCTCCCGCCCCGAGGTGATCGGCGCCGTCAACGCGATCGGCGAGCGCCTGCTGAGCGGCTACACGCCGCTGCGCGTCGGTGCCCTTCCGGCCCAACCCGAGCCGCCGGGCGAGGGCCCGGCGGTCGAGATCCTGCTCACCGGCCGCGAGGGCTGGGACGACGAGGGGATCCAGCTCGACCCGGTGACCGACGCCCGCACCCCCGCCAATCAGCTCGCCGAGGCGCGCTTTCTCGCCGCGCGCCTGCGCGAGCTCGCCGACCAGGGAGTCGAGCGTGGCGCGATGGTCGTGCTGCTGCGTGCCTTCACCCGGCTCGATGCCTATGAGGACTCGCTGGAGCGAGCCGGCCTGCGCCCCTACGTGGTCGGCGGCCGTGGCTACTGGTCCCAGCAGCAGGTCGCCGACGTCTGCGCCCTGCTGGCGACGATCGCCAACCCGCTCGACGACCAGGCGCTGCTGGGAACGCTGGCCTCGCCCGCCTGCGGCGTCACCCCCGACACGCTCTGGCTGCTGCGCGCCGCCGCCGGCCGCGGCCGCCAGCTCTGGCCGACCGTGGAGCAGGCGGCCGGGTTGGGCGAGGACGAGGGCATCGACCTGGAGCGGCTGGAGCAGATCCCCGCCGCGGAGCTGCTGCTGCTGCGCCGCTTTGCCGAGACGCTGGTGGAACTGCGGCGCCGCGCCACTTCGCTCTCGCTGGCCGGCCTGATCGACGCCGCGGTGACCGAGACCGGCTACGACCTCGCGGTGCTGATGCGCCCCGCCGGCGAGATGCGCTTCGCCAACGTGCGCAAGCTGATGCGCCTCGCCGCCGATTACGAGAGCGCCGAGGGTCGCGACCTGCGCGGCCTGCTGGATTTCCTCGCCGCCCGGGCCGATGCCGATGCCGACGCGCAGGCAGCGACCGCGGTCGAGGGCCACGACGGGGTGCGGATCATGACCATCCATAGCGCCAAGGGACTCGAGTTCGACGTGGTCGCCATCCCCCACCTCTCCCGTGGCCTATTGCCCGCCACGCGCACGCCGTTGCTCACCCTCGGCCGCGAGCCGGAGGAGCCTCGGGTGGGCATGCAGTTGCGCCGGCTCGGCGCTCGCTCGATCAACCTCTACGCCCAGCGCGAACTCTGCGAGGACGCCCAGGTGCGCGAAGCCGAGGAGGAGCTGCGGCTCTTCCACGTCGGCGCCACGCGGGCGCGCCAGCGCCTGCTGCTGAGCGGCGTGATCAGGCCCACCCCCCCGTCACGGGAGAGCCATGGAAAAGCGGTGATCGAGCGGATTGCCGCCGCCTTTGAGATCGACCGCGAGCACGACTCGGCGATCGCGATCGCCGCTCCCGAGCCGCGGCCGGGGCTGGAGGCGACGTTCGCACCATCCGAGATCGCAGTCCGTCACAACCTCGCCTCGCCCGAGCGGGCGGCGGCCTTGACCGTCGTGCGCAAGGGCGCGGAGGGAGCGCGGGAGATCGGCGCCGGCCCGGCGCCACTGGTCGCGCCGAGGGCGGCCAAGGCCGCGCGCCGCGCGCTCTCCTACACCGCGATCTCCGCCCACGGCGAGGGCGCCATCGAACGCCCCCCCGACAGCGACCGCGCCTTGCGCGAAAGCGACGGCGAGGAGGCCGACGGCGCGGCCGCGCGGGGCATCGGCGTTCACGCGCTGCTCGAGTGGAGCCAGGCAAACGAGTGGCAGGCGCCGACCGCTGAGCTCCTCCGCCGCGTATCCCGCTCGGGCGAGGTCGGCGGGGCCGAGCTCAGCGAGGAGGCGTTGCTGGGGCCGGTTCAGGCCTGGCTCGACTCCAGCTTCTTCTCCGAACGGGTGCGTAACGCTGAGAAGAGCCGAGCCGAGGTGCCGCTGCTGATCGAAGTCGCCGACACCGTCCTGCGCGGCTCGATCGACCTCTTGGTCGAGCGCGACGGAGAGCCACCGCTGATCGTCGACTACAAGACCGACAGGGTCGACACCTCGACGAGCGCCGAGCTCGCCAAACGCTACGAAGTTCAGCAGGCGATCTACGCACTAGCCGTCGCCGAGGCCCGCGATGCCGGGGAAGTCGAGCTCGCCTACGTCTTCCTCGAGCGCCCGGAGGAGCCGGTCACTGCCATGTGGGGACCGGCCGAGCTCGTCGCCGGGCGACTGATGCTCGAAACCAGGATCGACGGAATCCGGGAGGGTTGATCAGGCCGGCTCGGCCGAGTTGGCCAGCTTCGTCGCCAGCTCGTCGAGCTTGAGCTCCTTCAACCCCTCGCCGACGGCGTCGAGCTCGGTGGTGCAGTAGGTGACCAGGTCGCGGCCCTCGCCGCAGAGGTCGAGGGTCTCGCGCAGGCCGGCCTGGCCGGAGTCGAGCCGGTCGATGATCTGCTCCAGGCGTTCCACCGCCGCCTCGTAGCTCTCGGGTTTCTCGCTCACTCGCTCTCCTCGATTCGGGCGCCGACCGTGCCATCGGCGAAGCGCAGTCTGACGCGCTCGGCGGCGCTTGCGGAACCGACGTCAGTGACGGGCTCCCCCGCGCGATCCTCGACCAGGGCGTAGCCGCGCTCCAGCGTGCGCTCCGGTTCGTGGGCGCGCAGCGCCACCTCGGCCCGGTGCAGGGCCGCCCGGCGGCGCTCCATTTCGGCCCCGGCGGCGCGGCGGCGGGCGCGCTCGAGCACGACAGTGGCAAGGCGGCGCTGGAAGCCGAGTCGCTCGGCGATGCCACGTTCGGAGGCGGCGCGGATCTCGCGCGTCTTCTGGTTGAGCGCCAGCCGCTCGCGCCGCAGCGCCCGTGCCGGGCCACGAGCCAGGGCGACCAGGTGCGGCGTGCGAGCGCGCACCGCCCCCTCAGCCGCCCGCGAGAGCACGGCAACGCTGCGCTCCAGATCCAAGCGAGCGATCCCGCAGTCAAGCGGCACGGCGGCCTCGGCCGCGTGGGTAGGGGTCGAGCAGGCGACCGCGGCGACGTCGTCGATCAGGGTCGAGTCGCGCTCGTGACCGACCGCGCTCACCACCGGCACCCGCAGCATCGCCACCGTGCGGCAGAGCGTCTCGTCGCAGAAGGCCCAGAGGTCGGCGAGGCTGCCGCCGCCGCGGGTGACCACGATCGCCTCGACCTGCGGCTGGGCGGCGAGGTCCTGGATCGCCGCCGTGATCGCCGGCGCCGCGTGGCGGTCCTGCACCGGCGCGAAGGCCCAGACCACGATGCCCGCCCAGCCTCGCCGCGCGAGGCCGGCAAGCAGGTCGCGCCGAGCGGCGCCGCTCTCCGCCGTGACGACGCCGATCGTCTTCGGCAACAGCGGTCGCCGCAGCTGCCCCTGCAGCTCGAAAAGCCCCTCCGCCTTGAGCTGCTTGCGCAGCGCCTCGAGCCGGGCCAGCAGATCCCCCTCGCCGGCCAGGCGCACGTGGGTTGCGCGGAAGGAAAAGCTGGGAGAGGCCTGACCGCCGCCGGGGTAATAGTCGGGCCCGCCTGCGATCACCACTTCGGCGCCGTCGCGCAGGGCGCCATCGGGCAGCCCCGCCTTGTCGAGATCGTCAAGCCAGATCGCGCAGGGAACCGCGCCCTCGCCGTCGCGCAGCTCGAAGTAGGCCTGCACCTTGCTGCGACCGACGCCGGTGACCTCGCCGATCAACAAGACCCGCGCCCGGCGCCGCATCTCCTCCTGCAGCTTGCGGGCGTAGCGCCCGACCGCAAAGGGACCAGGCAGCTCCGGCGCCCTGGCGGCTACGTGGTTCGGTTCCAGCGTCTCGCCCACTGCTTCAGCTCACCGATCACCGGGCGCAGCTCAGCGCCCTTCTCGGTGAGGGAATAGGTGACGCGAACGGGGGTCCCGGATTCGACCTCGCGCTCGACCAGGCCTTCGACCTCGAGCTCGCGCAGGCGCTGGGAGAGCAGCCGATCCGAGAGTCCCGGCACGGCCCGCGCCAGGTCGGCAAAGCGCAGCGGCCCCTCGGTGAGCGCCGAGATGATCGCGCCGGTCCAGCGCTTGCCGATCAGCTCGATCGCCGCGTGAAAGTGCGGGCAGACGCCGTTGCTGGCCTGATTTTGGGTCGTTGACCCGGCCTCCACGTAGTCCAGCGAGCTTACCGAACGTAAGTGACGGGCTCACTCAACTCGTGCACGGCCCGGTCTCAACTGGCACCAGCGGGCCCTGCAGCGCTTCTTCGACAACCTTGTCGGGCACGGCAAAGCCGCCGGGTGTGCCGCTCGTGGTGGCGGCGAAGACGGTGCCGAGGACGCGGCCGCGATCGTCGACGAGGGGCCCGCCCGAGTTGCCGCTGCGGACGCTGCCCCGCAGCGAGGCGATCGAGCGGCGGATCGGGCCGCGGCCGTAGGAGTCCTCGCTGACCGTGTCGCGGGTCTCGCCGAGGCGGGCGGGCGCGACTGCGTAGGGCCCGTTCTCCGGGTAGCCGAGCACCGCGGCAGCCGTGCCCGAGCTCGGATCGGGGGCGAGCGTCAGCTGTGGCAAATCGGCGTCGACGTGGAGCAGGGCGAGGTCGTTTTCGGGGTCGTAGTGAATTGGCGTGGCCCGCAGCGAGGCACCACCCGGCGTGGTCACCGTGGTGTCGTCCTCGCCGGCGACGACGTGCGCGTTGGTAACCACGAGGCCGGGGCCGGCGATCCAACCGGAGCCCTCGACGCCGAGCCCGCAGGCCGTGCCGAGGACCCGCACCACCGAGTCTTCGGCATCCTCGACGTCGGGGTCGCCGGCAATCGCCGGATCGGGCGCGGCCACCGGCGCGGTGGGACCGATGATCGACGGCGCTGGATCAACCCGGTCGAGCGCGTGAAGGATCGGGCCCGAGGGCGGCAGCACTTCGTTGAGGCTGCGCAGGATCAGCGAGCTCTGCACGTCGCCGCGCAGCCGCGCCGTTCCCGGCGCGTGCAGGACAACCGCGCCGAAGACCCAGACCAGCCCCAGCGCGACCGAGGCGACCAGGGCGGCGCCACCGGCCCCGTCGGCGAGGTGCAGGGCGCCCTTGCCGCGGATCAAGCGTGAGCGCAGCCCCAGGGCAAGGCCCTCCAGGGTCACCGCCACGAGCGCGCCGCCGATGAGCGCCCCCAGCGCCGCGCAGAGCGGCGCATACGGGGACGCCGAGCCCTGGTTGAGGACCAGGGGCGCGATCCGGCTGCCCGCCAGCGCCCCCACCGCGAAGCCGATCAGCGTCAGCGTGCCGACGATCAGCCCCTGGCGGAAACCCCAGAGGCCGAGCGCCAAGGTGAAGGCGACGATTGCCCAGTCGAGAACGGTCATCGATCAAATGATGAGGGACACCCGGCCCCTGCACTACCTTTCACCAAAATGAACCCTCTTTCCCCGGAGGTGGAGCGGCGTCGCCGACTCATCACCCGTATGGCTCCACTCGCCCTGATCGCCTTCGTCGCCTTCGTCGTCGGCACCATCGCCGGCACCTCTTCGGGCTCCCCTGAGAAGGAAGCCGCCCAACGTTTCACCGCGGCCTGGGAGAACGGCGAATACGCCGCCATGTACAAGGAGCTGAACCCCGGATCGCGGCACAAGGTCAGCGTCAACGACTTCGTCATCGCCTATCGCGAAGCCGACCAGATCGCCACCGTCCGCTCGCTGGAAGCCGGCGCGCCGGGGAGCACCAGCTCGGTCGAAGTGCCCGAAGAAAGCAGCAGCGCGGGGACGAGGACTGTCGTGCCGGTGCCGATCACGGTCAGCACCGTGGCCTTCGGGCCGGTCGAGGCCCAGCTCGAACTGCCCTTCGCCGAAGACGGGGTTGCCTGGGAAAAGAGGCTCACGTTCCCGGGCGTGCACGAGGGCGAGCACCTGGAAAGCCAGATCGAACTTGCTCCGCGCGCCCCGATCCTCGCCGCCGACGGCACGCCGCTGGCCGAGGGGCCGGCGGAAGCACGCGCCCACCCGATCGGCAGCGAGGCGATCGACGTTACCGGTGAAGTCGGCACGGCCGAAGAAGACGAAATGGAGGCGCTCGCCCGCCAGGGATTCGCCCCCGAAACACCGGTTGGAGTGACGGGGCTGGAGCGCGCCTTCAACGCCCGCCTCGCCGGCAAGCCCGGCGGCTCGCTGCTGGCTGCCAGTGACAGCAACGGCTCGACCCGGACGCTGGCCGAAGCCAAACCCAAGCCGGGGGCACCGGTGAAGACCACGATCGACACCGGCCTGCAGGAATCAGCCGTCTCGGCGCTCGCCGGCCGGGTCGGCGGCATTGCCGTGCTCGACGCTCGCAACGGCGACATCCGAGCCCTTGCCGGCCAGGCCTTCTCGGCACCCCAGCCCCCGGGCTCGACCTTCAAGATGATCACCACCGCCGCCGCCCTGCAGAAGGGCGTCGTCTCGCTCGACGACGAATTCGAAATCACCAGCGGCGCCAACGTCGGCGGTCGCTTCATCGAAAACGCCAACGGCGAGCTCTGCGGCGGCACCTTCCGCCAGGCCTTCGCCGAGTCGTGCAACGCCGACTTCGCTCCGCTCGGCCCGAAGATCGGCAACGACGACTTGGTCGAAATGTCCGAACGCTTCGGCTTCAACTCACCCCCCACCCTCTACGCGCCCAAGATCATCGCCCACGTCGATCCAGAGGAATCGACGATCCCGACCGAAATCGGCGAAGAAGTCGACCTCGGGGTCAGCGCGATCGGCCAGGGCGAGGTGCTCGCCACCCCGCTGGAGATGGCGAGCGTGGCGCAGACGATCGGCAACGACGGCGTGCGCGAACCGACCTCGATCGTCGCCAACTCGAAGCTGCGGCCCGACGCCAAGCCGGTGCGGGTGATCTCGAAGAAGATCGCCGATGAGCTGACCGAACTGATGATCGGCGTCGTCACCGAAGGAACCGGCACCGCCGGCGCGATCCCCGAGGGGCAGGTGGCGGGCAAGACCGGCACCGCCGAGCTGGGGCCAAAGCCCGGCGAAGAGGAATCCGAACACCCGCAGCAGCGCAAGGACGCCTGGTTCGCCGCCTTCGCCCCAGCCGAGAAGCCAAAGCTCGCGGTCGGCGTGCTGCTGGTCGAAGCCGAAGCGGCGGGCGGCGAAGTGGCCGCCCCGGCGGCGTCCGAAGTGCTTTCTGCCGGGCTCTGAGGTGTCCCAAAGGGTGGTGGGTGCGTCTCTGCGGGAATTGATGTCGCACGCGCCCGCTTCGCGGGCGCTTAGCGACAATTTGAGAGCGCGACTGCGTCGCGCTGCGAATCACGAGTGCGGCGGCTGCCTTCGGCAACATTCCCGCAGAGACGCACCCACCACCCCTCTCGAAGCGCCCCGAGACTCCGAGTTCATGCTCGGGCCCCACCTCCGCTTGAAGCTCTTCCAACTCCAGATGGCCAAGTCAAATTCGCACCTGCAGCACTGTCGCGGAGGGTCTGGTCACCCTTCAGACGAATGTCGCGAAGCGGCCGCTGCACTCGTGTTTCTAGGCGCGGCGCAGCCGCGCTCTTCGATTGTCGCTAAGCGCCGCAGGCGCGTGCGATATCAATTCGTCTGAAGGGTGACCAGACCCTCCCCCACTGGCCCTACAGATCGAGTTTGACTTCCGCGGGCCCTTCGGGACCGGCGATGAAGAGTGTCAGCGGGCGGTTCTCGGACGCCGACGCGGGCAGCTCGAAGAGGACGAGTGAGCCCTCGATCGGGCCCTGCTGCGGAGTTGAGTCGGGAGCCGGGATCGGTTCCTGAGATTCGACTTCGCCGCCGAAGGGGAAGGCGTAGAGGCTTTCCGAGGGGATCGCGTCGTAGGTCTGCTCGTCGGCGTCTTTGATCGTGAACGATTCGGCCAGCTTCTGGGTGTCTTCGCTCTTGTTTTGGACTTCAAGGAAGACGCCGAAGTAACTCGAGCCTTTCGGCAGTGGCGCCTGGCCAACCAGGTAGGCCGAGTCCTCGTTGTCGTTGGGGTTGAGGAAGCGCGAGAAGACCACCTGGTACTTGAGGTCTCCGAGTTCGACGACCTCGCCCTCGGCGACGTCCTTGGAGTCGCTCGAGTAGCCGCAGGCGGACACGGTCATCGCCACCAGGCCCAGCAGGAGGGCGGCAAGCAGCGGCAAGACGAGTCGGGTGCGGCGGGGCATCAGCGGCGAGAGCCTATAAGACCGGGCTCAGGGAATACCGGTCGCGTGTGGGTTGCCACCGGCAAGCGCGAGGCGGTGCCGGTCGAGCTCGCCGGCCTCGAGCAGGTCGCGGAGGCGACGGAGCGCCTCGCGCCAGCGTCGTTCGTAGGGAATCGAGCCCGCCGAGAGCAGCTCGAGGCCACGATCGACCGGGTTCGAGGGCTCGGTCCAGAAGGAGACGTGGACCGTGGTCAGGGCACCGGGGCCCTCTTTCAGCTCCCAGAGCGTGGTCGAGGGAATGCGGTTGGCACGGCCACCACGGCCGTGCTCGACCAGGCGGTGAGGCGCCTTCGCCTCGACGATCGTCGTGTCCATCCAGATCCGCCGCGGGCGCACGGCGATGCGAAAGCGCGCACCGGCGCCTATCCCAATCGGCTCGATCCGGGTGAGGTGGAAGTCGGTGAGGAAGTGGTCGGTGAAGGCGGGTCGCAGGGAGAGATCGGCGATCGCCTCGAAGGCGCGCTGGCGCGGCACGTCGATCTCGATCTCTGCGCTCACGGGGCCCATCAGCGGCCGCGATTCTATGCCCGCGCGGATTTTGCGGCCTTGATCTGCGGAAAACCCCCGATGCGATGCCGTAAACCCGCGACTAGCATCGTCACACAGAGACGCCGGGAAGAAGTCAGCGATCCCGGAAAGGAGTCAGCGATCATCGCCAGTCTCGGTACAAGCGTCGACCGCCTGACGGCGGGGGCAAGCCCTGGCACGGGAACCTTTTTCTGCGCCTCGTGCGGCTCGCAGCTTTCGCTGCGCGAGAACGACCAGCTGCCCGATTGCCCGCGTTGCGGCGCCACCGAGTATCAGCGCGACTCGATCTTCGAGGCCAGGCAGGATCACGGGCAGACCGCGGAAATGGCGCTCCCCGCCGCTGCCTCCGTGCCGGACTGGCTGGAGACGGCGCGGGAGAAGCTGACGGGGCCAGGCCGATACGTCGCCATGCGCGACGACAACGACGAGATCGAGGTCTTCCCGATCGCCCAGGGCTGGACCAGGATCGGCCGCAGCGCCACCGCCGACATCCGCCTCGACGACCCCAGCGTCTCGCGCCGCCACGCCTTGATCGTCTCCGAGAAGCCCGACTCACTGCGAGTCCTCGACGACCGCAGCCTCAACGGCGTCTTCCTCAATGGCGAGATCATCGAATGGGGGCGCTTCGCCGATGGCGACGAACTGGCAATCGGCCGCTTCCGGCTCTTCGCCCTCGAAGCCTAAGCCGCCCCCGGACGCGGGAGTGAGGACGCGAGATCGCCGGGTGTAGCTAGCGCGTCCTCACGGGAGCAGAGGAGGCGGCGCCTGTTTCTCGCAAATTCCGGCCACCCTGAGCCCTAGCATGGGCGCGTGAGCACGAATCCCGACCCACCCGAGGTCGCCGCTGAGCGAGCCCGCGAGCGCCTCCACGCCGAGATCGAGCGCGTCCGCTCCGGCGTAGAGGAGATGCTCGCCGAGCAGGAGAACGGACTCGACGAAACCGTCCTGCGCCGCGAACTGGACGTCCTGCGCGAGGAGACCGACTTCCTGCTCAAGCGCCGCGTGCGCAAGACCGAGAAGCGCCTTAACAAGCGCATCGACAAGGTCAACCAGCGCACCGACGCGCTCGAAGCGCGCGTAGACCAGGTCGAGCAGGAGCGCCAACACGCCGAGTGGCGCATCCACACCAACACCGAGCAGATGCTCGACGGCCTCCTGCAGGAGATCCGCGCCATCGCGGACCTCCTCACCCAGCGCTAGCGGACGATTACTCGGTCGAGATGCTCGGGTCCGCCTGGACCTTGTGGGGGACGACCATCATGAAGTTGCCGGTGGCGTCGGCCGCGAGGCCGAGCACGCGGTCGGCCTCGTCATCCTGGCCCGTCGCGCGCAGTTCGGTGGCGTAGGCGCCCAAGAGGTCGTCAATGTCGAGCAGGCCCTCGGCATCTAGGTCTTTTAGCTCGACCTTGGCACCCTCGCCGAGACGGCGCTGGATCGCCTCGGCGTCGATGCCGAAGGCGTTGTGGCGGACGTAGACGCGGCCGCCGGTCATCCCAGCGCAGGCCCAGGGGCCGAGGTCGCCGAGCACGATCGCGCGGCCCGAGGTCATGTACTCGAAGGCGAAGCCCTTGGCGTTGGCGCGGTCGACGATGCAGCCGCGGCTGTCGTCGATCGACTCCTCCGGTTCGCCGGCCAGCACCACGTCGGCGCCGGAGAGGCGGATGCAGAAGCGCGAGTCGGCCGAGCCCTGAACGTAGAGGCGGCCGCGCTGGGCACCGTAGGCGAAGGACTTGCCGACCGAGCCGTTGACCCGCTGGCCCTTGGCGCCCTTGCCCTTGAGCACGGCGATCGAGCCGCCCAGCATCGTCTTGCCGACGCCATCCTGAGCGCCGCCCTCAATCCGGATCGCGACGCCGTAGGAGTTGAAGGCGCCGAGTCCCTGGCCGGCGACCGAGCCGCCGTTGAACTCGAGGCTGGCGAGCACGTCGTCATTTGACTCGGGGCCGTCTTCGAAGATCCGCGAGCGGGCGATCGCCCCGGAGAGCTCGGAGCCGAGCACGCGATCGTTGGCGTCGGTGGCGCGGGGGAAGTGGTTGTGGATCGTGCGACCGGAACAGATGTCGCCGGCGAGGCCGGCGATCTGGGTCGAGGCCTGCTTGGTCTCCATCCGGATCGGCCGGGCGACGACCATGCCGGCCTCGGCGCGAGCGTCTTCGCTCTCGGCCACCGGCAGGTCGATCGGCTCGAGGTCGAGGAACTCCTCCAGCGGCGTGATCAGCGGCGCCAGGTCGACCGTGTCGTGGTGGGCGACCTGCTCGAGCAGGTCGTAGCGGCCGACCAGGTCCTGGGCGCGCTCATAACCGAGCGAGGCGACGACCTGCTTGACCTCCTCGCCCATCGCCTGGAAGAAGCGGGCGCAGCTCTCGGCGGCGCTGTCGATCTCCTGCGGGGTGAACTTCTTCAGGCCGTGCTCCTGGGCCTGCTCGACGGTCTCGATCTGGGTCGCGATGCCGACGTGACAGGTGTCGAGCTGGCAGCCGCGGCAGATCGTGCAGCCGAGGCTGACCATCGCCAGGGTGCCGAAGCCGACCCGGTTGGCGCCGAGGCAGTGCAGCTTGACGATGTCGTGGCCGTGGCGGTAACCGCCGTCGGCCCAGATCTCGACCCGGTTGCGCAGCCCAGCCTCCATCAGCGCCCGGTGCACGGCGCGGGTGCCGATGTCCGAGGGCAGGCCGACGTGGCGCAGGGCGTGCTGGCGGGCGGCGCCGGTGCCACCCTCGAAGCCAGACAGCGTGATGATGTCCGCCCCCGCCTTGGCGATGCCGAGGCCGATCGTGCCGATGTTCGGCACCACCGGGACCTTGACCGAGACGCGCACGTCGGGGTTGACCGTCTTCAGCTCGTCGATCAGCTCGGCGAGGTCCTCGATCGAGTAGAGGTCGTGGTTGTTGGAAGGCGAGATCAGGTCGGTGCCGGGCGCGGCGTTACGCGCGGCGGCGACCTTCTCAGAGACCTTCTTGCCGGGCAGGTGGCCGCCCTCGCCGGGCTTGGCGCCCTGGCCGATCTTGATCTCGGCCAGGTAAGAGGAGTTGAGCATCTCCGCCGAGACGCCGAAGCGCCCGGAAGCGACCTGCTGGCCGCGCCACTTGCGGTAGTGCCCGTACATGTCGCGGATCTCGCCACCCTCGCCGTTGACGCAGAGCACGTTGATCGACTTCGCCGCCTCGGCATAGGCGCGGAAGGCGGGCTCGGACTGCGAGCCGAAGCTCATCGAGGAGATCACCACGGGGTAGTCGTGGTGGCCGATGCCGGCGTCGACGTTGGCCGGGTCGACCGGTTCCCGGTCGCCCTTCAGACCCATGATGTGGCGCATCGAGATCGGGCTCTGCTGCTCCAGATCGCGGACTTTCTGCGAGTAGTCCTCGTAGGAGCCGGTGCCGTTGGCGGTCGCGATCGCGGCCTTGTAGACCTTGGGGTAGAAGCGGAACGTCTTCGCCGGTTTGGCGTCTTCGTCGCCGGCGAGCACGCGGGCGCGCTCGTTGGTGTCCTCGTCGAGGTCGGTGAAGCCGACGCCGGCGCGCTCGGAGGCGGCAAAGGCCTCGGTCATGAAGATCTCGGTCAGCTCGGGCTTGATCCCGATCGAGGAGAACTGGCGGGCGTAGCCGCGCACCTCGTGGATGCCAATCGTCGAGATCACTTTCTCCATGCCCTTGTTGAGCGCGTCGCAGAGGTTGGAGACGTCGGACTCGTAGTCCTCGACGCAGACCACTTCGACCATCGTGTACGGGCAGACGCCGTTGGCGCCAAGGCCGAGGGCCAGCATCGTGTCGTGGACGTTGCGGATCGAGGCCGAGCGCAGCACCAAGCCGCAGCGGCGGCGCAGGTTCTCCTCGCCCGGCTCGACCTTGAAGCTCTTCAGCGCCTGGTCGACGGCCGAGGTGGCGAGGTGCGGGTCGAGGTAGCGACGGTCGGCGTCGTAGACGGTGCGGTCGGTGAGCACGAGCAGCTCGGCGCCGTCGCGGACTTTCTTCACCGCCTCCTGCTTGATCCGCTCGATCGCGCCGCGCGTCGTCTCCGACTCGAGCAGCGAGATGTCGACCACGTCGGCACGGCCGCGGAACTCCTCCCAGAGGTCCTCGAGCAGGTAGGTGTGGTGCTTGCGGGCGATCGCCCGGTAGGTCTTGTCGGAGAGCGGCGCCAGGCCGTGGTGACCGCCGAGGATCACCGGGAAGGCGGTCTCGACCGTGCCGGTGTCCTCACCGGCGGCGCCGATCGAGGGGCGGCGGCCGAAGACGGTGCGGGTGGAGAAGTGCTCCATCTCGCGTTCGCGGTCGATCGCCGGATTGGTGACGACGGCGACCGTCTCCTTGAAGTAGTCGGCGAGGTTCTGGCGCTCGGGCGAGAGCGCGGCCAGAGGCCCGTCGTAGCCGAGCGAGCCGACCGGCTCCTGGCCGTTGGAGGCCATCTGCTGGACCAATTTGACGTCGTCGCGCTGCCAGCCGAAGCCAGCGAGGACGCGGTCGGTGACCTTGACCGGCTCCTCGGGGCCGGCGTCAGAGTAGCCCGGCACCTCCTCGCCCTCGAGCGGGCCACCGGTCTCCAGGGCGCGGTCGTAGGCGGCGGCGTCGTCAGCGCCGTTGCGACGCAGCCAGCTCTCGCGGACGATGCGCAGCATCTCGTCGTGCGGGTGCAGGGTCGAGCGCTTGCGCTCGCGATCGATGACCACCAGGGCCTTCTCGCCGGGGGCGAGCGGCTTCGGCTCGGAGACCATCGCGTTGACCGGGACCACGCCCGGCTCAGAGCTGAAGACGTAGTCGTCAGTGGTCTCGACCTGCCATAGCGGCCGCAGGCCGAGCGCGTCGGAGGAGAAGACGCATTCGCCGGAGTGGCGGGCGATCAGCGCCACCGGCCCCTGCGCGAACGGGCCCATCGCCTGGTGCAGGTACATGTAGAAGCGGTGCAGCTCCTCCGGCATGCGGCGGATCTCTTCAACGATCGGCGGCACCACCATCTCCATCGCCTCGGCGAGGCTGAGGCCGTCGCGGCTGACCAGGGTGTCGATCGTGCGGTTGAGGTCCTGGGAGTCCGAGCCACCGCTGTGGATCGGCACGCCGAGCATTTTCGCCTCCTGGCGCAGCTGGGAGATCGTGTTGATCTCGCCGTTGTGGCCGAGCACCGAGAAGGGCTGCACCCGCTTGAACGACGGCCAGGTGTTGGTCGAGTAGCGGTTGTGGCCGAAGCTGCCGATCGTCTCGAAGCGCTCGTCGCGCAGGTCGGGGTAGTACTCGCCGAGGATCTTCGGCGCGCCCATCACCTTGTAGACGCAGGTCGTCGCCGAGAAGGAGGGAACGTGGACGTCGAGCCGCTGCTCGAGCTCGATCAGCAGGTCGAAGAGGACGCGGTCGCGGCGCGAGGCGTCGGCGACGAGGCCGGCGAGCTGCCAGAAGTGCGGCTCCTCCTCGCGCGCGGTCGGGCCGAGGGCGGGCGAATCGACGACGCCGATCCGCTCGGCGAGGATGCGGAAGCCGCCCTGGCCGAGCAGCTCGCGGGCGTCGTGCTGGATCCGCTCCAGGTCCTGGGAGCGCTCGACGAAGATGTGGGCGACGGCGAAGGCGTCGTCGAGGGTGAGCGAGGGGTCGTGGCCGCCGGAGCGGACCTCCTCGGCCCAGATCTTGCGCGGCAGGTCGAGCAGCAGACCGCAGCCGTCGCCCTCGCCGTCAACGTTGCCGGCGCGGTGGAGCATCTTCTGCAGGGCCGGGATCGCCAGCTCGATCGGCGCGTGGCTCGGCGTCGCGTCCTTGCGGACTGAGGCGTAGATCGCACAGGCATCCTTGTCCTCAACGCTGGGCGGCGAGACAAGCGGCCTGTAGGCACGCTCTGGCGAGTAGCGGAAGACGCCCTCGCCGTGAAGCTCACGGGACTGGGTATGGGACACGCTGACCTCCCGGTTTCCACGCCTTCTTCGAGCGGGCGCGCGACGGGTTGACGGGTTCGAGAATTATAGGGACGCCACCAAGCCCGTCGCGATAAGTCTGCGTTTCCCTGCAAATAGAGCGAAACTGTCCGCATGGCCGACTGGGATGACGTGCGTCGCATCGCCCTCTCCTTGCCCGAGACCACGGAGCAGCCGATGCACGGACTGCCCTCGTGGCGGGTGCGAAAGAAACTCTTCGTCTGGGAGCGCCCGTTGCGCGCGAGCGAACTGGAGGCGCTCGGCGAGGCGGCGCCGAGCGGCCCGATCCTGGGAGCCCGGGTCGAGCACTTGGTCGCCAAGGAAGCGCTGCTCGCCGACGATCCCGAGATCTACTTCACCACCCCCCACTTCGACGGCTACCCATCGGTCCTGGTGCGGCTGGAGCGGATCGCGGTCGGCGAGCTGGAGGAGCTGGTGATCGAAGCCTGGCTTACGCGCGCGCCGAAGCGGCTGTCCAAGCAGTACCTCGACGCCAACCCGGAGCTGGACTAGGCCCAGCCCGCCGGCTCGAAGCCGCCCTCGGGCTGGACCCCGATCAGCAGCGCGGTGACCGGGGCGTCGGAGCGGTTGAGGATCGTGCGCGTGGCCGGTGGCTCGATCGAGGCGAAGGTGCCCGCAGGCGCTGGGTGGTCCTCGCCCTCGATCCGCAAGACGGCCTCGCCCTCGAGGATCGCGTAGAGCTCAACCTGGCCGCTGCCGCCCTCATCGTGCTCGGGAATCTGGCCGCCGGGATCGATTTCGACCAGGTTGAAGCCGAAGGCCGAGGTGCCCAGTGCCTTGCGCGCCAAGCGCCAGGTCGAGTCGCCCGAGCCCTCCATCGACTCGAACTCGTCGCGGTGCTTGATCGTGAAGTCGCCGGCCATCAGCGACTCCAGTCGGCTTCCGAGGCGTTGTTGGCCAGCACCTTCGGCTTGCCGCCCTTGTAAGGGATGCTGACCACCTTGTGGCCGGGGCCGGGTTCGAAGCCACCGAGGCTGCCGAGCACGAGCTTGCCGTCGCTGGAGAGCGCGGTGCCGACGAAGCCGGTCTCGCGTTCCTTGGTCAGGGCCCGTTCCGCCCCCGTCTTCGGGTTAACCGTGACCGCGTAGGTCGTGTCCTGACCACCGAACTCGGCGAGCAGTTGCTTGCCATTGACCGACCAGGCGGTGGGGTCCAGCCCGGCCAGCAGCGGCCCGACCTTGGTGTGGGTCAGTCGCTTGACCCCCTTGCCGTTCGGATTCATCAGGAAGAGGTCGTTCTTGGGGCCGTACTTGCGGCTCTGTTCACCCAGATGCTTGACAAAGACGATCGTTTCGTTGGGCCCCCAGAGCGGACTGAGGGAGCGGTGGTCGGTGGTCAGCTGCTGCGGTTCTTCAGCAGCCACGCCGACGGCTCCGGGGGGAAGAACGTCGATTCGGTAGACGTCGCTGCGGGGCGGGAAGTTTTCATTCGGCGCTTTGGCGTAGACCAGCTGCTCGCTGCCCCCGGGGGCGAAGCTGACTCCGGAGAAATATCCCTGGTCGATCGTGTGCTGCTCCCCGCTGGCGAGATCGACCGTGACCAGCCGCTGCTTGCCAACCTCGGGGCCGCGCAACACCGCGATCGTGCTCGAGTCAGACGACCAGGCAAAGACGAACGGGTCCTGCCAGTTGCTCAAGAGCTGCTTCGGGGCGCCACCGGTCGCGGGCGCGACCATCAAGGCAGCCGGCTGATTGCCCTTGCCGAGACGGTAGAAGACGATCGTCTTTCCATCCGGAGAGACGCGCGGATTGGACCCCGAGCCGACCTTCCGCGCCGACGAACCGTTGTCGTTGGCGACGTAGACCGTCGGGCTGAAGGGGTTACGGGTGAAGACGAGCGTCGCCTGCGAGCTCGCCGGAACGGCAAGACAGACGCCCAACACGGAGAACACCAGCAGCGATTTAAGTTTCTTGGCCATGGCCCGATCCTAGTCTCGATGTCGGCGCTCGAGCGCAACGGCAGAGTCAAGCGGCGATCGGCACACCGACTTCAAGCCTGACCACGCGATCGGGAGCGGCAAGCCCAGCTTTTGCGGCAGCCAGCAGGACCGGGCCTTCCAGGTCGTAGCGCTCCGCCACCGCATCGAGAATGTCGAGGTGCGCGGCTGGGCTCAGCAGCTCGATGTCGACGAGGCGCCCACTGGCGAAGCCAACCGTGCAGTAGCTGTCTCGAACCTGCTCCTGATGCTCGTAGCGATCGAAGTCCACGAGCCGGATATCAAGGGCGTCGGCCTCGCTGTCGTAGTCGATTCGCATCATTTCCTCATCTCGTGGATTGTGACAATTAGATCGGGCTCGTCAAGCGCCACAACAACCCTCACATCGACACCTTTGAGAAATCCCGAGAAGAGCGGCTTTCCATCTTCGTCCCGCTCGATTTGAAGTGGATTACGAATCAGATCTTCCACTTCTGCTTGGGAGGCACCAATGAATCGAGCCCGATTCTTGGCATGGCGCGTTAGTCGCATCGCCCCCTAAGGGCTCAGCGGCTCCGTTTTCGTCCCCGTGACTACAGCTCGGGAACGTCCGCCCCATGGGGGCTAAATGGGAGGCGGCGGACCTCGGCCCAGTCGGCGCAGCGCTGCTCGAGGGCCTCGGCGACGTGGCCGGCCTCCTGCCAGGTGGTCCAGACGAGGACGGTGGGGCCGGCGCCGGAGATCGTCGCGCCGAGCGCACCGAGCTCGGCGGCGCTATCAACCAACTCCATCGAGCGCGGGTAGAGCTCGCGGCGGCGGGGCTGGTGGATGCGATCGAGCAGGCCGGCGGCAACCAGGTCGAGGTCGGCCGTCTGCAGGCCGAGCACGAGGCGCGAGGCGGCGGAGACGTTGGCGACCGCGTCGGCAAGGGGAACCTCGGCGGGGATCGCCTCGCGGGCGCGCTCGGTCGAGACCTCCTCGGCCGGGATCACCGCGATCCCCTCGAGGCCGCTCGGCGGGTCGAAGCGGACCGCGCTCGGTAACTCGCCCTCCCCCGCACCGCAGATCACGAAGCCGCCGTAGATCGCCGCGGCGACGTTGTCGGGGTGGCCCTCCAGCTCGGTCGCCTTGGCCAGCATCTCCTCCTTGGTCAACGCCAGCTCGAAGAGGTGGTCGGCGGCGAAGAGGCCGGCAACGATCGCCGCGGCGCTGGAGCCCAGCCCCCGCGCCAACGGGATCTCGCTCTTCAGCCTGAAGGCGATGCCGTCGGCAGGGTGCAAGGTCTCGAAGGCGCGCACGATCAGGTTGTCGCGGCCGGTGGAGACGTCGAGGCCGCCGGGATCGAGCGAGAACTCGCCGGTCTCCTCGACCTCAAGCTCGAGATACAGCGAGACCGCAGCGGCGAGCACGTCGTAGCCCGGGCCGAGGTTGGCCGAGGAGGCGGGGACGCGGACGAGCCGGCGGCGGACGGTCAATCGAATACCGCGCGCTCGACCGCGCTGAGGTCGTTCTCGCAGTTGAGCACGGGCGGCGCTTTGGAGAGGGCGGTGTCGGGGTCCTTGAGGCCGTGGCCGGTGAGGACGCAGACGACCGTCTCGGGCGGCGGCTCGCCCTCGACCGTGGGCAGGCCGTGGGCGAGCAGGCCGGCGACCGAGGCCGCTGAGGCGGGCTCGCAGAAGACGCCCTCGCCGGCGGCGAGCCAGCGGTAGGCGTCGAGGATCTGCTGATCGGAGACGGCGGCGACGCGGCCGCGCGAGGCGGTGAAGGCGTCCATCGCCTCCTCCCAGCGGGCCGGGTTGCCGATCCGGATCGCCGAGGCGACGGTCTCAGGGTTGGTGACCGGCTCACCGCGGACCAGCGGCGCGGCGCCCTCGGCCTGGAAGCCGTAGAGGATCGGCGCCGTGCCGGCCTCCTGGAAGCCGCGCCAGTAGGCGGTGACGTTGCCGGCGTTGCCGACCGGGATCGCCAGCGCTCCCGGCGCTTCCCCCAGCTCCTCGATCACCTCGAAGGCGGCCGTCTTCTGGCCTTCGATCCGGTGCGGGTTGACCGAGTTGACCAGCTCGATCGGGTGCTTGTCAGCGAGCTCGCGGACGATCCGCAGGGCGTCGTCGAAGTTGCCCTGCAGAGCGACGACGCGGGCGCCGTGCATCAGCGCCTGGGCCAGCTTGCCAATTGCGATCTTGCCCTCGGGCACGATCACCGCCCCGCGCATTCCCGCCCGCGCCGCATAGGCGGCGGCGCTGGCGGCAGTGTTGCCGGTCGAGGCGCAGATCACCGCCTCCGCACCACGGCCCTTGGCCCGCGAGACCGCAACGGTCATACCGCGGTCCTTGAAGCTGCCGGTCGGGTTGGCTCCTTCAAACTTGAGGTAGGCCTTGGCCCCGATCCGCTCGGAGAGCCGCGGCGCCTCGACCAGCGGCGTCGAGCCCTCGTTCAGGGTCACCACCGGGTCGCCGGGCTCCAGCGAGAGGCGATCGCGGTAGCGCTCGATCAGAGGGGCGGGACTCACACGAACTCCTCTTCGATCACCCGGATCGAACGGGCCGGCGAGCGCAGCACGTCAAGCTCCTCGATCGCTTCCAGGGCGGCAGAGAAGCGCGACTCTAAGCACTCGTGAATCACCATCACCAGGCGCGTGTCCTCGCCGGTTCCGCGCTGCACGACGCTCTTCACCGAGACGTCTTTGTCGCCGAGCACTTGGGCGACACTGGCCAGCACGCCGGGCCGATCGGCGACCGCGAGGTGGAGGTAGAAGGAGGAGGTGACGTCGGAGACGATCGACAAGCGCTCGCGCGTCTCGTGCACGGGTGCGTCGCCGCTGAGGATCGAGACAACGTCGCCGAGCACGGCCGAGGCAGTCTGCACTCCCCCGGCGCCGGGCCCTGACATCGTCACCTCGGTGATCTCCGGCGCCTCGACCATCACCGCGTTAAACGGGCCGCCGACCGGAGCGAGCGGGTGGCCGCCGTAGAGGAAGCAGGGAAAGACCCGCACGCTGATCCCGTCCTCGCGGCGCTCGGCGACGCCAAGCAGCTTCAGCGAGAGGCCGAGCTCCTTGGCGTAGGCGAGGTCATCGAGCTCGACCTGCTCGATCCCCTCGTATAAGACCTGATCCAGCGTCACCGGCGTGTGGAAGGCGAGCCGGGCGAGGATCGCCATCTTCGCCGCGGCATCGGCGCCGCTGACGTCGGCGGTCGGGTCGGCCTCGGCGTAGCCGAGCTCCTGCGCACGGGCAAGCACGTCCTCATAAGAAGCGCCGCTCGCCGCCATCTCGGTGAGGATGAAGTTGGTGGTGCCGTTGACGATGCCGAAGACCTTGGCGATCTCGGTAACGCCAAAGCTCTCCTGGATCACCCGCACGATCGGGATCACGCCCGCGACCGCGGCCTCGAAGCGCAGCTGCACGCCGGCCTCGCGAGCGGCGGCGAAGAGCTCCTCGCCGTGCTGGGCGAGGAGCTGCTTGTTGGCGGTGACCACCGGGCGCTTGGCGCGCAGCGCGTCGAGCACGTAGTCGCGAGCTGGGTCGGTACCGCCGATCAGCTCGACGATCAGGTCGGAGTTGGCGAGGATCTCGCCGTAATCGCCGCTCTCGCGGGTCAGCACCCCGGCGAGCTCTGGCCGGCGACCAGTCGCCGCCTCGACCGCCTCGGCCCGCGCCTCGACCAGCTCGGCGAAGGCACCGCCGACCGTGCCGCGTCCCAGCAGCCCGATGCGAATCGGCTCAGACATCGCGCGAAGTCAGGTCCTCATAGGTCTCGCGGCGCACGACCACCCGCGCGTCGCCGTCGTGGCAGAAGAGCACCGGCGGCCGTGGCACGCCGTTATAGTTGCTCGCCATCGCGTAGCCGTAGGCGCCGGTGGCGGGCGTGACCAGCACGTCGCCAACTGCCGGCGAAGCCAGCAGCGCGTCGCGGACGATGATGTCGCCGGACTCGCAGTGCATGCCGGCGATCGTCGCCACGTCCTCGGCCGGCTCGGTGGCGCGGTCGGCGATCAGCGCTTCGTAGCGGGAGCCGTAAAGCATCGGCCGCATGTTGTCGGACATGCCGCCGTCAACAGCGACGTAGGTGCGGATGCCGGGAATCTCCTTCACCGTGCCAACGCGGTAGGCGGTGACACCGGCGTTGCCGACCAGCGAGCGTCCGGGCTCGATCAGGATCCGCACGCCGTCACCGAAGACCTCGGCGACACCGCGAACCTTGACCTCGACGTAGGCGTCGATCGAGGGTGGTTCGTCTTCCGCCGTGTAGGCGATGCCGAGACCGCCGCCGACGTTGACGATCTTGCACCAGTCGCCGGCCAGCTCGCCGATCGCCCGGATCGCCAACGTGTAGGGCTCGAGCTCGAAGATCTGCGAGCCGATGTGGGCGTGCAGGCCGGTCAGGTTGAGCACGTCGGAGGCAAGCACCCGCTCGATCGCGCGCCCTGCCAAGCCACCCTCGAGGCCGAAGCCGAACTTCGAGTCGAGCTGGCCCGTCTGCACGTAGGTGTGGGTCGAGGGCTTGATCCCGGGAGTGACCCGCACGAGCACGTCCTGCGGCTGATCGAGCAGTCGCTCGCAGCGGTCGATCTCATCGAAGGAGTCGAGGATCAGGTGGCCGACGCCGGAGCGGGCGGCGAAGAGGATCTCCTCGTCGCTCTTGTTATTGCCGTGCATGTGGATGCGGGCTGGGTCGAAGCCGGCGCGCAGCGCCATGTGCAGCTCGCCGCCGGAGGCGACGTCGACCGAGAGACCCTCCTCGGCAAAGAGCCGGTAGGCAGCCGTGCAGGGCAGTGACTTGCTGGCGAAGAGCACTTCGGCCTCGGCCCCGCGCTGCTCGAAGGCGGCGCGGTAGGCGCGAGCGCGAGCGCGCATGTCGTCTTCGGCGTAGATGTAGGCGGGCGTACCGAACTCGGCCGCCAAATCGACCACGTCACAACCGGCGATCTCAAGATGGCCGCGCTCGTTGACGCGGCTCTTGCCCGGGTACACGGACGACCCCTCGATTGGGTTCGCCAGCGCCCCGGCTTGTCCAGCCTCCGCCATAGGCGGGCATTGTGACGGTTGGAAGGGGAGCTCGGTTAGTGGCCGGCTATTTTTTGCCGCCGAGCAAGCCGCCAACCGTTTTGACGACTTCGTCGACGGTTTTGCCGACCGTCGATTCCGGGCCGGCAACGCTTTCGACGACTTTTTCCGTGGTTTCGGGGACGCCGGTGCTGCCGAGCACGCCGCCGGTGGCTTCGTCGACCCCGGCAACCGTTTTGTTGACGGAGCCGGTAACCGCGCCCGAGGTCGTTTGACCGCCGCTTTCGGCCGGGGCTGCAGATTTGCCTCCGGTGCCGGGGCTGGAACCGCCGCCTCCGCCCCCGTTGCCTCCCGAGGCGGGACTGGAGCTTGCCGAGCCGGTTGGCGAGGAGCCGCTGGGTGCGCTGCCTCCCTGGCTGGTCGGACTGGAGACCGGGGATGCTTCCGAAGTCGGCGAGCCGGTTGCGGCAGTCGGGGCAGCGCCCGCAGCGGCTAGGTCTTGCCGGGCTCCGGGTGAGCGGCCATTTCGATTTCGCGCGGAGCGTGCGCCGGCAACCGGCCCGACCGCTGCGGCCGGCCCAGCGGTTTCGACTGGCGAAGCAGACGAGCCTGCACCGGGGTTGCTGGGCCCGGTGGCGGCGCTGTCGTCGCCACCGACGCTGATGCCGGCCAGCGGCCAGTCCTTGAGCGCCTGCAGCGAGACGAGCAAGACGAAGGCAACCACGGCTGCAGCAACCAGTGCGGTGCTGGACACCGCTCCCGCGAGATAAGTGTGAGCCTGGCGAATCATCTGAGTGGCCTCCTCGAGGAGGCTCGTACCCAGACTGGCAGGGTCAAACCCCACCGGCATACCAAATAATTGAATTTCCTAAGGAATTCTGAGTAAACGTCGCGACGCGCAGGCGAGAGCAGGCGCTTACAGGTAAGCCATTGGATCGGTGACTTCACCATCGATCCGGACCTCGAAGTGAAGGTGGGGGCCGAAGCAGTAGCCGGTGCAGTCGCTGTAGCCAATGATCTGACCTTGTGAGACCTGCTGCCCGGCGGAGACGGCAAACGTCTCCTGGTGGGCGTAACAGGTCGAGAGCCCGCCGCCGTGATCGATGCAGGTGTAGTTGCCGTAGCCGCCGCTGCTTGCCTCGGGCTCGGTGAAGATCACGGTGCCGGCGGCGGCAGCCCGAATTGGCGTGCCGCTGGGCACGGCGATGTCGATGCCGGGGTGGTACTCGTAGCTGCCGTTGATCGTGCGCGCGCCAAAGCCGGAGACGACCGGGCCATTGACCGGCCAGATCAATCCGCCGCTACCGCCGCGGATCGGCCCGGCCGGCAACGGGACCGATCCGTAGCCAGCCAGCTGAGCGGCAATCTTCGCCTGGATTTTTGCCACCGAGCCGTCCAGCTCTTCTTCGTGCGAGCGGATCTTCTTCAGCGCCGCGACGCGATCGCCACGAGCCGCGACGAGGGCGGACTGCCGTTGCTGGACGGCGCCGCGGGCGCTTGCCAGCGCCTGCTCTTCAGCCGCGATCGAGTCGCGCGCCGACTCGATCTGGTTCTTGGCGGTGCGCAGACGATCGACCGTGCGCCTGACCTGGTCGCGCAGTTCGCGCACGCGGCCGACGATCGCTTCGTCGTTGCCACGGATGCGGTTGAGGTATTCGGTGCGATCGATCAGGTCGTCGTAGCCGTTGGCACCGACGATCACGCTGAGCACATCGGGGGTGCCAGTCTCATACATCGCGACGAGGCGATCCCGCAGCGCGGACAGGGCCCGCTTCAGGTGCGCCCTCATCTTGACCAAACGCACCTTGGCACCGTCGAGCTGCGCCATCGCTTGGTCGAGTTCGGCCTGCTTGGCGTTGAGGCGTACTTCGACCGCTGCCTCGCGCGTGCGCAGGTCGGCAACCTCAGTGGTGAGGTTTTCGATGCGATCGCCGAGGTGGGAGATCGTGGTCGAGAGGACCCCTGAGCGTTCGCGCGCCTTGGAGAGCTTGGCTTCCTTGGCGTCGAGCTTCGATTCGAGATCTTCGGCGGGGGCGACACTGGCAGCGAGCAGCACAACCAGCGCCGCCGCGGCGGCGAGAAACGCCACCAGGGCAAGGCGATTTCTGACCATCGCCGCCGAGGCTAGCCAAGTCAGGAAGTGGGCACTTGCAGGGAATTCCCCCTGCAAGTGGGCTTGCGATCAGACCTGCGGCGGAGCGTTCTCGACCCGCAGCAGGTCGGCCGAGGCCTCCTCCTCCATCTGCAGCGTGGTGTGGTCGATCCCAAAGCGCTCGTGCAGCAGCAACTCCAGCCGCCGCCGCACCAGGCCAGGGTCGCAGTCGGCGCTAACCACTACGTGCGCGGCAAGAGCGCCGAAGCCCGAGGTCACCGTCCAGATGTGCAAATCGTGCACCGAGCGCACCCCCTCCTCCGAGCAGATCGCCGCCCCGGCGGCGTCGACGTCGACCCCGGCGGGCGCCGCCTCCATCAGCACGTCGAACGGCTCCTTGATCAGACGCCAGGACGAGAGCAGGATCAGTAGCGAGATCACCAAGCTGACGATCGGATCGACGATCGAGGAGCCACCGGCAAGAACCACCGCGCCGGCGATGACGACGCCGATCGACCCCAGGGCGTCGGCGGCTGAGTGCCGCAATACCCCCTCGAGGTTGACGTCGGCACGCTCGCCCCGTGCCAACACAAGCGTCGCGGCGACGTTGCCGGCGAGCCCAAGCAAACCGAGCCCAAGCACACCGCCCGCCTCGATCTGCGGCGGATCGCTCAGCCGGACAATCGCCGCGTAGCCAATCACGATCGCAACAGCGACGAGCAGCAGCCCATTGACCAGTGCCGCCAAGATCTCCGAGCGCTGATACCCAAACGTCATCCGTCCCCCGGCCGGCCGGGCGGCCAGAGCGGCAGCAAACAGCGCCAGCCCAATCGCCCCCACATCGGAGAGCACATGCCCGGCGTCCGCAAGCACCGCCAGCGACCCGGTGAGCACTCCACCGACCGCCTCAGCAACCAGCATCCCCGCGTTGATCCCCAGAGCTATCCACATCCGGCGGCGGCTGTCACCCCGCCGGGCGTCCAGGCCATGCGCGTGCGGATGGGCGTGCGTGTGCACGACCGGAGCTTAAAGAGCCACCGGGGACCCCTTCTCAGGAACTCCCGCGAAGCGGCCTGAGAAGGGGTCCCCGGTGGCTCTCAACCCTCAGGCGGGAACCGGCTCCTTCTCAGCTGACGTCTCTGCCATCGCCTCGTTGGCGACTTCCGCCGCATACCCCAGCCGCTCGGCATATTCCCGCGCCTGCATCCGCGAAATAACCATCCGCTGAATCTCCGCCGTCCCCTCGAACAGCTGGTAGATCTTGGCGTCGCGGAACCACTTCTCCAGCGGGCAATCGGCGCTCCAGGCGTAGGGGCCGACCAGGTCCATCAGCGTCGTCGTCGCCCACATCGTCACGTCGCCGGCCTTGAGCTTCGACATCGAGCCCTGGCCGCCGCGCATCGGGATGCCGTTGCGGCCCATCCAGGCGGCGCGCTGGACCAGCAGCCGCGCGGCTTCGATCTCGGTCGCGACGTCAGCAAGAACCTGCTGGATGCGCTGCTCAGCGAGCAGCGGTTTGCCGCCTTCGGACTGGCCGTCGAGGTACTCGAGGGTCCACTCGTAGGCAGCCTGGGCGATGCCCAGCGCAGAGGCGCCGACCAGGGGGCGGGTCATCTCGAAGGTCGCCAGGGCGTCGGCACCGCGTGACTTCTTGCCTTCGCGCCCGCGCTGCAGCTTGCGTTCCAGCTTCCCCTCGCCGCCAAGCAAGTTCTCGATTGGGATTCGGCAGTCCTCGAGCACGATCTCAGCCGTGTGCGAGGCGCGGATGCCGAGCTTCGACTCCTTCTTGCCCTGGCTCAGCCCGGGCGTGTCCTTGCCGATCACGAAGGAGGCCTGGCCGCGCGTGCCGAGAGCGGGGTCGACGGTGGCGACGACGACGTGGACGTCGGCGATGCCGCCGTTGGTGATGAAGACCTTGGTGCCGTTGAGCACCCACTCGTCACCGTCGCGCTTGACCGTCGTCTTCAGGCTCTTGACGTCGGAGCCGGCCTGCGGCTCGGTGACGGCGTAGGCGCCGAGCTTGATTTCCTCGCCACTGCCAAAGCACTCTGGAACCCAGCGGGCGATCTGCTCGGGGGTGCCCGAAGAGGCGATTCCCGCCGCGGCGAGGCCGGAGCCGGAGATCGCCAGGGCGGTGCCGGCGCAGCCCCAGTGGAACTCCTCAGCCGAGATCACTTGCATCTGGCCCTGCTCGTCAGCGGCGGAGCGCTGGATGCTCTCGAGGCCGCCAAAGCCCTGTTTGCGCGCCTCCTTGATCACCTCCCAGGGGGTGCTCTCCTCTTCGTCGTGCTTGCGGGCGGCGGGCCTGATCACCTCGCGGGCGAAGGTCCGGCAGCGCTCCTTGTACTCCAGCTGCTCGTCGGTCAGTGCGAAATCCATGGATCCCTTCCTAGGCTTGGCGGGCGACTGATTGACTGGTCAGTCAACCAGTCCTCGAAAGGTTAGCTGACCAGCCAGCCACCGCCCCGCCTGTACCGTTCCGGCCTTGGCCCGGAAACGCCCCATCAACGCCGAGCTGCCGACGGCGAAAGCAGAGGATTCGCCCAAGACGGAAGCGGCGGCCCCATCGCCACCGGCCGAGCCAGCGAAAAAGGAGGTCAAACAAGCTACGGCGCCTCCCCCAAAAGCGGTCAAGCGCAAGCGCAAACCGGTGCCGGGAGCGCTGAAGGCGATCGGCGCCCTGGTCCTCGTCGCCCTGGTCTTCCTCGTCGCCGCGGTGCTCGGTGGCGGTGGCTCGAACAAAAAGGACGAAGAAAAACCTGCGCCCGCCCCCACCCTGGCCCCACCGGCGCCGGAAGAAAAGCAGACGCCCACTGCGGAAGCGGCCGAAGAACTGGGCTATCCATCCTTTGCCACCAACAACACGACCAGGGTCGGCGGCTCCGACGCAGCGACAACCGCGGCGGGTGTGGCACTCGCCGTCTTCCCCTCAGCCAAGGTCGCGCAGCGACCGATCGCCGTCACCCTGGTCGACGAAGACGATTGGCAGGGCGCCGTCGCCGCCGCGGTCCTGATGGCGGCGCCGGTACGAGCGCCGCTACTTGTCTCTTCGGGAGGAAGCCTGCCCGATCCCACCTCCCAGGCCCTCGACGCCCTCGACCCTCAGGGCAATGCCACCACCGACAAAGCCCAGGCATTCGCGATCGGCGACGCGGCCGCACCGGACGGCTTGCGCACGACCAAGGTGAAAGCGAGCGACCCGGCGGGCCTCGCCGTCGAAATCGAGAAGCTGCGAAACAAGCTTTTCAAAAGCGCACCCGATCACATCGTGCTCGCCCCCGAAACGGAATCCGCCTTCGCCATGCCCGCTGCCGCCTGGGCGGCGCGCTCCGGCGACCCCGTTCTCTTCAGCGGCCGCGACAAACTGCCACCAGCGACGGCCAAGCAGCTGCGGGCGGAGAAAAAAGTTCCGGTCTTCGTCCTCGGGCCTTCCTCGGCGATCTCCTCCGATGTGGTGCGAGAAATCGGCACCAAAATAGGCAACCCGGTTAAACGCGTCTCGGGCGAGGACCCGGTCGAAAACTCGATCGCCCTGGCCCGCTACGCGAGCGGCGGCTTCGGCTGGAACATCAACGATCCCGGCCACGGCTTGGTCGTCGCCCGCAGCGACGAACCGATCGAGGCGGCGATCGCGGCGCCGCTCTCCGCCTCGGGCACCTGGGGGCCGCTGCTGCTTACCGATGACGCCGATACGCTGCCGAAGGCGCTGCGCGAATACCTGCTCGACATCAAGCCCGGCTACACCACCGATCCGACCCGCGCCTTCTACAACCACGTTTGGGTGATCGGAGACCAGGAGGCCATTGACGTGAACCAGCAAGCCGAAATCGATCAGCTCGCCGAACTGGCCAAGATCGGCGGCGAAGAATGAGCGAGGCCGAGAACCCGAACCTGCTCGGCGGCGGTCACCGGGTAACCGCCGAGGACATTCGCGCCCTGGCCGGCGCCTCCACCCCCCACTTCTCGCTGCAGGTCCGCAACCGGATCCAGCGCCTGATCGAGCCGCTCGCGGCCGACGACCCGGCGCGACGCGAAGGCGAGCGCAAGATCGCCGAGCTCGAAGAGCTGGCCGAGCACAGCGGCGATCCGCGCGGCACGATGGGAATTTCCTCGCATTGAAGTACCTGGCACCCGGCGTCTGGCGGCTGAAGGAGTTCCCCGCGCCGACGATCAACGTTTACCTCGCCGAGGACGTGTTGATCGACGCCGGACGGCGCTGGGACCGCCACCGCGTCTTCGCCGAGATCGAGGGACGAGAGCTCTCGATGCTGGCGCTGACCCACGTGCACGCCGACCACCAAGGGGTCGCCAAGGACGTCTGCGAAGCGCGGAATATTCCGCTTGCCTGCCATGCAGGCGATGTCGACGCGATGGAGGGAAGGCGCTCCGTCGCCGCCTCCTCGCACCCGATCGCGCGGACCGCGGCCTGGCTCTGGCAGGGCCCGCCACACACCGTCGACAAGACGCTCGCCGAGGGTGACGAGGTCGCCGGCTTCCGCGTCATTCACGCGCCGGGTCACTCACCCGGCGAGGTGATCTTCTTCCGCGACTCCGACCGGGTGGCGATCTGCGGCGACGTGATCCGCAGCATGAGCTACGCCACCGGCCGCCCGCTGCTCGCCGAGCCGCCCGACTTCTACAACGTCGACTCGGCCGAGAACCGCCGCTCGATCCGCAGACTTGCCGAGCTCGAGCCCAGCCTGATCCTGCCCGGGCACGGTCCCGCCGTGACCGATATGGCGGCCTTCGAGCGCTTCGTCGCAGCGCTACCCGCGTAGCTCGGAGCGGTTAACCCCTGTAAGCGCCGGGTATTGCCCGGGCAAGTCCGCGAACCAAAGGGGGGTCCATGGAGACCAAGAGGAGCAGGACACCATCGGCAGCAATGGTCGTCGCCGTGATTGCCTTGATCGTCGCGCTGGCCGGCACGGCCTACGCCGCGCAATCGATCAACGGAGGATCGATCAAAAAGCAGACGATCGGCGGCGGCAAGCTCAAGCACAAGACGCTGACCGGCTACCAGATCAACACCAACAAGCTCGGCGTCATTCCATCCGCCAAGCGGGCCGCTCATACCTACTGGGCGGTGGTCAACAATCCGAGCGGCGCCGGCAACGCCACCCTTGCCCGGGCTAGCGATCAAGGCATCACCGCGACCGAGGGCGGCGGCGCCGTTGCCGTGATCTTCCCGGTCAACGTCAGCGGCTGCGCCAACGTCGCCGGGCGCAACAACGCCAGCACCACCGTGCCTGGGGCCGGCTACGCGCAGACCAACATCTCGCCAGCCAACCCGAACGCGATCGAAGTTCGCACTCGCGACGAAAAAGGCGCCGACGCGGACGCCGACTTCAACCTGATCGTCGTCTGCCCGTAACCAGCCGCGAGCCCCGGCTCGGCCCCACGCCACCAGCGGGGCCGAGCCGACGGCGCGCAAGCGGTTAGGCTGATCGCGTGAGCGACGAGATCGAACACGGCTTCAAAGAGGGCGACAAGGTCTGGGTCGAGGACGGCGACGGCAAGCACCACCCCGGAATCTTCGTCGCCGACAACGAGGCATCTGGCTGGTTCGGCGGCGGCCCCAGCGCCTACGTCGTGCACCCCGAGGCCAAGCAGGCCGAGGTCGTCTCGACCTTCCGCATCACCCCGCGCGACGAGTAGCTCAGTCCGCGACTCGCGCGGCGGCCATGTCGACGCGCTCGCCGCGAAACGGCACGCCCTCGGCAATCAGATGGCCGCGCTGGCGCGCTCCCTTGGCCAGTGAGCCGTCGGCGCGGACCACGCGCCACCAGGGCAGGTCGGGATCGTCGACCTCGAAAAGCACGGAACCGGCAAAGCGGGGTGCACCCGGCGAGACGTCGCCGTAGGTGCGGACGAAGCCCGACGGAATCTCACGCACGCGGGCGAGCACTTCGAGCAGGCGGGATTCGGATGGGCAGGTCAGGGGGCCGTGGGGCCGAAGGCGGAGATGATGCGGTTTTGGTACTCGCTCAGCTCTTCGGGGGAGATGAAGTACGTCGGCGGGGTGAGGAAGAGGCCGTCGGCGCGCTCGGCCGTTGCCTCGACCCGGGCGCGGACCTTGTCGAGCGGGCCGGCGGCGCAATAGGTCTCGACCATCTCGTCGCTGATCGCGGCGGGGACGGCGGCGAGATCGCGGCGGCGGAAGGCCTCGCTAGCGGCAACGGCGTTGTCGGCGAAGCCGTGCAGCTCCCAGAGCGGCATGTAGGTCTTGACCGTGGCGTAGAAGGAGATCGTGCGACGGGCCATCTCGATCGCCCGCGCCTCGTCGTCGTCAATCGCGCAGCAGACGGTCGGCAGGTAGTCGAAGCTCGAGCGCTCGCGTCCGGAGCGCTTCAGCCCCTCCTCGAAGGAGCTGACCACGACCTCGTCGATCCAGCGCAGGCTCTGGATCGGGTGGCCAATCAAGCCGTCGGCGACATCGCCCGCCATCCGGCACATGCCGCCCTGGACCCCCGCCGTGTAGATCGGCACCGACTCGCGCGGCGCCGGGTGCGGACGGACCCAGCCCTTGATGTCGATGTCGTAGTAGGAGCCCTCGTAGCGGATCGGTTCGCCCTTGCCGGCCTGCTGCATGATCAGCCGCGTCGCCTCGATCGCCTCGCGCAGGTGAGGGGCCGGTTTGCCGTACTCGGCGTTGTGCCAGGTTTCGTTGAGGCGCTTGACCCCCGAGCCGAGGCCGAGGCGGAAGCGCCCGCCCGACATCTCGTCGATGTCGAGGGCGCTGATGGCGAGGATGAAGGGGCTGCGGGTGAAGGCCCAGGCGATCCCGGTGGCGACGTCGATGCGCTCGGTCTTGCCGGCCAGGTAGGCGGCCTGGGTGACCGAGGAGCGGAAGAGCTCAGGCGCCCAGACGCACTCGACGCCGGCCGCCTCGGCACGCCGCGTCTCGGCCTCGAGGTCGGCGACCGTGGTGCCGATCGCGGCGACGGAGATCCGCTCGAGCGCGCCCATGCGTCAGCCCGTCAGGCCGGGACCGGCGCGGCGTCGGCGAGGACGGCGTCAGCGACGCGTTCGCGATGCCACTTGGAGCCGCCGAACATCGAGGAGTTGGCCTTGCCGCGCTTGAGGAAGAAGTGCAGGTCGTGCTCCCAGGTGAAGCCGATCCCGCCGTGCACCTGGATCGAGGCGTCGGGGACGCGCCAACCGGCGTCAGAGGCGTAGGCCTTGGCCATCGAGGCCGCGGTCGGCAGCGAGTCGGGCTCGGCGTCGGCGGCCCAGGCCGCCCCGTAAACCGCCGAGCGGGCATTCTCGGTCTCGAGCAGCATCTGCGCGCAGCGGTGTGAGACCGCCTGATAGGCGCCGATCGGCCGGCCGAACTGCTGGCGGTCCTTGGCGTAGGAGACGGCCATCTCCATCGTCCGCTGGGCGATCCCGGTCGACTCGGCGGCGAGGGCGACGCAGAGCCTGAAGAAGACGGGGTAGTAGTCGGCCTCGGCGCCAGGCAGCGAGTCCGCCGCCGCGACCTTGACGCCATCGAAGCGGACCGCATAGAGGCGGCGTGTGGTGTCGATCGAGGTTGACGGAGTGACGGTGACGCCGTCGGCGGCGCGCTCGACAACGTGGCGACGACCGTCGGAGGTGGCGACGAGGAAGAAGTCGGCGGCCGCAGCGTCCATGACCAGGACCTTCTCGCCGTCGAGGACGATGCCCTCGCCGTCGGCGCGCGCCTCCATCGTGAAGCTGCCAATCGTCGCCGGGCCGCCGGTATCCCAGAGGGCAGGCGTGCCGCGCAGCTTGCCCTCGGCCAACGGCCGCAGGAAGCGCTCGCGCTGATCGTCGGAGCCGCAGAGCGAGAGGGCGAGGCCGGCGATTGTGTTGGAGAAGAGCGGCGAGGGAGCGAGCGCGTAGCCCATCTCCTCGAAGAGGACGGCGAGCTCGACGATGCCGAGGCCCTGTCCGCCCCACTCCTCGGGCAGCGCCAAGCCGGTCCAGCCCAGCTCGGCCATCTCCTCCCAGTCGGACTGCTCGAAGCCGTTCTCGCTCTCGGCCAGCTCGCGGATGCGATCGGACTTGTAACGGGCGGCGAGGAAGTCGTGGGCGGTCGCCTTGATCGCCTGCTGCTCATCGGTGAGGTCGAAGTACATGGCGGCCCTAGCGCATCCTCGGCAGGCCGAGCACGCGCTCGGCGATGATGTTCTTGAGGATGTCGGTGGTGCCGCCCTCGATCGAGTTGGCCCGCGAGCGCAGAAAGCTGTACTGCCAGGCGCCGCCGGCGACGACGTGCTCGTCGCCACGCGCCAGCGGTGCGTAAGCGCCCTCGATGTCGAGCGCCAACTCGGCGATGCGCTGGTTGATGTCGGCCCACTGCCACTTGCCGAGCGAGCCCTCAGGGCCGGGAATTCCCGACTGCATCGTCTTGGTCAGGCCGCGGTAGGCGTTGAGCCGCATCGTCTCGGCCTCGATGTGCAGCTGGGCGATGCGCTGGCGGAAGACCGGGTCATCGGCCGCGGTGCCACCATTGACGCGAGTTTCGGCCGCCAGGGCGCCGAGGCGTTTGAGGTTGTTGGCGATCTGGGCAATCGCGCCGAAGGCGAGCCCGGCGCGCTCGTTCATCAAGGTCGTGATCGCCACCGACCAGCCGTTGCCGACGCCGCCGACGACGTTGGCCTCAGGGATCCGCGCTTCCTCCATGAAGACCTCGTTGAACTCGCCCTCGCCGGTGATCTGAACCAGCGGCTTGGCTTCGACGCCGGGCTGGTCCATGTCCATCAGGAAGTAGGTCAGCCCCTTGTGCTTGGGGGCGTCGGGGTCGGTGCGGGCGACGAGCATGCACCACTTGGCGTACTGGGCAAAGGTGGTCCAGACCTTCTGCCCGGTGACAACCCATTCGTCGCCGTCCTTGACCGCCCGCGTTTTCAGCGAGGCCAGGTCGGAGCCCGACTCGGGCTCGGAGAAGCCCTGGCACCAGATCTCCTCGCCGGTGAGGATCGGCTCCAGGTAGCGCTGCTTCTGCTCGTCGCTGCCGTGGGCGATGACCACCGGGCCGCCCATCGCCAGGCCGAGCACGTTGGCCGGGCTCGGCGCCTCCAGGCGCGCCGCCTCGCCGACGAAGATCGCCTGCTCGATCATCGTCGCGCCGCGACCGCCGTACTCCTTCGGCCAGGAAATTCCGGCCCAGCCAGCGGCGTGCATCTTCAGCTGCCACTCGCGGCGGAAGGCCATTACCTCCTCCAGACCGGCTTCCGGCTCAGGTCCGGGGTGGTTCGCTTCGATCCAGTCGCGAACCTCGTCGCGGAACTGCTGCTCAGAGGGCGAGAGGGTCAGGTCCATCGGTGGCGGAGCATAGCGACCGCCTGGCCGTGCAGCCAGTGCTCAGCGGCTGCCGCAGACTGTGGCGCCGTATTCGCCGGCGATTCTGCTGGCGATGCCGAAGATGGCGTCACTGCTTTTGGTCACGACTTCGGGGTCCCGTTCCGCGGTTTCGACTCCTTCTTCGAGCGCCGCGATCATCGCGTCGACCTTTTCGTCGTCCCCTTCCGGAACGCCGAGCGCGCGCAGTTCCTTCGCTTCCCGGCTGACGCTCGGAACCATCACCGTGGTCACGATCTTTTCCTGTTCGTCCTTGCTCACCTTGGTGATGTTCGGCTGCTTCTTCAGGACGCCAGTGATTGCCGCCTGCAAGCGCTCCGTGCCCTTTTTGCAAATGGCATCGGCCTTGGCGATGAATTCTTCTTTGGAGATCGAGCTCGAGCTCGAGCTGTCTCCCCCGCCACAGCCGGCGAGCAGCGCCACAGCGATTACGGCGACGATCAGCGTCGTTGGACCCCTGCCCATGTGGGGAAACTTACACCGCTCGTACCGATCTGGGAATCCCGGCGAGCCGAATCTCAGACGCGCTGGATCAAGGT
>CAWCJW010000029.1:0-14895 GCA_963795765.1 uncultured Solirubrobacterales bacterium
CCTGCCACGCGGCCTGCGCTGGCTGCCGCAAGCGCGCGAGCCCGAGCCGGCTCCGGCGCGGGGTTAGCGAGTGCAGTTTCAAGTGGCCTCGGCCAGGCGGCCGGGGCCACTTGAGTTCGATTGTGCAGCCGCTGCGGTTCGCCGATGACGCCGTCTCAGCCAGAAGGCGAAGCTGGTGCTCGCGATCTTGCCGGGCAACCAGCAGTCATTTCTCTTCTTCGCTACGAGAGCGAAGTCAGTAGCCGCCGTTGAAATGGAGCAAGTAGGCCTTCATGTGTGGATATTTCCACTGAAGCCAATGATGATTGACCTGTGACCACGTCCAGCCCCGCTTTTGGTAGCTCGAATTCACTGGGTTGAACAGATTTCCAATCGAGTCTCGGACGCCAAAATCAAACTGGCCCATCTCAGCCACTTCTGGATAATTCCCTGGCGCTATCTTGACCACTATTGCGACATGCGTAATGCCTTCGCCTGGTTGGTGCTCCCAGTCGTAAAAGATTAGGTCGCCGCTTTCTGCTTGAGGAACGGCGTTAGTCGTTAGGTTGGCCGTAATGTCGGAATAGCTTGACGAGAAATGGGATGAGAGATAGCTCTTGAGGTTTGGAACCAACCACTCAGCAGGAGTGCCGGTCGCGCCAGTGTGCCCATAGCGTCCCGCATCGGTCCATACTCCAGGCTGCTTGGGCAGGCCGCCAGCCCATAGCGCATGGCTGACAAACCATGCGCACATCGACAGTCGTGGTTGTGAGTCTTTGGCATGAGTCATGGCCCAGTAGACGGCACCCTCTCGGTTGAAGAAGGCATTGGGGGGTGACGAAGAGCTTCCTCCGGAGCCGGGTGGCGGACTTGAAGGCGGTGCAGCTGACGTGCCGCCGCACGGTGGTACGCCGGGCGAAGGCTGGTTGATGGGCTGGCCATCATTGATGAAATGCTCGTTCAGCCAGCCGCTGCCATAGCCAGGGCCACCAACGTCGGTGGCCTGCTCCCACATTGTATCCGCCGAGCCTTCTACAGTCGTTCCGCTTTGGTAGCAATGAACTTCTATGGTCGTCCCGTTGTATACGCCGAAACCAGAGATGCGCTCTGCCGCGCTCCAGTTCGGTTCGGACCGCCAGTAGACCCCTTCGGGGGCGTTCATCACCGAGTATTGCGGGTCGGCTGTGGCGTTGGTTGGAGCAGCCAGTAGCGGTAGCGCCAGAAGAAACAGTCCAAAAAGTGGGCCGCTAAGAAGTCTTTTTACAACGCGATTTTCCAACCATGACTGGACCACACTTTGCCTTTCCCTCGCACGTTTTAAGCGTAAAGCCAGGTTAACGTCTTCTGACGCTGCACGCGAGGTGACGCTTGGCAGGAAGGGAACTCCACTCTGTTTTGAGCGCCGCAATGTTTGGTCCTTTAGGTCCAACGCGGAGTCCTCACTGCCGCCCACGATGTGGGTTGCCACGAAGATATCGGGTGTTTATGTGAGCGACTTGCGTCGCTGCTGATTGATGCTGGGGTCAACCCGAAGGCGATTCAGAGTTCATGGGACACGCGACCATCGAGGAGACTTTCTCGCGCTACGACCGCCTGATGCCGGGTGCCCGTGATCAGGCGGGTGAGCTTGTCGAGGCCTACATGGATGCTGCCACCGTACGAGCTGTGTCCAAGCCGAATGCCGGGGTTTGACGTTATGCGGCTGTGGCAGCGACTATGGTCGCGCCGACTCCCGCGATGGCCCCGACGATCAGCCAGGGATGCTTGTGGCCGAATCTTTTGAGTCCGAGTTTGCCTCCATCGCTGGGATAAAGGGCGGTGTCCTGGGTGACTCCATCGACCACAGCTGAGAGGTACGCGAGAACGTAAAGCCCCGCCGATAGGGCCGTCATGATGCGTCCTCGCCTCCCGCTTCCGGTGATGTAGTTAGCGCATCGCGCTCGTGGATGATTTGGACAACCGCCTCCGGCCAAGCGCTGTCCTCCCGGTTTCCTCCTGAAAGGCTTAGCTGTCGTGTTGTCGCGTAGATAATCAAGCCCTCTTCGCGCATAGAATCGATTCCTTCTTGAAGGTCTTATCCGGCTTCCATGCGTCTCTTCGGTCCGATGTCGTGAATGGCTTCGCTCCAATCTTGGAGCGATTGCAAGAAGTCGCCGACTACCTCTCGTTGTGGGGTCGACATCCTGTCGGGCGTCGAGTTGATGTGGGAAAACGCTCCGCCCAGTGTCGAGAGAAGGGCGTCGCCGCTGGTTACAAGACCAAGTCGAAGCGGCCTTTCTCGGCCTTGCAGTTTGATCCCAGATGTCCACGATGCTTGCGGCTGCGCGACCCTTTGCTCGTGGTCATGCTTCAGTCGGCGTAGGGCATCGGATGTCCACCTCTGCGGCTGGTCATCGATGATGGCGTGGCAGTTTGCACAGAGCAAGATCAGGTTTGCCAAGTCGTCATGCGTCCCATTCGGATCCTCTTCGCCGCGCGGGCCGGCGAAAGACCGACCAACGATGTGGCACTCCTGGCCGACCATTGCGTGTATGTCACCTTCGGCCTCCGGGGCTTGAACAAGCCCTGCTTGGCATCGGGCGCAGGCGTTGCCTGACAACGCCCAGAGAATCTTTCGGTTGCGGTCGCTAATTGCCACCGCTAGCCGCCAGCGACGATCGCTCTCGCGAGCTCTTTCAGGCTTATCTCCAAATAGTGGCCATCTCGCAGTCCGTTGATGTAGAAGACCTCGCCGTCGTACTCAGCTGCAAGGTCGATCTCCCAGTTCGGTGGGATTGCCTCGGAGTCATCACTGGGCTCCTCCCACCACCGCGCTTTGAGCGGAGTTTTCTCTTCAGTCGACACGCTGCCTCCTGTGGTCGGTTTCAGCGGACCGTAAACCCCGTCCCGGCTCTATTGAGCCTCGGCGGAGGCTTGCGCTACAAGCTGGCTTGCGCCGACTGGCGCACGAGTCATGTAGACGATTCTCGGCCTATCCCGGTCTACAACGCAGAAACCCCCGATTTGCGGGGGCTTCCGAGTGCGGCTGAATGGAGTCGAACCATCACGTCCCGTTAGGGACACAAGGCCCTCAACCTTGCGCGTCTACCAGTTCCGCCACAGCCGCTCGAGGGGCGACGATTCTAGATGTTTGGGGATTCCGGGGCTTTTGGTTGCGGGCATCCGGGCGGGCCGGTACAGTTGCGAACAAGTGTTCGAGCGATTCGATACCCGGCAAGTTGAGGAGGGGAGTTAGGCGTGGAGCTGGATCTGACCAAACGGCAGAAAGAGATCTTCGACTTCATCCGTCGCTACGCGGCAAAGACGGGCTATCCCCCGACTGTGCGGGAGATCGGCAAAGCCGTCGGCCTGCACTCGTCCTCGACCGTGCACGCGCACCTCGCCAACCTGGAGAAAATCGGCCTGCTCAAACGCGATCCCTCGAAGCCGCGGGCGATCGAGCTGCTTTACGAGAAGGCGAAGAAGACGATCATGCCCGGCAACGGCCTGCCGCTTGTCGGCCAGGTTGCCGCCGGTGAGCCGATCGTGGCTGAAGAGAACGTCGAGGAATACATCGAAGTGCCCGACGTAATCGGCGGTGAGGACGGCGACTACATCCTCAACGTGCGCGGCGAATCGATGGTCGACGCGGGCATCTTCGAGGGCGACTACGTCGTCGTGCGCCCGGCTGACGATGCGGTCAACGGCGAGATCGTCGTCGCTCTGATCGGTGAGGAGGCGACGGTCAAGCGCTTCTTCCGCGAAAGCGACCACATCCGGCTTCAGCCCGAGAACGAAACGATGGAGCCGATCCGGACCACCGAGGCGACGGTCCTTGGCAAGGTCGTTGGGGTCTTTCGCAAGGTCTGAGCGGCCGGACGCCCGCGGGCGTCTTACTTAGGCCACTTACCCGCTTCGATCAGCTTCTTGTAGCGGCGCTGTTTGCGCCTTGCGTCTCGCATCACCCAGGGCAGCAGGCGCAGGGCGAGGCGGGGGGAGAGGTCGAAGAGGCGCAGCAGGGGACCGCGCCAGCGGGGTAGGACGAGGATTGGGCGCGGGTGCTCGGTCAGCTTGCCAACCTCCCGCGCGACCTGCTCCGGGGTCAGCAGGTGGCCGGAGAAGGAGCCGGCGGCGTCGGGGTCATCCAGCTTGTCCTCGAGCATCGGCGTCCAGATGCCGTCGGGACAGACTGCCGAGAGCTCGACTCCCTTGATCCCTGCGCGGCGCAGGTCGAAGAGCGTGCCGAGGGTGAATGCCATCGCCGCGTGCTTGCTCGCCGAGTAGTTGACCTCTCCCGGCGCCGCGACGATCCCGGCCAGGGAGACGACGTTGATCACGTGACCGCGGGCGGCGGCGATCATCGGCTCCAGGGCGGCGATGGTGCCGTTCATCGTGCCCAGCGCGTTGATCTCCAGCATTGCCCGTCGCGTCGCCTCGTCCTGCTCCCAGGAGAGGCCGGTGGCGAGCACGCCGGCGTTGTTGACCCAGACGTCGAGCGTGCCTCCGCGCGCCGCGGCTTCGGCGGCCAACGCCCGGCAGGCAGCCTCGTCGCGCACGTCGAGCGCGGCCGAACGCGCGCCGGCGCCGATCTCAGCCGCCGTACGGGCCGCGGCATCGGGATCGATGTCGGTGGCGTGAACGAGGAAGCCGCGGCCGCCCAGCTCGAGCGCGATCGCGCGACCCAGACCACCGCCTGCTCCGGTGACGACGGCAACGGGCATCGACGGTCAGGTTATTCGATGCATTTGTCTCAAGGCCGTTGCTCCGCGCTACCATCGCGGAGCGGGCCGAGCGACTGCGGGGGGAGAGAAAACCCCTCGAGGAAAGTCCGGACACCAGAGGGCAAGGCGGTGGGTAACGCCCACCCGGGGAAACCCGCGGGACAGTGCCACAGAAATACACAGCCGATGGCGCGACCACACGTGAGTCGCGAACAGGCAAAGGTGAAATGGTGCGGTAAGAGCGCACCGGCGTCGCGGTGACGCGGCGGCCAGGCAAACCCCGCCCGGTGCAAGGCCAAGCAGGACCGTCGACCCTGCCCGGCGAGGTCCAGGTAGGCCGCAGGCCGCTTCGGCGGCCCCCGGGACTGCGGTCCCGGGAGACAGATAGTCGCTCACGACAGGATCCGGCTTACAGGCCCGCTAACGAAAAGGCCCTCGAAAGAGGGCCTTTTCCATGCCTGCAAAGTTTCTGTCTTAGCGTTTGCTAATCTCCTGCCAACTTCCGCTGAATCTTCGCCTACATATCGCGAAGAGCGGGGGACCCAATTGTTGGGGCGAATCGTCGGCATCTGCCACGTAGCGCAGCTCTTTCAGCGCGAGCCCGTCAGCTAACCCCGTAAGCGTCGCAAAGAGCTAATGAAGACAGGCAGGAACCGCCATGGGCGGAAAGATCAATCACGGCATTGCCACGCTGCGCGTGGGCACTTTGGCCGACGGCTGCGCAGCATCTCCCTGGCACTGGCGGCGGTCCTCTCCCTGGCTCTAACGCCGCTCGCGGCCCAGGCGCAGACCGGCGGCGCCGGCGCGCCAAGCGCGGAACCGACCACGCCTGGCGGCGCCAGCCTTGTTTTCAGCAGCCCGCTGCGCTCTGCCGGTGCTACTTGGTACGGACCGGGCCTCTACGGCAACGGCACCGCCTGCGGCCAGACGCTGCGGCCGGGCACGGTCGGCGTCGCTCATCGCACCCTGCCCTGCGGCACCACGATCAAGCTCCTCTACCACGGGCACTCCCTGGTCACCACGGTGATCGACCGCGGCCCCTATACAAAGGGCAACGACTTCGACCTCACCAATGGCGCCCGCCTGGCGCTGGGCTTCGAAGGCGTGGGGCAGGTCCGCTACGCCGTCGCCGTCGGCTCCTCCGGTTAGCGCGACTAAGCAGGACTTCTCGGTTTGATGGTAAATCTGCCCCGGAACGGGCAGGTTTCCAACGAGAGGAGCTTTTGTATGTCGAGGTTTTTGCAGGCAGCCATCTACGCCGGGCTGCTGATGCTCCTCGTCGTTTTCGCCGCTACTGCTGGCGCTGCCACAGGTGAAAGCGAAACCGCCCAGACCACGGTCGTGCTCGGCGAAACGGCGACGATGCCGGACCCCTCCTGCCCGGAGTCGCCCTGTCAGGCGATCGGCAGCGTCACCGGCTTCCAGGTCAGCACCAGCCAGGGCCAGCTGCCCTTCCGCGTGCGCAAGGACGGCAGGATCAAGTCCTGGACCCTGACCCTCTCGCAGCCGACCAGCAGCCAGCGCTCCTTCTTCAACGGCTTCTTCGGCACGCCCCCCGAGGCGCGCCTCGCGATCCTGCGCCGCGTCGCCGGCACCAACCCGCCGCGCTACGCGCTTCGCGCCCAGGGATCGGTCCACGTGCTCAGCCCTTACTTGGGCCAAACCGTCAAATTCGGCGCCTCCCTTCGCGTCAAAGCTGGCGACATCATCGGCGTAACCGTCCCCACTTGGGCCCCCGCCTTCGCCCAGGGCCAGCCCTCGAGCAGCGCCTGGCGCGCCAGTCGCGAAGCCGGCAAATGCGTCAACTCCACCGACGTCCGCCAAGGCGAACCGCAGGAAAAGGTCGGCAGTCGCGCCGACTACGGCTGCCGCTACGCCACAGCTCGTCTGCTGTACACCGCCACCGTCGTAGAGGACTGACCACAGCTTTTAGGTCGCCGGTCGGCGGGTAGGCCGCTTATCGAGTCGAGGGTGTTGCCGTCCCTGGGAAGGGACGTCGGGTGCCCTGCCCAAAACACTCAAGAGCGGCCTCCGGCCGCTCGTTTTGGGCAGGGTGGCCGACGTCCTTATGCCACTGAAGGCAATACCCGCGGCCCGCTCTGATCTTTGGGCAGCTCGGCCGCACCAGCGATCAGACTTTGGAACTCATTCAGCACCAGGTGGGCTACCGCCTCGAGCAGTTCCTCGTCGGTCCAGCCGATCTCACGCGCCTCCTCGTGGAGATGGAGCGGGGGGTGGCCGTTGGCCTCGAGCGCACCGTGTAGGTACTCGAGCAGCGCTGCCTCTTTAGGGTCGCTGGAGTTGAAGCTGCGTGCCCTGGAAACCTCGTCCAGTCCGAGGCCGGCGCTGCGCGCTGACTTGGCGTGCTGGGCGATGCTGTAGGTGTCGTCGCGGTACTCGGCGACTGCGAGTGCGATCCGCTCGCGGGTCGCGCGCGGCAGGACTCCGCCGCGAAGCTCCGAGCGCATCCGCGTGTAAGCGCGCAAAACCGCCGGGGCGCCAGCGAGCACGCCGACGAACTTCGTAACCGCGCCACCCGTGGCCTGGATCGTTTTGATCAGGGGGGCGCTCTCGTCAGGGGCCGTCAACTCATCGTGGATCTGGAACCTGCTGACATCTGTTTTAACTGTCACTTGGCATCCGCCTCCGACTCTGCTGGGGGGAAATCCGCTTTACAGAGCCTTTATTTGGCCTTTACTTTACTTTCAGCCGTCTACTTACGTCTCGTAAGTTATACCTGGTTTTATGTCGCCCTGCAAGCCGCCTGAAAGCAACAGCTCTCTACCCCAATACGTGCGCTTCTATCCAACCGGTTCACTGCCTGGCGACGCGGGGGAGTTTGCGACGGAGCTTTGGCCTATCGTTGCGCGCTCGAAGCGGACAAGCGCGAGCCGAGGAGGACCAGAACATGGCAGATCAACCGAAGAGTGCCGCCGACGTCATCCAGCTGGTCAAGGAGGCCGATGTCCGCTTCGTCCGCCTCTGGTTCACCGACGTGTTGGGCCAGCTGAAGAGCTTCTCGATCAACGCCTCCGAGCTGGAGGACGCCTTCGAGGGCGGCATGGGCTTCGACGGCTCCTCGATTACCGGCTTCAACCCGATCGAGGAGTCCGACATGATCGCCATGCCCGACCCCGCGACCTTTGCCCTGATCCCCTGGCGGCCGGAGGGCGAGAACGCGGTTGCGCGCATGTTCTGCGACGTCCAGGTGCCCGGCGGCGAACCGTACGAGGGGGACCCGCGCTGGATCATGAAGCGGGCGCTCAAACGCGCCGAGGAGATGGGCTTCGACGCCTTCAACATCGGCCCCGAGCTCGAGTTCTTCTACTTCCGCTCGGCCAAGCCGCCGAACGGCGTGCCCGAGGTGCTCGACGAGGGCGGCTACTTCGACCTGACCACGCTCGACGCCGGCTCCGACGTGCGTCGCGACACGGTGCTGGCGCTGGAGAAGATGGGCATTCACGTCGAGTACACCCATCACGAGGTCGGTCCCTCCCAGCACGAGGTCGACATGCGCTACAAGAACGCGCTGGCGATGGCCGACGACTGCATGACCTACCGCATCGTGGTCAAGGAGTACGCGATGAAGTACGGCTGGCACGCCACCTTCATGCCCAAGCCGCTCTTCGGCGAGAACGGCTCCGGCATGCACGTCCACCAGTCGCTGACCAAAGACGGCAAGAACGCATTCTTCGATCCCGATGACCAGTTCTTCCTCTCGGCCACGGCCAAGGCCTTCATCGCCGGCCAGCTCAAGCACGCGCGCGAGATCTCGCCGCTCTTCGCCCAGTGGGTCAACTCCTACAAGCGACTCGTTCCCGGCTACGAGGCGCCGGTCTACCTCGCCTGGTCGCGCCGCAACCGCTCGGCGTTGATCCGGGTGCCGCTCTACCACCCCGGCAAGGAGAGCGCGACCCGAGTCGAGCTGCGCTGTCCCGACCCGGCCTGCAATCCCTACCTCTGCTTCGCCGGCATGCTGCAGGCGGGTCTGGAAGGGATTGAGAAGGGCTACGAACTGCCCGAGCCGATGGAGCAGAACCTCTACCACCTATCCCCCGAGGAGCTCTCGCACCAGGGGATCGAGCAGCTGCCGGCGACGCTGGGCGAGGCGATCGAGGTAGCCGCCGACTCCGAGCTGGTCCTGCGCACGCTGGGCGAGCACACTTTCCGCCGCTTCGTTGAGATCAAGCGGCAGGAGTGGGACGACTACCGGGTGCAGGTCACGCCGTTTGAGATCGAACAGTTCCTGCCGGTTCTCTGAGGTATCGGGCCGCGGGTCCTGTCACGGGGTGAGGGGGCCTGCGGGCAGTCCACGGGCTGTCCTCGACCCCCTCACCCCGCGCCACCCGCGGCAGATGCGTCAGAGAACCTCGACGAGAAGCTTCGGGTCGGTCACCGGGGTGCGACAAGTGAAGCTTTCGCAGACGTAAGCGGCCGGCTTGCTGTCCACTTTTCCTCGGTCCTCGAGCAGCGGGGGCGTGCTGCTCCCCTCGGGGCCACCGGCCAGGACGAGGTGGGGTCTGAATTCACTACGGACCACCGCTGCGAGCTCGCTCAGCTGCTCGCCGACCAACGCTACCTCCTTGGTCGGTGCCAACTGGAAGTCGACCGCTCGCAGGAAGTGGGCGAAGGCCTCGGGGTGCTTGCCGGCCGGGTCGGCGAAAAGGCGGAAGACGCCCGTCGCGGCTTGCTCGTACGAGCTCTCTCCGGTCAGCGCTGCCAGGCGCAGCAGGCCGAAGGCCGCAGCGGAGTTCCCCGAGGGGATCGGGTGGTCGCCGATCTCCTTGCGGCGGGCGATCAGCGATTCGTGGTCGTCGGCGGTGGAGAAGAAGCCACCGCGCTCGTCGTCGGCAAAACGGGCGAGCAGGGTGTCGGCGAGCTCGCGGGCGCGCTCGAACCAGACGGGCTCGAAGCTCGCTTCGTAGAGGGTGAGCAGGGCCTCGAGCAGGAACGCGTGGTCCTCCAGATAGGCCTTGAGGTGGGCGCGGCCGTCCTTGTAGGTGCGCAGGAGGGCGCCGTCGTCGTCACGCAGCTCGGCCCAGACGAAGTTGGCGCAGTCGCGCGCCGACTCGAGGTAGTCCTCGCGCCCGAGCACCGCGCCGGCCTCGGCCAGGGCGGCGATCATCAGCGCGTTCCAGGCGGTCAGCCGCTTGTCGTCGAGTCCGGGCCAGACGCGCTTGGCGCGGACCTCGTAGAGGACGCGGCGCATCTCGTCGAGGCCCTCGGGCTCGACGGCATCGGCGCCACCGGCCAGGTTCAGAATGTTCCGCCCCTCGAAGTTCCCACCCTCGCTGACTCCGTAGAACTGCATCAGCGTCTCGGCCTGCTGGGGTGAGAAGTTGATGCGGTTGGTCTCGGCCAGGCCGGGATCGTCGAGGGCAGCGCGGATCTCATCCGGCGTCCAGACGTAGAAGCGGCCCTCCTCGCCCTCGGAGTCGGCGTCGAAGGCCGAGTAGAAGCCGCCCTCGGGGCCGCGCATCTCGCGCAGCGCCCAGTCGAGCGTCTCCTCGCAGGCCCGCCGGTAGCGCTCGTGGCCGAGCACCTGCCAGCCGTGCAGGTAGGCGCGGGCGAGCAGGGCGTTGTCGTAGAGCATCTTCTCGAAGTGGGGGACGAGCCAGGCGGCGTCGACGGTGTAGCGGGCGAAGCCACCGCCGATCTGGTCGTAGATGCCACCGGCCAGCATCGCGTTGAGCGTCTGCTCCGGGATCTCGGTTTTGCCGCGGACGAGCAGCAGCTCAATCGCCGAGGTGGGCGGGAACTTGGGCGTGCCGCCGAAGCCACCGCGGGCCCGGTCGGCGGCGCTGAGCAGCCGCTCGACCGCCTCGTCCAGCATCGTCGCCTCGGGTGAGTTGGCGGGTTCGACCTGGCCGATCGCGGCGAGGCGGGCGCGCATCTGCGGCGCCCGCTCCGCGATTTCGTCGCGCTTGCTCTCGAAGGCGTCGACCACGGCCTCCATCACCATGCGGAAGCTCGGCATGCCGCGGCTGTCATCCGGCGGGAAGTAGGTGCCGCCGTAGAAGGGCACCCCCTCGGGGTCGAGGAAGACGGTCATCGGCCAGCCGCCCTGGCCGCTGATTGCCTGCACCGCCTCCATGTAGAGGGCGTCGACATCGGGGCGCTCCTCGCGGTCGACCTTGACGCTGACGAAGTGCTCGTTCATGTAGGCGGCGGTGGCGGCGTCCTCGAAGGACTCGCGCTCCATCACGTGGCACCAGTGGCAGGCCGAGTAACCGATCGAGAGCAGGATCGGGCGGTCCTCGCTGCGAGCTCGCGCCAGCGCCTCCTCGCCCCACGGGAACCAATCGACCGGGTTCTCGCGGTGCTGGAGCAGGTAGGGGCTGGTCTCCTGCGCCAAGCGGTTGGCCATGCGCTCACACTACCCGGCACGCCCGTGGGGCCATCGTGGACGTTTGGCCTTCGACAATTTGCAATACCGAGTAGATGAAATTCGTACGCATTCTTGGTGCTTGTGCGTGAGGCCCGATCCGATCCGCCGCGGAAAGTTCTACCTTCACTGAGTTGACCCGCGAAAAGCTTCCGATCCAAAATGATCCGGCGATTAAGTCGGTGCTCGCCAAGCTCGATTCCGAGGACCGCAAGGTCATCGCCGAGGCGCTTGCCCAGGCCGAGAAGACCGAGGCCGAGCTGCGCTACCTGGCCGATCACGACTCGCTGACCGGCCTGCTCGACCGCCGCCGCTTCCGCGCCGAGCTTGATCAGTACGTCTCCTTCACCGCCCGCTATGGCGGCCAGGGGGCGGTAATGATCATCGACATCGACGGCCTCAAGGGGATCAACGATGCGCTCGGCCACCATGCCGGCGACAACCTGATTCGCCACGTCGCCGCGATCATGCGTGAGCGGGTGCGTGCCACCGACATCGTCGCCCGTCTCTCCGGCGACGAGTTCGCGGTGCTGATGCCGCAGGCCGAAACCGCCGGAGCGCTGCAGTTGGGCGAGGACCTGCGGGCTCAGGTCGCCGAGAACGCAGCGGCCGGTATCGATGTCGAGCAGGCGACGATCAGCGTCGGGATCACGATGTTCGGCGGCGAGCGCGGGATCGGCGCCGAGGCGGTCCTGGTCGCCGCCGACCAGGCGATGTACCGGGCCAAGGAGGAGGGCCGCAACCAGATCGCGCTCTTCCAGGACCCGACCGAGCCGCAGCGCCAGCAGCTGCGCCGCCAGACCACCAGCGCGCGGATCCGCGACGCGCTCACGCAAGATCGACTTAGCCTGCACACACAGCCGATCCGCAGCCTCGCCTCGGGCGGGATCGAGCGCTACGAGCTGCTGCTGCGGATGACCGGCGAGAACGGCGAGCTGCTGCCCGCGGCCTCGTTCATCGAGGCGGCCGAGCGTTCCGGCATGGTCCAGGAGCTCGACCGCTGGGTCGTCGCCCAGGCGCTCGGGCTGCTCGCCCAGCGCGAGCAGGACGGCGATCCCGTCTCGCTGCACGTCAACCTCTCCGGCGCCTCTGTTGCCGATCGCTCGGTGCTCGAATTCATCGAGCGCCGGCTCGACGAGGGCGATGCCGACCCGGCGCGCTGCACTTTCGAGATCACCGAGACGGCGCCGGTCCGCGACTACGAAGCAGCTGCCGGCTTCGCCGACCGCATCACCGAGTTCGGCTGCCAGGTCGCGATCGATGACTACGGCGCCGGCTTCGGGCCCTTCCACTACCTGAAGAGCATTCCCTTCGACCTGATCAAGATCGACGGCTCCTTCATCCGCGATATGCCCAACAGCGATGCCGACCAGCTCACGGTCCAGGCGATCGTGCAGATCGCCCGCGGCCTCGGCAAGACGACGATCGCCGAGTACGTGCAGGACGACGTCACGGCGCAGATGCTGCGCGAATACGGCGTCGACATGGCCCAGGGCTACCACCTGGGTCGCCCGGTCGATGTCGCCGAGGCGCTCTAGCCGCGGCCGAGCAGGCCGGCGAGGCGGGTCTTCAGGTTGAGCGCCGCGGTCATCGCCCGTTCGGCGGTGGAGCCGGCGGGCGGTAGGGCGCCCAGTTGGCGGGCCAGTTCGGTGCCGTTGAGGTAGGCGTCGTTGCGCTGAATGCGGCCCTCGCGGATGGTCAGCACGTCGCAGCCGCGGATCGTCACGCTGGCGCCGTTGGGCTCGAGCCCTTCGAAACGCGCCGTGCCGTTGAAGCTGGCCGTGGCGCGCCAGCGCACAACGACTTTCTCCCCGCTGGCGATGAGGTCGACGATCTCCAGCTTGAAGTCCGGGAAGGCGCGAAAGACGTTGCCGAACCAGTCCCGATAGGTGTCCGGCACCCGCAGCTCGACCAAGCCGTAGATCTCGCCCGTGCCGCCGGGCTCATAGAAAGCCGTCATCGCGTCGAGGTCGCGGCGACCGACGGCCTCGAAGTAGGCGCGGCCTATGGTCGCGGCGTCGGCTGGTGTCTCGGTGCTCGCCACGCGTTCAGGCTACTCCCCGCGCAACTGCGCTCGCTTGACCTTGCCGCTGCTCGTCTTCGGCAGCTCGGTGGCGAACTCAACGATGCGGGGGAACTTGTAGGGCGCGGTCTCACGCTTGCAGTGCTCCTGCAGCTCGCGGGCCAGCTCCTCGCCCGGCTCGCGCTCGTAGGGCACGACGATCGCGCGCACCACGGCACCGCGCTCGGGGTCCGGCGCGGCGACCGCGGCGGCCTCGGCGACGGCGGGATGCGAGAGCAGTGCCGACTCGACCTCGAAGGGCCCGATCCGGTAGCCAGAGGAGAGGATGATGTCGTCGTCGCGGCCCTCGAAGTAGAGGTAGCCGTCCTCGTCTTCGCGGACCAGGTCACCAGTCGGCCACCACTCGCCCTCGAAGCGCTCGCCATCTAGGTAGTGGGAGAAGAAGGTGGGGGAGGAGGCGGCGAGTAGCTGTAGTTCGCCCTCGACCAGCCGGACCTCGAGCCCCGGCAGTGGCTTGCCCATCGAGCCCTCGCGGACCGGCACGCCGACATGGTTGCCGCTGATGTGGCCAGTCTCGGTCTGGCCGTAGCCGTCTGCCGCCTCGAGCCCGGTCGCCGCCCGCCAGGAGGCGATCGTCTCGGCCTCGAGCGGCTCGCCAGCGGAGACCATGCGGCGTAGCTTCGGCAGCTTCCGCAGCGAGGTTCGCTTAGCGATCATCCGGTACTCGGTCGGCGCCTGGCAGAGCACGTTGACGCCGAGCGCCTCGACGAAATCGAGCCGCTCGGTCGGGTCAAAGCGCCCGTCGTGGATTACCGCCGCGGCGCCAGTCAGCCAGGGCGCGAGGAAGACGTTGCGCGCCGACTTCGACCACCCGGTCGTAGTAGTGCACCAAGCCAGCTCGCCCTTACGCGCCCCGAACCAATGCTCGGCCTGGCCCTGTTGGCCGAGCAGATACCGATAGGCGTGCACCACGCCACGAGGCTCACCCGTAGTGCCCGAGGTAAAGACGATCAACGCCGGATCCTCGGCCGCCATGTCTTCGATCGGCGCCGGCGTCTCCTGCGGCAGGTCCTCATCAAGCGCAGCGGCGACCTCATCCATAGTCATCGTCGCCACCCCGTCAGGTAGTTCAGCCAGCAACGAGTCTTCTCCCACGCAGAGCTTCGGATCAGCAGCAGCCACCCGCAACGCCAGGTCCTGCCGCCGCAACATCGTGCTGCAGGGCAGCGCCACCGCCCCCATCCGCCAGCAGGCCAACAAGGAGAGAACCCACTCGATCCGATTGCCAACGAGTGTCATCACGACATCGCCTCGGCGGACGCCACGAGCCGCGAAAGCTCCTGAAAGCCCGGCGGAGCAAGCGATCAGTTCCCCGAAATACCAATCCCGCCGCCGTCCCTCGGTATTTATCGCGACGATTCCAAGCCGCGAAGCGGGCGACCCCTCCATGAGCTCGATGAAGTTCACAGACCGGCAGTCTTGCTGAAGCGCTCCCGCCTCGCCGCGAAACCGCACCGAACCGCGTATATGGCGGTTGCGTGCGGTCTCGCCAGAAGCTTGGTCGCTACTGGCGTCCTGTGGTCCGGGAGGGGCACCGGACCTCCTTGCGCTACCGCAGTTCGCTAGAGCTCTTACCCAGCATCTGCCGAGCCACAATCAACAGCTGAATCTGCTGCGTCCCCTCAAAGATGTCGAGGATCTTCGCGTCCCTCGCCCACTTCTCAAGCAACTCGTTCTCGCCGTAGCCAACCGAGCCACACAGCTCGACGCAGCCAAGCGCGACGTCGACGCAGGTGCGTCCCGCCTTG
>CAWCJW010000030.1:0-5639 GCA_963795765.1 uncultured Solirubrobacterales bacterium
CGTGAGCGAGCACCGCCACATCCCCGAGCCCGGCGAGGTGATCTACCAGCCGCGCTCCTCCTGGGCGCCGGCGGTCTTCGGCTTCGCCCTCGCCCTGACCGTCTGCGGCATCTTCGCCGAGGGCTTCATGGTCCGCGGCTGGGTCTACTCGATCATCGGCGGCATCATCGCCCTCTTCGCCTTCCGCGCAATGGTCCGCGACGCGATCCGCAGCTACTACGGGCTCCCCCGCAAGCAGCACGTCCGCGGCGCGGTGCTGCCGGTCGAAACCATCTCGGTTCCGCGGGACTGAGCTGGCTCAGCTCAAGCGCGTGAGCGTCGGGGATACCTCCCCGGGCCGCTTCGCGGGAGTTCCCGGGGAGGTATCCCCGACGCTCACCCCCGTACGGAGCCGGATCAGACCCGTGCGGCCGTGCAGCTAAAAGCCGGGAGCTCCGACCGCTTGGCGAGGAGCTGAATTCTCCCGCCCGCTTGGCGAATAAAGCTGTGAATCCGGCGATAGTGGCCGGCGCCCGATGGTAAGGGTGCGCTGGGGGCGAAGAGCGATCTGTGGGGCTATCCCAGGAACTCCCGCGAAGCGGCCTGGGATAGCCCCACAGATCGCTCTCCCCGCTCAGTCGGGCGTCATCCCCGATGTCGCACCGTCGGAGGTCCAGACCCGGACGATGTCGCGCATTGAGAGCACGCCGGCTAGCTCGGGGCCGTCGTAGACGACGAGGTGGCGGATGCCGCGGCGCGACATCTCCGCGGCGGCGCGCTCGAGGCTCCAGTCCGGCGCGGCGGCGATCACGCTGTCGCTCATGTGGTCGCCCACGCGCTCGGCATCGGGATCCTCGCCGGCGCCGAGCGAGAGCAGGATGTCTCTCTCGGTGAGGATGCGGGCGACCGGCGTCTCGTCATCGCTGACCAGAGCGGCGCCGATTCGCTTCTCGGCCATCATCGACGCCGCCTCGCGCAGCGTGTGCGTGGGACCCACCGTGAGGACCACCTCCGACATCCCATCCCGTACCTGCATCTGCCGCCTCCCTTCCGGGCTCGCGAGTTAGTGAGAATCGCCTCAAGCCTACCCGACCCCAGGCAGGGCTAAGCCTGCTTTCGGCCGGGCAGGACATATAGACTCCGGCGCGCTTCACGCCGCATGCACAAGCTCGCCAACCCCATCCGCCCGCTGCTCGTCCTCGCCGCCCTGGTTGCGGTGGCGCTGCCCGCTTCGGGCTGCGGGACGACGACCGCCGACCCCAACCGGGGGCGCGTCCTCTTTGTCGAAAAGTGCGGCGTCTGCCACACCATGGCCCAAGCTGGAACGTCCGCCCAGATCGGGCCCAACCTCGACGACGCCTTCGCCGCGGCGCGGGCGGCCGGCGAGGGTGGCGACACGGTCGAAGGCATAGTCAAGGCCCAGGTCGGATACCCGCGGCCGAGCAACAGCGACCCGGCGGTTTCGATGCCCGCCGATGTCGTCACCGGCCAGGACCTCGACGACGTCGCCGCTTACGTCGGCCTCTACGCCGGCGTGCCCGGCGCGGCGCCGCCGAAAGTGCCCGGCGGTCCCGGCGCTCAGGTCTTCGCCAGCAACGGCTGTGGCGGCTGCCACACGCTCAAAGCCGCTGGGTCGGGTGGCGTAACCGGCCCCAACCTCGACGAAGTCCTGCCCGGCCAGAGCGAAGCGATGGTCCACGAATCGATCGTCGACCCCAACGCCAAGATCGCCACCGGCTACCCGCCCAACGTGATGCCCGCCAACTTCGAACAGAAGCTCTCGCCGAAAGAAATCGAAGACCTGGTCAAGTACCTGCTGGAATCGGCCTCCGGCGGCAGCAAAGGCAAAGGCTCCGCGCCGGCCCCCGAAGGCCCGCCAGCTCAGGCCTCCGGCGGCTGACCCGCCAGCGCGGCGCCATCCAGCCAGCTGGCATCATCCGCTGAGGCAACCTATGCGCGACCGCCTCCGCATCTCGCCCCAGCTCTACGCCACCGTCTCGCTGGTCGCCCTCGGCGCACTGGCGCTGATCGTGCTGACCGGCGCCGGGGTGCGCCTGACCGGCTCGGGCCTCGGCTGCCCGGACTGGCCCAAGTGCTACGGCAGCACCGCGCCCCCGCTCGAAACCCACGCCGTGATCGAGTACGGCAACCGGATCCTCACCGGATTCGTCGGCTTCGCGGTGATCGCCGCCAGCGTGCTCGCATGGTTCCGCGTGCCCTTCCGCTGGCACCTCGCCTTCTTCGGTGCCCTGCTACCGCTCGGCGTGATCGGCCAGGCGATCCTCGGCGCCCTCGTGGTCAAGTACCACCTCGCCCCCGGCTTGGTGATGAGCCACTTCATCCTCTCGATGTTGCTGCTCGACGCCTCCTTCGCGCTCGCCTGGTGCTCGCGCTACGAACCGTGGGAGCGCGGCCGCTCCAGCGACCGGCTCGGCGTCTGGTCGGTGCGGGCGCTGATCCCGCTCGGCCAGCTGACGATCGCCGCCGGCACGGTCGCCACGGCCTCGGGGCCGCATGCCGGCGCCCACGCCGGCCAGCTGGTCCACCGCTTCGATTTCGAGGGGACCAAGACGCTGGAATGGGTCGTCCAGCGCCACTCGGCGATCGCCACCCTCTTCGGCCTCGCCGCGATCGCCGTCTGGTTCCTCCTGCGTCGCCCAGGAGGCGATAGGAGGGCGCTCAGGCCGCTCACGGTGATGATTGGCCTCATGGCCCTCCAGGGCGTCGTAGGCGGCGTCCAGTGGGCTCTGAAGCTGCCGGGGGAGATCGTCTGGGTCCACGTCGCCCTGGCAACGGCCACCTGGCTGGCGATGCTGTGGACGGTTGCGACGGCGGGGCGGCTGGAGCCGCGCTCAGGAGACGTTGCGATCGGGCCAGCCCACACGGCGGGCGAGACGGAATCCCACACCGCAGCGCTGACGTAGCGCTCGGGCTTAGGACCAGGTCCCAACCTAGCGGAGCAGCAAGGCCAGGATGGCGGCGAGAATGGCAACGACTACCGTCCCGGCAAGCCATAGCGAGAAACGCGCGAGCATCGCGTACAGGCCCATGACCGCCTCCTGCGTGCGAGCGATCTGTTCGTTCACCACGTCGAATTTCGCGTCGACCCGTTCGAATTTCGCGTCCACCTTCTCGAACCGCTCATCGACCCTGTCAAACCGCTCGTAGACCCTTTCGAACCGCTCGTAGACCCTTTCGAACCGCTCGTCGACCTTGTCGAACCGCTCATCGACCTTGTCGAACCGCTCGTCGACCTTGTCGAATCGCTCGTCGACCTTCTCAAAGCGCACTTCGAGGCTCTTCTCCAGGCGGTCGAAGCGCGCGTTCATTTCGCTGCGCTGCTCGGCGAAACCGGTCTCCATCCGGCGGCCGAGCTCGTCAACCTGGTGCTTGAGGTCGTCCATGCGGTCATCGGTCCAGCGCGAGGTCATCATCTCCATGGTGACAGGCTAGAAGACAGAACGTTTCGCGTGGCGCGCTAAGTGTGACGAAACCGCGGCAAATCAGTCACCGCGTGGCGCGACCGGTGGCGAGGTCCACGACCACGTGCGTGATCGGCAGGTCGATTCGCTCGCGGGCCTTGTCGACGACTCCGCGCTCCAGCCAGCGCGAGCGATCGGAGGGATGGGTCGAGATCAGGATCTCGTCGGCGGCAAAGACCCGCAGGGCATCTTCTATCGCGACGTTGGGGTCGGAGTCACCGATCTCGCCCTTGGCCTTGAGGCCGAGCCGCCTGATCTCGATCAGCGAGAGCTCCATGCGCTGGCGGGCCAGCTCGATCGCCTCGTCGATGTCCGACGTCCAGTGCGAGGTGCGCGAGGAAGCCAGCGCGGGCGTCACCACCATCACCTCGCAACGCCGGTCGCGGCAGCGCCCCCGGATCTCCTTCAGCAGCTCCTCGCCCTGAACCGTCTCGTTGGCGATCACGAGCAGGCGGAACTTGCCGTCCCCGCCCCGGGTCACCTCGACATTGCGACGCAGAGACCCACGCGCGCTGCGGTAGCCGAACCCGACGCCGAAGCAAATCAACAGGGCCGTCCAGACCACGCCAACCACCGGCCCCGTCAGCAAGGTGAGCACGGTCGCCGACAGGATCGCGGCTCCGATCACCAGCAACCACCTGAAAGCGTCCTGCTCTGACCTCAGGGGATTGTGCATACCCCTTGTTTTACCGCCTGATCAGAGGATGTAAACGGTGAAGAAGACGACCAGCCACATAATGTCGACGAAGTGCCAGTAGATGCCCGGCACCTCGACGCCGAGGTGATCCTTCTCCTCGGGGCCGAAATGGCCGCGGAAGGCGCGGATCGAGGCGAAGGTGAGCAGGCAGAGCCCGACGAAAACGTGGGCGCCGTGCAGGCCGGTGAGGCTGTAGAAGATCGAGCCGAAGCCGAGATCGCGGGCGCTGAAGCCGAGGTGGACGTACTCGTTGAGCTGGATGAAAAGGAAGGTCGCGCCGAGCATCCAGGTCAGCACCAGGCCCAGCTTGAGGCCGTTGCGGTTGCCGCGGCGGATCGACTCCAGGGCGTAGTGGATGGTGAAGCTGGAGGAGACCAGGATCGCCGTGTTGACGCCGGCGACGGCGACCGGCAGTTCGTAGGGGTGCGGCGGCCAGCTCGAGGGATGGACGACGACCCGGAGGAAGAAGTACGAGGCGAAGAAGGCCCCGAAGAGCATTACCTCGGAGACGATGAAAAGCAGGATGCCCAGCGTCTGGCGGTCGATCCGCGAGCTCTGGTTCGCCTCGGGGGGCCCGTGATGCTCGTCCTCGTGGGCGTGTCCCAGCGTGACCGTTGCGCTCTCCATCAGTGCCGCCTCTCGTGGGTACGGCCCGGCTCTGGCGAGCGGCTGGGCGTGACTGGCAAGTTCGGTGAGCGAAGGCGATGCAGCGCATCGACGAGTTCGCTGGACGCAGCCAGGTGCGTCCAGACGCCGACAGAACGAGGCGTACTCGCGTGAGTCGGCACTAAGCCTCCCCTCCCTCGGCGACGGCAGCGGCGACGACGGCGGCCGGGCGGCCGACCTCGAGGTGCTCGACCGGCTTGTCGGTAATCGCGCGGACGCGGCCGATCAGATCGTCCTCGAGCCAGCGCGAGGTCTCGCCGGCGAAGGTCGAGATCAGCACCTCGTCGACGCTGTAGTGCTCAATCGCGTTCTGAACCGCGTGAAAGGGGTCGGGACTCATCGGCTGGCCGGTGGCGTCGATGTCGGCGCGGTAGAGCTCGGCCAGGGTCGCGGCCAGGTCACGGACGATTTCGGGCTCGGTCACGTCCTCGGTCCGCGGGCAGACGAGCGTGTAGCGATGCGGGTGCCCGGCGGCGCGCTCCTTGAGCCGGCCGATCAGATCGGGCGCGGCAACGGTCTGGGTCGCGACCACCAGCGTGTGGCTCTTCTCCCAGCTGATCGAGTCATCGGTGATCCGCACGGGAATGTGGGTCACCGGCACCTCCGGTTCGAAGCGGGCTTCGGCCCAGGAGACGAGGTCCTTGCGGGTGAAGCCAAAGCGGGTCTCGGCGGCGCAGGAGAGCAGCACCTCGCCCGGTTCGTGGGCACGCACAGCGTCATCGAGCGCCAGCGAGGGCTCCGGATCCATCACCTCGCCAACCGATTCGATCCCGTACTCGGAGAGGATTGACATCGTCACCTCTACTCGCGCTTTC
>CAWCJW010000031.1:0-97932 GCA_963795765.1 uncultured Solirubrobacterales bacterium
TCTTCGGGTGAGGCGGGTAAATCGTCGGCGAGGCCTCAGCTCGGGCCAGTCGATAAGCGAGGCAGAAGGGAGCGGCTAGATGCCACCACGCGGAGTGAAAAAAGGGACGAAGAGAGCGCGGCAGTACGAGCACATCAAGAGCAGCGAGAAGAAAGCGGGCCGCTCGGAGGGCCGGGCTGAGGAGATCGCCGCTCGCGCCGTCAACAAGGAAAAGGCACGCTCGGGCGAGTCGCGCAGCAGCTCGCGCAGCTCGACCAGGGGCAGCTCGGCCAGCAGCCGCGGTGGCAAACAGTCGGGCAAAGGCCCGGGTGGCCGCACGCGCGAACAGCTCTATAACGACGCTCGCAAGCTCGGCATCGAAGGACGCTCGAAGATGAACAAGAGCCAGTTGCAGAAGGCCGTCGCCGGGGCCAGTTGAGGCTCCCCAACGAGAGGAAGAAGCGTGGAGAAGAGGACACTTGGCAGCGCCGGCCTGGAGGTCTCGGCCGAGGGCCTGGGCTGCATGGGGATGTCGGAGTTCTACGGCTCGGCTGATGAGGGCGAGGCGACCGCGACGATCCAGCGGGCGCTTGAGCTGGGGGTGACGTTCCTCGACACCGCCGACATGTACGGGCCGTTCGTCAACGAGGAGCTGGTCGGCAAAGCGATCGCCGGGCGCCGCGACGAGGTCGTGTTGGCAACCAAGTTCGGCAACGTGCGCGGGCAGAACGGCGAACGCCTCGGCGTGCGCGGCGACCCTGAGTACGTGCGCGAGGCCTGCGAGGCATCGCTGCACCGGCTCGGCGTCGAGACAATCGATCTCTACTACCAGCACCGCGTCGATCCGAAAGTGCCGATCGAGGAGACCGTCGGCGCGATGGCAGAGCTGGTCGAGCAGGGCAAGGTGCGCCACCTCGGCCTCTCCGAGGCGGCGCCGGAGACGATCCGCCGCGCCCATGCCACCCACCCGATCGCCGCCCTGCAGACCGAGTACTCGCTTTGGAGCCGCGATCCGGAGGACGAGATCCTGCCGACCCTGCGCGAGCTGGGCATCGGCTTCGTCCCCTACAGCCCGCTCGGCCGCGGTTTCCTCACCGGCCGCTTCCGCTCCGCCGAGGATCTGCCCGAGGACGATTTCCGCCGCGTCAACCCGCGCTTCGAAGGCGAGAACTTCGAGCGCAACCTGGAGCTGGTCAAGCGGGTCGAGGAGATTGCCGCCGAGAAGGACGTCACCGCGGGGCAGCTGGCCCTGGCCTGGGTACTGGCCCAGGGCGATGACCTGGCGCCGATCCCCGGCACCAAGCGCCGCAGCTACCTGGAAGAGAACGTGGCGGCGGTCGAAGTGGAGCTGAGCGACGAGGACCTGCGGCGGATCGACGAGGCAGCTCCGCAGGGGGTTGCCGCCGGCGATCGCTACGCCGACATGTCGCCGGTCGACCTTTGAGCTACTCCTGAGCTACCAGGCGTCGACGTAGCGGCGGCGCTGGTCCCGCTCGCCCCGGTGCGCTTGCGCCGCGGCGAGGGTCGAGGCGATCAGCCCCCGCGTCTCGGCTGGGTCGATCACGTCGTCGATCTCGAAGAGCGAGGCGGCGTTGAGCGCCTTGGCGTTCTCTTCGGCGGCGGCGGTGAGGTCGCGGACGCGCTGCTCGCGCTCGCCCTCATCGGCGATCGCCTCCAGCTCCTTGCGCAGGGCGAGCCGCACCGCTCCTTCGAGCCCCATCGGACCGAGGTGGGCGGAGGGCCAGGCCAGGGTCAGTAGCGGCTCGTGCATGCTGCCGCCGGTCATCGCCTGGGCACCGAGGCCGTAGCCGCGGCGCAGGACCACGGCGATCAGCGGCGTTCGCAGCGCCGCACCGGCGAGCAGCAGGCGCGAGGCGTGGCGGACCAGACCGGTCGCCTCGGCCTCGGGGCCGACCATCATCCCCGGCGTATCGACCAGCGAGACCACGGGCAGGTCGAAGGCGTCGCAGAGCTGCAGGAAGCGGGCCGCCTTGTCGGCCGCCTCGCTGGTGATCGCGCCGGCCACGTGGCGGGTGTCGTTGGCGATCACGCCGAGCGGGCGGCCCTCGATGCGGATTAGCGCCGTCACCATCTCGGGGGCGAAGCGCTCGCGCAGGAAGGTCGCCGAGCCAGCGTCAGCGAGCGTCTCGATGATCGGCTGCACCGCGTAGGCGCGGCGCTGGCGCTCGGGGACGGCTTCGCGCAGCGTCGCTTGGTCGGCAGCGTCGGCCGCTGGCAGCGCTCCCTGGAAATAACCGAGCAGGCGCTTGGTCGCCGCCGTTGCCGCGGCCTCGTCGGCGACGACTAGGTCGACAACTCCGTTCGCGGCCTGCACCGCGATCGGCCCCACCTCGTCGGGATCGACTTTGCCCAGCCCGCCACCCTCGATCATCGCCGGGCCGCCCATGCCGAGCGAGATGTTCTCGGTGGCGACGATCAGGTCGGCGCAGCCGGCGATCACGGCGTTGCCGGCAAAGCAACGGCCGGCGACGACGGCGATCCGCGGCACCAGGCCGGAGAGGCCGGCCCAGAGCGCGAAGGCACGGGTGTCGAGCGCCGAGACGACCGGATAGTCGGTGTCGCCGGGCCGGCCGCCGCCGCCCTCGGCGAAGAAAACGGTCGGCAGGCGCATCCGCTCGATCAGCTCGAAGAGGCGGTCCTTCTTGCGATGGCCGAGGGCGCCCTGGGTGCCGGCGAGCACGGTGTAGTCGTAGGAAAGCACGGCGCAGGCGGCGCGCTCGCCGAAGAGCTCACCGTTGATCCGGGCCGTGCCGCCGAGCAGCCCGTCGGCCGGTGTGTTGGCGATCAGGTCGTCGAGCTCGCGGCGACCGCGCTGGGCGGCGATCGCGAAGCGCCCGTACTCGACGAAGGAACCGGGGTCGACCAGGTCCTCGACGTTCTCGCGGGCGCTGCGCCCGCCCTTGGCGTGGCGCCGGTCTATCGCTTCGGCGCGCGCCTCATCGCGGGTGAGGTTGCGCCGGGCCAGAACCTCCGCCAAATCCTCCCTCTCGGCCTCGCTCACGCGGGCCATGTTCCCAGCCCCGGCCGATCAGCACCGTGCCGATCGCGCCGAGGACCCCGGCCAAGAGGGCGATCAAGGCCCACTCGGTGCCGCTGAGGTCGAGATCGAGGGCGTGATCCAGCGACCAGGCGCCGGGGCCAGTGCCGACGACGGCGAAGGCGGCGGCGATCAGCACCAGGTTGTACTCGAAGCCCTTTTCCGTATTCCAGAGGCCGTTGCGGGCGTGGACGGTGATGATCGCGGTGACCATCACAGCGATGATCGCGGCTGCGGCCAACGGCGTCAGCAATCCCAAGGCAAGCAGCAGGCCACCGCCGAGCTCGGCGCAGCCGGCGGCAGTGGCGTGGAGCCGCGCCGGTCGTAGGCCCATCTGCTCGAAGGCCGCGGCGGTCCCCTTGATGCCGGTGCCGCCGAGCACGCCGAAGAGCTTCTGGGCGCCGTGGCCGACGAAGAGCAGGCCGACGATGAGGCGAAGTACGAGTAGAGCGAGATCCACGGCAGTCCTCCGGAGTCGAAATGGGAAGCGCTTCCTCCAGGGTTCCCTGCACCCCGGCCCTTCAATCCGCTTGATAGCTGCCGCCGCGGCAGTTAGATTGCTTCGTCCATTCGTCCAGGGGCCGAGGACGCCCCAGAAGGAGAGCAAGTTGAACAAGCGACTTTCCCGCGTTTCGACCAAGGGGATCATCGCGATCGCGGTTGGTCTTGCCGCGGTCTTCGCCCTCGCCCCGGCGATGGCAAACGCGGCCGAACTCGGTCCCGCCAACACGGTCTTCATGAAGGCCGGCAAGGGTGGCCTGCGCTTCGAAGCGCCGAAGACGATCGTCAGCGGCGAAGAACTCGAGGTGCTGAACCAGACCAACCCGAAACAGGTCGGTCCCCACACCTTCTCGCTGGTCACCAAGGGCTCGATCCCGAAGACCCCGAAGGCGCGCCAGACCTGCTTCACGCCGAAACACATCTGCATGGCGATCGCCCACTGGCACGGCACCAACGGCAAAGGCCCGATCACCAAGAACCCGGTCGAAGCCGGTGCCGAAGGCTGGGACACGCTCGGCAGCGTCACCAAGACCGGCGACTCCTGGTTCACGGGCAGCAAGCCGAACACCTCGATCGTGCAGAAGGTGACCGCTGCCGCGGGCACGACGATTTACTTCATGTGCGCCATCCACCCCTGGATGCACGGCTCGATCGAAGTCCTGCCGCCGGCCCCCGCGCCGCTCGCAGCGAGCTAGCAGCACGGCGGGATCCGACTCAGATTCACCGCGCCTGGGGCGCCGAGCTTTCCTCGGCGCCCTGGGTAGCGGGGCGCTGGCCACGGCCCTGCCACCTGGCCTGCGCCCTGGTTCCCTGTTGCCGGGGGGCGATGGGCCGAGCCTGCGACCCCACGCCGCGCTGCCCTTCCAGCAGCCGCTGCCGATCCCACGCGAGCTCCGCGGCGCTGAGCTGACGATCCCGATTCGCGAGGCAGAGGTGCAGGCCCTTCCCGGTCGCAAGACTCGGATGTGGACCTACGACGGCTGTTTTCCGGGCCCGACGATCCGGCGCCCGGCGGGCGAGCGCACCACGGTCACCTTCCTGCACGAACTCCCCAAGTCAGTGGGCGAGCTGAGCGTGCACCTGCACGGCGGTCACAACCGCACCCAGTTCGACGGCCAGCCCGGCGGCCTGACCGCCTCGCACTCGATCTCCTTCTACTGCGACATCCCCCGCGGCCTCTCGCCGCGGCAGTCCGGCAACGACGTCTTGATCGAGCCGGGGGGGAGGCGGACCTACGTCTACGACCTGGTCGAGGAGGGCCGGCCCGAGCGCGCCGCCTTCCAGTGGTACCACGACCACCGCCTCGATCACACGGCGCGCAACGTCTGGCACGGGCTGGCCGGAATGTGGATCATCGACGACGAGTTCGAGGCGGCGCTGCCGCTGCCGAGCGGCGAGCGCGACCTGCCGCTGATGATCGTCGACCGCTCCTTCGACCGCCACAACCAGCTCACCAGCCCCTTCACTAATCGCCGCCCGCCCGCCGACGGGATCGCCGCGCACACGGTCCTGGTCAACGGTGTCCGCCTGCCCCATCACCAGGTCAGCGCCGCTCGCTACCGACTGCGCATCCTCAACGCCTCGCAGTTCCGCTCCTACAACCTCTTCCTCTCAAACGGCGCGCCGCTGGTCCAGATCGGCACCGACAGCGGCCTGATGCCGCGGCCGGTACGGCGCAGCGAGGTGACGATCGCGCCGGCCGAGCGGGTCGAGCTGGTGGTCGACTTCGCCACCGCCGCGGGGGAGAGGGTCGAACTTCGCAGCGGCCCGCGCCACGGCGCCAGGGATCCGCTTGGCGCTCACACTTACGTTGGCGCCTTGATGCAGTTCCGGGTCGGCTCCGGGCGACCCGTCGATCGCACCCGCGTCCCACGCAAGCTGCGTCCGCTGCCCAAGTGGACCAAGCGCGCCTCGCACAAGCCAGATCGCAGTTGGGAGATCTCGGTCGGCGGCGTCTTCAAGACCACCTGGCTGATCAATGGGCGCACCTTCAACCCGGCCCGCGCCGACGCCCACCCCAAGCTCGGCTCGGTCGAGACCTGGGAGATCGTCAACCGCACCGACGTCGCCCACGTGATGCACATGCACCTGACCGATTGGTACCTGCTCGCCCGCAACGGCCGCAAGCCGCCGCCCTGGGAAGACTGCCTCAAGGAGTCCTTCCTGCTCTTCCCCCGCGAACGCATCCTCGTCGCCGGCCACTTCGCCGACTACCTCGGCAAGTTCGTGATCCACTGCCACATGCTCGACCACGAGGACCACGGCCTGATGGCCCAGTTCGAGGTGGTCAAGTAGGGCTACGGATGCAGAGGGTGCTTCGACTCGAGCCGGAGCTTCTCGACTGAGACGACTGGCAGATCGAGTGTTTCCCCTTGGTCGTTGGAGATCTCGACCATCTTCATCTCACCGAAATCGTGGACGACGGCACCCCGGGTCCCAGACGGCCAACCGTTGATTGCTTCGGTGAACGAGACGACATCAACCTCACCGATGGACTGTTTGACGATGGCCATGGCCTGAGTCTAGGGCCTCAAGAACGCCGTCAGCAACCGCGGACGGGCCGCAGCGTCAACGAGGATCCAGGTAGTTCGCAAGTTGGCAATTCGCGAGCGCTTGTGACGGATGCCTTGGATTGGAAATTGGACAACACAATTGACTCCGAAGGGCGGGTTCTGCCGAATCGAGTCGACCGGAGCTTTGAGAATCCCGATCTGGATGGATTGTTCGACGTAGTCCACATCGTCTCTGGTGACGCCAAGAATTCGCTCGAACCCCAATGCCTTCGGGCCTCCGGTCTCATGGCGAACGTCCAGTGAGTAGTCAAGTAGCTTGCGTCGTACGCCGATTGGCTCCGCGGCCATCTGCAAAGGCTCCCCAACTCTTGGCGGCCACGGCATCCGGCAACGGTAGGTCGGCGCGAGACGCGTGTGCTGCGCTGACTGTCAAAGAAGCGTGACGCGGTCATGTAGAGCTTCGGGACCGCCTGTACCTGAACAGGAATACGCCGAAGGTCGGTATGGAAAGGGCGGCGAGGACGATGCTGACGGCATCGTGATCTGAGATTGCAAAGTGGACCAGCAAGATCACCAGCAGGCCTTGGAGAGCGATGTGCCAGCCGCTGACAGGGGGCGCTTTGCGGTTGACCTCAGCAATGGGCACTTCAGGCTCGACGATCCCGCGCCGCTTCCGCCAAGCTCTCCTGACCTCGTCTTCGTTCCTGAGCAGGACTGCAGCCACGATCGCGAAACCGAGGAGGAACCCGATCGAGATTGCGCCGAGGTCGCTCACCACGCGCCGGCTTAGCTACTCGCCGATCAGCTCGATGCGGTAGCCGTCGGGGTCGCGGATGAAGGCGATGCGGTGGCCTTCGGTGCGGCCGCCGGGGCGGTAGGGCGGCTTTTCGGGCTCGATGCCGTCGGCGGCGAGGCCCTCCAGGGTGGCGTCGAGGTCGTCGACCGAGAGGGCGATGTGGTTGTAGCCGGTGCCGTGCTCGTAGCCGGTGACGCCGTGGTTGTAAGTCAGCTCGAGGACGGGGTCCTCGCCCGGAATGTTCATGAAGACGTTGATCGCCTCGTCGCCGATCGGCATGCGGCCGGTCTCTTCAAAGCCGATCTTTTCGTAGAAGGCGACCGAGCGGTCGATCTCGCCAATTCGGTAGCACGTGTGCAAGAAGCGCGACATTGGCTTGGCAGCCTAGCGTCCTCCCTACAATTTGCAGTCGAATGGCTCGTCGAACGCGCCTGCGCAGGCGTAAGTCCCATACCTCGAAGTGGAGGAAGGTGCTGCTCCCACTGGGAGTGCTGCTTGCCGTGGCCGTGGTCGCGGGGGGCGTGGCCGGGAGCTGGGCGGTCAGCACCTATGAGTCGGCGCCGCCGCTCTCCAGCCTCAAGCCGGTGCAGAAGGGCCGTTCCTCGGCGATCTACGCCAAGGACGGCACCCGGATCGGCTTCATCCAGGCCGAAAACATCCGCCAGCCGGTGCCCGGTCGGACGATGCCGCAGATGCTGCGCGACGCGACCGTCGCAATCGAGGACAAGAACTTCTACAACCACGGCGCCCTCGACCCGGCCGGGATCGCCCGCGCCGCCTGGAAGGACCTGCTCGCCGGCGGCAAGCCGGTGCAGGGCGCCTCGACGATCACCCAGCAGCTGGTCCGCAACCTCTACATCCAGAACCCGCAGGAGACGCTGAAACGAAAGCTGATCGAAGCGCACCTCGCCTACGAGATGGAGGACGCGCACACGAAGGAATGGATCCTCACCTCCTACCTCAACACCGCCCCCTACGGCACTGTTGAAGGCGAGACCGCGGTCGGAGTCGAGGCGGCGGCGCAGACCTACTTCGGCAAGCCGGCCTCCGAACTCGGCCTGACCGAATCGGCGCTGATCGCCGGCCTGCCGCAGGCGCCCTCCGAATACAACCCCTTCCTCGATCCCCACGCGGCGCTGCAGCGCCGCAACGAGGTGCTGGCGGCGATGCACGAGCAGGACTACATCGACGGCGCCGAATATCGCGAAGCCCTGCACAGCGGCCTCGACCTCAGCCCCGGCAACAAGTACCGGGTGATCAAGGACCCCTTCCTCTTCGACCTCGTGCAGCAGGAGCTGATCGACAAGTACGGGATCAACACCGTGCGCAAGGGTGGGCTCAAGGCCTACACGACGATCGACCCGGAACTGCAGGAACGGGCGCAGGAAGCGGTCGACTCCTGCAGCGTCTGTTATCCGGAAGGGGGACCCGCCGCTGGCCTCGCCTCGGTCAATCCGAAGACGGGCGAAATCGTCGCGCTTGCCTCGACCGAAGGCTACGACAGCGAAAGCGAATTCAACTACGCCTGGCAGGCCCATCGCCAGCCCGGCTCCTCGTTCAAGACCTACGTACTGACCACGGCGATCAAGCAGGGGATCGACCCCGCCAGCACCTACTACGACGGCACCTCGCCGATGACTCTCGAAACGCCGGGAGGCGGCACCTGGACCGTCAACAACGCCGAGCCCGGCGGCGGCACGATGTCGCTTGACGAAGCGACCTGGGACTCGGTCAACGTGATCTTCGCCCAGCTCGACCTCGACGTCGGGCCCGAAAACGTCACCCAGACTGCCCACGAAATGGGAATCGAAGCGCCGCTCGAATCGGTCCCGGCCGAGGCGATCGGCGGTCTCGCGGTTGGAGTCACGCCGCTCGAACAGGCCGACGGCTACGCAACCCTGGCCAGTGGCGGCATCCACCACGACCCGACCGCGATCAGCCGGGTCGAATTCCCCAACGGCAAGGTCGAGGAAACCGATCCCGACTCCGGCGATCGGGTGCTGACCGAGGGCCAGGCCTACGACGTGACCAAGATCCTCGAGGGCGTGATCACCCAGGGCACCGGGGCCGGCTACACCTACATGGGCTGCGGCGCCGAGGCCGGCAAGACCGGCACCTCGGAGGACCTCTCCGACGCCTGGTTCGTCGGCTACACGCCGCTCTACTCGACCGCGGTCTGGGTCGGCCACCCGCAGTCGCGCGAAGCGACCGGCTTCGGCGGTCCGACGGCGGGCCCGATCTGGCGCTCTTTTATGGAATCGGCCGTGGCGGGCGACTGCCCCGAATTCCTCGAACCCACCACCCTGCCGGAACTGTCGGGCCTCGACAGCGGCCACACCTCGGGCTCCTACAGCTCCTCGGGCGAATCCGAATACAACGAATACGAAGAAGAAGAATCGAGCGAAGAACCTTCCAAGGAAGGCAAAGAAGGCAAGGAAGAAGGCGGAGGAGCCGCCCCCGAAGGGGAAGCGGAAGCCGCTCCGGAAGCCGCGCCCGAACCTTCCCCGACGCCGGCCGCGCCTCCGCCCGGCGGCGGCATCAGCCCCGGCTGAGTGAAGAACATCGGCCTGAGCAGCGAGCCGCCCCCCGCTTGGTTGGGGCTGCTGGCAACGCTCGGCGCGGTCGTTGCCGGCACGCTGATCGTCTACCCGCTGAAGTCGGTCGCGCCGGTCGTCTCGCTGGGGGTCGTCTACCTGCCGGCGATTCTGCTGATCTCGATCGTCTGGGGGCTGCGGCTGGGGCTGCTTGCCTCAATCGCCAGCGCCGTCGCCTTCAACTACTTCCAGCTGCCGCCGCTGCACCGGCTGACGATCGCCGACGAAGAGAACTGGATCGCCCTGATCACCTTCGTCATCGTCGCCGCAATCAGCAGCACCGTCGCCGGCCTGGCGCGGGCGCAGGCGCTGGAGGCCGAGCGGCGGCGCGAGCAGGCCGACCGGGCGCTGACCGAGCTGGCGGCGCTGGCCGAGGAGCGCGACCGGATGCAGGGGGAGATGGTCGAGGCGGAGGCGCTGCGCCGTAGCGACGAGTTGAAGACGGCGCTGCTGCGTTCGATCTCGCACGACCTGCGCACGCCGCTGACCTCGATCATCGCCGGCGGCGCCGCCTTGGGCTCGGAGAGCGCCACGCCCGAGGAGCGGGCCGAGCTGAGCGAGGCGATCGTGGGCGAGGGCGAGCGGCTCTCGCGCCTGGTCGAGAACCTGCTCGACATGTCGAAGATCGAAGCGGGCAAGGCCGAGCCCCACCGCGAGGCGACCGATCTCGCCGAGGTACTCGACGCCGCCCGCGAGGCGACGACGAGGCCGGATTTGGTGCGGCTCGAGCTCGAGCCTGAGCTGCCGCTGGTCGAGGCCGACGCCGCCCAGCTTGAGCGCGCCTTCGCCAACCTGCTCGAGAACGCGATCCGCCACGGCGGCGCCAGGCCAGTGCTGGTCAAGTGGCGGCCCGTCGCTGACAAGATCACGGTCCGCGTGGTCGACCAGGGGCCGGGAATACACCAGAGCGAGTGGCAGCGGATCTTCGAGCCGTTCCAGCACGGCGAGGGGAACGGCGCCAGCGGTGGTGCCGGCCTCGGCCTGGCGATCGCCAAGGGGTTCGTCGAGGCCAACGGCGGCGAGATCACGGTCGACTCGGTGCCGGGCCAGGGCAGCAGTTTTGTCGTCTCGATGCCGGGACGGGAGCAGGCATGAGCGAGGGCCCCCGCGTCCTCGTCTGCGACGACGAGCCGCAGATCCTGCGGGCGCTGAAGGTGATCCTCCGCGACGCCGGCTACGTGCCGGTTGCAGCCAATACTGGCGAAGAGGCCCTCGACCAGGCCTCGGTCAAGCCTCCGGCGGCGGCGATCGTCGACCTGATGCTGCCCGACTTCGACGGCGTCGAGCTGACCAAGCGGCTGCGCGAGTGGAGCGAGATGCCGATCATCGTCCTCTCCGCTGTCGGCGAGGAGGAGGCGAAGGTGCGCGCCCTCGCCGCCGGCGCCGATGACTACGTGACCAAGCCCTTTGGTCCACCCGAGCTGGTCGCCCGGCTGCAGGCGGCGCTGCGGCGCGCGCCGGGGGGAGAGGAGGAGCCGACGGTGGAGATCGAGGGGCTCCTGGTCGACCTGGCGGCGCACTCGGTGAGCCGAGACGGTGAGGAGATTCACCTGACCCCGACCGAGTTCCAACTGCTGCGCGCCCTGGTCCGCAACCGCGGCCGGCTGATGACGCACCGGGCGCTGCTGAGCGAGGTCTGGGGCCCGGCCTGGAGCGAGGACACGGCGACCCTACGCACCCACGTCGCCAACCTGCGCCGCAAGATCGAACCGGCCGAGGGCAGTCGCCTGATCCGCACTGATCCCGGCGTCGGCTACCGCATCGCGCTCTAGCAAGCCGATCGGGGAAAACTGAGCCTTCGCTAAATCTCTTTCGACAAATCGGTATGGACTGACGAATACCGATTTGAAACCGTGCAGTACTCGGGATCCAGCGATCGCCGAGTCAGCCATGAGGGGCAGCGCGGACCAGCCAAAACACGAGCAGGGGCGGGAGATGACGCCGGCCCTGATCCACGCCCTCAACCACCCCGCCCGCCGGCAGATCCTGCGCCATCTGCACGAGCGAGGCGAGAGTAGCCCCAGTGAGAGCGCCGACTCAGTCGCCTTCGGTCTCTCTGGCCTCAGCTTCCACGCGAGGGTCCTGAGCGAGCTGGAGGTGATCCGCTGCACCCGGACCCAGCAGGGCCGGGGCGCACTCGAAGCACTTCTATGTCTCCAATGTCGCCGGCAACGAGCTGGTCGAGGCGATGCTTTTAGAGACCCGCGCAGACGACGCGCCCTTCTCCTAACGACCACTGGGAAAAGTTCCACCGTCAAAAAGGGGCCGCTGGAAATATTTCCACTAAAAATATCCCGAGAATTACCTAACTTTGATGATGATTTAGGTATTTCGATAGGCATAGGGTTCCATCGATTCCGAAAGCCGTACTCGTCCATTTCTAATCGCAGGGGGTCTCGATGGGGCAGTTCGAAAAGCCAAGGAATAGCCGTGCGCGATGGCTGGGCCTTTTCGTTTTTCTGCTCCTTGTCATAGGGGCAGTGCCGGTCCTTGCCGATACAGCCGCCGGTGACCAGGCGCCGGAGCCGGAAACCGAACTAGCGAATCCCCAGTCAATGCCCACTGGGGAAGACCTGCTTGAAGCGACCAAAAGGGTTGAAGAAAAAGAAGCGCAGCGAGCTCGGGAACTGGAATCCCCGACAGCCGTCGCCGAGCGCGAAGAGTCTCAGCAGGCATACCAAGACCTTTCATCTACTGATGCCGTAAGCGACCTCCTACGCTTGAGCTTCAGCGAAGAACTCGCGAGCCTCGAGCTGGACCCGGCGAGGTATCTGACCAGCTCAACCCTCGAGCGCAATCTGCAAAACGAAGGCGGCGCCGTCGTCAGCAACGAAGGGCAGACCGAACTGATGGAAGCCGAAATACCGGCCGAAGTCAGAGATGAAAACGGCGAATTGGGCAAGGTCGATCTCAGCCTCGAAGCGACGTCTGAAGGCTTCCAGCTGGCAAACCCCGTCGTTGAAGTCGAAATCCCGACCGCGCCCTCAGAGGGCGTTGCCATCGAAGGCGGGGAAACGACGATCACCCAGGCCGGCACGGATCCCGAAAGCAGCGCCCAACGCTTCGGCGACAAGGACGTGATCTACCCAGACGTGCAGACCGACACTGACCTGCTGGTCTCGCCTCTATCGACCGGTGTCGAGTTCTTTGACCAGCTGCGCTCGATCGAAAGCCCGGAAACCCTGCGCTTTGACCTCGATCTCCCCGAAAGCGCCGAACTTCGCGCCAATGATGGAGTGGCTGAAGTCTATGAAGGCGAAGCGTTGACGGCCCTCGTCTCACCGCCGCACGCCATCGATGCCCAGGGCACGTCGGTGCCGGTAACGATGGACGTCCAAGACAGCTCGATCGTCCTGCACGTCGCCCATCGGGAAGGCGATTACGCCTACCCGATCCTGGTCGACCCCGAATTTACCCAGAACGACTGGGTCAACAACGCCTGGATCTTCGGCTACCGCTACGACGTGCTGGAAGACGGCACCTTCCAGCACAACTCCAACATCGGCTTCTACAACGACCGCTGGTGCAGGCCGGGTGGCCCTTGTTGGGGTACTGGCCGCGGACTGTTTGTCGGGGTGCCGAGCGGCACCTGGGGCGCCGGGCTGTGGTCGCAGTGGACCTACACGCCGCCCGGCGAAACCAGCTACCTGACCGGCTACCTGATCAATCCCTTCTACCGCTATGACCAGACCAACACGGCCTGCTGGTCAGACAAACACCCAGAGCCCCACGACTACGATGGCCTCTGGGTTGAAACCTCCCCCGGTCAGGGCTTCTACAACTACCTCTACACCAACCGGGCCCTCGCCGCTCCCAACGCCTCCGTTTACAACGGCTACGGCGACGTGATGGTGTTCGGCATGGGCACCGGGGGCGGCGCCAACGATCCCTGCTGGCGCGACCTCTACGCCGGCGGTATCGCCACCTACATGACCGACCCCGATAATCCGACGCTCGATCCGATCTCCGGCTACCCCACGAGCTGGATCGACAACTCGAAAATGTACGGAGTCAACGTCAGCGCTCACGATCCTGGACTCGGGGTGAGCAATATCATGCTCTTGACCTCCAAAGGAGAAACTCGGCTCTACCCAAGTGTCTGCCAGGGCACTCATGACAGTCCCTGCGGCAGAGACATGACCGGCAAACTCGAATTCAACGGCAACAATTTCGCCGAGGGCAAGTCGGAAGCGAAAGTGATGGCCAGCGACGCGCTTTTGAGGCCCAGCAGCATCTACTCATGGACCGCCTACGTCGACAACACGCCGCCGGAAGTCACCCTGAGCAGCCAGTTGGCGGAAGCGACAAACGAGGAAGGCCCGGCCGAAAAGGAACAAAAACCCGCCAAACCTAAAACCGGCGAAGACAAACTGAGGCTGCCCGTCTACAACCTCAAAATCGAGGCCACAGACGGCATAAAAGGCAGCGAAGCCAACATGCGCTCCGGTGTCAAAAACATTGAAATCTTCCTCGACAAAAAAACTACCCCCGAGACGGTGCCGTGGAAAGCGCAGAGCTGCTCCGGTCCTGAATACAGCTGCCCGATGACCGTGAACTACCCGTTGGGCCTGACTGGGCTCTCGGGAGGAACGCACATCCTCAAGGTCGTGGCCAGTGACCAGCTGGGCCACACGCGTACACGGGAAATTGAATTCAAATACATCCCCGCGACTGGGATGAAGGACGAATACGTGACGCAGCACTTCCCGCTGCCCAACGGCAATGCCAGCGAAGAGGAATGGCCCGAACTAGCCGTCAACGTGATGAACGGCAACCTGGTCTACAGCGAAAAGGACGTAGACGTGGCGGGGTACGCCGCCGACCTAGAAGTCGAGCGCTTCTACAACTCCCAGCTACCCAAAGCCGACAGCACTGAGTGGGGGGAAGGCTGGACCCTGGCCCAGACGCCTCAGCTCGAAGCCGAAGCCGGGGCGATGCCAAAAGAAGCCGAACTACTCGACGAAAGCGGGGGGCTCAACGCGGGCGTGCAGCTGCCGAGCGAAGCCGGAACCTCGAAGTTCAGCGCGTTCTTGCAGGCCAAGATCACCAAGCAGGCCAACGGCAACTACGCCCTGACGGACGAATCGGGCGAGAGCGATACCACGGTTGCCTTCAACAGCAACGGCGACACCGAAGAAGTGCAAACGGGGCCCTACTCGAGCCTCGACTACAACTACGCAGCCGGCAAGCTGGATGAAATCGCCGTCAAAGACCCAGCCAGCGCCCCGGACCTCTCCGCGGCTGAAGAAGAAGCCTACGAATACGTGCCGCCGGCGCCGACCTACAAAAGTACCTTCGGTGCTCTTGGCAGCGCGGACGGCCAGCTGAAAGCGCCAGGCGATATCGCGCTCGCCGCCAACGGCGACCTCTTCGTCGTCGATCGCGGCAACAACCGCATCGAGCGCCTCAACCAGGAAGGCAAATTCGTCTCGAAATTCGGTGCCGAAGGGACGGCCAACGGCCAGTTCAAACGTCCCTGCGCGATCGCGATCGACCCCTCCGGAAATCTCTGGGTGGCCGATGCCGACAACAACCGCGTCGAGAAGTTCAACGAAAAAGGCGAATTCCTCAAAACCATCGGTGGGACAGCCTCGGGCAACGGCAACGCGCAGTTCAACAAACCCGAAGGCATCGCTACCGACGCCAAAGGCAATGTCTTCGTTGCCGACACCTTCAACTCGCGGATCCAGGTGCTCAACCCGGCCGGGGAATTCATCTCCAAAGTCGGCTCCCTGGGGACCGGCGAAGGCCAGTTCAACCAGCCGGTGGGAGTCGATGTCGGGCCCGGGGGCAAGCTCTGGGTGGCAGATCGGGGGCTGCATCGTGTCAGCGAGTTCGATGCCGCGGGCAAACTGCTGCGGGTCTTCGGCTCCAAAGGCAGCGGCGATGGGCAGTTCTGGTGCCCCGAAGCGATGGAGGTCGACTCGAGGGGCAACGTCTTCGTGGGCGACCGGGCCAACAACCGGGTCGAGGAGTTCGACCAGAGCGGCAAATACCTGACCAAATTCGGCAGCCAAGGCTCCGGAGCCGGCCAGTTCATCCTGCAGTTTCCGGTTGGCATCGTCGCTGACAACCTGGGCGGCCTCTGGGTGCCCGATGTCGGCAACCACCGCATCCAGAAGTGGTCGGTGCCCAACTACCGCCCGAGCTGGTACGGCGCCTTCGGCACCCCTGGCGCCGGGAATGGGCAACTCAAAGCGCCGGCCGACATCGCCTTTGCCGCCAACAGCGACCTCTTCGTCGTCGACAAGGAAAACAATCGAATCCAGCGCTTCGATCGCGAAGGCAAATGGATTTCCAAGTTTGGCTCCTACGGCAAAACCGAAGGCCTCTTCTACATGCCGAGCTCTATCGCGATAGACGGCTCCAACAAGCTCTGGATCACTGACGAGCTCAACAACAGGGTCGAGGTCTTCACCGAAAACGGCAATCTCGTCAAAGTCATCGGCGGGACCGCCGCGGGCACCGGCCCCGGGCAATTCAAAATGCCCGAAGGCATCGCTGCTGACGGCGAAGGACACATCTACGTCGCCGACACCTATAACCAGCGCGTTGAGGTCTTCGATGAAGAAGGCAACTACATCACCAAATTCGGAACCGTAGGATCAGGTCCCGGCAAGTTCACCGAAGCCAACGCGATCGATGTCGGCCGCGACGGCGGCATCTTCGTGGCTGACTGGGGTGCCAACCAAGTCCAGAAGTTCAATGAAAAATACGAATCCGTCCTGCAGTTCGGCTCCGCGGGTACCGGCAATGGCCAGTTCACCCACCCAGACGCGATCGAAGCAGACGGCAAAGGAGACATCTACGTCGGCGACCAGGCAAACGGTCGCGTCGAGATCTTCAACGAAGCCGGCGAATATGTGACCCAGATCGGCACCAAAGGCAGCGGGGAAGGACAGTTCAGCTTCACCCATCCAATGGGCATCGCCGCGGATTCAAGCGGAGGCCTTTGGATCACCGACGTGCTCAACAACCGGATCCAGAAGTGGCAGATACGCAGTACCGAAGCGCCGAAAATCCCCGAAGCAAACGATCCCACCCTCGACGTCAACCTCAGCGCGGGCCTGGTCTCGAGCGTCGAAGGTAAAGAGGCCGGAACCAACACATACACGCATACCGGGGCGCTGCTGACGGCCAACAAAGGCCCTGACGGAGAAGCCAAATACGAATACGACCCTACGTCCAAACGCATGACCAAAGTCACGCTCCCCAATACGACCTGGGCCTCGATCGCCTATGAACCCACCTATGGGCGCGTGAGCAAAGTGACCGTCTTCGATGCGGTAGCAAAAACAACGAAGTCGACCTTCTTCAGCTACGTCGACAACCCGAGCCGCACGACGACGGTAACGCCTGAAGGCGCTCAGGCCGTCGTTTACACGATTGGCCCCAACGGCGACGTGGTCGAATCCCGCAACGTCAAAAAACCGCCGATCTTCGACAACGTCGGCGGAACCCTCGCCAACTATTGGGAAAAAGAAGCTCCGCCAGGGGAACTGACCTTCGACATCCAGGCGCACGCAGACGAAGGGATCTCCTCGATCCAGTACGTCGTCAACGGCCAAAACCTGGTGCATGAAACCACCTGCAACGAGAACCTCGAAACGATCAAAGTCGAGTGCGAAACGGTCAAATCAGAGTGGGTCTTGGAAACCGAAAACTTCGCTCCCGGCATCCTCTACGTCGAAGCGATCATCAAAGACCGGCTCAACGAAACGGCTTCCAAGCGATTCTGGGTCAATATTCCCCAGCCTCCGCCACCGCCGCCAGACGGAGCGCCGGTCAAGCCCAAGTTCAAAGAAGTGCTGAACTTCCGCGAAGAATTCGGCCTTGATGTCGTTGATCCCCCGAGCGACGAAATTGCAAGAAACGAACGAATCTTCAATCTGATCAACGCCTGGACTGAAGGGGAACCGGTGGCCCGCGCTTCACGGGAACGATGGGGAGTCCCCTTGAGGCCGGCAGACATCGCGGAGATGGAATACAGGGAACACTACGTCGAAATCGATGGGCCCCTGATCGAAGAATGGGCCGAAAGCCACTACCCGAATACCTACGCTGGGTATTACGTTGATCATCCGGCTGGCGGGGTGATTCGAGTTGGCTTTACGTCAAATCAGGAAAGCTCCGTGGCTGAACTCAAAGTGGCTCCCGGCATCCTTGCCTCGAGCCGCGTAGCGGGATTCTCTCAGCCCCCGACCTACTCGCGGGCCTCGCTCGTGTCAGCTGAACAGACAATCGTGAATAAAGCGGAATCGACGGAATCCTGGACCGGCGTCATCACCAACGTGGGAATCGAAGACGTGTCGAACAAGGTCATTGTCGGAGCTACGAACGTCAGCCAAGCCGAAACGCTGATTACGCAAGCCCTCGGTAGTATGAGCAGGGTTATGGTGCATTACGAGGCAGGCGAATTGGAAGAATTTGCCGGCCGGAATAGAGAATCCGGGAAAATGCTTGCCGGAGATCGGATCTTCAGCATCGCCGCGAACAGAGAATGCACCGCTGGATTTGGGGTTTACGAAAATCGCAACAAGCTCGGAACGAATCAGGTCATTCAGGCACGCCTGATCTTGACGGCGGGACATTGCGTTCCGCTGAACGAGTATGCGGAGCGGTCAAAATATGCAGGCAAAGCAAGCGAAGAAGTGTTCAATGAAGTCGGTCAGGTGACCCGCTCGGGCTATCAGTCGGGTGCCTGGCGCACCGACGCTGAGGCCATAAACCTTGAAAATGACCTCGCCCCGAATGCGATCTATCGTCCGGGCGAAAGCCCATTGAGGGTGAGCGGGGAAGCGAAAGCCCGCGTCGGAGATGTTCTTTGTTTCTCGGGTGTAAAAACGGACAAAGTCAGATGTAAGAAAGTCCTGTCTCAGTACACCGCGACGGCGACTCACTTCAGTCAACGGGTGTACGTCGTAGCCTTCGGAGCCGAACACGGCGATAGCGGGGCCCCGGTCTGGAATGCAGGGACCGGCGCTGCGGTGGGAATGATCGAGGGGGGCCCGCGGAACAAATCTCCGCTGACGTATGTCACACCGCTGCTCAATATGCCCCACGAATCGGTGGCTCACGCTCCTGGGGCTCTAGCTGCTCCCGGTATGTACGACCTACATGTCATCACAGGCGAATAGATCGATGGATCGGGCCGGCCGCGGCTCTGCAGGGCTGGGGCGGGGTCGCAGGCGTGGTTTGGGCTGGATTGTATTGGCGGTGTTTGTCTGCATTCTGTCAATTTTGGCGAGTTGCGGCTCAGGTGGTGGAGAAGGAAAGAGAAAGTCCGATCGGGGCTTTACCGGGGGGACAACTGAAGTGGTGCGGTGGGATGTCGAGAAAGTTCTGGGGCCAAAGTCGGTAAAAATTGGGAGCTCCGTTGGATATTGCCTCGGAGATCCCAGGCCGCATTATGGGGATGTGAAGGTCAAGGAAGTCGGGCGACGTGCATATATCACGGCTCGTGCCATTCTTCCGCCTGAACTGCCGACGGGCAGTCTGTGCGAAGGCGTTGATACGGGAATATCCAGGCCGATTAGCTTCAAACGCAATCTCATTGCGATGGAACTCTTCGATAGCATGACAAAGCCGCCCGCGCTCCGCTGGAGTCCGCTGAGACATTGACAGCCACTCGTCGCGATCGCGGATGGAGCTAGGGCGTCTCAACAACGGTGAGAGGATCTCGGGCGTCTCCGCGATCCTGCTCTTCGTCTTCACGTTCTTGCACTGGTACGGAGTCGAGGCGGTCAATACATCCAACTTGCTATTTGCCGTTCAAGCTGGCGGACCGGGCAAAAGCGCTTGGGAAGCGCTCGACTACACCCCGTTCGTTCTCCTGATCGCAGTTATCGTCACGCTCGCTGGGGCGGCGATGCATCTCACGAACGCAGTTAAGGGGCGTCCCGTCTTGCTCGACGCGGTGGTCACGATTCTTGGCATCGTTTCGGGGCTGCTGATCCTCTACCGGATCGCCGACCCGCCTGTCTTCAGCGCCGAAACAACCATCACGATCGAAGGCGCGGCCCAATTGCCGATCTTCCTCGCCCTGTTTGCCGCCGCAGGGATCGCCTGCGGTGGCTGCCTGGCGCTTCGGGAAGAAGGCATTTCACTTTCAGGTCTACGCACACGCCCACCTCGAGACCAAAGGCCAGCTGGGTCTTAATGAGGAGAAGGGCAGCCCTGCAAATCGCGGGCATATCCGCGATGGTCAGCATGGCCTTGGGCTTGGCGCTTGTTTTCTCTACACCTGCCCAGGCGGTTACCCTCGGCAGCAACCTCACAAATGCGCCAAAATGACTCCGTTTGCAAGTTCCAGTCTTTTGAACCCGAAACTCGCATATGCAGGGTGGAACAAGACGACCTTTTGGCCGAACATGCTGCGGCGGGTGGGCTGGTAGCGCCGTTCGATGGGGTCATCGTCAGCTGGTCGGTGGTCAGTGGGACGGCACTTCCCGGTACCGGCACGGTCAAGCTCGCGCTGCGGACCGAAAGTGTCTTCGGAGACTTCAGAAGAGGGCCAGAAGTTGAACTCCCGTCAAGTCCGCCGGGGACGACACACACCTACCCCGAACAAATGTCGATCGTGGCTGGTCAGCCGATTGGTCTGACAATTTCAACGACAAATCGCAATACGCAAGAAGCCGGCGCGCCAATTGCGTTCCGGGGTGAGGGGGTCGGCAAGATCAGTACGTTGACCGGCCAGCCATTGAAATCGATTTGGAACACGGAAGAAGACGTCGAGCTTCTGCTGGATGCCGAGATCGAGCCGGACGCTGACCACGATGGTCTCGGCGACCTGACGCAGGACTGCTTTCCGGGCCTCCTTGGAAGACAGGAGCTGTGCGGACACGATCTTGTATCACCGACGATCCAGCCGCATTTCGCAGCTCGGCAAGCCTTTCTTCGATCCGGAACCATCCTCATCGGGGTGACATCGAATGAGTCTGGGCTGGCGAGCGCCGAAGGGCGGCTCCAGATCAAGGGGCGGGGTGGCTGGTCTTATCGCTTGCGCGGGGCCCGTAAGTCAGTTGCGGCGGAAGGCCAGGCGGTGTTGCGTTTGCGGATTCGTAAACTGGCACTGAAAGAGGCCAGGACCGCGGTGAGCAACGGCAAGAAACTCTTGGTCACGGCCCGTGTCGGTGTCGCTGACGCTGCCGGAAACGAACGTCAAGCGACCGTTCAGGTCCGACCGCGCTAACGGCCCAACGCCACTGCTCCCCGTCTTTATGAAATCTGCACGGGTGTCCCCGGATTACACACACACCCTTGACGCGGTCGGGCGCATGATCGATATGTGCTCTCGTTCTCGGACATCTTCCCTGGCGGTGGCGGTCTTCCGGCCGATCTCTTCGCGGTAGCGATCGCCGTCGCACTCTTTGCCCTTCTCTACTGGGCGATTGACTTGATCGAGCGGATATGAGCGCGCTGCCGCTCGCTGCTCTCTCCGGCGCCGACCTCTTCGGGCTGGTGGTTTCGGCGCTGGTCTGCATCTACCTGGTCTACGCGCTGCTGCGGGGGGAGAACCTCTGATGGCACAGGGCTGGCTGCAGATCGCGGTCTTCCTCGCCGTTCTCCTCGCCCTGGTCAAGCCGGTCGGGATCTACATGGCGCGGGTCTTCACTAACCAGCGGGTCTTCCTGTCCCCTGTCGTTGGGCCAATCGAGCGCATCACCTACAAGGCGTTGCGCGTGCGGCCCGATGAGGGGCAGGACTGGAAGGGCTACGCCCGCAGCCTGCTCGCCTTCTCGTTGCTCTCCTGGTTGACGCTCTACTTGATCCTGCGCACGCAGGGGATCCAGCCGTTCAACCCACAGGGCTTCCACTCGGCGCCCTGGGACCTCAACTTCAACACCGCCTCCTCCTTCGTCACCAACACCAACTGGCAGTACTACGGCGGCGAAACAACGCTCACCTACTTCGCCCAGATGGCGGGGCTGGCGGTGCAGAACTTCGTCTCGGCGGCGGTCGGGATCGCCGTGGTCGTCGCCCTGATTCGCGGCATCGTCGCCAGGTCTGGCCGCGAGCTCGGCAACTTCTGGCAGGACCTGGTTCGCATCCTGCTCTACATCCTGCTGCCGGTCTCGATCGTCGCCGCGCTCTTCCTCGTCTCCCAGGGAGTGATCCAGAACCTCGATCACTACACGGTGGTCCACACCTTGACCGGCGGCACGCAGACCCTCGCCCAGGGGCCGGTCGCCTCGCAGGAGGCGATCAAGGAGCTGGGCACCAACGGTGGCGGCTTCTTCAACGTCAACTCGGCCCACCCGTTCGAGAACCCGAGCGGCCTGACCAACTTCGTCGAGCTGCTGCTGATCCTCGTCATCCCCGCCGGCCTCACTTACACCTACGGCCGCATGGTCGGCAGCCAGCGCCAGGGCTGGGCGATCTTCGCGGCGATGTTCGTGCTCTTCGTCGGCGGGGTCGCGGTCGTCTACATGGCCGAGCAGCACGGCACTCCGGCTCAGCACCTCGCCGGCCTGCACACCCACGCCTTCGACGGCTCGACCGGCGGCAACATGGAGGGTAAGGAGCAGCGCTTCGGCATCGCCGGCTCCTCGCTGTGGACGGCGGTGACCACGGTCACCTCCTGCGGCGCCGTCAACGCGGCGTTTGAGTCGCTGAGCGGGCTGGGCGGCGCGGTGCCCTTCGTCAACCTCGGCTTCAGCGAGGTCGTCTTCGGTGGGGTCGGCGCCGGGCTCTACTCGATGCTGCTCTACGTCCTGCTCGCCGTCTTCATCGGCGGCCTGATGGTCGGTCGCACGCCGGAGTACCTCGGCAAGAAGATCCAGGCGCGGGAGATCAAGCTGGTCTCGCTCGGCGTGCTGCTGACACCGCTGGTGGTGCTGCTCTCCTCCGGCGTCGCCTCGGCGACGACCCTGGGCAAACGCTCGCTCTTTGCCGGGGTCAACCCGCAGGGCTTCTCCGAGACCCTCTACGCCTACCTCTCGCAGGCCAACAACAACGGCTCCGCCTTCGCCGGCTACACCGGCTTCATCCAGCCCCACGCGCCGGGCAACACCGGCTCCTATGGGATCTCCTTCGCCGACATCCTCGGCGGCGCCGTGATGCTGGGCGCCCGCTTTGCGCCGATCCTCTTCGTCCTCGCGATCGCCGGTGCGCTCGCCGGCAAGAAGGTCTCGCCGCCCGGGCTGGGGACGATGCGGACCGACAACCCGACCTTCGTCTTCCTCCTGGTCGGCGTCGTAATCCTGGTCGGCGCCCTCACCTTCTTCCCCGCCCTGCTGCTCGGGCCGGTGGTCCAGAGCCTGACCACGAGGCTCTTCTGATGCGCCGGGACCTGCTCACAGCGGCGATCGCGGTGGTGGTGGTGACGGTGGTGCTCGGCGTCGTCTATCCGCTGGCGATCACCGGCATCTCCCAGGTCGTCTTTCCCGGCAAGGCGAACGGCTCCAAGCTGAGCGTCGACGGCCGGGTCGTCGGCTCGAAGCTGATCGGCCAGGACTTCAAGGGCAAGCCGGCCTACTTCCAGTCGCGCCCCTCGGCGACCGAATACTCGGGCGACGTCACCTACTTCTCCAACCTCGGCCCCAACAGCGTCGAAGCGCGCGAAGCGGTGCGCAAGAGCCTCGCCGCCTACCTGGCGCGGGAGAAGCCCTTCGATCGCGGTCTGACTCGGGACGGGGTCCCGGTCGATGCCGTGACCGAATCGGCCTCGGGCGTCGACCCCCACATCTCCCAGGCCAACGCCTGGATCCAGGCCCATCGGATCGCCGTCGTCCGGCGGCTGCCTCTGTCGCGGGTCGACGAGCTGATCTCGGCCCACACCGACGGTCGCTTCCTCAGCTTGCTCGGCGAGCCGGGGGTCAACGTCCTGCAGCTCAACATCGCGCTTGAAAAGGAGGCGCCGCTCAGATGAGCACCGAGGCCCGCTCTCTCTTCGACCCGGAGGTCCTGCGCCCGGCCCTGCTCGAGTCGCTGCGCAAGCTCGACCCACGGGTGCAGGCGCGCAACCCGGTGATGCTGGTGGTCGAGATCGGCGCCGTGATCACCACCGTCGCCTGGCTGATCCGGGTCTTCGGCGGCGGTCCGCTCGGCGGCGGCCACGAGCCGGCCTGGTTCAGCCTCGCGATCGCGATCTGGCTCTGGCTCACCGTCGTCTTCGCCAACCTCGCCGAGGCGCTGGCCGAGGGGCGCGGCCGCGCCCAGGCGGCGAGCCTGCGCTCGATGCGCACCGAGACCGTCGCCCGCCTGCGTGACGGTGGTGAGAAGCCGGCTTCGGAGCTGATCCGCGGTGACGTCGTCGTGGTCGAGACGGGTGAGGCGATCCCCGGTGACGGCACCGTGATCGAGGGCATTGCCTCGGTCGACGAGTCGGCGATCACCGGCGAGTCGGCGCCGGTGATCCGCGAGGCCGGCGGCGACCGCTCCGCCGTCACCGGCGGCACCCGCGTGCTCTCCGACCGGATCGTGGTCGAGATCACCCAGGAACCCGGCAAATCGTTCCTCGACCGGATGATCGCCTTGGTCGAGGGGGCCGAACGCAAGAAGACCCCGAACGAGATCGCGCTCGGCATCTTGCTTGCCGGCCTCACCCTGGTCTTCGTCATCGTTGTCGTTTCACTGCGTCCCTTCGCCCTCTTCGCCGGCACCGAACTCTCCGAGACGACGCTGATCGCCCTGCTCGTCGCCCTGATCCCGACCACAATCGGAGCGCTGCTCTCGGCAATCGGGATCGCCGGCATGGACCGGCTCGTCCGCCGCAACGTGCTCGCCCTCTCCGGCCGCGCGGTCGAGGCCTCGGGCGACTGCGACCTGCTGCTGCTCGACAAGACCGGCACGATCACGCTCGGCAACCGTGAGGCGGTCGAGTTCATGCCGATGCCGGGTGTCAGCGGCGAGGAGCTGGCTGAGGCGGCGCAGATGTCATCGCTCGCCGACGAGACCCCGGAGGGGCGCTCGATCGTCGTCCTTGCCAAGGGCTACGGCATCCGCGAGCACGAGTTCGACGGCCACGAGCCGAGCTTCGTCCCCTTCAGCGCCGAGACGCGGATGAGCGGCGTCGACTTCAACGGCACTCGCCTGCGCAAGGGCGCCGGCGACGCGATCGAGTCCTGGGTCGCGGAGGAGGGAGGAAGGGCGCCGGCCGAGCTGCGCGGCGAGCTCGACAGAATTGGCCGCGAGGGCGGCACGCCGCTGGCCGTCGCCCGCAACGAGCGGGTGCTCGGCGTGGTCTACCTCAAGGACGTGATCAAGGAGGGGATGAGCGCCCGCTTCGACCAGCTGCGGGCAATGGGCATCCGCACCATCATGGTCACCGGCGACAACAAGCTGACCGCGGCGAAGATCGCCGAAGAGGCCGGGGTCGACGACTTTCTCGCCGAAGCGACTCCCGAGCGCAAGCTCGAGCTGATCAAGGAACAGCAGGCCGACGGGCGGTTGATCGCGATGACCGGCGACGGCACCAACGACGCGCCGGCGCTGGCCCAGGCCGATGTCGGCGTGGCGATGAACACCGGCACCCAGGCGGCGCGCGAGGCGGGCAACATGGTCGACCTCGACTCGAATCCGACCAAGCTGATCGAGATCGTCGAGGTCGGCAAGCAGCTGCTGATCACCCGCGGCGCCCTGACCACCTTCTCGATCGCCAACGACGTCGCCAAGTACTTCGCAATCCTGCCGGCGATGTTCGCCACCACCTACGCCCTGGCCGGCGAACGGGGCCCGCTCGACGCGCTCAACGTAATGTCGCTGGGCACGCCGGAATCGGCGATCCTCTCAGCGGTGATCTTCAACGCCCTGATCATCCCGTTGCTGATCCCCCTCTCGCTGCGCGGCGTCCGCTACCGGCCGATCGGCGCCACGGCGCTGCTGCGCCGCAACATGCTGCTCTACGGCCTCGGCGGCCTGATCGCCCCGTTCATCGGGATCAAGCTGATCGACCTGGTCGTCCACAACCTGCTGGGGGCCTGAGCCGGGGGGCGCGGAGATGGACCGCGGCCACTACAAGATCTTCCTCGGCATGGCCGCCGGCGTGGGGAAGACCTACCGGATGCTGCAGGAGGGCCACGCCGAGGTGGCAGCCGGGAGGGACGTCGCGATCGGCTACCTGGAGCCGCACAAGCGCGAGGAGACCAGCGACCAGGCTCGTGGCCTCGAGGTGGTGCCGCGGCGCCTGGTCACCTACCGCGAGGTCGAGGTCGAGGAGATGGACCTGCCGGGCCTGCTTGCCCGTAACCCGCAGCTGGCGTTGATCGACGAGCTCGCCCACAGCAACCCGCCCGGGCTCGAGCACGGGAAGCGCTTCGAGGACATCGCTGACGTGCTCGCCGCCGGGATCGACGTCTTCTCTACCGTCAACGTGCAGCACCTCGAGTCGCTCAACGATCGCGTCGCCGAGCTGACCGGGGTGCGTGTGCGGGAGACGGTGCCGGACTCGGTGCTCGGCACCGCCGACGAGGTGGTCCTGATCGACCTCACGCCGGAGACGCTGGTGGCGCGCTTGCGCGCCGGCAAGATCTACCCGGGCGAGAACATCGAGGCCGCCCTCAACAACTTCTTCCGGATCGAGAACCTGGCGGCGCTGCGCGAGGTCAGCCTGCGCCAGGTCGCCGAGGAGGTCGAGTCCAAGCGCCTCACCCTGCATGCGCCCGAGCCGCTCGGCACCCGCGAGGAGCGCGTCGTCGCCGAGGTGCCGCAGGCGGTGGGGGAGAGGCTGCTCGCCCTGGTCCGCCCGCAGCCCAGCTCGCAGCGCCTGGTGCGGCGCGCCTGGCGCTCGGCGCAGCGGCTCGGCACCGACCTCGACCTGCTCTGGGTGAAGCCGCCGGGTAAACCGATTGAGGGCGACGTCGAGCGCCAGGTAACGGCGCTGCGCCAGCTCGCCTCGGTGCTCGGCGCGACCCTGCTGATCGAGGAGCACGACGACCTAGTCGCCGCGGTGGCGCGAGTGGTGCGCGAGCGCGGCAGCACCTATCTGATGGTCGGCGAGTCACTGCCGCGGAAAGGCCTCGGCCGCCTGCGCGAACCGCTGCCGCAGCGCCTGATGAAGGCGACGCCGGCCGGCGTCGACGTGCGGATCGTCGCCCACCGTGGCGGTAAGGAGGAGCCCGGGTGATCGAGCACTTCCTCGTCGGTTTCGCCCTCCTGCTTGGCCTCTTCGGTGGCTACCTGATCGCCAGCTCACGCCGGCGCGGCAAGCGCTCCGAGCGGCCCCAGCAGGTGCACCAGATCCTCCTGCCCTTCACCGGCACCGAGATCTCCCGCCGCGCCCTCGACGCAGCCCTGCGCCTGGCCAAAGCCGAGCAGGCGACGCTGATGCCCGCCTACCTCGCCGCGGTGCCGAAGCAGTTGCCGCTCGAGTGCGCGATCCCGGCCGAGGCGGCGAAGGCGATGCCGATGCTGGAGGCGATCGAACAGCGCGCCACCGGCCAGGGCGTGCCGGTCGACGCCCGGGTCGAACGCGGCCGCAGCTACCGCCACGCGCTCAGCCGCCTGCTCGATCACGAGAGCTTCGACCGGGTCGTCGTCTCGGCCACCTCAAATGGGGCCGCCGGCTTCTCCGGCGATGACCTCGTCTGGCTGCTCGACAAAGCCCCCGCCGAGGTGCTGATCCTGCGCCCCGGCCCCGAGGACCACCGCGTCCTCACTGCCTGAATCGCCAATTCCCTAATCCTGATCAGCATTTACGACTTTGCCGATCGACATTGTGCTACCCTGCCGAACTTCGTTTTACAAGTAAGTCGCTCAAAAAACTAAATCAGTAGAGAAAGAAAGGATTCCTTTCTATGCGGAACGCGCGCAAGGTAACCCGGCGGCGCAGCGTCAACGCGGCCCTCCTGGCCGCCCTTTTTGCGTTGGCAGCTGTGGTCGCCGGATGTGGAAGTAGCAGCAGTGACAGCAGCTCCTCGTCAGGGGGCGGCAAGCTCGACGTGGTCGGCTACTCCACTCCCGAATCCGTCTACCAGGAAGATCTGGAGCCGGCGTTCGAAAAGACCTCCGCGGGCAGCGGTGTCAGCTTCAGTAACTCCTTTGGCGCCTCCGGCGACCAGAGCCGCGCGGTGGCCGCTGGTCAGCCCGCCTCGGTCGTCCACTTCGCCCAGGCCGGTGACATGGAACGGCTGGTCGAAGAAGGCGAAATCGTCTCCAAAGACTGGGAAAAACAGCCTTATGGCGGCATCGCCCAGGACTCGGTGGTTGTGATCACCGTGCGCAAGGGCAACCCGAAGGGAATCCACTCACTTGACGACGTTCTGAGCAAGGACGCCGACGTCGTTACCCCCAACCCGTTCAGTTCCGGCGCCGCGCGCTGGAACATCATGGCCGTCTACGGCACCCTGATCAATGAGGGCAAGTCCCCCGATCAAGCGCTGGAAGGCGTCAAGACCCTGCTGGAAAAGACGGTGGCGCAGCCGGGCAGCGCCCGCGACGCACTCTCCGCCTTCACCCAGGGTCAGGGCGACGTTCTGCTCGGCTACGAGAACGAGGCGATCAAGGCCGAAAAAGAAGGCGAAGAAGTCGAACACATCGTGCCGCCCTCGACAATCCAGATCGAAACCCCGATCGCGGTCACCAAAAGCGCGCCGGAGCCGGCAGCGGAAGATTTCCTCAAGTTCATCTGGTCTGACGAAGGCCAGGAAATCTGGGCCGAAAACGGCTACCGCCCGGTCAACCCGAAGCTGGTCGATCCGAAGCAGTTCCCGACCCCGAAGGACCTGTTCAAGATCAGCCAGTTCGGTGGCTGGGGCAAAGTCAACGACGAATTCTTCGACGAAGAAACTGGCTCTGTCGCCAAGATCGAGAACGAACTCGGAGTCTCCACCTCCGGCTGATCTATGGAGGCTCAGGCAGCAACCAGACCAGCGTCACCCCGGGCAGGCATTCGCCTGCCCGGGGTCGGCGCCGGCCTGGGACGAGGCCTCGTCGTCCTCTACCTCAGCGTCCTCGTACTGCTGCCGCTGGCGGCGCTGACCAATCAGTCGCTCAGCGACGGGATCGGCACCTTCTGGACCCAGGTCACCTCGCCGCAGGCGCTGCGCTCGCTCGAGCTGACCATGGTCGCGTCGCTGGTCGTGGTCGTCATCAACGGCATCTTCGGCACGATCCTCGCCTGGCTGTTGGTCCGCGACGAATTCCCCGGCAAGGCGGTCATCAATGCCGTCATCGACCTGCCGTTCGCTCTGCCGACGATCGTCGCCAGCCTGATCCTGATCGAGCTCTGGGGGAGCAAGAGCCCGCTTGGGGTTGACATCGCCGCAACTCGAACCGCGGTCGTCGTCGCCCTGCTCTTCGTCACTCTGCCCTTTGTTGTTCGCGCCGTGCAGCCGCTGCTGATCGAGATGGACCGCGATATGGAGGAGGCGGCGGCCTCGCTTGGAGCGGGCGGCTTCACGATCTTCCGCCGCATCATCTTCCCCAACCTCCTGCCGGGCCTTGCCGCCGGCGTCGCCCTGGCCTTCGCCCGCGCCCTCGGCGAGTTCGGTTCAGTCCTGCTCTTCGCCGGTGGCCTCCCCGACACCCAGGTCTCCTCGGTCTTCATCCGCCAGCAGATCGAGTCCGGCAACGACACCGGCGCCGCCGCAGTCTCGGTCGTCCTGCTGGCGGCGGCCGTGCTGATGCTGGCGGTGGTCAGCCTGGTCCAGCGCTGGGGCAGTCGCCATGAGCGCTCGGGCGCCTCGACCGCCGGCCTCACGGTGATGCCAATGAGCGGCGAGGACTTCCACGCGGAGGAGAAGGAGGACGACGATGAACGCGACTAGCTCTGCACGCAGTCGCTGGGGTCTGCGCTTCCTCGGCCTCGGCTACATCACCCTGCTCCTCCTCCTACCCCTGGTGCTGATCTTCTACAAGACCTTCGAACACGGCCTGGCGCCGCCGATTGACGCGATCACCTCCCCCGACGGGCTGCACGCCCTGAAGCTGACCCTGCTGATGGTCGTGATCGCGGTGCCGCTCAACACGATTTTCGGGGTCGGCTGCGCGCTGCTTCTGGTCCGCCACAAATGGCGGGGCAATGCGCTGATTGACGCCGTGATCAACCTTCCCTTTGCGATCTCCCCGGTCGTCATCGGGCTCTCACTCTTCCTGCTCTACGGGACGACTGGCTGGCTCGAACCGGGACTCGCCGAAGCCGGCATCAAAATCCTCTTCTCGGTGCCGGGGATGGTCCTCGCCAGCGTCTTCGTCTCGCTGCCCTTCGTCGTCCGCGAGACGGTGCCCGTGCTGCAGGAGATCGGCACCGAGCAGGAGCAAGCCGCCTCGACGTTGGGCGCCAACGCCTGGCAGACCTTCTGGCGGGTCACCCTGCCGGCGATTCGCTGGGGGGTCGCCTACGGCGTCGTCCTCAGCACCGCCCGGGTGCTGGGCGAGTTCGGCGCCGTCTCGGTCGTCTCCGGTTCGATCTCCGGCCAGACCCAGACGCTGCCGCTCTTTGTCGAGAAGCAGTACGAGAACTTCAACCTTCCAGGTGCCTTCGGGGCCTCGGTTCTGCTTGCCGTGCTCGCCCTGACCACACTGCTCGCAATGAACGTCCTAAAGAGAAAGGAGGACGCCTGATGGGAATCTCAGTCGAGGGAGCCAGCAAGAGCTTCGGGGACTTTCAGGCCCTCAACGACGTATCGATAGAGGTCCCGGACGGATCGCTGACCGCCCTGCTCGGCCCGAGCGGCAGCGGTAAGTCGACCCTGCTGCGGGCGATCGCCGGCCTCGAGACCCTGGACACCGGCCGCGTCCTGATCGAGGACGAGGACGTCTCGAAGAAGCCGACGCAGAAGCGCGAAGTCGGCTTCGTCTTTCAGCACTACGCGGCCTTCAAGCACATGACGGTCTTCGAGAACGTCGGCTTTGGGCTGAAGATCCGCAAGTGGGATAAGGCGAAAGTCTCCGATCGGGTGCACGAGCTGCTGCGGCTGGTGCAGCTCGACGGTCTCGCCGACCGCTATCCCTCGCAGCTCTCCGGTGGCCAGCGCCAGCGCATGGCCCTGGCCCGGGCGCTGGCGGTCGAGCCGCAGGTGCTGTTGCTCGACGAGCCCTTCGGCGCGCTCGACGCCAAGGTGCGCAAGGACCTGCGCACCTGGCTGCGGCACCTGCACGAGGAGATGCACGTGACGACGATCTTCGTCACCCACGACCAAGAGGAGGCGATGGACGTCGCCGGCCAGCTGGTGGTGATGAATGAGGGCAGGGTGGAGCAGTCCGGCAGCGCCGACGACCTCTACGACCACCCGGCCAACGAGTTCGTGATGAGCTTCGTCGGCGAGGTCAACCGGCTCGGCGACGGCTTCGTGCGCCCGCACGACATGGACGTCGTGCTCGACGCCGACGAGAACACCGAGGAGGCGATGGTGCAGCGCATCGTTGCCCTCGGCTTCGAGATCCGGGTCGAGTTCGTGCTTGCCGACGGCACCGAGGTCTGGGCCCAACTGACCCGCGCCGAGCTGCAGAAGCTCGAGCTGCGCCAGGGTCAGATCGTCTACCTGCGGCCGGGCAAGACCAAGAGCTTCAGCGGTGACTCACCGCCCGACGGTGGCGGGGCCTCGACTCCCCGCGACTCACAGGGCGGCGACGACGCAGAGGTATCTGCAGCCGCCTGAAGGGGCGACGGGGCGGGGTGCGCTTTGCCGGGTGGCGCCCCGCCCCGACCCGCCATCAAGCCACGTCCTAAAGGTACTGAGACAGGCCGGTTTTTTGGCACGGTCTTGTCTTGTGTCGCGCGAGCTCGCGGTCAAGAGTCGCGCGGTGCCTCGAATCAGCAGCTTCTACGGCATCACGATCTGGATGTATTACGACGAGGCCCATCACACGGGGCGCCCGCATTTTCATGCGCGCTACGGCAGCGATGAGGCCTCGGTCGATATCGAGACCCTTGAACTGATCGCAGGCGAACTACCCGCGCGGGCGCGTCGGCTGGTGATCGAGTGGGGGCGGGCGCGCCGGTCCCAGCTTCGCCATAACTGGGAACGCGCCCGCCACAAGCGACCGCTCATGCCGATCGAGCCCTTGAGATAGGGAACTATCATCGTTTCATGCGCAGTACTCCACTTCTCATCGATGCCCGGGTCGGGGACGATCATCGGGTCCATGTCAGCTTTGAGGATGGACTGACGGCTGAGGTGGATCTCTCTTATCTCCTGGACTACGGGGGAGTCTTCGAGCCACTTCGCGATATTGGCTATTTCCGGCAGCTCCGAGCTGACCCTGAGGCCGGGACGATCGTCTGGCCCAATGAAGTCGATATAGCGCCCGAGACCCTCTACGAGCGGGCAAAGCTGGCTATCTAGCAGGGCGGGGCTGCGCTTGGCTGCACGCGCCATCGCTCGCTGCTATTCTTGAGTTAGATGGTCAATAAAACCAAGAAAGGAGAGAGCCAATGGACAGCGCACCCGAGCACACGAAATTCGTCTCGCGCGGCCGGCTGAACGGCGTACTGCGCCAGCACCCCGTGGGGGGCGGACCGGTTGAAGGCGCCGCCACCCAGCCCGGACGCGAGCAGAGCGGTCTGGACGAGCTCGACACTCAGGCCTTCGAAGCTCTCTACTACCGAGCCCGCCTGATCCTCGGCGAGCCGCTTCCCCGTCCCGCGCGGTTCCAACTACGCGGGCACTGAGGCGAACCTTCCCCTGGGTTGGCCTCGAGAGCCGACCGCGCCGTGCGAATCCGGCGCGGTCGGCTCTTTTGCTTTGCCTATTTCGTGCTTTTGGTCGTTTCGGTCGGCGGCACTTCCGCCTTTGCGGGGTAGCCCTGCACCGAGAGGTTCCACGCCCCCAGGGTGAAGACCACGTTTTTGGCGCCCGCGTAAGCGATCGCGACCGTGTGTCCGCCCTTGGCGAGGACGGTGTTCTGCATCACCGTCTGGAGGTTCGCCGCTGGTTTCGGCGAGTTCGCGGTCGCCGGGGCGATGTTGACTTTGCCCGTTGACACGCCGTCGATCATGATCTGGATCGGGCAGGCCAGTTCCACTGTCGGTTTGGCCGCGGTGCAGGTCACCGCGCCCGAGAAGGTGATGACCACCGGGCCGGTGCCGGGCATGCCGAACGAGGTGTAGGCGGTCGGCAGGTAGACCGGGGTTGTCCCTTCGTTGGACCAGGGAACGGTTCCGGCGGCAATCGCCGCGAACGGGGACAGCGGCGCGTCGGCTTTCTTGACGAAGGTGTTGCCGGCGACTTTCTTCCTCAGGTAGAGCGTCGACGCCTTCTTGTTGGAGACGTAGATCTGGCCGGCCGCTTTCTTGGTGATAAAGGCGCCGCTGATCGCGGACCCGGCGGACCCGGCGAACGATGGCGTCACGGCGACAGCCGCCGCGAGCACAGCCGCCAACACGACCGCGGTGGCGGCGCGAGGCGTGGACAGTCTTCTTCTAAGCAATTGAACCTCCGTTATAGGGCGTGCCGGGGCAGCCTTTCTTAGTAAAGAGGTCAATAAAGTACAGAAGCTGTTAGGCTGATGTCGAGTTAGGTCATCAAGAAACTTCGGTACCCGTCAAAGGAAGGAATCAAAACGCGTATGAGAATCAGGACCCTCGTCATCTCGGCGGTAGCCCTCGTGGCCCTCGCCATACCGGCATCTGCCAATGCCGTGACCCTGATCGGATCGGGCTCCGTGGCTGCCCAACCGGTCCTGGAAGCACTCTTCAAGACCTACACCAAGCAGGTCAACCACAGCGTCCACTTCCACTACACCGCCAACGGAGGCAACGCCGGCGTCAAGGACGTCCAGAACGGCGTCAGCCAGTTCGCCGGGCAGGCCCGCACGCCGCTGCCCAGCGATGCCGGCACGACCTACGTGAAGATGTTCCTTGACGGGCTCTGCATCGACGTCAACCCGGCTAACAAACTCACCAACATCAGCATCCAGCAGACCCACGACATCTACCGCGGACTGCTAACCAACTGGAGCCAGGTGCCGGGCTCGGGCCTGGCATCGACGATCGACCCGGTCGGCCGCGACACCAACGGGGGGACCTACAACTTCTTCCTGCAGGCGGTGCTCAACAACGAACTGCCGGCCTCTAACGTCAACGCGCTTACCGCAGACGGCCTGGTCGTCAACGCGGTCAAGCAGGACCCCAGCGCGATTGGCTATGACGGCCTCGCCTGGCAGGGCAAGGGCCAGAAGGCGCTCAAAGTCGAAGGCATTCCCTGCGAAGCCAAGAAGATCAGCGTCGAGCCGCTCAAGTACCCGCTCTCGCGCTACCTCTTCCTGGTCCTGCCGGGTGACGGCAGCGGCATCTCGCCGGCGCTGAGCAAATTCATCAACTGGGCCCGGCTCAACCCGGTGGCCGGGGAAGTGATCGCCAAGGCCGGCGGCGTCCCCGCCTTCAACAAGAAACCCAAGAAGAAGTAAGCAGCGGATGGAGGAGCAGTACCCGTCCGAGTACGGCCCGAAGTGGTCGGACCAGCGCGCCGAGCGGATGCTCGGCGCGCTGGTCTGTGCCGTCGTCGGGCTGCTGCTGGCGCTGATCGTCACCGTCTTCGTCAAGGCCTGGCCGTCGTTTTCGCATAACGGCCTGGCCTGGTTCGGGGCGGGGGGGAGTGTTGAAGAACAGCTCAACCAGATCTACCTCTCCGGCCTCAGCGGCGCCCACTACGTCTACACCTTCCACGCCTGGCAGCTGATCTGGAGCACGCTGCTGATCACCGGCGGGGCGGTTCTGCTCGCCCTTTTCTCGGCCCTCTTCGTCTCCGTCTTCATCGTCGAGTTCGCGCCAGTCTGGATGCGCGACATCCTGCAGCCGGTGGTCCGCTTCCTGGCCAGCGTGCCCTCGGTGATCTACGGCCTGCTCGGCGTGCTGATCATCGTTCCCTTCATCGGCAACCACCTGGTAACCGAGCCACAGAAGGCCTCGGTCGCCGGCGTGATCTCGCTCAGCGGCTACAGCCTGCTGGCGGCGGTGCTGATCCTGACCGTGATGATCGCGCCGCTGATGGTCTCGATCTTCTCCGACGGCCTACGCTCGGTCCGCCCGGGCTGGCTCGAGGGCTCGCTGGCGCTGGGCGTCAACCGCTGGCGCACTACTTGGAAGATCACCGTGCGCAGCGCCCGCCCGGCGATCGTCGCCGGCACGGTGCTGGCGGTGGCACGGGCGATCGGCGAGGCGGTGATGCTTGCCATGGTCTCCGGCTCGGTCGCCTTTGCCCCCAATCCTGCCGACGGGCTGATCTTCATCTACGAGCCCTCGCGGCCGCTGGCGCCGACGATCGTCAAGAACATCGACTCGCTCGGCTCGCCCCCGTCCAATGCGACCCTCTTCGCGATTGCGGCAGTGCTGTTGATGTCGGCGGCGTTCTTTTCGATGGCCGGCTGGGTGGCGCGGCGGGCGATGCGCAAATACGGGGCGACGGCCTAATGGGCGCTCCCGTCGCTACCCCGCCGGAGAACCGGCCGCCCTCGGTCCCACCGCCCAAACTGCCAACACAGGCGGTCGAGGGCAGCGCCACCTGGCAGCTCTCCGATCGCATCGGCCTGGCGATCTGCTGGGCTCTCGGCCTGCTCTTCTGCGCGATCGCAGTGGCGATCATCGTCTACCTCTTGATTCAGGGGCTGAGCTACCTGAAGCCCTCGATGCTCGTCACCCCGGCCACGTCCGGGTTCAGTCAGAACCAGACGGGCGGTTTCTCCGACGCCCTGATCGGCACCCTGATCGTCGGCACGATGGGGATCTCGATCGCGCTGCCGGTCGGCGTCGGGATCGCGATCTGGCTGGTTGAGTACGGACGCCCGGCGGGGCTGGCGCGGCTCACCGAATCGACGATCGAGGCGATCGCCGGCATCCCCTCGATCGTGCTCGCCCTCTTCGGCACGGTGATCTTCTCCAGCACCGCCCTCGGCTTCCTTAGTCGCACCTCGGAAGGCATCGTCTTCGGCCGCTCCTTCTTCGCCGCCGCAACGATGCTCTCGCTGGTCGCCCTGCCGCTGGTCGTCGCCAGCACCCGCGAGGGACTGAACGCGATCCCCCAGCACGTGCGCGAGGCCTCCTACGCGGTCGGCAAGACCAAGATCGCGACGGTGCGACGGATCCTGCTGCCGACGGCTCGTCCGCAGGTGGCGACCGGGGCGATGCTCGGCCTCGGCCGGATCATCGGCGACACGGCGATCATTCTCGTGCTGCTTGGCGCCACCCAGAACTTCGCCCCGGTCGGCAACACCTTCCCGCTCAACTACCTGCGCGGGGCGGGCACGACCCTGACCAACTTCGTCTACGAGGCGTCCCCGACCGGGAACCTCAATCAGCCCCAGAAGGCCTACGCGGCGGCCTTCGTCCTGTTGCTGATGGTGCTGGCCTTGAATGCGGCCGTCGACATCGTCCATCGCCGCGCCCGAAAGGTAGGAACGTGGAGTTCATAGCCTCCGTGCCCGAGTTCGATCGCCAAGTAGGGGGAGTGAGCGCGGATGTCTCCTCGCCGCCGCCGATCAGGCGGCTCCCGCTCGAGGACACCCCTGCTGCCTCGCAGGTGGCACCGCCCGCGAGTACGTCGACCAGTGGCGAGGGCGGCTCCACGTCCAGCGGTTTCACCGCGGCGAAGCGCTCGATCGCCGCTCCCCAGTTCTCGATCCGCCGAATGGAGATCGACAACGTCTCGGTCTCCTACGCGGACCGTGAAGCGGTCAAGTCGGTCTCGATTCCGGTCCGCCAGGGCGAGGTGCTGTCCCTGATCGGTCCCTCGGGCTGCGGCAAGACGACCCTGCTGCGCTCGCTCAACCGTCTCACCGAGCTGACCCGCACGGCGACGCTGAGCGGCCGCATCCTGCTCGACGACGTCGACATCAGGCTGATCGAGCCGACCCTGCTGCGGCGCCGGGTGACGATGGTCTTTCAGCAGCCCAACCCGTTCCCGATGAGCGTCTTCGACAACATCGCCTACGTCCTGCGCGAGCAGGGTTCGCGGCGCCAGCGCAAGAAGGCGCTGGAGCCGAAAGTGCACAGCGCACTGGAACGGGCCGGCCTCTTTGAGGAGGTCAAGGACAACCTCGACCACCCGGCGCTGCGGCTCTCCGGTGGTCAGCAGCAGCGGCTCTGCATCGCCCGCGCCCTCGCCGCCGAGCCCGAGGTGCTGCTGCTCGACGAGCCCTGCTCAGCGCTCGACCCGCAATCGACCCAGGTGATCGAGGACCTGATCGTGAAGCTGCGCGACGACGTCGCCGTCGTCATCGTCACCCACAACCTGCAGCAGGCCTACCGGATTGCCGACCACGTCGCCTTCATGTACCTGGGCGAGCTGGTCGAGTACAGCAGCGCCACCGCCCTCTTCAACACGCCGCGCGAGCAGCGGACCAAGGAGTACGTCAGCGGTGCCTTCGGTTAGCCGTCATCTCACTCGCGCCGCGGTCCTCGTGGCCTGCCTGCTGTTGGCCGTCACGGCCCTGGCCGGCTGTGCGACGACGCAGGACACGGCGGCGCTGAAGCAGGCCGAATCGAAGCGCATCCTGGCGGCGCGCAAGCACCGCCAGCAAGCCAAGAAGCACGACCACGGGAAGCACGACCAGGGGAGCAAGAAGCGATGACCGTCTCATCTCAGCAGCCCTCCGTCCTTAACGGCAGGCCGAAATACGAGCCCTGCGAGGAGTGCGGGGCGCCGCTCGATCCCCAGCAGCGCTACTGCGTCAACTGCGCGGCGCGGCGCGGCAACGGCGCCAACCCGGCCTCGCGCTACTTCGCGACGATGAGCAAGCGGGCGCACCGGCCACCGCTGCGCGCACCGGTTAAAAACGGCTCAAACAGCCGGGCCGCCGCGGTCGGCTTCTTCGCCCTGTTGCCGATCGCCGTCGCGATCGGCGTCGTGGTCGGTCGCAGCGGCAACGACAGCGGCGAAAACGAGGCGCTGTTGGAAGCGCTGCGCAACCGGCCCGCCGCCGTGGCCAGCACCGCCGCGGGTGCGACGAGCGCCACCGCTAATTCCGCCAAAGGCAAAAAAGCCAAGGCGGCCGCCAAGTCCTCGAAAGGCGACGGCAAAGCGCTGGCCAAGACCAGCAACGGGACGGTTCACGAAGTGGGGGCTGGCTACAAACCGCCGGCGAAAAAGGTCGAAGAAGACACCAAGCTGGTCGAAGCAAACCCCGAACAGTCCGGCGAAAACTACATAAAGGCGCAGCAGAACCTGCCCGACGTGACCGTGGTCGGTGGCGACCCCAGCGAAGCGCCGGCAGCCGCCGGCGGAGCGGGGGAACCATGAGCGCCCTGAGCGAGGCACTGCAGCGCCCGGCCAAGGCGCTGAAGTCGGTTCGAACGAAGCCAGAGCCCCCGGCGGCGCCGGTCAAACCGGAGCCGAAGCCCGAGGAGGACGCCGAGCTGCTCGCCCAGCGCGACCGTCTGCTGGAGAAGTTCACGGTGATGCAGGCCGACCTCGGCGGCGCCTTCTACGAGATGGCCATTCGCGACCATGTGCGGATGGACGTGCTCACCCGCAAGGCGGCGGAGCTGCAGCGGGTCGACGCCGACCTGCTGGCGGTCGAGCGGATGCTCGAGATGCGGCGCGCTGACGCGGCCGGGATCTGCCCCAACTGCGACTCGCCCTATGGCCCGGCGGATCGCTTCTGTCCTCAGTGCGGGCAGTCGCTGGTAACGGCGGTGGCGCCATGAAGGCTGCGATCCAGGCGCAGGTGCGCCGCGCGGTTGCCGCCGCGGCAACGCTTACCGGCAAGCGCTTCGGCCTGCTCGTCGCCTCTTCGGTGGTGGCGACCTCAGCGATCGTCGCCAGCGCGATGACCGGCACGGGGGGGAGCGGGGCGCTGGCGGCGTTGATCGGCCAGAGCCTCGCCTCCGATAACACCCCGGTCGCGAGCGCGCCTGCGGTGACTCCCGAACCCGAAGAAAGCGCCCCGGCCGCCAGCCCCGAAGCCGAATCCCCGTCGCCGGAAGCGTCCTATGCGCCGGAAGCGGCTCCCGAAGCAGCGCCGGAACCGGCCCCTGAACCAGCCCCGAAGGCGCCCGCCAAAGCGCCGGCGGAAGCCGAACCCGAGACGGGCCCGGTCAAACACGTCTTCGTCATCTCGCTGACCAGCCCTGGCTACGAACAGTCGCTCGGTGCGCAATCGCAGATGCCCTACCTCTCGGCGACCCTGCGGCCGCAGGGCGAGCTGCTAGACAACTACGCGCTGCTGGGCGAAGGGGCCCTGCCCAATGGCATCGCGGCGATCAGCGGTCAGCCGCCCAATACGGCGACCAGCGCCGGCTGCCCGACGCACGAAGAATTCAGCTCGGTCACGGCGAACTCGAACGGGGTCCTCGCCGGCTCCGGCTGCGTCTACCCGGTCGAAACCCAGGCCCTGGCCGACCAGCTCACGCTCGACAAACTCAGCTGGCGCGCCTACGCCGACGGCATGGTCGACCCGACAGGAAAGCCGTCCAACTGCGTATATCCCAACCCCGGTGAAGGCAGCGGCCCGACTCTGCCGGGCGGCTACGCCGCGAGCCAGAACCCGTTCGTCTACTTCCACTCGCTGCTCGACCTCGGCGATTGCTCGGAAAACGACGTGCCGCTCGACCACCTGAGCAAGGATCTGGGCAAAGCCGAGAAGACGCCCAGCTACTCCTTCATCGCGCCGACCCCCTGCAACGCCGGCACGGCCGGGCAGTGCCCCGCCGGGGCGCCGGAAGGGGCCGCCAGCGCCGACGCCTTCCTCTCGGCCTGGGTGCCGAAGATCCTCGCCTCGCCCGCCTACAAGGCCGACGGGCTGCTGATCGTCACCTTCTCCTCGACCAACCCGCCGGTCGCGGGCGCCCCCGCCCCGAGCGGGGACCCATTGCGAACCGGCGCCCTGCTGGTCTCGCCCTTCGTCACCCCCAACGGCACCGACTCCGGCGCGTATGACCCCTACTCGCTGCTGCGCTCCAGCGAGGAACTGTTTGCGCTGAAACCGCTCGGCGTCGCCGCGGGGGCGAAAACAAAGTCCTTCGCTGCCAGCCTGCTGGCGGGAAACGGGGGCGACTAGGAGGTTGGGCGGGCCGAACGCGGCTCTAGGATGAGTCGCGTGCCCGAGCAGAAGAAGCCGGTCAACTGGCGCGCTTGGATCGTCGGCGCCCTGGTCGCGATCGTCGTCATCATCGCCCTGCAGAACTCCCAGCAGGTGCGGGTCGACGTGCTCTTCATCACCGTCGACGCGCCGCTGATCATCACCCTGCTCGCCGCGGTCGCGATCGGCGCTCTGATCGGCTACGTGGCGCCGCTGGTCCGCCGCCACCGGCGCGACGAGGCCAAGCGCGCCTAGCCGACTCCAGCAGCACCCGCGTGGCGTTCCCATCCCGCGATCAGGGTAAAGCCGAATATGGACTCGCGGAGTCCCTCGGGCGGCTTTGCCGATCGTGCCGAGGCCGGCCGGCAGCTTGCCACACGCCTGCTGCCAATTGCCGACGAGCGTCCCCTGGTCCTTGGCCTGCCCCGCGGCGGCGTGCCGGTAGCCGCGGAGGTCGCGGCGCTGCTGAGGGCCCCACTCGAATTCCTCGCCGTGCGCAAGCTCGGCGCGCCCCACAACCCCGAGTACGGAATCGGTGCAATCGCCGAGGGCGGCACGAAGGTCGTCGACCAGGAGGCGTTGGCATCGCTGGAAATCGACGCCGACGCCCTGGAGCGCATCGTCGAGCGCGAGCGCGCCGAGCTGCAGCGCCGGGTCCGGGCCTACCGGGGTGAGCGCCCGACACCGGCCCTGCGGGATCGCACCGTGATCGTCGTCGACGACGGCGTCGCGACCGGCGTCACCGACATCGCCGCCCTGCGTGCGGCTCGCCGCGGCCAGCCGCGGTGGTTGGTCCTCGCCGTGCCCGTTTGCCCGCCGGACTCGCTCGTTCGCCTGCGGCAGGAGGCGGACGAGGTCGTCTGCCTGGCGGCGCCGGCGCAATTGCTCGGGGTGGGCCAGTGGTACGCGGACTTCGGCCAGGTCTCCGATGCCGAGGTGGTTACCGCCCTGGAAAGAGGTCGATCCCGGCCGGCCGCCTGAGCGGTCGTCGCGGAAAATCCGCAGCCGATCGGCGGCTTCCTGCGGATGGAGCGGCCGCACCCCGGCCCTAGGGTCCAGGCATGGCGGACGACGGCCAGCGCGGTAGGAGGCAACGAATCCTGATCGCGGGCGCCGGCGTCGCCGGCCTCGAGGCCGCCCTCGCCCTGCGCGACCTCGCCGGCGAACGGGCCGAAGTCAGCCTGCACGACCCCAGCCGGGAGTTCGCCTACCGGCCGTTTGGCATCGGCGAGCCTTACGGGACCACGCGCGCCTTTCGCTATGACCTTGACGAGCTGAGCGAGCTCTGTGGTGCCTCACTCCACCCCGAGGCGATCGCCGCGGTCGAGCCCGGGCAGCGGATCGCCGTCACGCGTGAGGGTGAGCGGCTTCCCTACGACCACTTGATCGTCGCTACCGGGGTGCGCATGCTCTGGGCCGTGGCGGGTGCCGTCACCTATTGGGGCGTTGCCGACGAAGGCCAAGTTGGCGACCTGATCGCCCAGCTGCGATCGGGTCAGCTGCAGCACCTCGTGCTGACGATGCCGGCCGGCCACAGCTGGGTGCTGCCGCTCTACGAGTTGGCCCTGCTCGCTGCCACCGTCGCTGAGAAGAGCGCCGGGGAGCGAGCGCGAATCACCGTGGTGACGCCGGAAGGTGCGCCCTTGGAGATCTTCGGCCACCGCGCCGCCGAGCAGACGAGCGCGCTGCTCTCAGAACGGCGCATCGAGGTCATCACCGGCGCGCGCCCGATCGCCTTCGAGGCGGGGCGGCTGCGGATCGATCCCGGTGAGGACCTCGAGGCCGAGGCGGTGGTCACCCTGCCGCGCCTGGAGGGCAGGAGGATCGGCGGTATCCCGCACGATGACGACGGCTTCGTCGCCGTTGACGAGCATGGGGCAGTGGTCGGGATGGAGCGGACCTACGCGGCCGGGGACGTCAGTTCGCGGTTCTTCAAGCAGGGCCCCTTTGCCACCCAGCAGGCCGATGCGGTGGCGGAAGCGATCGCCGCCGCGACCGGCGCCGAGGTCGAGCCGCAAACTGCCGCTCCGCATATGCGGGCCGTGCTCTGGACCGGGCAGGGTCCCCGCTACCTCTACGGGCCGAACGGAGACGGGGAGCACGTGGTGTCGGGCCCGAGCGTGCGGCACCTGGAATTCCTCCACAACGGCCGTCTCACCGCCCGTTACCTGTCGCCCCTGGTCGACTCGCTGCTCGCCAGCGACGATCCTTACCGGGGTGAGCAGGTGGTGGCCGGGGCGCCCCAGCGCGGCTGAATCCCCGGCATGATGGGGCGGTGAGCGACCCCGTCGTCCAGCGCTTCCGCGCCGCCCGCCGTGACCCGGAGCTGGCCCTGCTCGAGGGCTTTCATGCGCTCAAGCACGCGCTTCGCTTCGGCGCCGAGGTGATCGAGGCGGTCGCCTCCGAGCCGGCTGAGCTGGATCGCCTCGCGGCCGACCTCGCCCCGGACCTCGCCGGCTCCCTGGCCGAGCGAACCGCCCCGGTCGACGCCGACCTCTTGACTCAGATCGTTCCGCACGCCCCGCGGACCGGAGTCGTCGCGATCGCCCGCCGACCGGTCGTCGACGTTGCCGCGGTGCTCGCCGCGGATCGGCCGGCCCCGGTCGTTCTGCTCGAGGACCCGCGGACGATGGGCAACATGGGCGCCTGCGTGCGGGTAGCCGCAGCCGCCGACGCAGCCGCCGTGCTCACCACTGGCAGCAACGACCCCTGGCATCCCGAGGCGCTGCGCGGCGCCGCCGGTCTGCACTTCGCTCTGCCGGTGGCGCGGATCGAGTCCCTGCCCGAGCGCGGCCGGCTCTTGATCGCGATCGATCCCGAGGGCGAGCGGCTGGGGGAGGGGGACCTCGACCCGTGCGCGATCCTCGCCTTTGGCACCGAGCGCTATGGCCTCAGCGAGGCCCTGCTCGAGCGCGCCGACGCGCGCTTGGCGATCCCGATGCGCGAGGGGGTGTCCAGCCTCAACCTGGCGACCACGGTCTCCGCGGTGCTTTTTTCACAGCGACTTTGAACCTCGCCGGCAACGGTCACGTAGATCGGGCCCATGAAGAGAATCGTCGCCGCACTCGTCCTCGCAATCGCCCTCATCGCTACCCAGGTAGCGCCGGCCGCGGCTCCGAGTGCCAGCGCCAGCTGGGCGAAAACGGTGAACATCGACCACTTCAAGTTCCACCCCCACACGCTCGACGTCGCCAAGGGGACCAAGGTGGTCTTCTCGAACTCGGCAGACGTCGCGCACACGGCGACGGACCCGGGCAGCTTCGACACCGGACACATCAAGCCCGGCCAGAGCGTCACGGTTCGCTTTACACAGAAGGGCACGTTCAGCTACCACTGCACGATTCACCCCTTCATGCACGGCAAGATCGTCGTCGGCTGAGGTAAGTTGGCTGGCGTCCCAGCCATCAGCGAAAGGATTCACCTTGCCGTTTGCCGATATCAACATCGGAGAAGCACTCCTCGTCGCCTTCGAGGTCTTCTTCTTCGTTATCTGGATCTGGATCCTGATCACGATCCTCAGCGACCTCTTCCGCGACCACGAAACCTCCGGATGGGTGAAGGCGGCCTGGGTCCTCTTCCTGGTCTTCATCCCCTTCCTTACCGCGCTGATCTACCTGATCGCCCGCGGTAGCGGCATGCGCGACCGCACGATCAAGGCGCAAGCCGAGGCAAAGCAGCACTTCGATTCATACGTCCGCGAACAGGCGCACACCACCCCCGCTGACGAACTGCACAAGCTCAACGAGCTGAAGGAAAAGGGCGCGCTGTCGTCCGAGGAGTTCGACAAGGCCAAGGCGAAACTGCTCGCTTAGCTGACGTGGGCGTCGGGACCCCTCCCCAAAACGCGCGGCAGAGCCGCGCTTGAGTGTTTTGGGGAGGGGCCCCGGCGCCCACCGGAGCTACCCAAGCTTCTGGCGCCCTCCGAGCTACCCAAGCTTTTTGCCAACGAGGTCCCGCCGGCGGCGTGAGGCCCTGCGGGGGTTCCTCCCCAGGAACTCCCGCGAAGCGGCCTGGGGAGGAACCCCCGCAGGGCCTGGTGCGTCGGGGCGCCTTGCCGAAACCCTCCAAATTGCGGGTTTCTGCACGGGATCTTGCAAGTTATTAGCGGTTCCTAACAATTGCGCGAGGGGTTCGCTACCGTGCGCCGCCGATGCGCGTTCCCCTTCGCGGCAACTCATTGCGGCTGCTGCTGCCCGCGGCACTGCTCCTGGCCCTGCTCTGCCTGGTCGCTTCGGCGCCGGCAAAGGACCTGGAAGAAAAACTCCAGGACACGCAGGGCAAGCTCAGCCACGTGCGCGAAGACCAGAGCGCGCTGGCGGCGACGATCGCCGAACAGAACAAGGCGATCGACTCGATGATCGGCGAAGTCTCCGACCTGCGCCAGCAGCAGGCCGCGGTCGAGGCCGAACTCTCAGAAAAGCAGGGCGAACTCGACGCCGCGACGGAAAAGCTCGAAGCGGACCAGCGCCACCTCGCTGAGGTCCGAGCTCGCCTGCAGCGCGCTCTAGGTGTCCTGCGCGAACGGTTGGTCTCGATCTACGAGTCGGGCAGCCCCGACATGCTCAACGTGGTGCTCGACTCGGCCAGCTGGTCGGAAGTCAACACCCGGGCCGACTACCTCGACCAGATCCAGCAGTACGACGACTCGGTTGCCTCCCGGGTCAAGGGCCTGCGCGACGAAGCGCGCGCCGCGGTCAAGCGGATGACCGCCGTGCGGGCGCAGATCGAAGCTGCGCGTGACGCGATCGCGGCCAAGGAGAAGGAAGTTGCCGCCGCCCGCGAAGAAGCCGAGTCCCGCTTCGCCGAACTGAAGTCGGCCCAGGCCGAACGTCGCGCCGCGATGGAAACGCTCGAGTCGCGCGAAGAAGCACTCAGCGACAACCTCGCCTCGATCTCCGAACAGATCGCCAGCACGACCGGCGCGCCGGCCCCGGTGACGGGCACGCCGGCGCCGTTGACGCCTGGCGAGAGCGCCAGCTACATCTCCGAAAGCCAGGCCAGCGTGCCGAGCGAAGCGCCGGCGGCGATTGCGGCGGCGATCGAAGCCGCCAACTCGATCGCCACCACCCCCTACATCTGGGGCGGCGGCCACGGCTCCTTCGAATCCTCCGGCTATGACTGCTCCGGCGCGGTCAGCTTCGCCCTCAACGGCGGCGGCTTCCTCTCCAGCCCGCTCGACTCCACCGGCCTCGAGACCTGGGGCGAACCGGGCCCCGGCAAGTGGATCACCGTCTACGCCAACGCCGAACACGCCTGGATGATCATCGCCGGCCTCGCCTTCGACACCGTCGGTGGCCCCGGTCCCCGCTGGCACAGCTCCCCGGTGGATTCACCGGAAGGCTTCGTCGCCCGTCACCCGCCCGGGTACTAAGCAACTGCAGCCTTAGAACTGCAGCCCTAAGTTGGGGTTGGCGCGCCGACTTTGCCCCAATGCGCCGCGTTGCCGCGGCTGACGTGGATCACGCCCTCGAACCCTTCGCGTTGGAGGATCGAAGCGGCGAGGCCGCTGCGCTTGCCGGCCTTGCAGATCGTCGCGATCGGGCGCTCGCGGGGAAGCTCGTCCAAGCGGTTGCGGAGTTCGGCGAAAGGAATGTGGATTGAGTCCGGGACGTGACCTTCGGCGTACTCGGCCGCGTTGCGGACGTCGAGCACCTGTGGGCCCTCGCCAGACTCAAGCCGGCGCGCCAGCTCAGCCAGATTGATCGCCTCGATCCGCTCTACCGGCCGGTCCTCGGCCCGCCAGGCGGTCATGCCGCCGCCGAGGAAACCGCGCACCTGCAGGCCGACCGCGGCGAGCAGCTCGGCCGCTTCGAGCTCGTTGCCGTCAGAGGCGGCGACGACAAGCAGCTCGGCCTCGACCGGAACCATCTCAGCGACCTTGGTGGCGAAGCCGGTGTCATAGCCGGAGGCGCTGATCGCGCCGGGGATGTGGGCCTCGTCGAACTGCTCGTTGGTGCGCGAGTCGATCGCCACGGCGCCTTCGGCGATCGCCGCCTCGAAGCCGTGCGGGGTCAGTTGCGTCGGGGCGGAGATCGATTCGACCAGCGGCCCGCGGTTGAGCGCGACGATGTGGCCGACGTTGGGCGGCTTGCTGCCGATCGTCGCCACCGCGTCCTCAACGAACTCGGCCTCGCTCCCGAAGCGCAAGGCGCGGTTGTGGCGGCGCTCGAAGCCGATCGTCGAGCAGGTCTTGAGGTCGATCCCGGCGCTGCCGCAGAGCGAGCCGCCGAGGTGGCCGGGCCAGACCTCGGTCTCTTCGGGCAGGGCCAGCAGGCGCTCGTGCAGGGAGCGGAAGATGTCAGCGGCGCCCGCGCGCGGCTCCACCGCGAGGTCGGGGCGAGCAACGTCGCCGACGAAGAGGCAATCGCCGCTCAGCACCGCCCAGGGGTCGTCGCCGCGGCCAGCGTCGCGCAGCAGGAAGGAGGTGTGCTCGGGCCGGTGGCCGGGGGTGTGGATCGCCTCGATGCTCGCTCCTTCGCCCAGTGGCAGCGTCCAGCCGTCGCCAAAGCCCTCGTGCGGGTAGGTCGCCTCGGCCAGCTCGTGGACGTGGATCGTCGCCCCGGTGGCGCGCGCCAGGCGGCCGTGGCCGGAGACGTGATCGGCGTGATTGTGGGTCTCGAGCACGTGCTCGATCCGCACCCCGTGCAAGCGGGCGAGGTGAAGGTAGGGATCGATGTCCCACTGCGGATCGACCACGGCGGCGACGCCGGAAGCGGTGTCGCCGACTAGGTAGGAGGCGCAGCCGAGATCCTCGTGAATTATCTGGCGGAAGAGCACCGGATCAGGGTAGCGACGGCGCAAAGCGGGTAATAAGAACACGCAGTTACCGCGTCACGGGCGGGACAGGCCCGGCCGGAGCGGGCGACCGAAGGAGATACAGACCATGGAGTCAGCATCGATCCGTGCCCACGAGTCGACGGTCGGAAACGGAGGTCAGCAGCCAGTTGGCGCGGCCCAAGTGCGCGAGGGCTGGACCCCTGCCGACCCGGCCCCACTCGGTCTCGCCGCCTTTGCCCTGACCACCTTCGTGCTCAGCATGTTCAACGCCGACTTGGTCAACAAAGCGGGGGAGCCGGTGGTGCTCGGCCTTGCGCTCGCCTACGGCGGTGTCGCCCAGATCCTCGCCGGGATGTGGGAGTTCCGTACCGGCAATACCTTCGGTGCGGTCGCTTTCACCTCGTTCGGCGCCTTCTGGATCTCCTTCTGGGCCTTCGTCACCTTCTTCGCCGGCGAGGTCCCGGCTGCCCACGTCGGCGACGCGGTCGGTCTCTACCTGATCGCCTGGGGCATCTTCACCACCTACATGTTCGTCGCCTCGCTGCGCACCAACGCCGCCGTGGCACTCGTCTTCTTCCTGCTTGCGATCACCTTCTTCCTGCTCGGCATCGGCAACTCGGGCGGCAACGAAGGCCTGGTCGAAGCCGGCGGTTGGTTCGGCCTGGCGACGGCAGCGGCTGCCTGGTATGCATCTTTTGCGGCGGTCGTCAATTCGACCTTCGGGCGGACGGTCCTACCGGTCCGGCCACTGGGTCCCTGAGCAGGAAAGGAGCGTCAAATGGCAACGCGCGAGGGGTCATCGAGCCTGGAAGGGCAGCTGAGCGAACTGCTCGAGGTCGAGAGCTTCGAGCCCTCCGAGGAGTTCCGCTCGCGGGCCCTGCTCGATGACCCGGCGATCTACGAGCAGGCGGGGGCCGACCCGGAGGCCTGGTGGCTGGAGCAGTCCAAGCAGCTGCTCGACTGGGCCCAGGAGCCAAGCGAAAGCCTCGATGACTCCAACCCACCCTTCTACAAATGGTTCGCCGACGGCAAGCTGAACGCCTCGGCCAACTGCCTCGACCGTCACGTCGAGGCGGGGCGGGGCGACCGGGTCGCCTTCCACTGGCGCGGCGAGGAGGGCGAGGAGCGCGACATCACCTACGCCGAGCTGCTGGCTGAGGTGCAGCGCTTTGCCAACGCGCTCAAGGACGTCGGCGTCGAGCCCGGCGACATCGTCGGGATCTACCTGCCGATGATCCCCGAGGTCGTCGTCGCCATGTTGGCGTCTGTGCGTATTGGCGCAGTGCACAACGTCGTTTTCGGTGGTTTCTCAGCCGAGGCGGTGCGGGAGCGGATGGAGTTCTCCGAGGCGAAGGCGCTGGTCACCGTCGACGGTGCCCGGCGCAAGGGCAAGACGGCGCCGATCAAGGCGGCGGTCGACGAGCAGATGGACGACCTGGAGAGCCTGGAGACGATCGTCGTCGTCCGCCACACCGGGATCGATTGCCCGATGCGCGAGGGGCGCGACCGCTTCTACGACGAGTTGATGGACGCCGCCGAGGCGGAGTGCCCAGCCGAGCCCTTTGACGCCGAGCACCCGCTCTACATCCTCTACACCTCCGGCTCGACCGCGAAGCCGAAGGGGATCCTCCACACCACCGGCGGCTACCTGACCGGGGTCGCCGCCACCCATCGCTACGTCTTCGACTTGAAGCCAGAGGAGGATGTCTACTGGTGCGCAGCCGACGTCGGCTGGGTCACCGGCCACTCCTACATCGTCTACGGGCCGCTGCTCAACGGCGCCACCAGCGTGATGTGGGAGGGGGCGCCCGACTACCCGAGCAAGGGGATCTGGTGGGAGCTGGTCGAGCGCTACGGGGTGTCGATCCTCTACATGGCGCCGACCGCGATCCGCACCTTTATGAAGTGGGGGGCCGAGATCCCGGGGGAATCGGATCTCTCCTCGCTGCGCCTGCTGGGCTCGGTCGGCGAGCCGATCAATCCCAAGGCCTGGCTCTGGTACCAGCAGGTGATCGGCGGCGGCCGCTGCCCGATCGTCGATACCTGGTGGCAGACCGAGACCGGCGCGATCATGATTTCGCCGCTGCCGGGGATCACCGCGACCAAGCCGGGCTCGGCGACGACGCCCTTTCCCGGGGTTGAGGCAGAGGTCGTCGACGAGAACGAGGGGGAGCCGGTCGACGGCGGCCAGGGTCTGCTGGTCCTGAAGCGGCCCTGGCCGTCGATGCTGCGCACCCTCTACAAGGAGGAAGAGCGCTTCATCGAGACCTACTTCTCCCGCTTCGGCAAGGAGACCTACCTGGTCGGTGATGCAGCCCGCAAGGACAAGGACGGCTACTTCTGGGTGATCGGGCGGATCGACGACGTCGTCAACGTCTCCGGCCACCGCCTCTCAACCGCCGAGGTCGAGTCGGCGATCGTCGCCCACGAGAAAGTCGCCGAGGCGGCGGTAATCGGCCAGTCCGACGAGGACACCGGCCAGGCGATCTGCGCTTTCGTCACCCTGCAGGGCAATGCCGAGGAGAGCGAGGAGCTGCTCGAAGACATCCGCGCCACGGTTGCCGATCGGATCGGCAAGTTCGCCCGCCCGAAGCGGATCATCTGGGCCGACGACCTGCCCAAGACCCGCTCCGGCAAGATCATGCGCCGGCTGCTGCGCGACATCGCCGAGGGCCGCGCCCTGGGCGACGTCACCACCCTGCGCGACCCCGACGTGATGGGCGAACTTGAGGCCAAGATCGCCGAGGCCCGCGACGACGAGGGCTAGCCGCTGCGCTCGTCGACCAGGCGCTGGACCGCGATCTCGAGCGACTGCAGCTGTTCCTGCACGCTCTTCAGCTCGCGCAGGGCGAGCGCCTCGGCGCTGACCTGCTCCGCCGCCAGCTCCTCCTCGACTTCGACGATTTCGGGGCTGAGGAAGCGCTGGGCGAAGGCGCCGGTGAGCAGGGCGACGAAGCCGATGCCGATGATCAGGATCGCGACCGAGACGATTTCGCCGCCGGTCGTGGTCGGGTAGATGCTGGAACCGAGCGTGGTCATCGTCGTCACCGCCCAGTAGATCCCCTGCCAGTCGTTGAGATGCTGGGAGTGCCTCTCGAAGGCGACGAAGAGGGCACCGCCTCCGATCACGGTGAGGAAGGCGAGGAACATCGCGTAGTGCAGTCCCTGCAGCGAGAAGACCTCGCGCGAGAGCTGGGCCAGGCGCAGCAGCCTGGTCAAGCGCAGCAGCCGCAGCACGCGCAGGCTCTGCAGGCCGGCCGGCAGGATCGGCGGGGTGAAGATGACGAGGAAGGGATCGAGCGGGTGGTGGCGGAGCCAGAGCCGGCGGTTGGGGACGACGGCCAGCATCACCACCAGCTCGACCAGGAAGGCGGTCCAGGTGACCCAGTTGAGGATGCGGGCGACGTCCTCCAGGACACCGCCGGGATGCGACTCGCTGATCGCCACCATCGGCAGGGTCAATGCCGCGGCAATCAGCATCGGCGTGTTGAGGACTTCCGCCACGCGAGTGCTGCGCGCGTCCATGCCGGGCGCGTAGGGCGGCTGCGGGTCTGCCTGCGTGGCGCTCACCGCGACTGATTCGACGCCGCCCGAGCCACCCCCTTTGCGTACCATGGCTCGGCAACCAACCAATCAGGAGACGCCCAGCCAATGAGCACCAGCACCGCCACGCAGGACTACAAGGTCGCCGACATCGAGCTCGCCGAATTCGGGCGCAAGGAGATCGCGCTGGCCGAGGTGGAGATGCCCGGCCTGATGCAGACCCGCGAGGAGTTCGCCGCGGAGCAGCCGCTGAAGGGCGCCCGCATCACCGGTTCGCTGCACATGACGGTGCAAACGGCGGTGCTGATCGAGACCCTGGTCGCGCTTGGCGCCGAGGTGCGCTGGGCCAGTTGCAACATCTTCTCGACCCAGGACCATGCCGCCGCCGCGATCGCTGCTGCCGGCATTCCCGTCTACGCCTGGAAGGGCGAGACCCTGGAGGAGTACTGGTGGTGCACCGAGCAGGCGCTGCTCTGGCCCGAGGGCGACGGTCCGAACATGATCCTCGACGACGGTGGCGACGCCACCCTGCTCGTCCACAAGGGGGTCGAGTTCGAGAAGGCCGGCGAGGTCCCCGACCCGGCCTCGGCCGACTCGGAGGAGTTCCGCATCATCCTCGAGACCCTGCAGCGCTCGCTCGGCGAGGATTCCCAGCGCTGGACCAACGTGGCCGCCGGCATCCAGGGCGTCACCGAGGAGACGACCACCGGCGTGCACCGGCTCTACCAGCTGGCCGAGACCGGCGACCTGCTCTTCCCGGCGATCAACGTCAACGACTCGGTGACCAAGTCGAAGTTCGACAACCTCTACGGCTGCCGCCACTCGTTGGTCGACGGGATCAACCGCGGCACCGACGTGATGATCGGCGGCAAGGTCGCGGTGATCTGCGGCTACGGCGACGTCGGCAAGGGCTGCGCCTCATCGCTGCGCGGCCAGGGCGCCCGCGTGATCGTCACCGAGATCGACCCGATCTGCGCTCTGCAGGCGGCGATGGAGGGCTACGAGGTGCGCACGCTCGACGAAGTGGTCGAGACCGCCGACATCTTCGTCACCGCCACCGGCAACAAGGACATCATCACCTTCGACCACATGGCGCGGATGAAGCACAACGCGATCGTCGGCAACATTGGCCACTTCGACAACGAGATCGACGTCGCCGGGCTCGAAGGCGGCAGCGCCGAGCGGGTCAACATCAAGCCCCAGGTCGACGAGTGGCGCTTCCCCGACGGGCACTCGATCGTGCTGCTCTCCGAGGGCCGCCTGCTCAACCTCGGCAACGCCACCGGCCACCCGAGCTTCGTCATGTCGAACTCCTTCACCAACCAGGTGATCGCCCAGATCGAGCTCTTCGGCAAGAGCGTCCAGTACGAAGCCAAGCAGGTCTACGTGCTGCCCAAGCACCTCGACGAGAAGGTGGCGCGCCTGCACCTCGCCGCGCTCGGCGTGAAGCTGACCGAGCTTAGTTCCGAGCAGGCTGCCTACCTGGGCATTCCCGCCGAGGGCCCCTACAAGCCGGACCACTACCGCTACTAGGCGCCGGAGGATCCAGGTGCCGAACGTCTTCAAACCGACGTTCGAGCAGGGGGAGAGGCCCGAGGGGTTTCGCGCACGCCGGGCTCGGATCGGCTACGAGCTCGGCAGCGAGCTGATCGGCTGCAGCCTCTGGGAGCTGCCGGCGGGCGAGGCCGCCTACCCGTACCACTTCCACTACGCCGACGAGGAGCTGGTGATCGTGCTCTCCGGCCGGCCCACCCTGCGAACTCCGGAGGGCGTCCGCGAGCTCGAGCAGGGGGAGGCGCTGCGCTTTCCCGTCGGCGAGGAGGGCGCGCATCAGATCATCAACCGCAGCGAGGAGCCGGCGACCTTCCTGGCGGTATCGAGTCACGGTCGCCCCGACGTGGTCGTCTACCCCGATTCAGACAAGATCGGCGTCGGCGAGAGGCTGCCGAAGGGCGGCGGTCTGCGGGCCTTCTTCAAGCGCGGCGACGGGGTCGGCTACTTCGACGGCGAGAGCCTCGACGAGGCCTAGCCGCCGCCGACCACCAGCGTCGCCTGCATGCCTTTGGACTCGTGTGAGTAGAGGCTGCAGTAGAGGCGGTAGGTGCCGGGGGCGAGGGTGAAGTGGGCGCTCGATTGGGTGATCGAGGGGGTTGAGGGGATTTCCAGCTTGGGGTCGCCGGTGCCCTCGTGTTCGAGCACGAGGTTGTGGGGGTCTTCGCCCTGGTTGTTGAGCTCGACGATCACTTCGCCGGCGCTCACTTCGGGACGGGAGAGGGTGTAGCTGTACTCGACCGCTTTGACGCCGAGGTGGCCGATTTCGGCTTCCGGTTCTTCGCTGGCGGGGACCACCGGCGCCGGGGAGAGCGGCAGCGCGGGCTGGGGCTGGAGCAGGCTCGGCTGCGCTTCGCAGGTCCACCAGTGCTTGATCCGCTTGACCCGTCGCGGGCGGCCGTGGCGCCGCGGGTGCTTGATCACGGACTTCGAGTGTCGTTGCCAGCTGCATCCCGGCACCGGCGCGGGCGCTGCGAGGGCGGCGCTCGGGCAGAGCATCAGGGCCGCGGACACGGCGCCCGCCAGTAGGAGCAGGATGGTGCGGAGGGCCGGTCCGCTCATGCCTTGACTAGTTGCGGGCCTTGGAATGAGGAGGCGCCGGGGATGACCGAGGCGGCGTCGTGTCCCAGCCATTCCTCCAGCAGCGAGCAATACATCGCGCGGAAGTCGCTGGTCACGCGGACGTTGTCGTTCTGATCGAGCTGGGCCAGGCCGGGGAACTCGCCGACCATCTCACCCTTGGCTTTGGAGCCGACGACGAAGGCGCAGCCGGCGGCGCCGTGGTCGGTGCCGAGCGAGGCGTTCTCCTCGGGCCGGCGGCCGAACTCGCTCCAGAGCTTGATCAGGACGCGGTCGGCGAGGCCGCGCGCCTCGAGGTCGCGCTGGAAGGCGAGGATCCCGTCGCAGGTCTCTTTCAGCCCGCGCGAGAGGTCTTCGGCCTCGTCGGCGTGGGTGTCGTAACCGCCCGAGGCGCGGATCGTCACCACCCGCATCGGCAGGCCGGCGTTGATGAAGGCCGCCAGGCCGGCGAGCTTGTGGGAGAAGTTCGTTTCGGGGTAGGAGACCGGGCTGGTGAAGCTGCCGATCCCGCCGAGGTCGGTGCGCAGCTTGTCGGTCTGGGCGGTGGCACGGCGCACCTGCGCCAGGGCTGGCGAGTCGGCGGGCAGCGAGCCGAAGCGGGCGAAGCTCTTGTACATCTCGCTCTCGACCGGGTCGCTGACCGGCGACCAGAGGTCGTAGCCGTCGACGCTGTCGATCGCCGCCACCGGCAGGTTGGCGGTGGCGATCATCGGCGAGAGCGAGCCGTCCATCGAGAGTCCCTGCAGTGGGTTGTCTTCGGTGCCGACCTGGTCGAGGTAGCGGCCGAGCCAGCCGGTGTGGAAGCCGACGTCGAGCTCACCGATCTCGTAGTAGTGGCGCGAGGTGAAGTGCGACTGATCGGGGTGGTCGTAGCCGATCGCCGGGAAGGAGCTGACCTTGCCCTCGCCGTGCAGGGTCGCCAGGCCGGCGGCCGCGGGGTGCCAGCGCAGGGTCGGGTCCTCGCTGAATTCGGTCCCAGCGTTGGGGGCGAGCGCCAGGTTCGGGCGCAGCTGCGCGTAGCGCGCGTCTCCGGTGGGCGCGAGCACGCTGAGCGCGTCGATGCCGCCGTCAAAGAAGACCGAGACGAGGATCTTGTCGGTGCTCGCCGCCTGGGCGATCCCCTCCTCGAAGGCGGCCAGCGGGATCTTCGAGGCACCGTAGACGGCCAGCGCCAGGCCGGCGCTCCAGGATAGGAAGCGGCGCCGCGAGAGGCCGGTGCCGGCGGGCTCGGGCATGCCCGCCTCGATCGCCGGCAGGCCGCGGCCGGCTTCGGCGGCGGCGCTGCGCAGCAGCTGGGAGCGGGTGTAGTCGTTGCAGCAGTTGTCCATCTCAGCTCCCCCTCATTGCATGATCAGATCGGGGCTGACGCCGATCAGCTGCAGCAGGGCGTTCTGGCGCATCGCCCGGTAGGGGCCCTGCTGCCATTTGGCGATCGCCAGTTTCTCGCTGCGCCGGGAGAAGTCGAGCAGCTCGGCGCGGTGCTCTTCGCGCAGCGCCGGGGAACCCCAGGAGGCGACCGCTCGCGCCAGCGCTTCTTCGGCGCTCTCGGTGGCGCTGTACTCGCCGCTCCAGGCGTCGACCGAGATGTTGTCGAGCACGTAGTCGACCATGTTCCAGCGGGCCCGCATGCGCGAGGTGTCGAGCCAGCGAGTGTCGTCCCAGCCGGAGACGTTGGGCGGCCAGAAGAGCTGCTGACCGGCCTCCTCACAGAGCCAGACCCAGGCGTAGGTGTCGATGTAGCGGCCGGTCGCGCGCAGCATGCTGGCCAGCTGCACCACCGGCGGCTTCACCATCGGCGGGCCTTCGTAGAGGTCGGGGCTGATCAGGATCGTCTCCAGCACCGGCCGGATCGCCCAGCCGGAGCCGCGGTAAATGTTGATCAGGCCGTCCCGGACGTTTGCCGCGGGCGGCTGCGGGACGAAGTAGCTCCAGAGCTTTTCGACGAAGAAGGAGGGGTGGAGGGGGTTCTCGACGCAGAGCCGGCAGGCGTCTTCCCAGCTCCAGTTGCCGCTCTGGCCGAAGACGGTCTTGCTGCCGGTGTCGTGGCGTTTGGGGTCGAAGCGGAAGTTGTAGGCGCCGAGCTCGTTCGACCAGTCGTAGCGCCAGCCGGTCAGCGCCCGCGCCTGTTCGCGGATGTCGTCCTCGCTGTAGGCGCCGCGGTCGGCGCCGAGCGAGAACAGCTCCATCATCTCGCGGCCGTAGTTCTCGTTCGGCGCCTGCTTGGTGTTTTCGGCGCCGTTCAGCCACTGCAGCATCGCCGGGTCGACGGTGACCGCCTTGAAGAGGTCGAGGAAGGAGCCGAAGCAGGCGGAACGGAAGAGGTTCGACTGGTCGATCAGCTGCTGCTGGCGGGAGACGTTGGCGTTGGAGGTGGCGAACCAGTCGTGGAAGACCAGCGCCATGCGCTCGACCAGGGGCTGGTCGCTGCGCACCATGCGGTCGAGGAACCAGAGGTGGTCGTGGCCGTATGAGTCGGCGGGGGCGATCGGGTTGTTGTCGTCGTCGACTGGCGCCGGGCCGCGCAGCGTCGCGGCGCCAGTCGGCCGGGTCAGCGACTGCACAGCGCCGACCAGCCCGAGCCCAGCCAACTGCTCGGCCTGGCCCGGCAGCGGGCCGAAGCCGGCGCGTTCCAGCAATCGCTTCGCCTGCGCTGGCCCGAACGGTCCCTGGTAGGCGCCGGCCGGGCGCGGATCGCGGTCGATCGCGACCGCCGCCGCGCAGCGATCGGCGGGCCGGGGGCCGGGACCGCGGCGATGGTGGCGCTTGGGCTTGTGCTTGTGGCGGACGACGTAGCTCTGCACCCGCCAGCCGCACTCCCCCTCGGGAACCCAGCGGTAGTGCTTGTCCTTCCAGACGTGCTTGTGCCGGTGGCGGCGGTGCCGCTTCGGCGTCGAAGCGCTCGGTGTCGCCGTCGGGATTGCCATGCCAGAAATGGGCCGCCTGCGACCTCACAAACTCGTCGGCGAGCGCGGTTAAGGCTTGAAAAAAGTTGATGGGTCTGGACGGAAGACCTACCCGCTACTCGTTCTCCCGGTTCAGCCCGTTCCTGCTTGGCTCCAGAAACGACAAGACCCGCCGGAGCGGGTCGAGTCTGTGAAGCGGGGAACCATCCCGCACGCAGTTGATACCTGCCGTGAGGCTAGCACGGCAATTGCGCAGACTCGAAGGCTCCGACGGTCATATGCGGAGGGCGCCGGACTCGAACCGGATCCGGGGGTTAACCGGACAACGTAGGTATCAACTACGTGGAGCACGCCTGTCTCCTTCGACCCTCCTGTCGGCCAGGCTAGAGGCGAAAATCCGCTCTGAAACGCGGATCATTCAGTTGGCACAGTGAATTTGCACTTCCGCGCGTTTAGCTGGTCCCGGCCTGCGGCTCCCAGCGAAAACGACGCGTCGCGACCCAGATCCCGGCCAGGGCCCAAGCGACGAGCACGGCGACGTTGCCGCCTTCGAGGCCGAGGCCGCTGGCTTCGGGGGAGAGGGTGCTCTGCAGGCCGACGGCGAGGTGGAAGAGGGGGAAGATGCGGCCGACCTGTTCGAGCCAGTGCGGCAGCTGGTCGATCGGGATCCAGACGCCGGAGACGAAGGCGAGGATGACGACGCTGAAGGGGGCGATCGTCGAAGCGGCGTCGACCGTGGGGGTGAACGGCGTCAGCGCGATGCCGAGCGTGCAGAGCGTCGCTGTGCCGAGCGCCACGTAGACGAGGAAGCCGATGAAGCTCGAGCCGGGGAAGTCGACCCCGTAGGCGAGCACGCCGATCGCGACCAGCAGCACGGTCATCGCCAGTGCCTGCGCGGTGGCGCGCAGGACCTGGGCGAGGATGAAGGTCCAGGCCGGCATCGGTGTGCCGCGCAGCCGCTTCAGCTGTCCGCGCTCGCGCTGGGTGGTGATCGAGACGGCGAGCGTGGTGAAGGTGGAGAGCGAGATCGAGTAGGCGGTGATCCCGGCCATGAAGTAGGCCTGGGCGCTCAGCTTCAGCCCGGTCGGCAGGGTGACGCTCTGGTCGCCGCCCTTGATGAAGATCGAGTTGAAGAGGATGAGGAAGATCAGCGGGAAGAGGAAGGTGAAGACGAGCGCCCGCGGCGTGCGCAGGGCGACCACGATCGCCGCGCGGGCCTGGGCGAGGACGATGCGGCGCTCGCTCATGGCTGCCGCTCCTGGTCGCGGGTGAGGTCGAGGAAGATGTCCTCGAGGCTCGGCTTGCGCACCTCGAGGTCCTCGAGCGCGACGCCGCGCTGCTCGGCCAGCGCCAGCAGGCGGTAGAGGTCGGCCTGGGGCTGCTCGGTCTCGATGCTGATCTCCTCACCGGCCACCTGCGGCGTCGCCGAGACGCATGAGCGCACCTCCTCGGCATCGAGGCCGCCGTTGAGGCGGAAGCCGATCACGGTGCGGCGGCCGAGGCTGGCGCTGAGCTCCTTCATCGGCCCCTGGGCGACGATGCGGCCTTCGCGCAGGATCGCCACCCGGTCGGCGAGGTGCTCGGCCTCGTCCATGTAGTGGGTGGTGAGGAAGACCGTCTTGCCGAGATCCTTCAGCCCCTCGATCATGTTCCAGGCGTCGCGGCGGGCGGTCGGGTCGAAGCCGGTCGTTGGCTCGTCGAGGAAGATCAGGTCGGGGTCGCCGATGATCCCGATCGCGACGTCGACGCGGCGTTTCTGGCCGCCGGAGAGCGAGCCGATCCGCGCCTCGCGCTTCTCTGCCAGGCCGGTCAGCTCGATCGTCTCTTCGACCGGGCGCGGGGCAGGGTAGAAGGTGGCGAAGAGTGAGACCGCCTCGCGCACGGTCAGCAGCGGGTCGAGCTCGCACTCCTGCAGGACCAGGCCGACGCGGCTGCGCCACTCGCGGGTCGGCTCGCCGGGATCGACGCCGAGCACCTCGACCTCGCCGCCGCTGCGCTCGCGATACCCCTCGAGGATCTCGATCGTGGTCGTCTTGCCGGCGCCGTTGGGCCCGAGGAAGCCAAAGACCTCGCCGCTGCCGACCTCGAAGTCGATGCCGCTGACCGCCTCGTGCTCGCCGTAGGACTTGCGCAGCCCCTTGACGCTGATCGCTGCCTCGCTCATTCCCCTCCAAATCTACTCAAAAGTGACTATCGGCCTCTCCGCTGCGCCTCCACGCGCCATTGCCCCGCCCAAAGTAGTTTGCTAAACTAATTATCAACGCTAACTAATGACACGAGACGCTGACACCACTCTTACTGACGCCGCCGCGCAGCTGCGGTTGGGGATCGTGCGCACGGCGCGGCGATTGCGACAGGAGGCGGCCGCCGAGGCGAGCGGGCTGACGCCGACCTCGACCGCGGCCCTCGCCACGATCGAGCGGCACGGGCCGCTGACGCCCAGTGAGCTCGCCGAGCTCGAGCGGGTCAAGCGGCCGACCGTCACCCGCACGCTCGGCTGCCTCGAGCGGGAGGGCCTGGTCGAGCGCACGCCTGATCCCAGCGACGGCCGCAGCTCCCTGGTCAGCGTCAATGCTGCTGGGCGCGAGCGCTTGCGGCGGCTGCGCGGCCGCAAGAACGCCTACCTGGCGAAGCGCATGCGCGACCTTCCGGCTGAGGACGTAGCTGCCCTGGAGCGGGCCGCCGAGATTTTGGAGCAAATGCTCGAAGGTGAGAGGCGGTGAGCGCCAAGATCGATGCGGTGACTTCCGGGGGTTCTGATCCGCGTCGATCTTGGCGCTCACCCATTGTTCTACGGCGCAGCTTCTCTTCTCTCTCCGTCCCCAACTACCGCCGCTACTTCATCGGCCAGCTGGTCTCGCTGTCTGGGACCTGGATGCAGACGGTGGCGGCACTTTGGCTGGTGCTCAGCCTTACCGGCAGCGGCCTCGCCGTCGGCTTGACCACAGCGCTGCAGTTCCTGCCGATGCTGCTCTTCGGCGCCTGGGGCGGACTGCTCGCCGACCGCTTCTCAAAGCGCAAGCTGCTGATCGCGACGCAGGCGCTGATGGCGATTCCGGCGCTCGGTCTCTTCATCGTCACCGAGGCCGGCGTCGCCGCGCCCTGGATGGTCTACCTCGCCGTCTTCGCGATGGGCAGCGTCAACGCGGTCGACAACCCAACCCGGCAGAGCTTCGCGATCGAGATGGTCGGAGCCGACCGGGTGGTCAACGCGGTCAGCCTCAACAGCGTGATCGTGCAGTCGGCCCGCCTCGTCGGCCCCGCCTTCGCCGGCCTGCTGATTGCCGGGCTCGGCGTCGGTCCCTGCTTCGCCGTCAACACGCTCTCCTTCGGCGCGATGATCTTCGCCCTCTGGGGAATGGACCCGAGCAAGCTGCGCAGCGGCCCGCGGGCGACGCGCGAGCGCGGCGCGATCCGCGCCGGCCTGCGCTACGTCCGCGCCACCCCCGAGCTGGCGATCCCACTGGCGCTGATGGCCTTGGTCGGCACCTTCGGTTTCAATTTCCAGGTGATCCTGCCGCTGTTGGCCCGTTTCAGCTTCGGCGGTGGCGCTGGCGTCTACGCCGCACTGGTCTCAGCGATGGCGATCGGCTCCGTAGCCGGCGCCCTAGTAACCGGCTCCCACGGCCGCACCAGCCCCCGCCTAATCGCCGGCGCCGCCCTAGCCTTCGGCGGCGCAGCGCTCCTGGCCGCCGTGGCACCGGGGATGGCAGTAGAGATCGCCGCCCTGGTCCTCCTCGGCGCCGCCTCAGTCACCTTCGCCGCAACCATCAACTCCTCGCTGCAACTGGCCGTGACGCCCCACATGCGCGGTCGGGTGATGTCCCTCTACTCAGTCGTCTTCCTAGGCTCAACCCCCATCGGCGGCCCCCTAGCCGGCTGGCTCTCCCAAGCCTACGACCCGCGCTGGGCACTGGTGCTGGCTGCGGTCTCAGGCCTGTCCGCCGCCTGGGCCGCCCGCATCTGCTTCGCCCGCCTCCGCACCCGAGCTGAACTTGCTGAAACGCAAGGAGAACCGGCGGCGGCCTAACCCTCGTCAGTGGGGCCCGCCGGCAAGCGTGTGGAGTGCCCGGGGAGGGGGTCCGCCGGACACTCCCCGCTTTTGTCCGGCGGACCCCCTCCCCGGGCGCCCTATTCCCTAGCCGACGTACCCCGCCGACTTCAGATAAGCCGCCGCCGCTTCCTTAGGCGTCTGCTTTTCGAGTTCCACCCGAGCATCAAGCTCCTGCATCACGGGCAGTGTCAGTCCCTTCTGCACTTCGAGAATCGTCTTTTCGTAGTCCGGTCCGGCTTTTTCCGCCGTTGACTTCTTGGTGACGAAGATGACGTTGCCGGCCGGGAAGACGTGCTTGTCGTCTTCGAGGATGACGAACTTGTTCTTTTCCGCCGAGAGCTGTGGATCGGTGGTGAAAAGGATCGAGAGATCGGCCTGGCCCTTTTCGAGCACGGTGTAGCGGAGGCTGATGTCGACCGGGTGGAATGACTTGAATTTGAGGCCGTACAGTTCTTCCAGCCCCGCCAGGCAGTCGATTCGCTGGCGACACTCCGGCGACCCGTACAGGGACAGTTCTTCGGAGACCCCTTCGAGGTCGGAGATGGTTTTCAGGTCGTATTTTTCAGCGGTTGTCTTCAGCAGCCCAACCGCGTTGGCGCTGGCGAACGGCGTCGGTTCGAAAGCGGTGAGACCTTCTTTTTCGAATTCTTCGTTCGACTTTTCCCAGGCTTCGGTGGCGTCGGACGGGACTTCTTCCGGTTCGAGGCCGAAGAACGAGGTCAGGGCTGTGCTCGCGTACTCGGGGTAGCCGGAGATGGTCCCGGATTTGACCGCCTTGAGGGCCACGGTTTCAGAGCCGAGGTTGAGGTCGCTCTTGGTCTTGTAGCCGGCCGCTTTCAGGGCCTGCGCGTAGATTTCCCCGAGGATTTCCTGTTCGGGGAAGTTCTTAGAGCCGATCGTCAGGCTGACCTTGCCGTTTTCGGGATTGGAGACGATCGCACCCGCACCGCCTTCGCCCCCTTCGGTGGAGCTGCTGCTGTCACTGCTGCTGCCGCAGGCGGCAACGCTGAGGCTGAGGGCGAGCGCGAACAGCAAGGCGGCGGCTGCCCGCAGACGAGTGGACTTGGACCTCATTTGATTCCTCTCTTGTCGTTTTGCACGGACGAGACTCATACAGGCGTCAGCTTCAAGCCTTTCGAAGTGAGCCGACGTTGAATTGCGGCGAGCCCGAACTCGAGGGCCAGGGCGAGGATGGCAACGAGGATTGCCCCTGCCAGCACACCGTTGTCGCCGTAGACGTTTTCGCCGATGATGAATTCCCCGAGCGTCGCCACTCCGGCCAGCGGCGCGATCGTCGCGGTGGCGACGATGTTGATCGTTGCCGTGCGGATGCCGGTGAAGATGCTCGGTATTGCCATCGGCGCCTCGACCTTGCGCACGATCTCGAACTCGGTCATGCCGATGCCCCGAGCGGCTTCGACACTGGCGCGATCGACCTCGCGGATGCCGACGAAAGTGTTGGTCAAGATCGGCGGTATGCCGAGGATCGCGAGGGCGACGGTGAGGTTGAGCAGGCCGACCCCGATCACCGCCGCCATCAGCGCGATCAGCGCCAGCTCGGGGACCGCGCGGCCGGCGTTGCCGAGGCCGATCGCGAGCAGTTCTCCGGTTCCCCTGTGGCCGAAGTACAAGCCCGCCGGCAGGGCGATCACCAGGGCCAGGGCCAGGGCAAGCACCGTCACCTCGAGCTGGGTGAGCGCGAGTTCGGCCACCTGATGGAGGCCGCCGACGCCTTTGCCGCCGGTGACGTTGGAGGTCTGCGGCGTGAAGATGAATTCGAAGGCGCCGCCGAACGAGGCCAGCACCGGCGCGGGACTCACGACGACCTCACCCTCCGCCAGGGCGTGCTGAAGCGCTGGATGGTCAGCAGGATCGCGTCAAAGGCGAGCGCCATCAGCATCGCGATTCCCCCGGCGATGATGATCGAGGTCGGAAAATGGAGATTTGCTTCGCCGTAGATCTGAGTGCCGAGGCCTCCGGCGTGGGCGAAGACCGCCAGCGTCGCGATCGCGACGGTGCTGACAGTGGCGATCCTCAACCCGCCGATGATCTCCGGTATGGCCAGGGGCAGCTCCACCCGCCAGAGGATCTGGCGCTTGGTCATGCCCATGCCGCGGGCGGCATCCTTGGCCGACTCGGGCACGTTTGCGAGGCCGACGGTGACGTTGCGGTAGATGATCTGCAGGGTGTAGGCGCTGAGGGCGATGATCGCGGTCTCGCGACCACGGCCGGTGATCGGCAACAGCAAGAGGAAGAAGGCGACGCTGGGGACCGCGTAGAGGATCCCGGTCCCGGCCAGCAGCGGCGGCTTCAACCAGCGGCGGCGATGCGCAAGCAGCGCCAGCGCGAAGGCAACAGTGAAGCCAAGCACGACAGAGATCGCGACGAGTTCGAATTGCTGCAGCGTCGGGGTCCCGTAGCGGTCGATGTGTTCCCGTGCCCAGTCCCAGCAGAACAGGTGGCTTGGCTTCGCTTGGCATGACTGCGTCGTCCGTTCGTGGAAGAACCCCTTGCCGACTTCACCAACCGCAGCAAGGGTGAGCGCCGGGCTAGCCACGCGGCCGCTCCACGGCACTGTGCTCCTCGGTCTTCGCCTGCGGCGATTTGAGGAACTCAGAGATGATCTCGACCGAGAGGACGCCGTCGATGCGGCCTTCGTGGTCGACCACGGCTGCGTACTGAGCCTCGCCCTGGAGCAGGTCGGCAAGGGCGTCGCGCATGATGTCGTCGCGGTCGAGCAGCGGCCCCAGCGGCGAGTCGGGTTGTCTCGGCACCTGCTCGCCGGCCAGGTCGCGCTCGGAGAGCCAGCCAAGTGGGCGGCGCTCGCTGTCGACCAGCAGCGGATAGGGAACCTCGACGTCGGGCTCGGCCAGCTTCGCCCTCACCTCGGCGGTGGGCTGGCCGACGTAGGCGAGGGGCGCCTTCCAGAGGTCGATGTCGGCGACCCGCATCAGCGCCAGGCGCTTCAGCGCCCGATCGGCGCCGACGAAGTCCTCGACGAACTCATCAGCGGGGTCCATGAGTATCTCGGCCGGGGTTGCGTATTGGGCGACCTTGCCGCCCTCGCGCATGACCGCGATCCGGTCGCCCATCTTGATTGCCTCGTCGATGTCGTGGGTGACGAAGAGGACGGTCTTGCCGATCTCGGCCTGCAGGCGCAGGAACTCGTTCTGCAGGCGCTCGCGGCTGATCGGATCAATCGCGCCGAAGGGCTCGTCCATCAGCATCACCAGCGGGTCAGCCGCCAGCGCCCTCGCCACCCCGACCCGCTGTTGCTGACCACCGGAGAGCTGCGCCGGGTAGCGATCGGCGAGGTCGGGGTCGAGCCCGACCAGGGACAGCAGTTCGGCGCCGCGGGCGGCGGAGCGCTCCTTCTTCCAACCGAGCAACTGGGGTACGGCGACGATGTTCTCGGCGATCGTCCGGTGGGGGAAGAGCCCGACCTGCTGGATCACGTAGCCGATCTCGCGCCGCAGCTGGGCCGGGCTGCGGTCGCGAACCGACTGCTCGCCGATCAGGATGTCGCCCTCGCTGATCTCGACCATGCGGTTGACCATCCGCATCGCCGTCGTCTTGCCGCAACCCGACGGCCCGACGAGGACGCAGATCTCACCCGCCGGCACCTCGAGCGTGAGCTCCTCGACGGCCGCTTTGGCAGAGCCTGGATAACGCTTTGTCGCGCCTGCGTACCGGACGGGGGAGGCCCCGGTATTCGACACTTGGTCAGTCACCTCGTCGCTGGGCACTCGGGCCGAGCCTATACCCCATGGGGAGCGGCGTTAAGCGTGGGCGGGGCAGCTGTGCGCGGTCGCGCGCGCCTGGCGGCTGAGCCAGAAGAGCGCCGCAAAGACGATCAGGCCAAGGATGTTGAGGACCAGCTTGTAGTCGAGCTGGACCGACCCGAAGACGTCCTCACGACTGGGCCGCGTCTCCGGGATCAGCCCGGCGGCGCTGAAGAGGGCGTCGATCGCGAGGGCGGCGACGATCATCGTCAACAGCATCAGGGCGACGATCCGCACGGTGAAGGCCCAGCCGTAGTACTTGCGGTAGATCGCGATGATCGGCAGCACGATCAAGTCGGCGAAGATGAAGGCCATCACCCCGGCGAAGCTGATCCCGCCCGACCAGAGCACGGCGGCGAGGGGGATGTTGCCGACCGAGCAGACGAAGCTGAGCACGGCGATCAGCGGCCCGACGATTACGTTCTCGATCGCGCTCAGCCAGCCCGGCCCGCCGCTGAGGAAGAGGACATTGAAGAAGTCATCACCGAGCAGGCCGATGAAGCCGGCGAGCAGGAAGCCGACGCTGATCTCCTTCCACAGCATCAGCCAGTCGCCGCGGAAGTTGCCGGCCACCTCGCTCCAGCCCGCGGTGGAGGTGAGCCGCTCGCGCCAGCTCGCCGTCTCCTCGCTGCCGCCGTGGTCGTGCTCGTGGCCCGCGTCGGCCTCCTGGGCGTGGGCCCGCGCCTGCTCCTCGAGCCGGGGCGAGACGAAGACGCGCAGCAGCAGCGCCATCAGCACGATCATCAGGATGCCGCCGAGGTACTCGGCAAGGGTGAACTGCCAGCCGAGCAGCACCCAGAGCACCAGCCCCAGCTCCCAGACCAGGTTGGTCGAGGCGAACTGGAAGGCGAGCGCCGAGGTGGCCGAGGCACCCTTCTGGAAGAGGCTCTTGGCGATCGCAATAGCCGCGTAGGAGCAGGAGGAGGAGGCAGCGCCGAGCCCCGTTGCCCAGGCCACCGGCTTCGCCCCGCCGCCGGCCATCGTTGCTTCGATCCGCTCCTTCGGCACCCAGGCCTGGACGATCGCCGAAATCGCGAAGCCGAAGACCAGTGCCCACCAGACCTCGTAGGCCATCAGGAAGGACTGCTTCAGCCCTTCGACGATCGTGCTCGCGATGTCGGCCATTCGCTCACCGTAGCATACCCCCGGGGGGTATAAGAGTGCTGGCGGAGCGCTTCAGGCGCCGATGCCGAGCCGGCGTGAGCGCTCGACCGCCCGGGCGACGACTTCCTCAGATCCCGGCACCTCACCGCCGCGCATCAGCACTCGTCCGCCGACAACTGTTGTGTCCACGATCGACCCGCTTGCCGCGTAGACCAGATCGGAATGCAGGTCGCCGAGTTCGAGCTCCGGTGATTTCGCTCGCAGCAGTAGGAAGTCGGCCGGGGCGCCGATCTCGTGAGGAGAACGTTGTGCATGCCTGACATCCATAACGTTCCGTTCGTTCTTCTGGCCTCGTAGGAAGGGCGCCTGGGCGCCGGTGGCGATCCTCCATGCCTCCTCGGCCGGCACAACAGTTGGGTCGCCGCTGGTGTGGCGCTGGGCGAGGGCGAAGAGCTTGAGGTCGGAGAAGAGGTCGAGCGAATCGTTTGAGCCGGGGCCGTCGGTGCCGAGACCGACGGCGACGCCGGCCTCGCGCGCCGCCGGGTAGGGGAAGACGCCGCCGACGGCGAGCTTCATGTTGGCGACCGGGTTGGTGACGACGGTGCAGCCGCGCTCGGCGATCAGGGTGAGCTCCTCGTCGTCGAGCCAAACGCCGTGGGCGAGGATCGCGCGCTCGCCCAGCAGGCCGAGCCGGTCGAGGTAGGCGGCCGGTCGCACACCGTGCTCCGCGACGCAGTCGGCGACCTCCTGCTCGGTCTCGGAGAGGTGGATGTGGACCGGCAGCTCACGTTCCGCGGCGCGCTCGCCGGTCCAGCGCAGCAGCCCCTCGCTGACCGTGTAGATCGAGTGGGGTGCAAGCGCCGCGTTGATCTCAGGGCCGAACCCGGCGAGCTCGTCGAGGTTCCGCAAGGCGGTCTCCTGCATCGCCTCGGTGTTGCCATCTGCGTCGAAGAGCGGGCCGCCGATCGTCGCCCGCAGGCCGGCGTCGGTTACCGCCCGCGCCGTCGCCGCGGGATGCCAGTACATGTCCCAGAAGCGCGTCGTGCCGGTGCGGATCATCTCCAGGCAAGCGAGGCGCGTGCCCCAGTAGACGTCGTCGGGCTCGAGCTTTGCCTCGATCGGCCAGATCACCTCGCGCAGCCAGCGCATCAGCGGCAGGTCGCCGCCGAAGCCGCGGAAGAGGGTCATCGCCGCGTGGGTGTGGCCGTTGAGCAGCGGGGCGACCAGCGGCGCCCCCGCCGCCTCGATCGTCTCGTCGCCTGGCTGCGGCGCCACATCCGGCCCGAGCGCCGCGATCCTCCCCTCGACACAGCGCAGCCCGACCCGCTCGCCATCGAGGACGGCGCCGCTAACGGTGAGGCCCGGCGCGCTCAAGGCCCGACGGCGCCGAGCTGGGGCAGCACTGCGGCGAGGCCATCGTGCAGCTGCAAGGCGTTGGCCGCTCGCGCCGCTTCCAGCTCGATGATCTCCAGTGGCTCCGACCCGATGCCGTTGGCGAGGTTGTCGACGACGCAGATCGCCGCGTAGGCAAGGCCGAGCTCGGCGGCGACGATGCACTCGGAGGCGATCGTCATCCCGACCACGTCGGCGTGCGCGGCCATCAGCCGGATCTCGGCCGGGGTCTCGAAACGCGGCCCGATCGCCTGCCAGTAGACGCCACCGTCGCGCAGCTCGCCGCCGCTGGAGCGCCAGGCGGCGAGCACTTCCTCGCGCCAGGCGGGATCGAAACGCGGTGCGCGGTGGGCGCGCTCGTCGACGAAGGAAGAGAGACTGAGGTGTAGAGCGATGAAGTCGTCGGGGCAGAGCAGCGAGCCGACCGGCAGCTCGGCGTCGAGCGAGCCGACCGAGCCGATCGCCAGCACCCGGTCGCAGCCCTGCTCGACCAGCGCTCGCAGGTTGGCGATGTGGTCGATCTCGTGGGGAAGGACGTAGCTGCCGTCATCGTGGCGCTGCACGATCGCGGCGCCGTGCTCGGCGGCGGCGCCGGCAATCGCCTCGCCACCCGGGCCGAGGGCGCTGCTGCCAAGTACCACTGCAAGCCGTCCCACGGCCCGATCCTACGCGCGGCGGGAGAGGAAAGTGGCGGCAGCGTCGTCGTGGTCGACGATCGGCTCGGGATAGTCGAGCTCGCCTCGCTGTTTGGCGTCAAGGCGCCAAGGCTCGTGCACGGCCTTGCCCGCGACCGGCTCCAGCTCTGGCAGGTAGCGACGCACGTAGTTGCCCCTGGGGTCGAAGCGGTGAGCCTGGCGGATCGGGTTGAAGACGCGGTTGGGCCTGGTGTCGTTGCCGGTGCCCGCCACCCACTGCCAGTTGCCGGCGTTGTTGGCGATCTCACCGTCGCTGAGCAGGTCCCAGAAGTGGTCGGCGCCCCAGCGCCAGTCGAGGTAGAGGTCCTTGGTCAGGAAGGAGGCGACGATCATCCGCGCCCGGTTGTGCATCCGCCCCTCGCGTTGCAGCTGGCGCATCGCCGCGTCGACGATCGGGTAGCCGGTGCGCCCCTCCTGCCAGGCCTCGAAGGCGCGGTGCGAGCGCGACCAACGATCGCCGCGCGGCCGGTAGTCGCGGCGGGGGAGAGCGGGATAGGCGGCGAGCACCTGGTGATGGAAGTCGCGCCAGCAGAGCTGGCGCGCGTAGGCAGCGCCACCGCGGCGCGAGTGCGCCTCGCCGAGCAGCTCCAGCGGCGAGATGCAGCCAAAGCGCAGGTAGGCACTGAGGCTGGAGGTCCTGTCGCCGGGCAGGTCATCGTGACCGTCGGCATAGCCGGCGAGGCCGTCGCGGAGAAAGGCGCGCATTGCCTTGCGGCCCGCGGTCTCGCCACCCGGTGCGCGCTCGGGCGATAGCTCGCCACGGAGGAGCAAGCCGAGGGCTGGCAGCCGGCCAGCTGCCAGCCGCGACGGCACCGCCAGCCGCCGTGGCGCAGGAGCCAGCGGCCGCGAGGGCACCTCCTCCCAGGCGCGGTGGAAGGGGCTGAAGACCTTGAAGTGATCGCCGCCGCCGGGGGTCACCGTGCCCGGCGCGACGATCGTCGTGCCGGGATGGGCGCGAAAGGCGACCCCCTGCTCCTTGCAGGCGCGCCTCAGGCCCTGCTCGCGCCGCTGGGCGAAAGCGCTCCAGTCGGCGCTGACGTGGAGCTCGCCAGCGCCGCACTCACGCGCCAGCGCCAGCGCCTCCTCGACCGGATCGCCCTGGCGGACGTAGAGCCGCCCGCCGGCGCGGCGCAGTCCCTCGCCGAGGTCGCGCAGCGACTCGAGCAGGAAGGCGACCCGGTTGGGAGCGGCGAAGCGCGACTCGAGCAGGGCGGGGTCGAGGACGAAGAGCGGCACCGTCCGTTCGGCCTTCGCCGCCGCCGCCAGGGCTGGGTTGTCGCGCAGCCTTAGGTCGCGGTTGAAGAGGACGATTGCGGTCTTCACTTCCCTTATGGTGATGGCATGGAGGAACGCCCGTCGGGTCGGGACGAGAGCGAGACCGAACGCCTCGATCGCAACCTCGGTGAGTTGCTGCAGGAGCTGCGCGTCGCCCTGCCCGGCGTCCAGGTCCTCTTCGCCTTCCTGCTCGCCGTCCCGTTCCAGCAGAACTTCACCGAGATCAACGGCTTTGAGAAGGGCGTCTACTTCTTCACCCTGCTCTGCACGGCGCTCTCCGCGATCCTGCTGATTGCCCCCTCCTCCTATCACCGCGTCACCTTCCACCTGCAGCAGAAGCGCGAGCTGATCCGCCTCGCCAACCGCTTCACGATCGCCGGCCTGGCCCTGCTGGCGATGGCGATGACCAGCGCGATCGTGCTGATCACCGACGTGCTCTTCGGCAACGGCGTCGTCACCGCGATCACCGGGGCCGGGACGGTGAGCGCCTTCGCCTTCCTCTGGTACGTGCTGCCGCTGCGTCGGCGGCTCAGTCTGACGGGGCGCGCACGGCCCTGAAGCGATCGCCCCAGAGGCCCACGAGCTGGTCGGCGAGCTCGTCGGTCAGGCGCAGCTGCGGCGCCTCGTCGAAGAGCATTTCCAGGTCGGCCTCCCAGATGTACATCTTCAGGTCGAGCGGCACCGCCAGTTCGTCGCTGACCCCCTCGCCGATCAGCGCGTAGGCCTCGCGCAGCATCGCCACGTTGGTCAGTTTGTCGGCGGCGAAGATCGCCCGTGCCGCCGGCTCGGAGTCGGCGACCCGGCGCCGGTGCTCCTCCTTGCGGTCCTCGTAGGAGGGAATCGACTCGTCTTCGGTCATCGCCCCGACCAGCCCGGCGACGACATCGCCGAAGCGCTCGTGCACCGAGTCGAGGCTGATCTCGCTCTTCTCGACCACGTCGTGGAGCAGGGCGGCGGCGAGCACTTCATCGCTCTGTCGCTCGCCGACCAGCAGCTCGGCGACGGCAACCGGGTGGTCGATGAACTGCCGGCCGTCGCTGCCGCGACGAAGCTGACCGGCATGGGCACGTTGCGCTGTCGCCAGCGCCTCCCTGACCAGATCAGATCTCTCGACTGCGGCGTCGATTCCAGGAGCCGACGTCATCCCGCGTGCCAGCGTATCGGGCAAAAGCAGGCAATCGAACCGCGTGAGCCGAGCGGTTTCTAAGTTGCGGAAATCGCGCTGACCGCTCGCGCCGGCAGCTCGTACTCGGACCGCTCGGCAGCGAGCTCGATTGCCTCTGGATTGCCACCCATCTCCACCCAGCGCCGGCGCGCTTCCTCGCTCAGCTGGTCGAGGCGCTCGTCGGAATGCATCGGGTCATGGTGGAAGAGCACCGTCCGCTCCGCTTCGGCGCGGCGGGCGAAGGAGAGCGCGTGGGAGAGCGAGGAGTGGCCCCAGCCGACGTGGTCGGGGTACTCGGCGTCGGCGTACTGGCCGTCGTGGATCAAAAGCGAGGCGTTGCGGGCGAGGCCGAGGCCGGAGATCCAGTCCTCCTCGAGCGAGTCGAGGTCGGCGCCGAGGGCGGGCTCGTGGTCGGGGATGTAGGCGAGCGAGGAGCCGCCATCATCGATCCGGTAGCCGAGCGTCGGGCCGCGGTGGGAGACGGAGGCGGCGCTGATCCGCGCCGAGCCGATCTCCCACTCCGTCTGCGGGCAGTGGCGGAAGGAGACGTCGCAGGGCAGCTCGCGCACCTCGACCGGCGAGAGCGGCGCCGAGATGTAGCGAGCGATGCGATCGCGCAGCGAGGCCTCGGGCGAGGCCGGGCCCCAGATCACGATCTCGGTCTGCGGCTGGAAGGCGGGGGCGAAAAAGACCAGGCCCTGGATGTGATCGAGGTGCAGGTGGGTGAGCAAGATGTGCAGCCGCGCCGGCTCGTTGGCGAGGGCCAGGCCGAGGCTGCGGATGCCGGTGCCGGCGTCGAGCGCCAGCATCGAGCCGTCGGCAAGGGTGACGCCGACGCAGGAGGTGTTGCCGCCGTAGCGGATCGTCTCCGGCCCTGGGGAGGGGATCGAACCGCGCGTGCCCCAGAGCTTGACCTTCATCTCAGTGACCCGCGCCATTGCTGGATCCGGCCGGCCAGAAGACCGCGATCGCGCCCTGCGAGCCGTGCGGGGTGAGGATCGGGAAGGCCGAGACCTCGACTTGGTGGCGAGTGCCGTCGGCGGAGCTGATCTGCAGGTCGGCGTGAGCCGGGCGGCCGTTGCGCACGGCGACGACCAGCGGCAGCTCGTCGTAGGGGATCGGCTCGCCGGTTTTGTCGAACGGCCCGAAGAGCAAGCCCCACTCTTCGGCGCCAACCGTGCCCAGTTCCTCGAAGCGCTTGCCGAGCAGGGCGCCGGCCGCCTCGTTGTAGAAGACGAGGACGCCGCCCTCGTCGACCAGGAAGGCCGGGGTCGAGAGCGCAGACATCAGGTTGCGAGCCAGGATCAGCTCGAGGGGCTTCTGCGTCGTCACAGATGACACTTTAGATAGTTGTGATTGCTACAGCCGGGATTCAAGGTGCGGATCAGCACTGCAGAAGCGAGATGAGTACCTTCGACCGCTGGCCATTTTGAATACGTGACTTTGATCACTTTGAGGGATTCCTTGTCCTGACGGGCAGCGATTTAGTTCGATCGGGTACGGTGCCGCTCGCAATGGAGGCCACTACCCCGCAAGGGGGGTTCACCACACCCGCAGGGGCCAAGCGAGAGCCGAGCCCGATGTACCGAACGGCGATGGCGGTCTGTCGTCCGGTGGCGCTCTGGGGGGGTCTGAAGGCAGAGGGCGTCGAGGCGCTGCCGGAGAGCGGCCCGGCGCTGGTGGTCGGCAACCATGACAGCCACTGGGACCCGGTGATGGTCGGCATCTCGGCGATCAAGCGCCGCCAGATCAAGGCCCTGGCCAAATCGGACCTCTGGAAGGTGCGCGGCCTGGCCCCGGTTCTCAACGGCATGGGCCAGATCCCGATCGAGCGCGAAGCGGGCGATGCCGGCGCCTTGGCGCGGGCGGTGGAGGAACTGCGCCGCGGCTCCTGCATCGGCGTCTTCCCCGAAGGCACGCGCTCGCGCGGCAAGGTCCTACGGGCGCGCAGTGGCGTCGGCCGCCTCGCGCTTGAAGTCCCCGAGGCGAAGATCGTCTGCGTCGCGATCGAGGGGACCTCGGACCTGACCGGCTTCCCGCGGCGCCCGCGCCTGCGGATCCGCTTCTTCGAGCCGCGCGAGGGACAGGCCAAGCCGGGCGAGGAGGCGGGAGAGCTCGCGATTCGGCTGCTGGCCGAGATCCGCGAGCTGGTCCCACCATCGATCTCCGCCCGCAAGCGCTCCTAGTCGCCGGCCTCCTCGCCGCTGGGCAGCAGCGCGTACCACTGGGCGCCGAAGGCGGAGCTGTCGTTGCCGTTGGCTTCGCCCGGCTTTTTGTCCTCGACGAAGGTGTAGAGCGGGTGACCCGCGTAGGTGACCTGCAGGGTGCCGTCTTTGCGTTCGGTCGTGCCGAGCTTCGACGCCATCGCCCCTTCGCCAGCTTCCGGTTCACCTTCGCTGGTCAGCGGCGGCCAGGCCTGTTCGCAGGCGCCGTAGCAAGCCGACTTGCCGCCCTTGTCCTTGTGGAAGTCATAGAGCGTCAGCCCTTTCGAGTCGACGATGATCTTGCCCAGCTTCGGCGCCGAGGCGGCGGTGACGACTGCCACGGTGCCGCCGCCGGACGGTTCGCTCGAGGCCGCCGTCGACGACGTTTCGCCGCCGCCGCCGTAGGCGCCACCGCCACCGGAGCTCGAACTGCTGCTGTTGCTGCTGGAGCCGCAGCCGGCGATCGCGAGCAGCGCGATCAGGGCCAGGGCGGCGACTGCGGGGAAAGACTTCGTCACGTCGGTTCCTCCTCTTCGGGTGCATTGCTGTCGGTTGCTTCGCCGCGGTCGAGCGGGGCGACGAAGGTGCGCTTGCCGGCGTGCACGATCAGTGCCTCGGCGCGCGAGAGATCGAGCGCGGCGCTGAGTACGGCCGAGTCATCGGCGCCCCAGCGGTAGCGGAAGGTGCCGGCCGAGACTTCGTCGCCACCGGGCCCGCGCATGTAGACACGGCAGAGCGTGCCGGAGCTGACGCCCTTGACGTACATGTGGATCTCGGTGCCGAAGGCCTGCGGCTCGAGCGTGGCGGCGATCTTGACGCCGCTGGGCAGGGAGCGGAAGGCGACGTGCTGCTCGGGGCTGCCTTCGCTGCCGCTGGAGAGGATGAAGATCGCCAGCACCGCCATCGCCGTGGCCGCGGCGGCTCCACCGAAGCCGAGACCGAAGCGCAGGCGACGTTGGCGCCGCTTGGAGCGTCGCTCGCCACCGATCGTCGCGGCGATTCGCTGACCCAACTCCGCCGGTGGTTGCGGCGCCGGGCCGAAGCGCTCGGGATCGGCGTGGGGGAGCAGCCGCGAGACGGCAAACAGCGAGTCCGCCTCGGCCCGGCAGGCAGGGCAGCCCTCGAGGTGGGCCTCGAGGGCGGCTCGCTCTTCGCCGGAGAGGTGTCCGAGCGCGTAGGCGCCCAGTTCCTCTTTCCAGTGGCGGCAGCCGTCAGTCTTCATAGCCCATCTCCTCGAGCACGACCCGCAGCGCGCGCAGGCCGTAGTAGACGCGGCTCTTCACCGTTCCCTCGGGCACGCCGAGTTCATCGGCGACCTCGGCGTAGGGACGGCCGCGGTAGTAGGTCTCGACCAGGACGCGGCGGTGCTGGTCGCCGATCCGCCGCATCGCCTCCTCGATCTGCCAGGAGAGCAACGCCTCGTCGAAGGGTTCGACCGCGGCCTCTACGCCTTCGTCGGAGACGGTTGGCCGGGCGGCGCGGGCGCGACCGAGGTCGATCACGACGTTGCGCAGGATCGCGAACAGCCAGGTGCGCAGCGAGCCGATCTGGGGATCGAAGCGCTCGCCGGCGCGCCAGGCGCGCAGGAAGGTCTCCTGGACGGCCTCTTCGGCGAGACCGGAGTCGCCGAGCGAGCGGACCGCGAAGCCGTAGAGCTCGGATGCGTGAGCCGCGTAGGCCTCACGCACGTCCCGCTCGTCTGTCAACGCGCCAGGTGGCATTCGATCGGCATACGAATGCCCGCTGACGCAGGTTCAGGTTCGGACTACTCGAGTTTGCCGATCTTGAAGATTTTCGTGCCGCAATCCGGGCAGGTTCCCTGGATCGCGGGACGACCGTTCTTCATCGTCACCTGCTTGGCGTCTTTGATCTCGACCTTCTTGCGCTCCTTGACGCAGTAACCCTCTGGCATCAGGGCAACTCCTTTCACTGCCTGGGCGGCAGAGCTCGCGGGTGCTCGCGAGGTCGAATTGCGGCGAATGTAACGCAGTCAGGGGACGATGCGGGGAAAGATCGTGCTAATTCGCACGATCTCGTTACTTCTGGGGGGTCGCGCTTGGCGCTTCAGCAGCGCCGCTTCCCTTGCCTTTCGAGGCGGCTTCAGCCCGCAGCGAGGCGACTTCTGCCTGCAGCGTTTCCAGTTCAGCTTCGAGTTCGCTCGTCTCAGGCACTTCGGCCGGGGCCGCCGTGCCGGCGAGTTCGTCGCGCACGGTCTGCAGGTCACCCTTGGTCACCGCGTTGTCCTGGGCGTCGATTGCCAGCACGATGGCGGCGCCCGCTCCGCCGACCGCAATCGCGACGAGGACGAGAAAGACGCGCGTGCGCATGGTGAGCTTGCGCTCGACCAGCCCGATCCACGCCCGCAGTCCGTCCAGCGACATCGCCACTAACTTAGAGCCTGCCGCGGAGCCCTGCGCTCCCGATCCACTACCCTGCGGCCCGCACTTCCCGACCCCAGCTCGAAGGAGATGACCCGCATGCCCGAGGCAGTAATCGTCGACACCATCCGCACGCCGATTGGCCGTGCCTTCAAGGGCTCGCTGGCCCAGCTGCGCCCGGAGGAGATGGGCGCTTTCGTGGTCGACCAGCTGCTCGAGCGCAACCCGGGTGTCGACCCGGCTCTGGTCGAGGACGTCTTCTGCGGCGTCGGCATGCCGCAGGGCCTCGAGGCGTTCAACATCGGCCGGATCATCTCGCTGCTTTCCGAGAAGCTGCCGCAGACGGTCAACGGCGTCACCGTCTCGCGTTACTGCTCCTCCAGCCTCGACGCAATCCGCCACGCCGGCAACGCGATCAAGGCCGGCGAGGGCGACGTCTACATCGCCGCCGGGGTCGAGTGGGTGAGCCGCTTCAACGAGCGCACCGAGCCGGCCGGGGCCGACGATCGCAACCCCAACCTGATCGGCGAGAACGGCCAGCCCAACGCCTACATCGACATGGGTCTGACCGCGGTCAACGTCGCCAACCACTACGAGGTCAGCCGCGCCGACATGGACAAGTTCGCACAGCGCTCGCAGGAACTGGCGGTGAAGTCGCAGGAGGACGGATTCTTCGATCGCGAAATCGTCCCGGTGACGCTGCCCGACGGCACCGTGGTCAGCAAGGACGACGGTCCCCGTGCCTCCTCGACCCTGGAGAAGCTCTCCGAACTGCCCGAGGCTTTCGGCGGCGGCGGTGTGACCGCGGGCAACTCCTGCCCGCTCAACGACGGCGCCGCCGCGGTGCTGATCATGAGCGACACCAAGGCCAAGGAGCTCGGCATCACCCCGCGCGCCCGCATCGTCAAGGCCGCCACCTGGGGCAACGAGCCCGAGTACATGGGCGTGGCCCCGATCGGAGCGATCAAGAAGGTCCTCGACCGCGCCGGGATGACGATCGACGACGTCGGCACGGTCGAGCTCAACGAGGCCTTCGCCGCCCAGGTGATCCCGATCATGGACGAGTGCGATATCCCGCTGGAGAAGCTCAACACCCACGGCGGCGCGATCGCTCTCGGCCACCCCTTCGGCATGACCGGCGCCCGCATCATGGGCACCCTGCTCAACGCGATGGAGACCGACGACCACCAAGTCGGCATCGAGACCATGTGCGTGGCCGGCGGCCAGGGCAAGGCGATGATCGTCGAACGGGTCTGAGGCGCGCGCTGTTCTGAAGACAAAAGAATTCCCACAAATCTGTGGTTAAATACCACAGATGCGTGGTAACAGTCGAGAGCAGCTCTTTCCCACCGACCAGCCGGTAGCGCCCGATCAGATGATCGGGCGCGGTGGCGACGTGGACCGGATCGCCGCCAGCCTCGGCTCCGGGCAAAGCCTGCGAATCCTGGCGCCCCGTCGCACCGGCAAGACGACAGTGTGCGACGCGGCGCTCAGCAGGTTTGAAGCCGAGGGCCGATACGCCGCCTCGGTTGACCTGATGCGTTCGGCGGGCGCCGCGGGACTCGCCCGTGATCTGACCCGAGCGGTGCTGGCTTGTAGGCCCCCGCTGCGCCGCGCTCTCGCCGATGTCAGGCAGGCCTGGGAGCGCGTCGGCGATCGCCTGCGAGTTCAGGCCTCGCTGGATCTCGGCGACGGGGTGAAGATCGCGTTCGAACCGGGTGGAGAGACGTCTCAGCCCGACGAATTGCTCGAGGAGGCGCTGGCGCTTCCCCAGCGCTTGGCGGAAAAGGACGGGCGTCCGGTGGCCCTGTTCATCGACGAGCTGCAGGAGCTGGCGGCTCCGGGCGCCCCCTTCGGCGATCCCGACCGCCTGCAGGCTCTGATGCGGGCGACCTTCCAGCGCTCGAGCGAGGTCAGCCTGCTGTTCGCCGGCAGTCGCGAGCACGCGATGGAAAGGATCTTCCTTCCAGATGCGCCACTAGGCGGGTTTGGGGGCTCCTATTCCCTTTCCGAGATCTCCGCGTACGAGTGGGAGGAGGGCCTGGAAAAGCGCTTCGCGAAGGCTGCAGTGGGAGTCGAGACGGCGAGCCTGCGCCGTCTCGTCGAGCTTGGCGGTGGCCACCCGCGCGTGACGATGCTGGTCGCCGCGGAGGCCTTCGTTGCACTGCGGGAATCGGGTCAGAGCCTGCTCGACGCGACAACGGTCGACCTTGCCTGGGAGCGGGCCCGCTCCCACGACGCCGAACGCTGTCGACTCGTCGTCGAAAGAATGCGCGGCCTGCGATTGGCGAAGGGAGCTGATCTTCCATTCCGTGTGGCGCGGGCACTGGCCGCCGGTGAGGCTCCCTACGCGGTCGAAGCCCACGCCGAGCAGGTTCGCCGCGTGCTCGACTCGTTGGGCGACATCGGGGTCGCTGAACAGCTTGGTCGTGGCTCGTGGCAAATTGCGGACCCGATTCTGCGCACCTATCTGGCGGTAGGCTCGGCCTAGCCATGGCTCCGCTCGAAGACCCTGACCTATGAGACCGACGGTCCGGTCGCGCGCATCACCCTGAATCGGCCGGAGCGCGGCAACGGGATCACGCCGCGGATGCCGGCCGAGCTGGCGGCCTGCGTCGAGCGCGCGAATCTTGATCCGGCGGTGCATGTGATTGCCCTGGCCGGTAACGGCACGGGGTTCTGCGGGGGCTATGACCTGGTTGCCTCGGCCGAGGGGGACATGAGTGAGCTTGGTGGGGTGGAGGCGCCGGCTGGGTCGCCGCTCGATCCGGCGACGATTGGGGCCAACCACATGCCGGAGTCCAACTGGGATCCGGTTACCGACTTCCAGTTCATGTGGCGCAACGTGCGCGGCTTCATGAGCCTCTTTCACTCGGAAAAGCCGGTGCTCTGCAAGGTGCACGGCTACTGCGTCGCCGGCGGCACCGACATGGCGCTCTGCTCCGACCTGCTGGTGATCGCCGAGGACGCCAAGATCGGCTACCCGCCGGCCCGCGTCTGGGGCTCGCCGACGACGGCGATGTGGGCTTCCCGGGTTGGGCCGATGCGGGCCAAGCGGCTGCTCTTCACCGGCGACTCGCTGACCGGCGCCGAGGCTGAGGAGTGGGGCCTGGCTACCGAGGCGGCGCCGGCCGCCGAGCTGGACGAGCGCTTCGAGCGGCTGCTCGGGCGGGTCGCGCAGATGCCGATCAACCAGCTGGTGATGATGAAGATGCTGGTCAACCAGGGCCTCTACGCCCAGGGCCTGCACCAGACGCAACTGCTTGGCACCTTCTTCGACGGCGTCGCCCGCCACACCGAGGAGGGGCACGGTTTCGTCCGCCGCGCCGCCGAGGGCGGGTTCAAAGAGGCCGTGCGCGAGCGCGACGAGCCGTTTGGCGACTACGGACTGAAAGGCTTTGGTCTTGGCTGAGGGACCCTCAATCGCGGTAGTCGGCGGCGGCTTCGGTGGGGTCGGCGCCGCCGTGATGCTGAAGCGCGAGGGCTACGAGGACGTCACCGTCTTCGAGAAGGGCGAGCGGGTCGGCGGGGTCTGGCAGCACAACACTTATCCGGGAGCCGCCTGCGACATCCCCTCGCACCTCTACGAGTACTCCTTCGCGCCCAACCGCTGGTCGCGGCGCTTCTCGCCCGGCCCGGAGATTCGGGCCTACATCGAAGGCGTCGCCCGGCGCTTCGGCGTCTTCGGCAAGGTCCGCACCGGCACTGAGGTGAAGAGTGCGAGCTGGCAGGCCGAGCGGGGGAAGTGGCTGCTGGAGACGAGTGCCGGGCCGCACGAGGCCGACCTGCTGGTTACCGCCTGCGGGCAGCTCTCGGTGCCGAGCGTGCCTCCGATTCGTGGCCTCGACGACTTCCGGGGCCCGGCCTTCCACACCGCCGGGTGGCGCCACGACGTCGACCTTGCCGGCAAGCGCGTCGCCCTGATCGGCACCGGCTGCAGCGCGATCCAGGCCGGGCCCGCGATCCAGCCGGAAGTCGCGCAGCTCGACGTCTACCAGCGCTCGCCCGGCTGGACGCTGGCGAAGGGCGACTTCGCTTACTCGCGCCCGCTCCGCGCGATCTTCCGCCGCTTGCCGGCGCTGCGGCGCCTCGACCGCGCCTCGGTCTACGCCTTCCAGGAGCTCGCCGCCGCCGCTTTCACCCGGCACCGCTGGCTGCTGCCGCTGTTCCGGCTCCTCGGCATGCGCCAGATCAAAACGGCGATCTCCGACCCGGAGCTGCGCCGCAAGGTGACGCCGACCTACGAGTTCGGCTGCAAGCGGATCATGCTCACCGACGACTGGTACCCGACCCTGACCCGGGACAACGTCGAGCTCATCGCCGAGGGGATCGACTGCGTAACGCCCGGCGGCATCCGCGACGCGGCCGGAATCGAGCGCCCCGCCGACGCGATCGTCCTCGCGACCGGCTTCGCCAGCCACGATTTCATCGCGCCGATGGAGATAACCGGCAGCGAGGGCCTCACCCTGGAGGGGGCCTGGGCCGAGGTGGCCCGCGCCTACTTGGGCCTCAGCGTGCCCGGCTTCCCCAACATGTTCCTGCTCTACGGGCCGAACACCAATGGCGGCAGCGGCTCGGTGGTCAACACGCTCGAGTGCGGCATCGGCCACGTGCTCGCCGCGCTGCGTGAGATGGAGGCGAGCGGAGCCGGGCGCATCGAGGTGAGGCGCGAGGCGGCGGCGGACTTCGACCGCGAACTGCGCGCCGCCCTGGCCAAGACCGTCTGGCAGAGTGGCTGCAGCAACTGGTACATCGACGAGAACGGCAACGACCCCAACAACTGGCCCTGGGTGTGGAGCGCCTACCGGCGCCGCACGCAGGAGCTGGCCCCGGGGGCTTACGAGCTGGCGGCGACGCAGTGAGCGAGCGCGCGGCGACACCAGATGGATCCTTTTTCACACCCGAGAACGTGCGCGGCTTCATCGGTGGCAGCTTCCCCGGCGACCTCGGCATCGAGCCGATCGAGATCGAGGACTCCTTCGCCAGCGGCCGCATCCTCGTCGACCAGCGCCACCTGCACCCCGGCGGCTACGTCCACGGCGGTGTCTGGACCGCGCTCGGCGACACCGTCGCCGCCTGGGCGACCTTCCGCAACATCCCGCCTGGCCACAACTTCACCACGATCGAGCTCAAGCTCAACGTCTTCTCCGCCGGCCTGCCCGGCGATGAGATCGTCGCCGTTGCCACGCCCCTGCACGCCGGCAAGAGCACGGTCGTGATCGAGGTCAAGATCGAGCGCCTGCGCGAGGGCTCTGAGCCGCGGCTGGCGGCCAACCTGATCGTCAGCCAGTTCGTCTTGGCCCCGCGCGACTAGGGCGCGGCGAGGAAGTCGTCGGCTAGGACGCCGACGAGACGGGGCAGCGAGCCGAGCGTGCGCGAGCGCTCGAGCTGGCGCTTGGCGCCGGTGCCTTCGCCGAGCGTGATGACGTGGTCCAGCTCGGCGACGCAATCGAGCGCCTGGGCGTGGGGGCGGCAGGCGACGATGAGGTCGCCGAGCAGCTCGCGCGCCGGGATTCGCCGATCGAGGCTGGGCTCGATCAGCTCGGCATCCATGCCGTCACGGGCGGCGAGGAAGCGGTTCTCGGCCAGCACCTCCTGGGGAATCGCCAGTTGGCTGACGTCGGGCTCGTCCTCGACCTCGTAGCGAACGATGCACTGGACCAAGGCGGCTAGCGCGGCGGCATCGGCCAGGGTCGTCTGGGCGTCCATGATCCGCACCTCGACCGTGCCGAAGCGCGGCTGCGGGCGCACGTCCCACCAGAGGAAGGTCGGCTCGGGGACAGCGTCGCTGCGGATCAGCACGTCGACCGCCTCGACGTAGTCGGCGTAGTCAGGGAAGGCGCGGGGGATGCCGACCCGCGGGAAGGCCTGGAAGAGCGGCGTGCGGGCTGAGGCGAGGCCGGTGTCGCGGCCCTGCCAGAAGGGCGAGTTGACCGAGAGCGCCAGCAGCAGCGGGATGTGGACCCGGAGGCGGTTGGCGGCGTGGATCGCCGCTTCGGCGTCGGGCACGCCGACGTGGACGTGAAGGCCGAAGGTCGGCTCGCGGCGGGCCAGCTCGCGCATCGAGCCGTAGACGAACTGGTAGCGCTCGCCGGCCGAGACGACGATCTCCTGCCAGACCGCGAAGGGGTGGGTGCCAGCGACCGCGGCGCGCATCGAGAGCGGGCGCAGGACCCGATCGAGCTCGGCCCGCAGCGCCGCCAGCTCGCCGATCGCGCCGCTGATCTGGCCGTGCACGCCGGTCTGGATCTCCAGGGCTGAGCCGTGGGTCTCGGCGGTGAAGCTCTCGACCTCGGTCCGCGGCAGTCGCGGCAGGACGCTGTCGATGCGGTGGGCCAGGGCCCAGGTCATCTCGTCGAGCAGCATCACCTCCTCCTCGATCCCGACCGTGTAGGGGCCGAGCTCATGGGCGGGCGCCCAAGTGGCCCAGGCGGGCAGCGTGCTCATCGCCTCGCTCACCGGACCTCCATTGGGGCGCTCACAGGGCCATCTCCCTGCCGCTGCGCCGTTCGAACTCGGCGCCGTCGTCGCGGCAGGCCGCGACGAAGCGGCGGAAGAGCTCCGCCTCGGGCTCGCGGTGGACGAGCGTCTCGGCGTGCCACTGGACGCCGATCAGGAAGCGCCGGCGGGGGTCCTCGATGCCCTCGATCGTGCCGTCGGGCGCGACCGCGGAGACGACCAACTCCTCGCCGAGCCGCTCGATCGCCTGATGGTGGAAGGAGTTGACCTCGACCTCTCCGACCCCGAGCGCCTCCGCCAGGCGACTGCCGGACTTGATCGTCACCGGGTGGCTGGGCTGGTCGCCCGGCAGTTTCTGGCGGTGGGCGATCTCGGTCGAGAGCTCGGGCAGGTGCTGGTGCAGCGAGCCACCGCGGACGACGTTGAGCGCCTGGGTGCCGCGGCAGATCGCCAGGATCGGGATTTCGCGCGAGTCGGCCCGCCGCGCCACCGCCAGCTCGAAGCGGTCGAGGTCGGGCTCGGTCGGGCCCAGCTCGGGGTGGGGCTCGGCGCCATAGGTGCCGGGGTCGAGGTCGGGGCCACCGGAGAGGCAGATGCCGTCGAAGCGGTCGAGCAGCGGCTCGATCGCTTCCTCGCTCAATGGCGGCATCACCACGGGCAGGGCACCGGCTGCCTCGAGCCCGCGCAGGTAAGGCAGGCCGAGCGCCATCTCGTGGCGCGGCGGCTCGCCCTCCGGGGTCGGCTCGGTGCTCTCGGCCCGGCGCACCTCGGAGGTGGTGACGCCGATCAGCGGCCGCTCGCGCCGGGAGGCAAGGGAGCGCCGCTTCACGACGCCGCCCGCGATCGCTCTGCCTTCAGTACCCAGGTGTCCTTGCAGCCGCCGCCGCGGGAGCTGTTGACGATCATCTCGCCGGCCTCGGGAGCGAAGCGGGTGAGGCCGCCCGGCATCGTCGCGATGCCGTCACGGCCGCTGACGACGAAGGGCCGCAGGTCGACGTGCCGCGGCCGCAGCTCGCCCTCGCAGACCGTCGGGTGGGTTGAGAGCGCCACCGTCTCCTGGGCGACGAAGCCGGTGGGATCACGGTGAACCTGGGCCGCGGTTTCGCGCCGGGTCTCGGCATTCGCTCGCGCCATGATCGTCACCCCGCGCCCGCCGAAGCCATCGCGCGGCTTGATCACCATTTCGTCGAGCCGCTCTAGGGCGATCGCCAGTTCGGCCTCGTCGCCGAGGTCGAAGCTGCGCACCGAGCGCAGCAGTGGCTCCTCACCGAGGTAGAAGCGGACGAAGCGCTCGACGTAGGCGTGGGCGAGCTTGTCGTCGGCGAGGCCGGTGCCAAAGGCGTTGAGGCAGCGCAGATTGCCGGATTCGAGCGGCGGCATCAGCAGCTCGCCGAGGGCGGTCAGCGAGCCGTCGGCTTCGCTCAGCCGGTCCTCGTCAACCCGGCGGTAAATCGCGTCGAGCGGGTAGCGCTCCCGTCCCAACCGGAAGCAGAGGCGGCCTCCGGCGGATTCCAGCTCACCGGGGGTGATCACCGGCAGCTCGAGCACGCGGCCGAGCTCGCGGTGCTCGAACCAAGCACCGCTGGCGGGGCCGTCGGAGAGGATCGCCGCTGCCTCGCCGCCCGCCCGCTCGCGCCAGCCGCCACCGAGCGCTTTGCCGAGAGCGACGAGGTAGCCGTCGAGCGGCCGTGGTGAGACCGCAGCGTCAAGGGCTGGCGCGACGATGCGGCGTAGCGCCGTCGCGTAGGTGGCCCCGGAAGGCATGCGCAGGTTGTCCTCCAGCACCAGCAGCTCGCCGGCGGGGTCGCGAACGAGATCGAAGCCTGCCACGGCGGCTGCCGGCGAGGACGGATCGAGCAGTCCACGCATACGCGGCTCGTATCCAGCCGACGTCTCGAGCAGCCGCCGTGGCACTACCCCGGCTTCGAAGATGCGCTGATCGCCATAGGCGTCGAAGAGGAAGGCGTTGAGGGCGCGGGCGCGCTGACGCAGCCCCACTTCCAGGGTCTCCCACTCGCTCGCGACAATTACCCGCGGCACCGGGTCAACCGCGATCGGTCCGTCGCCGAAGCTGAGGCCGATCGAGGCGGCGGCAATTTGAACGCGCTCGCGCAGCGCCACCAGATCCTGCTGCGCGAGCGCGTCCATGACGTCCGCGCAGGGAGAGCGCGCGGTGCTTGCCGTGGCGAAGGCCTCGTCGAAGTGACCCACCGGCAGTGGGTACTTCCCGGCAGAGGGAGAGAGGGATGCCGGATCGAGGGTTGTCGCCATGCGTGAACGCTAGGCACGAGAACCCCCGACCGATATGGCCCACAGTCGAAAATCAGGTGCCGTCGCCATGGACAGCGGTCGAATCGGGCGCGGCTTCCCAGGCTTCGATCAGAGGCAGCTTCCAGAGCACGCTGGCGATCGTCAGGCCCACGGCTGCCGAGAGCAGTGCCAGGAACCACTGGCTGGCGCTGAGGATCACCATTTCGAAGAAGTCGCGCACCGGCGCGGCGGCGAGGATCAGGGCGAAGAGGGCGCCGAGCCCGGCGATCAGGGCCAGCATGTAGCTCTGGATCGCGATGTGCTCGCGGCCGGGGCCGCGCTCGAGCAGCAGCACGAAACTGAGGCCGAGCACGATCAGCGTCGTCGTCGCCGCGGTGCGGCCGGCCGCCAGGCTGCCGCCGAAGACGGTGTCGACGAGGAAGAAGGAGAGGATCGAGCCGAGCGCCGTTGCCAGACCCGCTGGCACTGCGAAGGCAGCCAGGGCGCGCAGCAGGCGGCCGCGGTAGAGCGGCCCGTCCGACGGCGCCAGGGCGAGGACGAAGGAGGGGATGCCGATCGTCAGGAAGGCGGCGAGGGTGAGGTGGCGGGGGAGGAAAGGGAAGGCGAAGCCGGGGATCGCGACGAGCACGATCAGGGCGGCGGCGTAGACCGTCTTGGTCAGGTAGAGGCGGCCGAGCCGGTGGACGTTGCGGGCGATCCGCCGGCCTTCGCCGACCGCCTGCGGCAGGCGGGCGAACTCGTCCTTGAGCAGGACGACGTCGGCGACTCCCTTGGTCACCTGGGCACCGGAGCCCATCGCCACCGCCATCCGCGCCCGCTTCAGTGCCGGCACGTCGTTGACGCCGTCGCCGATCATCGCCGCGTAGCGGCCCGAGGCGGCGAGGGCGGCGACCAGGTCGCGCTTTTGCTCGGGCTTGATCCGGCAGAAGACGGTGTTGCGCTGGGCCACCGCGGCGAGCTCTTCGGGGTCCTCGGGCAGCTCGTGACCCTCGACCACGCCGGCGTCCTCAGGGACCCCGACCGCCGCGGCGACCGCCGTCACGGTGGCTCTGGCGTCGCCGGAGATCAGCTTCAGGTCGACGTCTTCCTCGCGCATCAGGGCGACTGTTTCCGCGGCGTCGGGCCGCAACGTCTCCTCCAGCACGACCAGGGCGACAGGCGCTAGCCGCGGCGGCGGCTGCTCGCCGGGGCTGGTCGGCAGCGGCTCGCTGGTTTCGGCGAAGGCGACGACGCGGCGCCCGGCCGCGGTCTCGCGCTCGAGCACGCGGGCGAGATCGGGGGGGAGGGTGAGCGCGCCGGCTTCGCTGAGCACGTCGGGCGCGCCGAGCACGTAGCTGGCGGAGTCGATCCGCAGCCCGCTCCACTTCCACTCCGAGGAGAAGGGGACTTCGCCGGAGACCCGGCCGGCCTCGCCGGGGAAGCGTTCGCCGATCGCCTCCAGGGTGCGGTTGCGATCGCCGGCGCTGGCGGCAAAGCGGCCGAGTGCGGCGTGGGCGGTTTTGACGTCGACCCCCTCGGCCACCTCGGCATCGAGCAGGCGCAACTCGCCGTCGGTCAGGGTGCCGGTCTTGTCGACGCAGATCGTGTCGACCGCGGCGAGGCTCTCGGTGGCGCTCATCTGCTGCACCAGCGTGTCTTTTTTTGCCAGCCGCACAGCGGCGACGGCGAAGGTGACGCTCATCAGCAGGACCAGGCCCTCGGGCACCAGCGTGACCAGGCCGGCCGTGGCCGTCTGCGCTGCCTCTTCGATGCCGGTGTTGCGCAGCTTCAGGGTGAGGATCAGCAGGATCGCCAGCGGCACCATCACGTAGACGCAGGCGATGATCACCCGGTTGACCTCGCCCTGCAGCGGCGACGGGGGGTGGCGGAAGGCGCGGGCCTCGCCGGCGAGTTTGCCGGCGTAGCTATCCTCGCGCACCGCGTCGACCTTGTAGCTGCCGGAGCCGCTGACGCAGAAGGAGCCCGAGAGCGCCCGGTCACCGGTCTCCTTGCGCACGCCGTCGGCCTCGCCGGTCAACATCGACTCGTCGAGGGTCATCCCGCGCGAGCCGCTCACCGCGCCGTCGGCGACGAGTTGGTCGCCGGGCGCGACCTCGATCACGTCGCCGGGCACGATCTCCTCGGCCAGCAGGCTGGCGCTGGCGCCGTCGCGGATCACCTTGGCGTGGGGGGCGACCAGCACCGCCAGCTCGTCGAGGGTGCGCTTTGCCTTCAGCTCCTGGCGGATGCCGATGTAGGAGTTGATCACCGCGATCAGGCCGAAGATCGAGTCGGCGTAGAGGCCGAGCCCGAGGTCGAGCACGAAGAAGGCGCCGATGATCGCGTTGAAGAGGGTGAAGACGTTGCCGGCGACGATGCTGGAGGTCGAGCGCGAGGAGTCCTCCGCCGGCGGGCCGAGCTCGCGCAGCCGCTTCGCTGCGGTGGCGCTGGAGAGACCCTGCTCGATTGCCGCTTCGCTCATCGGCGCCTATTCAATAGGGTGAGCACCGGATGGCTTTGAAGCTCGGACTCAACCTCGGTTACTGGGGCATCGGCCCAGCCGGCAAGGACGCCCTCGAGGTCGTCCAAGCGGCCGAGGCAGCGGGCTTCGAGTCGGTCTGGGCGGCTGAGTCCTACGGCTCCGACGTGGTCAGCGTGCTGGCCTGGCTGGCGCCGCAGACGAAGACGATCAAGCTCGGCGCCGCGATCCTGCAGGTGCCCGCCCGTCCTCCTGCCGCCGCGGCGATGGCTGGGGCGACGATCGACAAGCTCTCCGGCGGCCGCTTCCTCTTCGGCTTCGGGCCCTCCGGCCCGCAGGTCTCCGAGGGCTGGTACGGCGTGCCCTACGCCAAGCCCTGGGGTCGCACCCGCGAGTACATCGAAGTCGTGCGCGAGATCATTGCCCGCGAGGGGCCGGTCGATCATCAGGGCGAGCATTACCAGCTGCCTCTACCCGATGGTGAGGGAAAGCCGCTGAAGCTCAACTTCCACCCCGAGCGCAACCAGATCCCCGTCTTCGTCGGCGCGATCGGCCGCAAGTCGGTCGAGATGGCGGCCGAGATCTGCGACGGCTGGATCCCAATCTTCTTCAGCGTCGACGCCTTCGAGGCGACCTGGGGCGAGCACCTGGAGGCCGGCTTCGCCAAGGGCGGCCGCCAGCGTTCCGACCTCGAGGTCTCACCCTCGCTGCAGGTCGCGATCGACGGCGATCTCGAGGCGGCCAAGGCCGTGGTCAAGGCCGGTCTCGTCCTCTACTTCGGCGGCATGGGCAGCCGCAAAACCAACTTCTACGTCGATCTCGCCCATCGCTTCGGCTTCGGCGAGGTCGCCGACGACGTCCAGAAGCGCTTCCAGGACGGTGATCGGGCCGGCGCTTTCGAGGCCGTGCCCGATGAGATCGTCGAGGCGACCTCGCTGGTCGGCACCGAGGCCGAAGTGGCGGAGCGGATCGAGCGCTTCCGCGGCGCCGGCATCGACCGCCTGATCGTCTCGCCGGTCCACGCCGAGCGCGGCGAGCAGCTCCACACCCTCGAGCGCCTGGCGGCGTTGACCGCCGGATGACGCACATGGCGCTTCGCATCTCCGCGTCCTCGGTCGCTCGCGTGCAAAGCACGCCACGCTCCCTGCGTCCTTGAGCTGCTCGGCCATGTGCGTCATCCGATCGCGTGATCACATAACCTTCCGCGCCGCGTGAAAATCGGAGTGCCGAAAGAGACCGTCGAGGGAGAGCGCCGGGTCGCGCTGGTCCCTGACATCGTTAAATCCCTCGCCGCCAACGAGAAGGTCGCGGTCCTGGTCGAGAGCGGTGCAGGCGAGGCAGCCGGTCACCCCGACTCCCAGTACAGCGAAGCCGGGGCCGAGGTCGTCGAGGGCGAGGTTACGTGGGGCGCCGACGTGGTTCTTCGCGTCGCCGCCCCTTCCGCCGAGGAAATCGCTCGCCTCAACTCCGATCAGGTCTTCATCGGCCACCTCGCCCCCTGGACCGCGGTCGAGTCCAACAAGGCGCTGGCGGGTGCCGGCGTCACCAGCTTCGCGATGGAGGCGATCCCGCGCACCACGCGCGCCCAGGCGATGGACGCGCTCTCCTCGCAGGCCGCCGCCGCCGGTTACGCCGCAAGCCTGATCGCCGCTCGTGAGTCAGGCCGCTTCTTCGGCATGATGACCACGGCAGCCGGCACGGTGCCGCCGGCCAAGGTCCTCGTCCTCGGTGCCGGCGTCGCCGGACTGCAGGCGGTCGCCACGGCCAAGCGGCTGGGCGCGATCGTCACCGGCTTCGACATCCGCCGCGCCGCGTGGGAGCAGATCGCCTCGCTCGGCGGCCGGCCGCTGGAACTCGACTTCATCCCCGACGCCGAGGGCGAGGGCGGCTACGCCCGGCCCCTCACCGACGAGGAGAACGCCCAGGTGCGCGACGCGCTCGGCGAGAACGCCGCCAGGCAGGACGTGATCATCACCACCGCCGCGATCCCCGGACGCCCGGCGCCGCTGCTGATCACCGCTGATGCGGTGCGCGGCATGCAGCCCGGCTCAGTGATCGTCGACCTCGCCGCCGAGACCGGCGGCAACTGCGAGCTGACCGAGGCCGGCCAGACCGTGGTCGAGGGTGGCGTCAAGGTGATCGGCCCGCGCAACCTGGCCAGCGAAATGCCGGTTCCCGCCTCGCAGCTCTACGCCAAGAACCTGGAGAACCTGCTCGGCCTGCTGGTCTCCGAGGAGGGCGAGCTGAGCATCGACTTCGAGGACGACATCGTCGCCGCCGCCTGCATCACCCACGGCGGCGAGATTAAGAACGAGCGGGCCGCGGGGAGGGATTCGGCATGAGCGTGATGACCGAGGTGACGATCTTCGTGCTCGCCGCCTTCGTCGGCTTCGAGGTGATCTCGAAGGTGCCGACCACGCTGCACACGCCGCTGATGTCGCAGACCAACGCGATCCACGGCATCGTCATGCTCGGCGGGCTGATCGTCGTCGGCTACGCCAACGACCCGCTCGAGTACGTGATCGGCACGATCGCTATTGCCTTCGGCGCGATCAACATCGTCGGTGGCTTCATGGTCACCGACCGCATGCTCGGCATGTTCTCCAAAAAGCCGAAACCGAAGGCCGAGGCTGACGGCAAGGGCGGGGGCGGCAAATGAGCTTGCTCGCCGTGCTCGAACCGGGTGGTAGCGCCGCCACCGCGCTCTACATCGTTGCCTTCTCGCTCTTCATCATCGGAATCAAGCGGGGCACGCACCCGACCACGGCCAAGCAGGGCAACATGGTCGCGGCCGTCGGCATGGCGGTCGCCGTAATCACCACGCTGCTGCTCGACGGCATCGGCAACTGGGGCCTGATCGCGCTCGGCCTCGGGATCGGCACCGCGGTCGGCGTAGTCGCCTCGATCCGCGTGCAGATGACCGAGATGCCGCAGATGGTCGCCCTCTACAACGGCGTCGGCGGCGGCGCCGTGGCGCTGATCGCCTGGTCGGAGCTGCGCCACGGGATCAGCGGCATCGACTCCGGTGAGATCGCCTCGATCCCGCTCGAAGAGCTGATTCCCACCCTCTTCGCCGCGGTCGTCGGCTCGGTCTCCTTCTGGGGCTCGAACATCGCCTTCGCCAAGCTGCAGGACCTGATCCCGACCAAGCCGCTCTCCGTGCCCGGTCAGCAGGTGATCAACGCCGTGCTGCTAATCGGCATCCTCGCCGCCTGCGTCGACATCGCGGTCAACAACGGCGACCCCTCGCAGGCGATCTTCATCGCCATCCTGCTCGCCGCCGCCCTGCTCGGCAACCTCGTCGTGCTGCCGATCGGCGGCGCCGACATGCCGGTGGTGATCTCGCTGCTCAACGCCTTCACCGGCCTCTCCGCCGCCGCGGCCGGCTTCGCCCTGCACAACGTGGCGCTGATCGTCGCCGGCACCCTGGTCGGCTCCTCGGGAACGATCCTGACGATGGAGATGGCGACGGCGATGAATCGCTCGGTCGGCAATGTCCTCTTCGCCGGCTTTGGTGGTGCGCCCGCGGGCGGTCCAGCTGGCAGCACCGAGGAACGGCCGCACGTCTCGATCGGGGCCCAGGACGCGGCGATCAAGCTCGCCTACGCCGACTCGGTCGTGATCGTGCCCGGCTACGGCCTCGCCGTCGCCCAGGCTCAGCACGCGATCAAGGAGGTTGCCGACGAGCTTGAAAGCCGTGGCGTCCCGGTCAGCTACGCGATTCACCCGGTCGCTGGCCGCATGCCTGGTCACATGAACGTTCTCCTCGCCGAGGCCGATGTGCCCTACGAGCAGCTGAAGGAGATGGAGGAGATCAACCCCGAGATGCCGCGCACCGGCGTCGCGGTAGTGGTCGGGGCCAACGACGTCACCAACCCAGCGGCCAAGAACGACCCCGACAGCCCGATCGCGGGCATGCCGATCATCGAAGTCTCCGAGGCCCAGCAGGTGATCGTGATCAAGCGTTCGCTCAGCCCCGGCTTCGCCGGTATCGACAACGACCTCTTCTACGAAGCGAACACCTCGATGCTCTTCGACGACGCGAAGAAAGCCGCAGCAGACATCGCGGCTGAGATCCAGAACCTCTAGACCTATCGAGATTTTTTTAGAAAACAGCTTTAAGTAAGTACGATACGGGCCGTGTCGCAGAAGACGGCCACAAGGGGTAGGGGGAGAAGCGCAAAGCGGAAGGCACCGGAGGTGTCGGCTCCAGATCTGCCTACGGCGTTTCCACAGCCCGTCGCGGCGGCCCTCGTCTTCGTCGCCGCTGGCGCAGTGCTCGTGCTCGAGATCCTCGCGGTGCGCCTACTGGCGCCTTACGTCGGACTGACGCTCGAAACGACTACCGCGATCATCGGCGCGGCGCTGGGTGGCATCGCCGTCGGTGCCGCGATCGGCGGCTACCTGGCCGACCGCACGGACACCCGGCGCCTGATCGTCGTCCTCTTGCTGCTCGGCGGCGTGCTGACGCTGCTCACGGTGCCCGCGGTCCGCTGGCTCGGGCCAGGCGCGCGAGGCAGCGGCGAGCTGTCGGCGCTGGGGATCACCTTTGTCGCCCTGGTGCCCGCCGCCGCCGTGCTCAGCGCCGTTTCGCCCGCCGTCGCGCACCTGCAGCTTCACGACCTTCGGGCCAGCGGCACGATCGTCGGCCGGCTCTCGGCTTGGGCCACCGCGGGAGCCCTGGTCGGAACCTTTGGCACCGGCTTCATCCTGGTTCCGCTGATGCCGGTCAGCACCGCCGTCTTGGCGATCGCCGCCGTCCTGATCTGCGTCGGCATCCTTCTCGGCGCGGTCTCCCGCACGCTGTCGACCGTCGGCATCGCGGCTGTCGCTGTGCTGGCAATTGCCCTGGGGGCGGGCTCGGCCTCGCTCAACTCGCCGTGCGTGGCCGAAACGCACTATCACTGCATCGGGATCGTCACCGAAGCGGAAAATCCGGGCGGCTACAACCTCCTGCTCGACGATGGATACCAGTCATTCATCGACCCCAACGACCCGACCCGCCTCGAGTACGCCTACACCCGCTGGATCGCCGATGCGGTCAATGGCATGAGCCCTTCGAAGGCACCGCTCGACGGAGTTTTCGTCGGTGGCGGTGGCTTCACCCTGCCCCGCTGGCTCGAGGCGACCAGGCCCGGTTCGCGCTCTGAAGTCCTCGAGGTCGACGGCGACCTTGTCAACTTTGTCGAGGACCGGCTCGATTTGCACGAGTCGCGGCAGCTCCACGTGCTGGTCGGCGATGCTCGCGTCAACATGCTCAAGGTGCCAAGCGACAGCGCCAACGTCGTCGTCGGCGACGCCTTCAGCAACCACTCGGTGCCCTGGCACCTGACGACTACGGAGTGGATGGGTGAAGTGAAGAGGGTGCTGCGGCCGGGCGGGATATACGCGATGAACGTGATCGATGACCCCCCGCTGGAAATGCTCAAAGCCGAGGCGGCGACGCTACTCGGCGTTTTTGCCGACGTTCGACTGATCACCGTTGCCGGCGAAGACGGCCGCCCGGGCGGTGGTAACGCGATCCTGCTCGCCTCCGATCGCCCGATGCCGAAAGCGATTCGCTCGCGAGCCTTTGGCGCCACGACCTACAACCTGCCAGCGGTTAAATGGCTGGCGAGCGATGCGGAACCACTGCGAGACGACTACGCGCCCGTCGACCAATTGATCACCCGCCCCAACTGACCTCCGCTTCCTGCGCGCGCCTCCTGGTCGCGTTCCGCGACATCAAGGTCAACACGTGTAGAAGGGCGTCACCTAGTTTCGCCCCGTGGAGGCAGAGCGGGGACAGGGGAGCGTCGAGTACGTGGGGCTGGTCTGCCTGCTCGCGTTGGTCCTCGCCGGCTTGTTGGTGGCGGGGGCGAGAGCTCCGCTGGGCGATCTGGCCAACGCAGTTTCCTCGCGCATTCTCTGCGCGGCTGCGCTGGCGGACGATTGCGCGACGAACCGGCTCTGATCGCGGCCTACGGGACCGAAGTGGGCGAGTTGGTGCGGCGGCACATGCCCTCGCTGCTCTTCGAGCGTGGTTCGAGGGCGGTGCCGGTCGACTTCAGGCGCTGTCGCGAGACGGAGTGCGGCGACGCCGCTGGGCACGGTTACGTCAAGCGCACCGACGCTGGATTGCCGGTCTCGGCCTTCGTCCACGTCATCGACTGCCGGCCCGATGCGGCGGAGAACACGGAAGCCGCCGGGGCGGACTGCTCTGGGTCGCGGGAGGGCAATCTCTATCTCCAGTACTGGACCTACTATGCGGACTCGGCGACTTTTCGCGGGATCCCGATCGCTGGTAGAGGCCGGGTTCCATCCGCGACGACTGGGAGGGCGTGCAAATTCGAATCCGTCCCGACGGCGCGTCGACGAGCGCGCCTCCTCGCACGAGGGCTACAACCAGCGGCCCGGGCCGGTTGGCGGCTGGGCCTCCGACGCCGGCATCGAGCCGGTCAAGGACGCGAGCGAAGCGATCGGCCTGCGCGCCGGAGAATGGCTGGGGCCCGGAGACGCACCTCTGATCGTCTCCGGCGGCAGCCACGCCGGCAACACGGCCGGTATCCCCGAATCGAACGCCTCACCCCGCGCAACCGCGTCCACCTGATCCCGCTCGAGCCGATAGCGGCCGGAACCGATGCGCAGTTCGCGATCAGCCCGCCCTGGCGCAAGAAAGTCTGGCGCGACCCCGAGGCCGAAGGCACCGACTGACGGTCGCTGGCGGCGCGCATCGGCACGCGGCCCCCTTTGACTACCTGTGAGGTGGTAAATGGGGGGAGGATTACTTCGGCGGCATCCGCAGCGCGCCGTCCAGGCGGATCGTCTCGCCGTTGAGCATCGGGTTGGCGACGATCTGGCCGACCAGGCGGCCGTACTCCTCGGGGCGGCCGAGGCGGGAGGGGAAGGGGATGCCTTCGCCGAGCGCGGTGCGCGCCTCCTCGGGCAGCGCGGCCAGCAGCGGCGTGTCGAAGAGGCCGGGGGCGATGGTGACGACGCGGACGCCGCGCGAGGCCATGTCGCGGGCGGCCGGCAGGGTCATGCCGACGATGCCGCCCTTGGAGGCGGCAGTAGGCGACCTGGCCGATCTGGCCGTCGTAGGCGGCGATCGAGGCGGTGTTGATGCAGACGCCGCGCTCGCCCTCGTCGTCGGGCTCGTTCTCGCTCATCGCCGCGGCGGCGAAGCGCAGCACGTTGAAGGTGCCGATCAGGTTGACCTTGACCACGTTGGAGAAGAATTCGAGGTTGTGGGGGCCGCCTTTGTGCGCGACGCGCTCGGCCCAGCCGATGCCGGCGCAGCAGACCGAGATCCGCAGCCCGTCGTCGTGCGTCGCCGCCTCGCTCGACGGCGGCGGACACCGCTGCCTCGTCGGTCACGTCGGCGTGCACGAAGGTCGTGCTCGGCCCTAGCTCGGCGGCCAGCGCCTCGCCCTTCTCGGCGTTGAGATCGGCGATCGTCACCGCCGCGCCGGCCGCGACCAGCACTCGCGCCGTCGCCTCGCCCAGCCCCGACGCTCCTCCGGCAACCAGCGCGCTCTTGCCCGCGACCTCCACGGCGCGCACCCTACCGCCCACACCGAAGTGCAACGAATTCTCGATCCAGGAGGTAGAGAACAAAGCGTTTGGGATCGGCGTTCACACGCCGGTAATCAGGCCTCGCTAGGGTTTCCGCATCGCCACCGAGGTGACGCCCAGCTCCAAGGAAGCGATCGCGGAGCGCCTCGCAGAGGCGCGCCGGTTCACATTGGAGTTGCTCCAGCCGCTCGACGACGAGCAGCTCAACCATGTCTACTCGCCGCTGCTCAGTCCGCTGGCCTGGGATCTCGGCCATATCGCCAACTTCGAGGAGCTCTGGCTGGTGCAGACGATTGGCGAACGCGAGCCGCTGCACGGCGAGCTCGGCCGCTTCTACGACGCGATCGAGAACCCGCGCAAGACCCGCGGCGAGCTGCCGATCCTGCGCGACGCCGAGCTGCGCGCCTACCTCGCCGACGTGCGCGAGCGCACGCTCGAGGTGCTGTCGGAGGTCGACATCGGGCCCGATGCTAAGGACCCGCTGCTGCGCGAAGGCTTCGTCTACGAGATGTTGCTGGCCCACGAGCAGCAGCACAACGAGACGATGCTGCAGCTGCTGCAGATGGTCGACGGCTACCCCTCCCGAGGCGACTCGGAGCACGGTGCCCTGCGCGATGCCGGACCGGGCCCCGGGACGATATCGATCCGGCGGCAAGCTACGAGATCGGCGCGCCCGCCAGCGGTTTTGCTTACGACAACGAGCGCCCCCGTCATACGGTCGAGCTCGCCCCGTTCGAGATCGATCGAACTCCGGTGGGCAACGCCACGTACCTCCAGTTCATGGAGGAGACCGGCGCTGAGCCCCCGATGTACTGGGAGCGCGAAGGCGACGGGGGATGGGTGCTGACGAATATGGGAGGTCGCGACCCGATCGACCCGGCCCATCCCGTCCTCCATGTCTCCTGGCACGAGGCCGATGCCCTCGCCCGCTGGGCAGGCAAGCGGCTGCCGACCGAGTACGAGTGGGAGGCGGCCTCGCCGCAGCTCGAGGGCGTTGGCCAGGCCTGGGAATGGACGTCCTCGGACTTCCTCGCCTACCCCGGCTTCGAGGCCTTTCCCTACCCCGAGTACTCCCAGGTCTTCTTCGGCGACACTTACAAGGTCCTGCGCGGTGGCGCCTGGGCGACGCGTCGCAACGTGATGCGGCCGAGCTTCCGCAACTGGGACCTGCCCGAGCGCCGCCAGATCTTCTCCGGCATCCGACTGGCGACGGGCGCATGATCGCGATCGAGGTCCACCTCGACGCCGACACCGCGGCGAAGATGGCAAGCGACGTCCGCGACGGCCTCTCGGCCCAGCCGAAGGAGCTGGCGCCGAAGTACTTCTACGACGAGCGCGGCTCGCAGCTCTTCGAGCAGATCACCGAGTTGGAGGAGTACTACCCGACCCGCGCCGAGCGCTAGATCCTCGCCGAGCGATCCGGCGAGATCATCGCCGCCGCGGGGGCGCCGCGCTCGCTAGTCGAGCTCGGCTCCGGCTCCGCCGCCAAGACCCGCCACTTGCTCAACGCGATGCGCGAGGCAGGCTGCCTGCACACCTATGTCCCGGTCGACATCTCCGAGGAGATCACCCACGAAACCGCCGCCTTGCTGGTCGAGGAGTACCCGGGCCTGGCAATCCACGGCCTCGTCTGCGACTTCGAGCAGCACCTCGAGCGCATCCCGGACGGCGAGGGCGGGCGCCTCATCGCCTTCCTCGGCGGCACGGTCGGCAATCTCTATCCGCAGCCCCGCCATGACTTCCTCGTCCGCCTCCGCGAGCTGATGGGCCCGGGGACCGGCTCCTGCTCGGTACCGACCTGGTCAAGGGGCACGACCGGCTCGAGGCCGCCTACGACGACGCCAGCGGCGTAACCGCCGAGTTCAACAAGAACGTGCTGGCGGTGCTGAACCGCGAGCTGGGCGCCGACTTCGATCTCGATGCCTTCGAGCACGTCGCTCGCTACGACAAGGTCGAGGCGCGGATGGACATTCGCCTGCGCTCGCTCTGCCGAGCAGACCGTGCGGCTCGACGACCTCGACCTCGCGGTCGAGTTCGCCGCCGGCGAGGAGATGCGGACCGAGATCTCCTCGAAGTTCACCTACGAGAAGCTCGCGTGCGTCTACCGCGAGGCCGGGCTGGCGATCGACGGCTGGTTCACCGACGCCGACTGTGACTACGCGCTCAGCCTCGCCCGGCCCGTCTAACCGGCCCTAGCGCCTTATGGCGCCAGGGCGTCGATCAGCTCGCCGAGCTTGTCCGGCGTCGTGATCGGGGTGAGGATCGGCAGGGTGATCCCGCCGGCGACGAAGGAGTCGATTCGCTCCTTCATCTCCGCCGGGCGTGCCGAAAATGAACATCTCCTCGATCAGATCCCAGGGAGCGGCGGCAGCGGCGCTCTGGCGATCGCCCGACTCCCAGGCCTCGATCATCGGCGCGATCTGCTCGCCATAGCCGAGCCAGCGGTAAAAGGCGGCGTAGACCGGCACGGTGATGTAGGAGGAGAACATGAAGCGGGCCAGCGGCTCGACCGCCTCGCGCTCGCCCGGCAGGCAGAAGAAGCGGCAGAGCAGCTCGAAGCCCTCGGGCGCGCCTCCAACTGCGCGGTCACCTTGGGCAGGCCGCCAGCGGCAGGAAGTTGGTGAAGGCGCCGCTGGCGCGCTCGACCGCCAGCTCGAGCATCTTGCCGCGCAGGGCGGCGAGCACGACCGGCACCGGCTGCGCTGGCGCGCTCTCCAGTTTGAAGCCGCTGGCGGTGCGCTCTCCGGCTAGCGCCGCATCGAGGAAGTCGAGCGTCTCCCGCACCTTGGCCAGCGGTCGCTCGAAGGGAATGCCGTTCCAGCCTTCGACGATGCGGTCTGAGGAGGAGCCGATGCCGAGCACGAAGCGCCCGTCCGAGGCGCTGGCGAGGGCCGCGGCCTCCTGCGCCAGCAGCGCCGGGCCGCGCTGGAAGACGCCGACGATGCCGGTGCCGAGGCGCGCCCGCTCGGTCCAGGCGGCACTCAGGGCGAGCGGCGTGAAGCCGTCGGGCCCGTTGGTCTCGCCGCTCCAGAAGTCGGTATAGCCGCCAGCCTCGGCCCGCTTCACCAACTCCTCGTGAGCGGCGAGGGTGAGTCCCGGCAACGGCAGTGTCAATCCCCAGCGTTGAGCCACCACCCGACCCTATAGCCTGCCGTGCCGATGGGGGAGACCTCCCAAACCAAGCCTGATCGCAACCTCGCGCTGGAGCTCGTCCGCGTCACCGAGGCGGCGGCGCTCGCCGCCGCCCGCTGGGTCGGTCGCGGCGACAAGCTCGCCGCCGACGGAGCGGCCGTCGACGCGATGCGCTTCGTGCTCGACACGGTCGCGATGGACGGCGTCGTCGTGATCGGCGAGGGGGAGAAGGACGAGGCGCCGATGCTCTTCAACGGCGAGCAGATCGGCGACGGCAGCCCGCCCGTGGTCGACATCGCGGTTGATCCGCTGGAGGGGACCACGCTCTGCGCCCGTGGCATGCCCAGCGCCCTGGCCGTGATCGCCCTCGCCGAGCGTGGCTCGATGTTCGATCCGGGTCCCTGCGTCTACATGGAGAAGATGGCCGGCGGCGAGGAGATCGCCGACCTGCTCGATCTCGACCGCCCGCTGCCCGAGACCTTGAAGCTGATCGCCGAGCGCAAGGGCGAGAGCGTCGGCGACGTGATCGTCGTCATGCTCGACCGCCCGCGTCACGAGGACGCGATGCGCGAAGTTCGCGAGGCGGGCGCCCGTCTGCGCCTGATCAGCGACGGCGACGTCTCAGCCGCGCTGCTCGCGGTCAGCGAACGCTCCCCGGTCGACCTGCTCTGGGGAATCGGCGGTACGCCCGAGGGCGTGCTCTCCGCCGCGGCGCTGAAGTCGATGGGCGGCCAGCTGCTCGGCCGGCTCTGGCCGCGCAACGATGAGGAGCGCAGCGCGGCTGTTGACGCCGGCTATGACCTCGAGCGCGTGCTAACCGCCAATGACCTCTGCTCGGGCGAGGACGTCTTCTTCTCCGCCACCGGCGTCACCGATGGCGACGTCCTCCAGGGCGTCCGCTATCGCGGCAACGGCGCGACCACGGAATCACTGGTCATGCGCTCGCGTTCGGGCACGGTGCGCCGCGTCCAGGCCCGCCACGACCGCGCCAAGCTGCGCGCGGTCACCGGCGAGCGCTACGGCTAAGTTCGAGCGATTTGCCCTGCAGCCGCTTCTCGCTCGGCGACGGCGCCCTCTTCGCCAAGGTAGGGAAGCAACAGCTCGAAGGTCAGCTCGGGAAGCATCTGGGGCAGGTCGGCGCCGTCGCCCAGCGTCACCTCCTCGTAGACGCGGGCGAAGACCGCGCCGGCGGCGATGCTGGCGAGGTTGGGGAGCTCAGGGGAGTTGTCGGCGAACTCCCGGCCCTCATCTAGAAGAGCGGTGAAGCGGCGAAAGGTTTGGCGGAAGTGGGGGCCGGCGGCGGTTCCAACTGTGCCCGTCTCGATCATCATCACGCGCGCCACCTGGGCGTTGTCGGCGAACCACTGCAGTGTCGCGGCCAGCCCCTGGCGGACCCGCTCGGGCCAGCTTCCCGGTTGCGCGTAGGCCGCGGTGGCCCGGGCTTCAAGATCGGCGATCAGGGCGTCATTGGCCGCCATGAAGCAGTTTTCCTTGTTCTTAAAGTGCTGGTAGAAGGTCTCGCGACCGACGCCGGCCTTATTGAGGATGTCAGCGACCGAGCTCGCCTGGTAGCCCTTCGCGGCAGTGACCCGGATTACGGCAGCCAGCAGGCGCTCGCGCTGTGACTGCTCGACCAGCTCGCGGGGAAGACCGTGACGGCCTCGCGGCAACTTCCACAGGTGCAGGTCCTGGGCAAAATCCCCATCGGCGACCCCGAGCGGGTTGTTCCCTTCCTGATCGCTCAGCTCCGTCATGCGACCAGCCCGGCCCGTTCAAGTGCGCTGTCCTGCCCGACATATGGGAGCAGGGCGATATAGACCAGCTCCGGCAGGAGCGAAGGCAGGCACTCGATTTCGCCGCCGGTGACGTACTCGGTGAGCAGGACCTGGGCGCGACCAAAGGCAAGCTCGGGATCGGCCCCCGAACGGGAGGAACCGTCCGCGACCATCTCGGCCGTGAGGGCGTCCAGCGCAAGGCGGCGATAGCGCCGAACGATCTCGGGATCGACGGTCGGTGCCTCAACCAGGAGCAGGGCTGTCGATTCAGGTTCGGCTGCTAGTTGTTCCAATACCGCTGCGGTGGCCGCCCGAATCCGATCGGATAGCGCCCCGTTTGTACTCGCGGCTGCTTCTTTAGCAGTGTGTTGAAGTTCGTCGACGAACCGTTCAACCGTGGCGTGGAAGCACTCCGTCTTGTTGGCAAAGTGCTTGTAGAAGGTGGCGCGAGAAACACCCGCGCTGCCAACGATGTCGGCAATCGTCGTTCCAACGAAGGTCTTCTCGGCGCAGTTCGTCGCCATCGCGCGCAGAATGCGCTCCTCTTGGTTTCTCACCGCGATGTCCCAAGGGATTCTCGGCGTGAGGATGCTGCTCTCTTGAAGGGCTCCGGGCTCCGGGCTCATCGCCCACTCCTGCGTGGTCGGTATGCCATTTTGTGCCTACTTTTTCGGGGCGGTCGAGACTTAACGGGTGCGTTGTAAGCGTCAAAAAGGAACGCAATGCCACCACCAAAAAAGAGCGACCGCTAGTCGTGAGGGTCCCCCACGCGATCAACTGCCGTTCATTCCTGCGCTAGATCTGTCGGTGTGCCTGTGAAGAAACTCCGGCATTCCTTGCAACGCAGGCTTTGGTTAGTCAAAGTTTCTACCATAGAACTCGACCATTTGTAATCGGTATCTTCTACGTACTTAACCCCTTAGCGTGTCGAGTGGCTGCAGGGATTTCGTGTTATTACAAGTATTTTTTTGTGTCATTACAGCCACAGTCGCCAGGATCTCCGGATTGGACCGCCGCATAGGGCATCTCGCCGGTCTCGTG
>CAWCJW010000032.1:0-11365 GCA_963795765.1 uncultured Solirubrobacterales bacterium
GCGCTGTCCCGCTACCCTTTCTCGCCAACATGGTCAAATTCCGTTACGCCATTCCAGTCTTTGCCGCGATCGTGGCGCTCTTCGTCGCCGGTTGTGGCGGCAGCAGCGACAGCTCGTCGGGCGCCTCGGACCTCGCCGATCTTGCGTCCCCAGGCTCGCTCGTCTTCGTTGAAGGGCAGCTGCAGCCGCAGGGCGAACTGAAGCAGAACACCGATTCGGTCGCCAAGGCTTTTACGGGCGGCGAAGGTCTGGGCGCCTTCGTCATCTCCGAACTGGAAAGCTCGGCCAGCCAGGACGGCGAATCGTTTGATTTCGTCACGGAAGTCGAACCGTGGCTGGGCGAAGAGGGCGGCGTCGCCTTCGAACACCTCGAAGGTGGCGAACTCTCCGAACCGCTGATCGCGATCCAGACCACGGACACGGCGGCGACGGAAAGCTTCGTCGACAAACGGACCAAGGAGAGCAGCGACCCGTCCAAAGACGTCAGCTATGAAGGCGTCGACTTCAAGGTCGGCGGCTCCGAAGACAACGCGGTCGGCGTGATTGGCGACGCGCTCGTCCTTGCCAACAGCGAAAAGGAATTCAAAACCGCCGTCGATGCCTCGCAGGGCGATTCGCTGGGCGGCGAAGATCGCTTTCAGGAGGCGATCTCGGCGGCTTCGGACGGCAGCCTCGCTGACATCTACGTCGACGTCGGCGGCATCATCAAGCAGTCCGAAAACGGAAAAACCGAAGCCCAGGCCAAGGAATTCCTGAAGGGCGTCGGCATCGACCCCAGCGAAGCGACCGCGGTGGCCAGCGTGATTCCGCGCTCCGAACAGATCGAGGTCGATCTGAGCAGCGACCTGGGTGGCGAGAAGGCGCCGTCCGGCGACGCTTCGGCGCTGCTCGGATCGCTGCCGGCGAACTCTTTTGCCGCTCTCTCCTTCGCCGAATTCGGCGGCCAACTGGAAGAAGCGATCGACAACCTCGACGAAGAAGGCATTCCCCCCGACCTCGCGCCGGGCGAACTGAAGAGCACGCTTTCCCAGGCCGGGATCAACCTCGACAAGATTGCCGCCTCGCTGGAAGAAGGCGCCGTCTTCGCCGAAGGATCCGATCTCGACAGCCTCGGCGGAGCCTTGGTCGTAACCAGCAAATCGAGTGAAGCCGCGGATGCGATAGCGAGCCTCGGCACGCTGCTGCGGGCCGCTCACGTGCCCGGCATCACTGCGGTTGGGGGCAAAGCCAGCGGGTTCTCGATCCACAGCGGCGAACTGGGCAAAAAAGCACTTGTCGTCGTTGCCGAAAGCGACCGGGTCGCGATCGGCTACGGCCTCGCTCAGGCGATTGCCGGCCTGCACGCCGGCTCCGGCACGACGCTCTCGAGCACGCCCGGCTACAAGTCGGCGGTCTCGGCGCTTGGCAAGACGCCGATCAGCGCCTATGTCGACGGCCCGGCGGCGCTGCAGCTTGCCGAAGCCCTGGTGCCCCGCTCGAAGACGGACTTCTGGGAAGCCGTTCCCTACCTGAAGAAGATCAGCTACATCGGTCTTGGCGCTGGTTCGGACGACGAACTGGCGACCGCGAAGCTGATCGCGGGTATCGGTAAATAGGCAGCGATGAGCTCGGGCGTCGGGATCGACCTGCTCGAGATCGACCGCCTGGAGCGAGCGCTGGCGCGGTACCCGCGGCTTGCCGAGCGCGTCTTCACCCCGGCGGAGCGCGAGTACGCCGAGGCGCGGGCGCGTCCCGGCCGGCACCTTGCCGCTCGTTTCGCCGCCAAGGAGGCGGTGGTCAAGGCACTCGGCCTCCGCGGCGGCTTTGGTCTCGCTCAGATCGAGGTCGTTGCCGGCGAACCGCCGGTGGCGAGGCTCGCCGGGGCAGCCGCGGAGGCGGCCGCTGGCCGTCGCGTCGATGTCTCGCTGACCCACTCGCGCGACTTTGCGGCCGCGGTCGCCATCGTCGACACTGCCTAGATGGAGTCGTGGCTCAGCCCCCTCTTTGACGCTGACGGAATTCGGGCGGTCGATCGTTGGGCGATCGACGAGCAGAGGGTCGCCGAAGCTGAGCTGATGGAGGCGGCGGGGACGGCTTTGGCCGAGGCCGTCGCCGGCTTGACCCCACAGGGGCCGGTGCGGATCGTTTGCGGCAAGGGCAACAACGGCGGCGACGGTTTGGTCGCGGCCCGGCACCTGCCCGAGCTCGGATTCGAGGTCGAGGTGCTCGAGCTGGAGCAGGGCGGCGTCGACGATCTCGATGCTTGGCTGGAGGGTGCGGGAGCCGTTGTCGACGCAATCTTTGGCACCGGTTTCAAGGGCGAGCCACGGGAGCCGGCGGCCAGCGCGATCGAGGCGATCAACCGCAGCTGCGTGCCGGTGATCGCTTGCGACATCGCCTCGGGTGTCGACGCCTCGAGCGGCGAGATCGCCGGTGCCGCGATCGAGGCCGACCTGACCGTCAGCTTCCACGCCGCCAAGATCGGCCACCGGGTTGCTCCGGGCAAGTGGCGCACGGGCGAGCTGCGCGTCGTGCCGATCGGCATTCCCGAGGACGCGCCAAGCGAGCCGGTGGCGGGCACGATCGCGCCTGGCGTGCTTGGCCTGCCGCCGGCGCGGGGAGCGCAATCGACCAAGTTCAGCTCCGGCCAGGTCGTAATCGCGGGGGGGTCGCGGGGTCTAACCGGGGCGGTGCGGATGTCGTCGCTGGCGGCGATCAGGGCTGGCGCGGGTTACGCCACCGTCGCCGTTCCCGCCGATCTGGAGGCGATCTTCGAGAGCTCCCAGCCGGAGGTGATGTCGGTCGGCTGCCCGGGTGGCGATGGTTGTTTGGCGCCGTCCGGGTTGAAGGCGATCCGCAAGGCTTTCGATCGGGCCGCTGCCGGCGTGATCGGTCCCGGCATGGGCCGCGATCCCGGCTCGGTCGAGCTCGCGCGTGAGGCCGTGGCCGCGATCGAGGCGCCGCTGGTGATCGATGCCGATGGCCTCAACGCCTTCGCTGGTGAGATCGCCCTGCTCGGCGAGCGCGCCGCCCCGACCATCCTCACCCCGCACGCCGGTGAGCTGGGGCGGCTGCTCGGCCGCTCGTCCGATCAGATCGCCAGTGAGCGGCTCGCCGCCGCACGTGAGGCCGCCGCAGCTGCCCGCGCCGTTGTCGTGCTCAAGGGCGACGACACGATCGTCACCGACGGCGAGCGGGTTGCGGTCAACGCGCTTGCGGCGCCGGCCCTGGCAACCGCCGGCACCGGCGACGTCCTCTCCGGCATCACGGCGGCGATGCTCGCGCGAGGGCTCGAGCCGTTTGCGGCCGCCTGCGCCGCCGTTTTCGCCCACGCCCGAGCGGGGCGCGAGGCGGCGCTCAGGATTGGCGCGGCCGAGTCGGTGATCGCGACCGACGTAATCGACTCGATCCCGGCGGGGATGCGCCCCGGCGCGCCGGTCGAATAACCTCGCGCCATGAAGACTGCCGCCGAGATCATGGACGCCGACGTGCCTACCGTCTCGCCCGAGGCCGATGCCAGGGCGGCGATCGAGCTGCTGGCAAAGACCGAGATTGGCGCCCTGCCGGTGATCGACAAGGATCGCAAGGTAGTTGGCATTGTCAGTGAGTCGGATTTGATCCTCAGCGACGAGGAAGCCGATCTGCACCTGCCGCACTACCTCAACATCATGGGGGGGATCGTCTTCGTCGGCTCGATGAAAGGCTTCGAGAAGCGGCTCGATAAGGCGTTTGCGACCAAAGTGTCCGAGCTGATGACCGCCGATCCGATCGTGGCCAGCAGCGACGACGATGCCGAGACCGTCGCTCGCACGATCGCCGAGAAGCACCACAATCACCTGCCGGTTGTCGACGGCGAGGGCCGCCTCGCCGGGCTCGTCACCCGGGCCGACGCGTTGGCCGCGCTCGTCGCCAGCGATTAGCTCGATGGCGCGGGCAGTTGCCCGGATCGACCTTGGCGCCGTCGAGCGCAACTGCGCGCGGCTGAAGGCCGAGCTGGGCACGGGCAGTGAGCTCTGTGCGGTGATCAAGGCCGACGGCTACGGCCACGGCGCCGACGCCTGTGCGACGGCGGCGCTCGCCGGCGGAGCGACCCGCCTAGCCGTCGCGACGGGCGCCGAGGCAGCCTTGATTGGCCGCCGCTTTCCCCAGGTGCCGCTGCTGGCGATGGGTGCGCTCAGCGCTGACGATCTCGAGGACGCGCTAGCCGCCGGGGCCGAAGTCGCCGTTTGGCGCGAGGGGTTCCGTGCCTTTGCCGGTGCCCGCGGCCGGGCGCAGGGACGGCGGGTCCGGGTGCACGTCAAGTACGACAGTGGCATGGGCCGGCTCGGCAACCCCGACGAGGGCGAGGTGCTGGCCCTGGCTCGCGCCTGCGCCGAGGACCCGCACCTCCACCTGGCGGGGGTCTGGACCCATTTCGCCACCGCCGACGAACCGGACTCCGACTTCTTCGGCCAGCAGCTCGAGCGCTTCGGTGCGGTCGTGGAGGCAGTCAAGGCCGAGTTCCCCGAGGTCACCGCGCACGCTGCCAACAGCGCCGCGGTCTTTCGCGATCCCCGCTCCCACTTCGACATGGCCCGCTGCGGTGTCGCGATCTACGGGCTCGACCCCTTTCAGGGCGACCCGGCCGGGCGGGGGCTTACACCGGCCCTCTCGCTGCACTCATATGTGGCTGACGTCAAGCGTTTTCCGGCCGGCGCCAGCGCCGGCTACGGGCAAACCTGGCGCGCTCCGGCGGATACCTGGGTCGCGGTTCTGCCGCTCGGCTACGGCGACGGGGTGCGGCGCGGCCTCTCCAACAACGCCGAGGTGCTGATCCGCGGCCGGCGCCATCCGCTCGTCGGCACCGTCTCGATGGACAACCTCACGGTTGATCTGGGCCCCGAGACCGAGGTCGAGCCCGGTGATGAGGCGGTGTTGATCGGCAACCAGGGCGAGGAGTCGATCAGCAGCGAGGAGGTGGCGGGCCGCCTGGGCACGATCAACTACGAGGTCACCTGCGGGATCTCGGCCCGGGTCCCGCGCGCGCGGGCATGAGCAGCGCCGCGGAGCGACTGGCAGCAGCGCCGCCAGTCGGCCTGGCGCGGCGCGCGGTGGGCGAACAGGAGGGCGTTTGGATCGCCGGCGGCGCGGTGCGCGACGCGGCGCTTGGGCGCGACGTCGTCGACCTCGACCTCGCCGTCGTTGGTGATCCGGCACCGATCGCCAAGGCGATTGCGCGGGCAGGGGCGGGGCACTCCTTCGAGCTCTCGGCTGAGTTCGCGACCTGGCGCGCCGTCGCCGCCGATCACAGCTGGCAGATAGACGTCACCGCGCTGCGCGGTTCAACGATCGAGGAGGACCTGGCCGAGCGCGACTTCACGGTCGGCGCGATCGCGATGCCGCTCGCTGGCGGCGAGCCGCTAGACCCTTTCGGCGGTCTTGCCGATCTCGAGCGGGGTCTGCTGAGAACCGTCAGCGAGCGCAGCTTCGCCGCCGACCCGCTGCGCCTGCTGCGCGCCGCCCGCTTCGCCGCCGGTCTGGAGCTGCAGATCGACCCGGCGACGGTGGCCCTGGCGCGGGCGGAAGCATCTCGCGCCGGCGAGCCCGCCGGCGAGCGGCAACTGGTCGAGCTGCGCAAGCTGGTCGGCGGCCCCGACCCGTTGCGGGGCATGGGACTGCTCGATGAACTCGGCCTTACTGCGGTCGTGCTTCCCGAGCTGGAGGCGCTGCGGGGCGTCGAACAGGGGCCCAACCACCACCTCGACGTTCACGGCCACACGATGGCCGTGCTCGCGCACGCGCTTGAGGTCGAGCGCGACCTCGATCGCTTCGGTGGCGAGCGCGGCAGTGAACTGCGGGAATTGCTCGACGAGCCCCTCGCCGACGAGATCAGCCGCGGCACGGCGCTGCGCTTTGGCGCCCTCCTGCACGACATCGGCAAGCCCGCGACTCGCTCTGAACGAGACGGTTTCGTCACCTTCATCGGCCACGACCGCGACGGGGTCGAGATCGTCGGCTCACTCTGCGGTCGGCTGCGCGCCAGTCGCGTCCTCACCCGCCACCTGCAGGACCTCACCCTGCACCACCTTCGCCTCGGCTTCATGGTCCACGAGGCGCCGCTGCCGCCGCGGCGCGTTCACGAGTACCTGCGTGCGACCGAGCCAGTTGGTGCCGACGTGACCCTGCTGACGATCGCCGACCGGCTCTCCGCCCGCGGCTCCGGCCCGTTTGCGACCGAGGAGGCGATCGAGGCGCACCTCGCCTTGGCCAGGCAGATGCTCGCCGACGCACTCGACTGGCGTCGTGAGGGCCCGCCGCCTCCGCTGCTGCGCGGCGATGAGCTTGCCAGCGAGCTGGGCCTCGCTGAGGGGCCCGAGCTCGGTGAGCTGCTGGCCGAGTTGGAGGCTGCCCAGTACGCGGGCGAGGTGAGCAGTCGGGAGGAGGCGCTCGCGCATCTCCGTCGCCGCGGCTGAATTGCGGCCGTGACTGTAGTGTTCCCGCCGCATGGCGAAAGAGGAGAAGATCGAGATGGAGGGCGAGATCACCGAGGCCCTCCCCAACACGATGTTCAGGGTCAAACTGGACAACGGCCATGATGTGCTCGGTCACATCTCCGGCAAGATGCGTCGCCACTACATTCGAATCCTCCCCGGTGACCGGGTGAAGATCGAGCTTTCGCCGTACGACCTCGACCGGGGTCGCATCACCTACCGCTACAAATAGGCCTTCGGGTCTGGCTCGGCCAGCTCCGCGACCAGCGCCGACCAGGCGAAGTCCTTGGCACCGAGCCCTGCTCCTGTGCGCGGGTCGTAGTACTCGCGCAGCCCTTCCCGTTCGACCGCCCCGATCACGCCGTCGGCAAGGCGCGTCGCCTCCTCGTCGTAGCCGAGCCGCCGCAGGCCGAGCCAGACCAGCCAAGCCGAGTTGACCCAGGTCGGCCCGCGCCAGTAGCGGCGCAGTGGTCCGAGGCTGCCACCCGGTTCGTAGCTCGGCTCTGAGGCAGAGACCGAGGGTGGGGCGACGGGGGTGAGGAACTCCTCCTCGTTGAGCAGGTGCTCCTCGACCAGGCGCCGGCTGATCTGCTCCGGCAGGTCCGGCAGGGCGAGCGGCGCCAGCGCGTCCCAGGTGGCGACCTCGGGGCGAATTCGCCCGGGCTCGGCCCAGTCGAGGAAGAGGCCGCGGCGCTCGTCCCAAAGCCGCTCAATCAGGGCCGGCGTCGCCGAGGGGCGACCGAGGGCCTGCAGCGAGAGCGACCAGAGCGTGTTGACCAGGGTCTCGCAGAGAACGGGGCCGCCGCGGTCGCGAATGCGACGGGCGCTGAAGCCGAGCCGGTGGTTGTGGCGGACGAGCAGCGGGAAGCCGGGTCGGGCGTTGGCGCGCCAGCCCCAGACTGGCTCGAACTTCGGCGAGGCGTCAAGGCCGGACTCGTCGGGCTGGATGATCCAGAGCAGGCCGTCACCCTCGAGGTCGCGCTCGGCGGCGAGCCACTCGGCCTGAGCGGCGATCCGGGGCTCCTCGCGCGGGTCGCCGACGGCGATCTTCCAGGCCCAGGCCAGCAGCGGCGGCTGGATCGTCTCGGTCTGGAAGGCGTGGCGGGAGGTGACGTTGTAGAAGGGCAGCCGGCTGAGCGAGACCGGCTGGTCCCAGAAGATCGTGTGGCCGATGAAGCCGTCCTCGCGCTGCGCCGCGAGCAGCGTCTCCAGCTCAGCCCGCGCCCGGGCGGGCTCGAAGCGTCGCCAGACGATCGCGGCGAAGCAGGAGTCCCAGTACCACTGCCAGGGATAGCGGCTGGGGCTGGGCCGGGTGTAGGCGAAGCGGGTGCCCTCGCGCTCGCCTTCGAGCCAGCTGCCGCGCAGGACGCGCTCGGCGATCGCGGTCGCCGGTGCGGTCAAACCGCCGTGCGACGCATTTCGCGCAGCGCCCAGGCACCAAGTACGACGAGCAGGCCGATCAAGGCCACGATCCCGGGCCAGGTTTCGGCCCAGCTGACGCCACCGAGGAAGCCCTGTCGAGCGGCTTCGATCACGTGGGTGACCGGATTGACTTCGGCGACGCTGCGCATCCACGGCTGCAGTAGCGCCAGCGGCGCGTAGGCGGTCGTGGTCAGGATCAAAGCCATCATCCCGGCCTGCATCAGCGGCGCGGCCGACTGGCTCTTGAAACGCAGCGCCAGGCCGGAGGCCCAGCAGGCCGCGACCGCGGCCATCGCCGCAACCATGGAGTAGGTGACGAGCAGGCCATCGATCCCCGGCCAGCCGGCGCCGAGGATCAGGGCGATGATGAAGACGAAGGTGGCGGGGATCAGCGCCCGGGCGCTGGCGGCGAGCACGGTGCCGGCGAGCAGGACCCAGCGCGGGGCGGGGGAGACGAGGAGGCGGTCGACCCAGCCGCCCTCGATGTCGCGGGCGAGGTTGACGCCGGCGGCGGCGCCGGTGAAGCCGGCCCCCTGCAGCATGCTGACCGGCACGATGTAGCTCTCATACGTGCCGGTGCTGAAGCCCTTGAGCTGGGTCAGGGCGCCAAAGACGCCGTTGAGGCCGAGGAAGAAGATCGTCGGCGCCAGGACGCCCGGGATCGCCGCGCCGGGAACCCGCAGCAGCTCGTTCTTGGCCCGCGCCATCAGCGCCGCGATCGTCGCCAGGTTGGCGCGCCACTGCGGCAGGGCCACGACCGACTCCATCAGCCGACCCTCAGCCGGTGGCGCAGGGCCCGGGCGCTGAGCACGAGCCCGAGCACGACGATGCCGGCGATCGCCAGCACCGCCTCGCCCAGTTCGGTCGCGTCGACGCCGGAGATGATCGGCCCGCGGATGCCTTCGACGATGAAGCTGAGCGGGTTGTATTCGGCGATCGCCTTGGCCGGCTGGATCATCAGTTCGTTGGGGAAGAAGGCGGAGGAGAGGAAGAGGACGACGAGGACCAGCGGGAAGAGTCCCTGGACGACGCTGGCGCTGCCGGTGCGCAGGGCGATCGCGGCGCCGATGCCGCCGACCGCCATCGCCGTCGCGGTGACCAGAGCGATCGCGATCAGGGCGCCGGCAACCCCGCTTTCAATATGGGCGCCGAAGATCAGCCCGATAGCGAGGAACCAGAGCGAGCCGAAGAGCCCCAGCGCCGCCGTCCCGGCCAGGCGCCCGAGTACGATCGTGTAGCGCGGGATCGGGGCGGAGAAGAGGCGGTCGGTGAAGCCCATCTCGATGTCGACGGCGAGCGCAATGCCGCCGCTATTGCCGGCCAGCATCAGCGACTGCATCATCGCCCCGGCGAGCATGAACTGGAGGAAGCTCTGCACCGGCGGAAAGCCCGGCAGGTTGATCGCGCCGCCGGCGCCGCCGGTCTGGATCGCCAGCAGCAGGGTGGGGAAGACGACGATCGGCGCCATCAGCTGCGGCCGGCGGAAGGTTTGGCGGATCGAGCGCATACCGAGGGCCCGCACGACCCTGGCGTTGGTCGCCAGCTCGCTCATGCCTCGACGGCCTCGGGCTCCGCCTCGTCCTGGTCGTCTTTCTCGAGGTGGTGACCGGTCTTGGCGACGAAGACGTCGTCGAGGGTGGGGCGGACCAGCTCCAGCGACTCGACCGCGATCCCGGCGTCGTCCAGCGCCCGCACCACCTTGGGGATGTCGGCGGCGCCGTTCGCGGCTTCGACCAGCACCGTGCGCCCGTCTACAGGCGGCAGCAGTTTGCCCACCTGGGCGCAGACCTTCTCCGCCTCGGCGATCGAGCCGGCGGCGAGCTGCAGCTGGATGTGGGGGTTGCCGATACTCGGTCTTCAGCGTGTCCGGCGTGCCTTCGGCGACGATCCGGCCGCTGTCGATGATTGCCACGTTGTCGGCGAGCTGGTCGGCCTCCTCGAGGTACTGGGTGGTGAGGAAGACCGTCGTGCCTTCGTCATTGAGCGTCCGCACCTCCTCCCAGATCGTCTTGCGGCTGACCGGGTCGAGGCCGGTGGTCGGCTCGTCGAGGAAGAGCACCCTTGGCTCGTGGACCAGCGCCGCGGCGAGGTCGAGCCGGCGCTTCATCCCGCCCGAGTAGCCGCCGACGCGGCGGTCGGCGGCCGCGGCGAGGTCGACCCGCTCGAGCAGGTCGTCGGCGCGCCGCTTGCCTTCAGCGCCGGGCAGGCCCTGCAGCGTCGCCTGCAGCCGAATCAGCTCGCGGCCGGTCATTAGCGGGTCGAGCGCCGCCTCCTGCAGGGCGACGCCGATCGAGGCGCGCACGGCGCGCGCCTGCTTGACCACATCGTGCCCGGCGACGGTCGCCCGCCCGCCGGTCGGCAGCAACAGCGTCGTCAGCATCCGCACCGTGGTCGTCTTGCCGGCGCCATTGGGCCCGAGGAAGCCGAAGATTTCCCCCTCCTCGACGCTGCAGGTCGACTCCCTGCACGGCCAGCACCTGATCGAAACTGCGTTGCAAACCCTCTACGACGATTGCCGGCATCGGCGGCAACCCTACTGAGGCAACCTGGCCGGGATCGTGCAAAGCGCGCGCTTGTCGCGGCATTACTCCGCCCCGAAAGGCAGAATCGGGCCCGCAACCCTTGCCAAGGGCCGGGGTTTGCAGCTTGAGATCGTGCAAGGAGCAGCGAAAAACCGTCTCGTCAGGTCCCCTGCCGCGCTTGCGGCCGGCTTTGCCTGCGTGCTGGCCGCTCTGGTCGTGGCCGCTTGGCCCGGCGCAGCCGACTCGGCGCCGCTGGGCGTCGTCGTGCTGGGCAAGACGACGACGACCCCGCCGCCCTCCTGCCCGGGCAAAGTCGTCAACAACGTCGAGGTCGTCCCCTGCCGGGTCGAGGGACACGTCAGCGGCTACCAGACCAAAGCGGGCGGGGTCGAACAGCCCTACGAAGTGCCCTTCGACGGCAAGATCGTCGCCTGGTCAATCACCCTCGCCAAGCCTTCGCGCACCGACAGCAAAACGACCACCAACGAGATCGGCTTCTTCAACGAATTCCTCGGCAAACCCTCGGAGGCGCGGATCGGCATTCTGCGCCCGGTCGAAGAATCGAAGCCGCCGAAATTCACCCTTGTGCGCCAGAGCCCGCTCGAGCTGCTCAACCCCTATTTCGGCAGCACCCCGATCTTCGCCCTCGAGCACCCGCTCTCCGTCCTGCGCGGCCAGATCGTCGCCCTCACCGTCCCCACCTGGGCACCGATGTTCGCCTTCAACGTCTCCGAAGAAGACACCTGGCGCGGCAGCCGCCTCGAAGACCACTGTGCATCGAAGGAAGACATCCAGGGCGGTCACCCGCAGCAGGGTGTGGGCAAGATCAAGACTTACGGCTGCTTTTACTCCAACGCGCGGCTGCTCTACACGGCCACTCTGGTCAAGAAACCGTAAGTCGGAGGCAGCGGCGAGTAGCCCGGAGCGTCGGGTACCCCTGCTCACTCGCCTGACTGGCTGAATCGCCTGTCG
>CAWCJW010000033.1:0-36093 GCA_963795765.1 uncultured Solirubrobacterales bacterium
CGAACCGTGAGAGTGCTGCGCACAGCCATTTTTGCCCTGCTGGTTGCCGGAATGCTGGCCTTCGCCTCGGGCGCCGGGGCGGCCCTGGTCGGTATCTACCGCAACGGCATGGAGAACAAGGGCCAACTGGGGCAGATCCTCAAGCTCTCGGGCGAGCGCTGCGCCCGCGGCGGCAGCGCTGGCGCCTTCACGATCACGATCGGCAAAGCGACCAAGGAGTGCTCCTACCGCACACCGGTGTTTGGCCGCGACCTCGAGATCGCGGCGACGATGAGTCTGCTCAGCCGCGCCCAGGTGCCGAAATCGGTGCAGCGCTCGGCCTATCTGGCGCTCGACCTGCGCTCGGGCGGCGGCACCCGCTACCAGCTCGCCCTCTACCCGCTGCAGGGCAAGGCCCAGATCCGCAAGGTGCTCGCCGACGGCTCGATCGAATACCTCGACATCGAGAAGGAGGTTGCCGGCGTCGGCGGTCTCGACAAAGGTAACCAGCTGCGCCTGCGCGCCTTCAACGTGACCGCCGGGGAAGAAAAGGGCACCTGTCAGCTCCTCGCTTACCTCGGTGGAAAAGTGATCGCCGAAGCCAGCGATCCCACCTCGGGCGAACTCAGCGGACAGGCCTCGGGTTTCTCGCTCGGCTCGACCAAGGTCGCCAAGGGCGCCCAGGCGGCCGTCGATGACGTCGTCGTCAGCGTCCCCGGCCCTTTCTAGACCTCCAGCACCCAGTCGGCAACGCGGTAGACGTGCTCGACCGCGCCGCGGCGGGGCAGCGTCTCGATCAGCTCGATGCACTCGAGTTTCTTCAGCACCCGCACGTGGTAGGCGACGCTGCGCAGGTCCAGTTTCAGCTCCGAGGCAATCAGCTTCGGGCTTTTCGCCCCTTCGGTAAACAGCTCGAGGGCACGCGCGCGCACCTGGTTGGAGAGCGCCTTCGCTAAACGCGGGTCAAGCGAGTGAAGATTCGATGCCATCGCGATCCAGCCTCCCAGTGGTTTGCGATGAGTGGCTTTTCAGCATAACTATTCTGAGTAGTTAAGTGAACTTACTGCTAGACGGACATACGAACGAGGCGCTGAAAGTGGTGGCTGAGCGGAACTTCCGCATAATGCTTGGCGATGTCGACCACGACGGTGGAGAAGCCGCGCAGCGGGGGGCCCGGTTCGGATCTTGGCGGCGAGTGGCGGGTGATCGTCCGCAACGACAACCACAACACCTTCGATCACGTCGCCGCGACGCTGGCGCGCGTATTGCCGGGCGTCTCGCTCGAGCGCGGCCACCAGCTCGCCGACAGCATCCACAACAGCGGCCAGGCAATCGTCTGGTCGGGCCAGCGCGAGCCCGCTGAGCACTACTGGGAGCAGCTCGAGGCGGCCGGGCTGACGATGGCGCCCTTGGAACGCTGTTGAGGTCGCTTCCACGCAGATACACCACCAGCGCCTGCGGCCTGGTTCTCGGGCTCCTCGTCCTGCTCCTTGGCGCCTCATCCGCCGCCGCTGAGCCTGCCCTGCCGGAAGGCTTCCAGGACAGCGTCGCGATCGGCAACCTCGAACAGCCGACCAACTTCCGTTTCGCCCCCGACGGCCGGATCTTCGTGGCGGAGAAGCCCGGCCGGATCCTGGTCTTCGAAAACCTCGAAGACACGACGCCGGAAGTCTTTGCTGACCTGCGCACCGATGTCTACGGAACCGGGGACCGTGGCCTTCTGGGCCTGGCACTCGATCCGAAATTCGAAGCGGGGCGCCCCTACGTCTACGCCCTCTACACCTACGACCACATCCTCGGCGATTCCGCGCCGCCGCCGAAGTGGGGAGAAAAAAACAAAACCGGCGATCCCTGTCCCGACCTCAACGGCGGCGACGCTTGCCTGGTCAGCGGGCGCCTGGTGCGGCTGAAAGCGATCGGCAACCACGCCGAAGAAGCCGCCGGCGAACCGGTGCAGAAAGTGCTCGCCGAAGACTGGTGTCAGCAGTTCTCCTCGCACTCGATCGGCGACCTGCAGTTCGGCCCCGAAGGCGCGCTCTACGTCAGCGGCGGCGACGGCGCCAGCTTCACCTCCGCCGACTATGGCCAGCTTGGCAATACGCCCAACCCCTGCGGAGATCCGCCGTCACCAGCCGGCACAGCTTTGACGCCGCCCAGCGCCGAAGGTGGTTCCCTGCGCTCTCAGAACGACAAGGTCCTGGGCGGCAAGATCCTCCGGGTCAACCCGGATAGCGGTGAAGGCTGGCCCGGCAACCCGCTGCTGGGAAGCGAAGCGAGCACCGGTGCGGCGGCGAAGAACGAAGCGCGGATCATCGCCAAGGGCTTTCGCAACCCCTTCCGCTTCACTTTCGACCCGGTGCACGGCGAGGTCTACACGGATAACGTCGGCTCCTCGGAGATCGAGGAGATCGACCGCTTCCCGGCCTCGCCGCCGACGATCTTCAACTCCGGCTGGCCCTGTTACGAGGGGCCGGAACCCCAGTTCCAGTTCGACGCGCTCGGGCTGAACGTCTGCGAACGGCTTTACAAAGAAGAGGCCGATGGTGGCGAACCAACCGCCTCGCCGTTCTTCGATTACAGCCACGGCCAGTCGGTCGTCCCGGACGACGAATGCCCGATCGAATACGGCTCCGCCCTGGGCGGCATCTCCTTTTATGAGGGCAGCGCCTTCCCGGCCGCGTACAAAGGGGCGCTCTTCTTCAGTGACGCGGTGCGGGCCTGTGTCTGGGTGATGTTCCCCGGAGCCGATGGCAGGCCCGACCCGGCGACGACGATGCGCTTCATGCGCGAGAGCCGGGTCTACCCGGCCGTCGACATCGAGGAAGGTCCCGACGGCAGGCTCTACTACGCCGACCTGTTCGGCGACGAAGAAGGCGCCGATGGCGCGATCCACCGCATCTCCTACAGCCCTGGTGCACCCAAGGCGCGGCTCAGCGCCAATCCGCCCTACGGCACGAATCTGCCGCTGCAGGTCAGCTTTGACGCCAGCGAATCCTCGGACCCGACCAACCAGGCGCTCTCCTACGACTGGGACCTGGACGGCAACGGCAGCTTCGAGACCCACGGCGGCGAAACTCGCTCACTCGAATTCACCGCGGCAGAGCTGCAGAAACGGGAAGAAAACGACGAAAGCCTCAACCAGGTGGTCTCGGTCCGGGTCGAAGATCCCGACGGCAACACCAACGTCGCCAGCGTTACCGTCTATCCCGGCGACAGCCCGCCGAAACCCAAAATCGACAGCCCGGCCGCGGCGCTGAAATGGGGTGTCGGCGACACGATTCATCTCGAAGGATCCGCGCTCGATCGCGAAGGCAACCCGATCTTCGCTCCGCGCCCCTACTACTGGAGCACCCGGCTGCTGCACTGCCCGACTGGGCCGCTGAACTGTCACGCGCACCCGTTGCAGATCTTCGCCGGGGTCAGGGAAGGCGAATTCACCGCGCCCGAACACGACTATCCCTCCTACCTCGAAATCACCCTGAGGGTGGCCGATGACCGCGGCCTGACCGCGAGCAAAACGATCAAACTCGAACCGCGCGCAGTCAACATCTCGATCGCCTCCTCGCCGCCGGGGATTGAGCTGACGGCTGGCCTCTTGCAAGGGCCCTCGCCATTGGCGCTGACCGCGATCGAAGGCTCCCACGTCCTGCTCTCCGCCCCGGCGACGGCGCAGGTCGGCGGCAAGACCTTCAACTGGCAGAGCTGGTCGGACGGCGGCGAACGCATCCACACGGTGTTGGCGAAAACGTCCGGCGAAATCAGCGCCACCTACGTCAGGGCGCCCGAACCTCCGGCGGAAACACCCGAAGGCGGCGGTCCCGGACCAAAGCCGCCGGTTCAAGCAGCGCCGAAGGCAGAGGTCGGCTCGCACCCGCCCAAGTCGACCCGTAGCCGCACGGCGCGCTTCGTCTTCTCGGCCGACCAGGGGGGCACCAGCTTCAAGTGCAAGCTCGACAAGGGCGCCTACAAGACCTGCCGCTCGCCCAAGACCTACAAGAAACTCAAGCCCGGCTCGCACAGCTTCGCCGTGGTGGCGATCGCCGGCGTCGAGCAGGGCAAGCCGGCGAAGTTCAGCTGGAAGGTGCTGAAGCCGAAAGGGCGTTAGCGCGGCGGCTCGCCCGCGCTACTCGGCGGCGAGCAGGGTGTGCCAGCTGGGCAGCAGCGGGATGTCGTAGAGGTCGATGCAGGCGGCGCGCGCCTTCTCGATTTCCTCTGAGAACCAGTAGCGCTCGAAGTCCGAGCGGCTCTCCCAGAGCGAGGACTGGCGGAAGGAGAGCGGGTCGTCGATCGCTCGGGTCAGCGACCAACTCTTGGCGCCGTAGGCGGGCATCCGCGCCGCTGCCGGCTCCCAGACGTCGAGCCAGCGATCGGCCCGGAAGGGGGCGATGTGCCAGTCCAGTACGCAAATCTCGCTCATCAGGCCCCCACCTCCGCCCGGATCGCGCCCGGACCGTCCTCGTTCTTGCCGTCGGTCTCAGACTCCGCCCCGACCAAGATCGCGATCTTGCCCAGGTGCTTGTTTTCGTGCAGCAGCTGGTGCGCCTCGGCAACCCCGTCGAAGCCCATCGTCTGCCAGATCACGGGGCGGACCTTGCCCTCGGCCATCAGCTGGTTAGCCTTCATGCACTCGTACGCATTGGCGAAGTGCGAGCCGATGATCTGCTTCTGGCGCATCCACAGGTAGCGCACGTCGAAGTCGAGCTGGAAGCCCGACGTTGCACCGCAGATGACGACTTTGCCGAAGGGCTTGCAGACGAAGACCGAGGTCGGGAAGGTCGCTTGGCCGACGTGCTCGAAGACGATGTCGGGGGCGTCGCCAAGGATCTCCTTGACCCGCTTGGCGAAGCCCCGTGATGCCTTGAAGCGCTCCTTGTCGGCCGCCTTGTCGGCGAGGTTGTCCGGCGTGCGCATCATCTCGCCGAACTCCTTGCGGTTGATGTAGTCGACCGCGCCGAGCTGCTTGATCAGCTCGCCCTTCTCGTCAGAGGAGACGACGCCGACCGCGTTGGCGCCGGCTGCCTTGCAGAGCTGCACGGCAAACACGCCGAGGCCGCCGGCGGCGCCCCAGATCAGCACGTTGTGGCCGGGCTGCAGCTTGCACTGGTCGATCAGCATCCGGTAGGCGGTGAAGTAGGTGAGGCCGTAGGAGGAAGAGTCGGCCCAGGAGAGGTTCTGGGGGCGGGGGAGGAGCTGCTGCGCCTGCACCTTGGTGAACTGGGCGAAGGAGCCCCAGGTCGTCTCGTAGCCCCAGATCTGTTGGCTCGGCGCGGCAAGCGGGTCGAGCCCGTGCACCTCGACGTCCTCATAGGAGGCCTGGTTGCAGTGGACGACGACCTCGTCGCCGGGCTTCCAGCGGGTGACGCCCTCGCCGACCTTCCAGACGATTCCGGAGGCGTCGGAGCCGCCGATGTGGTGGCCGTACTCGGGGTGATCGCCGTAGGGAAAGACCGAGACAGGCTTGCCCAGTGCCGCCCAGACATTGTTGAAGTTCACTCCAGCGGCCATCACCCGCACGATCACCTCAAAGGCGCCTGGCTCCGGAACCTCGATCTGCTCGAGTTGGAAGGCGTCGGTCGGCTCGCCCTCACGCTCCTGGCGGATCACCCAGGCGGCCATCGTCTCGGGCAGGGTGCCGGGCTCTACGTCCAGCTTCGCGACTGTGCTCGTGTCAACGGCCAACTGTGATCCTCCGCGGTTTGGGAACAGGGACGGGCGCGGGGAATCCTAACGCCGCTTAAGCGGCGTCGCTCTCGGCCCGAGATGGCAGCTCGACTGCCGTCTCGTCGGCATCCTCGAGCTCCTTCAACTCGGCGAGGATCGGGCGCACGGCGCGATCGACCCGGTGCGGCTCCTCCAGCTCCTTGCCGGAGGCGGCGCCCATCTCCTCGATGCGGCGCAGCTGGGGCATGATCCGGCTCTCCAGCGAGCCGACCGCGTCGTCAAAGGATTTGGTCGCCGAGTTGAGCTGGCGCCCGGCCTTGGCGAAGTGTTCGAGGAAGGCGCCCATGCGGCTGTGCAGCTCGCGCGAGGCGGAGGCAATCTCCTGCGCCTGCTCGGCGATCTGCTCCTGGCGCCAGCCGAGCTCGACCGTGCGCAGCAGGCCGACCAGCGTGGTCGGCGTTGCGACGAGGATCTTCTGCTCGAGCGCGTAGTCATAGAGCGAGGGCTCGGCCTCGAAGGCGGCGTGCAGGGCAGCCTCGGAGGGCATGAAGCAGACGACGAAGTCGGGCGTCTCACCGGAATCGAATTGGTCCTGGTAGCGCTTCGAGGCGAGTTTGGTGATGTGGTCGCGGACCTGGCGCGCGTGGCGGATCAGCTCGCCCTTGCGGCTGGTGTCGTCCTCGGCCTCGAGCACCTCGAGGTAGGCGTCGAGCGGCACCTTGGAGTCGATCACGACGCGCCGACCGGCCGGCAGCATCACCACGGCATCGGGACGCAGGATTCCCTCGCCGTCGTTGAACGTTTGCTGCAGCTCGAAATCGACGTGCTCGGTCATGCCGGAGATCTCGACGCAGCGCTTCAGCTGCACCTCGCCCCACTGGCCGCGGGTCTGCGGTTGGCGTAGCGCCTTGACCAAGGTGCCGGTCTGGGTGCCGAGGTCGCCGAGTCCAATCTTCATCTCGTCCAGCAGCGTCCGCACCGCACCGTCGGCGCTGCGGCGGTCGCGACTCATCGTCGAGACCTCTTTTTCGATCCGCTCGAGATTTTTGCCGATCGGCTCGGTCAGCCGCCTGAACTCGGCCTCGCGCTTCTGCAGCGCCGCCTCCGCTGCCTGCGTGTCGAGCTTGCGCGACTCCTCGTTGACCCGCAGCAGGTCGGCAACCGCCTTCGAGGTCGCCTCCTGGATCGCCGGGCCGTGATCGAGCGGCGCCTGCTCCTCGGGCTGGCGGGTGATGACGTAGACGAGTGCGGCAACGAGCGCGAGCACGGCGATGGCGAGAACGATGGTCACCCGACCGATGTTGACGACCGGGGCAGACGTAGCGGCGCCGCAGCGAATCCGCTATTTACGGCAGCAGCAGGTCGTTCTCGGAGGAGCTGCGGTACGCCCCGACGGTGAAGCGGAACGGTTTGGCGCTGGGGATGTCGGCGGCGCTGATCTCGTAGACGCCGGTTGGCAGCTCGGTGAGCAGGGAGTTGTTGCCGTTGGCGACCAGCGCTTTCGACCTGACGTTTTTCGGGCCGCGGACTTCGAGTTTGGAGTTGAAGTCGGTCAGGTTGGCGGAGACGAAGACGACGTTGACCGGAGCCTTGGAATGAATCTGGGGCTGCGACGCGTGCTGGTTCTGCGGGATCTGCTGGCTCGGTTCCGGCCCGACCGCGATCCGCGGCGGCTGCACGGTGATCGCCTTCGGCGTCACGGTGACGCTGACCCGGGTCGGCGGTTGCGGTCGCGGTTCGTTGGGATGGCTCTGCGAGCCGCAGCCGGCCGCGAACAATCCCAGCGCGACGACGACGCAGCCTGCGGCGAAGGCTCTGCCTCTCCCACTTCCCATCGAGGCGGAATCTAGCCGAAGGGCAAGTCGACTACGCGAGCCGTAACGCCATCTTCACCTACACGCAGCTCAACGCCGGGCTCTGCCTCGCGCCGCACGATCGCCAAACCGATCGGTCCGTGGGCGGGGGAGACGCAGCTGCCGCCGAGCTTGCCGACTACCTTCTCGCCAAGCGAGAGGGTGGCTCCGGGCTCGGCTGGGCCGCTGAGCTCGAGTCCGCGCAGGTGGCGATTCGGCTTGCCCTTGTAGTGGAGGCGGGCAACCGTCTCCTGGCCGATGTAGCAGCCCTTCTCGAAGTTGACCGCGGAGCCGACGATGCCGGCCTCGGCGGGCATCGTCGCCGTGTCCATCTCGCTGCCAAAGCGCGGCGTGCCGCTCTCGATGCGAACGATCTCGGCTGCCTCGGAATCGACCGCGGGCGCACCAGCCTCGGCCAGCGCGGCGATCAGCCGCTCGCGATCCTCGGCCTGCGGGATCAAGTCGATGCCCAGTGCCGTGCCAACCGCGGGGCACCCGATGCCATTGACCGCGATCTCTTCGTGGCTGTACTCGGGCAGCGGCGAGGAACCGGCCAGCTCAGCGCTGCGCGGCCCGATCAGCGAAACGATCGCCCGCTCCTCGCCAGCGTCATGCACGTCTGCGTCGCGCCCGATCTTGTACATCTCCAGATGCCGCCGCGCAGCCGCCAGTGCCTCCGGCTCGGTGTCAATCCAAATCTTCTCCCCATCCACCACCAGCACCCGCATATCGGCCTGCATATGCCCCTTGCGATCAAGCAGCGCCGCGTAACACCCCTCGCCCGACTCGAGCACCTCGATGTCGTTGGTGAGCTGACCTTGCAGATACTCCGCAGCTTCGGCCCCGGTCACAAGCAGCTTGCCGCGGTTAGAGCGATCGAGCACCCCGCACTCTTCGCGCAACTGCCGGTACTGAGCGTCGATCTCAACTGTCACGGCTTCACCCATAGATCAATTCTAAGAAGCGGCTGACATGGGCACCGGGGAGGACCCCGACCGAGCCTCCCCGCTGTTGCTCGGGCGGGGTCCTCCCCGGTGCCTCTGCCACCTGCCTTTTAGATATCTCTAAACTCTTTAGACGTGCCTAAAACTTCCGAGGCAATCGAGGATTACGCCAAGGCGATCTACATGCTCGCGCAGCAACGCCGCGGCCCCGTCCTGAACGGCGAGGTAGCCCAGCGCCTCAGCGTCACCCCGGCCACCGCCACCTCGATGCTGAAGAAGCTCGGCGAGATGGGCCTGGTCGACTACCTCCCCTACAAGGGCGTGACCCTGACCCCGGCGGGGGAGAAGGTCGCGCTCGAGGTGATTCGCCACCACCGCCTGATCGAGGCCTACCTCTCCGAGGCCCTCGGCATGCCCGAGGACCGCGTGCACGAGGAGGCCGAGGTGCTCGAGCACTACATCTCCGAGGAGCTCGAGCTGTTGATCGCGGCCAAGCTCGGCGAGCCGAGTCACGACCCGCACGGCACGCCGATCCCCGGCCCCGACCTGAGCTTGCCAGCAGAGGAGGGCGACGGCCGGTGAAGCCGCCCCCGGTGAGCGCGCCCGACCCAGTGGAGGCCCCCCCGAATGGGAACGGGCTCGAGGACGTCCTCCCCGGCGAGGCCGCGGTCGCTCGCGCTGCGCGCCGCTCGCTCGACGGCCACGCCCGTGGCTTCTCGCGCATCTGGCCCTTCCTCGGCCCCGCCTTCATCGCCGCCGTCGCCTACATCGACCCCGGCAACTTCGCCACCAACATCGCCGGTGGCGCCAAGTTCGGCTATCTCCTGCTCTGGGTCGTCCTCGGCGCCAACCTGATCGCGATGGTCGTGCAGACGCAGTCGGCGAAGCTGGGGATCGCAACCGGCAAGAACCTCGCCGAGCTCTGCCGCGAGAAGTTCTCCCGCCGCTCGGCGATCGGCCTCTGGCTGCAGGCCGAGCTGGTGGCGATGGCCTGCGACATCGCCGAGGTCGTCGGCGCGGCGCTCGGCCTCAATCTGCTCTTTGGCATCCCGCTCTTTCCCGCCGGCGTGATCGCCGGCGCTGGCGCCTTCGCGATCCTCGCCCTCCAGCAGAAGGGCTTCCGCCGGCTCGAGGCCGGGATCACGGTCCTGGTCGGGGTCGTCGTCGCCTCCTTTGCCTTCGAGCTCTTCGACGCCAGTCCCGACGCGGGCGAAATCGGCCGCCACCTGGTCGTGCCCGGCTTTGCCGGCACCGAGAGCATCCTGCTCGCCACCGGAATCATCGGCGCGACCGTGATGCCGCACGTGATCTACCTGCACTCGGCGCTGACCCAGAAGCGGATCATCGGTCACGACGACAAGGAGCGGCGCAAGATCCTCGGCTTCGAGCGGGTCGACGTCATCATCGCCCTCTCGCTCGCCGGCCTCGTCAACCTCTCGATGATGATCGTCGCCGCCGCCCTCTTCCATGGCAGCGGCCTGACCGGCGTCGACTCGATCGACGGCGCCTTCGAAGGCTTCAAGACCCTCGTCTCCGACCGCGCCGCCACGGTCTTCGGCATCGCCCTACTGGCCTCCGGCTTCGCCTCCTCCTCGGTCGGCACGATGGCCGGCCAGGTCGTCATGCAGGGCTTCCTCCAACGCCGCATCCCGATCTTCATCCGCCGTGCAGTCACCCTGGCCCCAGCCCTGATCGTGCTCGCGATCGGGATTGACCCGACCGATGCCTTGGTAGCCAGCCAGGTCGTCCTCTCCTTCGGTATCCCCTTCGCGCTCGTCCCACTCTTGATGCTGACCTCCAGCCAGAAGGTGATGGGGGCGCTGGTCAATCCACGCTGGCTCACCGGAATTGCGGGCGTGCTGGCCGCCATGATCATCGCCCTCAACGTCTTCCTACTGCAACAGGTGTTCTTCGGCTGAGGGTGGGGCAGGCGGAGGCCCTTCCGCCGAGCCTCCCCGCTGTTGCTCGGCGGAAGGGCCTCCGCCTGCTCAGCGCTCGGAGTCGAGAAGACCTGCTGCGAGGTTCACGAGCTCTCTTGCCATCCGAGAGCGGGGGACAGCGAGGTCAACGCCGGCGGCTTCGGCGGCTTGCTTGGTCTCAGGGTTGACATGCGAGTAGTAGCCGAGGACAGGGGCGCCGTGGCCGACCAGTTCGGCAGCGTTCTCAGCGTCCAGATCGGCGACGATCAGGTCGGTTCCTTCGAGTTGGGCCGAGTCCGGACTGGGGGTCAGAGTGACCTCGTGACCCGCCGCCCGCAGCATTGCCTCGACCTTGCTGCCTAGCAGTAGGTCGGAGGAGATCGCGACGACGCGGGCCACTAGATGGAGCGGCGTTCGCGGAACTCCTCGCGAACGCTCTCGGGCCGGCCCCACATCTGCACGACCTCGGAACGGCCCTCGCGCACCTCTCGCAGCTGCATCTCGCCGCCGATCCCTTCGGCGTCGAGCTTTGCCAGCACGCCCTTGACCGTCTCCGCCGCGGCCGCGTGGCCGAAGCTGTGGGCGACGATCAGGCGCCAGTCCCAGTCGGCCTTCGAGTAGGGCTGGGCGTTGACCTGGCTCAGCGCCACGGCGCAGTCGACGTAGCGGCTCTCGTCCTCGATGCGCAGGTCGAGCTCGAGGTCGGTCCAGTCGGGCGGCATCGCCTCGAGCACTTGCTGAAAGTCGGCGGCCAGGCTCACGGCTGCAAGCCTAGCTCGAACGCCGCCCCTACACCGAGGGGTCGTTCGAGCAGGCCGTGTTCGAGGTCCCAGCTCGCCCAGGCCCTCAGCACGGCGGGATCGAAGGGCTTTGGGTCGAGGTCGGGAAGCAGGACGTCAAGCTGCGCCTGCTGTTCGCCGCGCTTGAGGCTGGGAACTTCAGCGAGCAGGTCGTCGAGGGCGCGCTCGGGCTTGGCGACGGCCAGTTTGTAGCCACGGGTCGTCGCCGCCAGCACCGCTTCGACCAACTTGGGATCGCGTTTGATCGTCTCCCGGGAGGCGACGAGGACCAGCTCGGGGTAAGGCGGGGCGCCGTATTCGTTGACCTTGAAGATGCGGATTGGAACGCCCTGCTGGCGCAGGGCGACGCCCTCGGCGTTCCAGAAGCCAGTCGCCGCATCGACCTTGCCAGCGGCCAGGGCCGAGATCGCGTTGAAGCCAATCGTCACCCGCTTCACCTGCGCCGGATCGCCGCCATCGGCGCTCACCTCGGAGTCGACCACGGCTTCGTCGGAGGGCAGGCCGGTGACGCCGACGGTCTGTCCTTCGAGGTCCTTCGGTTGGGAGATGCCGCGACCGCCGTGGGCGATCACCGCGGCTAGCGGGCGCTGGACCAGCGGCATCGTGCCGACCAGGTCGATGCCGCGCTCGCGGGCGATGCCGAGGTCGTGGATGTCGAGGATGGCGAAATCGGCGCGCCCGGCCGCGAGCAGCTTCGGCGCGTCGGTCGATTCGCCGGGCTGGCGAATCGTCAGGTCGACCCCTTCGTCGCGGTAGAAGCCTTCGTGCTGAGCGGCGTAGATCCCCGAGTGGACCGCATTCGGAGTGAAGTCGAGCACAAGGGTCGCGCCGCTAGGCGCGCCCGGTTCTGCACCGCTCTCGCCGCAGCCGGCGAGGCCGACTAGCAGGGAGGCGGTCGCCAGCAGCGCGACAACCCACTTCATTGAGTCCGGGAACCTAATTCATTCGAGCAATATGAGTAGACTGGCGCCGCCCCAGTCGAATCAGGGATCTAGGAGGAGAGAGAGTGCAGGAACGAGGACTACCGGCATATCTTGCTGAGCTAATAGGCACCTTTTTGTTGGTGTTCTTCATCACCTCGGTGGTGGTGCTTTTCGTCTCGACCGGCGAACAGGCCCAGTTCGGGTCGGATTTCGCGGTCATCGGACTCGTCCACGCATTCCTGCTCTTCGGCCTGATCGTCATGTTTGGCGTGGTCAGTGGCGGGCACTTCAACCCGGCGGTGACGCTTGCTGCCTGGGTAATCAGGCGGATCTCGTCGATCGACGCGGTGATCTTCATGCTGGCCCAGCTCTCCGGCGGCGTGCTCGGCGCGCTGCTCTGCAAGGGGCTGCTTCTCGACGAGGGACGAGCTACCCATTACGGCGCGGCCACCGTCAGCCCGATTCTCGGCAGTGCCCTCCGGGGCTCGATCGTCGAGGCGCTCGGCACCTTCTGCCTCGTGCTCGTGATCCTCGCCGCGGTCTACTCGCGCAAGAGCTTCAAGGAGTGGGCGCCGCTGGCGATCGGCACCACGCTGGGCTTCATCGTCATGGTCGGCGGCCCGCTGACCGGCGGCTCCTTCAACCCCGCCCGTTGGTTCGGCCCGGCCCTGGTCGGCAACGAGTGGGGCGACGTCTGGCCCTACCTGGTCGGCCCGATTGTCGGCTCGCTGCTCGCCGCCGCGGTCTTCCGCTTCGTGATCGAGAAGGGCGGCCTTCCGCCGACCGAGCCGGCGGAGCCGGTGCGGCCCCCGGTCGAAAAGTACTCCGAGGGCGCCCGCTAGGGGGCAGAGGCCTTCGGGCCTCGATTCGACTGACTTGAGACCGGGCCGGCATTGCCGGCCCGGTCCTTTCTTGCAGTAGCTTGAGCAGGGTGCGCCGGGTCACCTTCTCGCGGAACTACACGCTCTCCCTCTCGCGTACTTGCCAGTGCTACTGCAAGTACTGCGCCTTCGCCACGCATCAGGCGCACATCCGCTCGCCCGAGGAGGTCGAAGGGCTGCTCGACGAGGCGCTGAAGCGGAACGCCAAGGAGCTGCTCGTGCTGACCGGCGAGCGGCCCGAGGTCAATCCGGTCGTCGCCGCCAAGCTGGCCGAGTGGGGGCACGAGGACTTCACCTCCTACGTCGTCTGGTCGTGCGAACGGGCGCTTGAGCGGGGGATGCTGCCGCATACGAACATCGGGGTGCTGGAGCGGGACGATCTGGCTCGGCTACGCGAGGTGACCGCTTCGCAGGGGCTGATGCTCGAGTCGGTCTCCGAGCGGCTGATGGAGACCGTTCATGCCGGGTCGCCGACCAAGCATCCGGCGCGGCGGCTGGCGACTATCGAGGCCGCGGGTGAGCTGAAGATTCCGTTCACGAGCGGGATCTTGGTGGGGATCGGGGAGAGCGAGGAGGAGCAGGTTGCCTCGCTGGAAGCGTTGGCCAAGCTACATGGGAAGTACGGGCACATTCAGGAGGTCATCCTCCAAAACTTTGTTCCGCATCCGAAGTACTACGGGGCGGAAGTTGCTGATATCGCGGACGAGGCTGCACGTGAGAGGTGGGGGGCCGATGGGGGGCCCTCTGCCGGGGCTTCGTCTGGAGCGCCCGGAGGCAGCGATGGTCAGTTGCTTCGCGAGTTCCCGGCAGAGGGCCCCCCATCGGCCCTTCCAGCTCCCTCGTGGGCTAGTCCGGTTGGGGTCGGCGACATCAAGCGGCTGATTTTGGAGTGCAAGCGGTTGATGCCGGATGTGGGGGTGCAGGTGCCGCCGAATCTCTCGGATAGTTGGGATGAGCTGGTTGAGGCGGGCGCTACTGATCTTGGTGGGCTCTCCGCCAATGGGGATCACATTTCGCCTGAGCATGCGTTTCCCAGCCCTCATCAGGTGCGCAAGGAGTTGGCGCCGAAGGGATATGCGCTGACTGAGAGGCTCTGTGTTTATCCGCAGTACATGGATCCTGAATGGATGGAGCAGGGGGTCCTCGACGTGATCAAGCTGAAGTACTGGAGCTTCATTCCGCGCAAGGGCTCGGGGCGCAGGAGCGAAGAGACGATCGACAGCGGGCTGGCGCCTGAGGCGATCGCCAAGGGTCGCGAGGGCGAGGAACTCAGTGAGGACGAGCTGACCGCACTGTTCTCCGAGGCGCGCCCGGAGGTCATCGAGGAGATGCGGTCTGCTGCCGATGAGCTTCGTCAAGAGCTGGCGGGAGATCGGGTCACGTTTGTCGTCAACCGGAACATCAACTTCACCAACATTTGCGTCGTTGGTTGCGCCTTCTGTGGGTTTGGGCAGGGGAAGCGTTCGCCAGATGCTTATGAGGTTTCCGAGGAGGACTTTGCCGAGCGGGTGCTGGAAGCGGTTGAGTTCGGGGCTACGGAGCTCTGCATGCAGGGCGGCATCCATCCGGACCTGACGCTCGAGGAGTACGGCAAGTGGTTGCGGCTGGCCAAGGACGTGGCGCCGCAGCTTCATCTGCACGCCTACTCGCCGATGGAGGTCCATTACATGTGCGAGCGCTCCGGCAAGGGGCCGGATCAGGTCTTCGAGTACCTGATCGAGTGCGGGCTGGGGTCGACGCCGGGGACCGCGGCGGAGGTGCTCGATGACGGGGTGCGGCAGCGGATCTCGCCCAACAAGCTGCCGGCGCAGCGCTGGGTCGAGATCATCGAGGCCTCGCACCGGGCCGGGCTGCGCTCGACCTCGACCGTGATGTTCGGCCACATCGAGGAGCCGCGTGAGTTGGCTCGCCACATGCAGGTGGTGCGTGCGCTGCAGGAGCGCACCGGCGGCATCACCGAGTTCGTGCCGCTCAGCTTCATCCCCTTCAACACGATGCTCGGCCGCACCCACGGGATCGAGGAGATCTCCGACGCGGAGAACCTCAAGCACACCGCCGTCTTCCGCCTGGCGCTGGGCAAGACGATCCCCAACCTGCAGGCGAGCTGGGTGAAGATGGGCCTCGACGCCGCCACCGAGGCGCTGCGCTGGGGGGTCAACGACCTCGGCGGCACGCTGATGGAGGAGAACATCTCGCGCATGGCCGGCTCCCAGCACGGCGTCCGCCTCGACCCCGAGCAGCTGATCGGCGCCGCCCGCGCCGGTGGCCGCGAGCCGGCCCAGCGCACCACCCTCTACGAGATAGTTGAGACCTATTAGGCAAACGCCTATCTTGGGCCTATCGCTTCGTGGTTTTCACTGGGGGGAAGGTTTCCGGCGTTGGGTGTCTTCGGGCTGCCCGCGCTGAGCGTGGTAATTGCCCTGTTCGTGCTCTGGGGCTTGCGGCCCTGGGAAGACAACTCGGCCGACCCCCACGAGGTTCCGTTGGGCATTGAGACGGCGGTGGGCGGTGGCAAGGCACTGTCGGCTGAGTCGACAGCTCGTGTGGCTGCGGGTGTTGCTGTGCCAACGGGCCCGGGGGTTCAGGTGGCGCAGAAGGCCAGCGGCGATGCTGGTCCGGGTCCAAGCTCGAGTCCGGCCTCGCCCCCGACCAGCGTTGCCGTGGTGCCGGCTCGGGCCGTTGCGGTTTCCGAGGCGCCGTCGTCTCCGACGGGTCCCGCGCCTGGATCGGGAGGGGGCGAAGAAGTCCCCTCTGCCGGAGCAACAACCGGGGAGGCTCCGTCAGAGGGGACTTCTTCGCCCGTCGCGACCCCGGCAGGTACCCCCGGCGGCGGGACCTCGAAAGCGCCGGTGACCGCGGGGGTCACACCTCCTACGTTCGAAAGCTGCGAAGGGGACGAATACGTGATCACGGTTGCGTTCCTCGACGGGGAATCGACGGTCGAAGAAGCTCCGGTCGAAATCGTGCTGGCGAAGCTCAACGAAGACGGCACGACGGACGAACTCCAGCTCGAAGGTGACCTCAGCGATGTTCACGCCTTGGCTTCGACACTCGAAGGGGAAGGGAACTGCGTCACGGTTGAGATCGCGCAGCCCGAAGGGGAAGGCGCGGAAGAAGAAGCGGAAGAGCCGGGGGCGAGCGGAGAAGTGCCGGGGTCAGGGGAAGAAGTGCCGGGGTCGGGCGAAGAAGGGGTTGAACCCGGGGAATCTCCGGTCCCAGTTTCTCCCTGAGTCGCGATGAGGGCGATGGTCCTGGAGCGGGCGGGGGAGCCATTGCGACCCGCCGAGCTGCCGGATCCGCGGCCAGAGGCCGGACAGGTACTGATCTCGGTTGGCGCCTGCGGGGTCTGCCGTACCGACCTGCACATCGTCGACGGCGAGCTCGACAAGCCGAAGCTGCCGCTGGTGCTGGGGCATCAGATCGTCGGCACCGTCGTCGAGTCTGGAGAGGGTGCGGAACGCTTCGAGGCGGGCCAGCGGGTCGGTGTGCCCTGGCTGGGCTGGACCTGTGGCGAGTGCCGTTACTGCCGCTCGGGACGGGAGAACCTCTGCGACCGGGCGCGCTTCACCGGCTACGACATCGACGGCGGTTACGCCGAGCTGGCTGTTGCTGACGAGCGCTTCTGCTTCCCGATCCCGGCCGGCTATCCGGATGAGCAGGCGGCGCCGCTGCTCTGTGCCGGGCTGATCGGCTACCGGGCGCTGCGCCTGGTCGGCAATGCCGAGCGGATCGGCTTCTACGGTTTCGGCGCCGCCGCCCACATCCTCTGTCAGGTGGCGGTGCACCAGGGCCGGCGCGTCTTCGCCTTCACCCGCGAGGGTGACGCTGAGGGACAGGCCTTCGCCCGTGAGCTCGGCGCGGAGTGGGCCGGGTCGTCCGACGAAGCGCCGCCTGAGCAGATCGACGGCGCGATCGTCTTCGCCCCGATCGGCCCGCTGATGACGACAGCCCTGCGCGCCAGCGCCAAGGGCGCCCGGATCATCAGCGCCGGCATCCACATGAGCGACATCCCGAGCTTCCCCTACGAGCAGCTCTGGGGCGAGCGCACCCTCGGCTCAGTCGCCAACCTGACCCGGCAGGACGGCGATGAGTTCCTAGCGATCGCCCCGAAGGTCCCAGTCCGCACCGAGGTCGAGCTGCACCCGCTCGCGAACGCCAACGAGGCCCTCGACTCGATCCGCAGCGGCAGCCTCCGCGGCGCCGCTGTGCTGAAGATCTGAAACTGCATCAACTTCTCCTCCTTGTAGATAGAGAAGTTGATGCAGTCGACTAGCGGAAGAGGTCCTCGTTGCGAGGGCGGCGCAGGGTGGCCGCCCCGGGACCGTCGTCGGCGGTGACGAAGCGGTTGAGGCCACGCAGGATCACCACAGGGATCTTGCTGTCCTTGCCCCGAACCAGGTCGGCGGCCGCTGCGGCCTCGTCGGCAATGGCGATCAGCGTCGCCTCCAGCTCACGCCCGCGAGCGTCTTTGCGTCCCCGCCAATCATCGAGTGGCTGGAGTCCGGCACAACCAATCGCCACCTCGGCCTGTCCCAATCTCCACGCTCGTCCGAAGCTGTCGCTGATCACGACACCGATGACGGAGGGGCGGGGGTGGGCCTCCCCGGACACTCCCCGCTTTTGTCCGGGGAGGCCCACTCCCGCCCCTGCACCAACGATCTCGTCGCGGATTCGACGAGCTGATGCGTCGGGGTCCTCCGGCAGCAGGCAGACCGTGTCGTCGTCAGGAACGTTGGAGCTATCGATGCCCGCGTTTGCGCAGATGAACCCATGGTGCGTCTCGGTGATCAGCACGTTGCGCTCGGCCCGCAGCACCTCGGTGCTCTCCTCGAGGATCAGCTCGACCAGAGCCGGTTCCTTGCCGAGTACGGCGGCGAGCTTGCGTGCCTCGGCGCCGGGAATGACCGAGGAGAGCCGCCGGGTCTGGCCCTCGGCCTTCGAGACCACCTTCTGGGAGATCACGATGATGTCGCCGTCCTGCAGCTCGGCGCGCTCGGCGATCAGCGCACCGAGTTTCGCGCCGGACTCGATCTCTGGCAGACCTCGCACCGGCAGCGCCCTCAGTTCGGCGCCTTCGGCGCTCATATGCCCAGCGCCTTCGCGGTCCGCTTGGCACGGCCGCGGTCTCGCTCCAGCGCCATGGTGAGGGCGACGATGTCGGCGGGGGTGTCGAGGTCGAGCGCCAACGAGGGCAGCTCCTCGACGTTGAAGGGGACACCGGCGCCGCGCGCCGCGGCGACATGGCGGGCGCAGCTGCCCTCGCCAAAGGAGGGCTCGATCGCGTCCGGGGGCGATAGCGCCAGGGCGTTGGTGCCGGTGCCGTGGCGGTCGGGGACGATCGCCACGTAGCGCTCCGGCGTCCCGGTCAGCAGTCGCTCGAGCTCGCGCGGCGCCAGCAGCGGGCAGTCGATCGGCAACAGCACGACCGTCCCGGCGCCGAGCTGCTGGGCGCGGGCGATCCCGGCCAGCGCCGCGCCTGAGTGGCCGCCCTCGTCCGGGTCGGCGATCACCTCGAGGCCCCTCGCGCTTGCGATCTCGATGGCCCGGGGCTCGCTGCTGACGACGATCGTGCGCTCGATCGAGCGCGCCGCGCCGATCGCTTCCAGCACGTCCTCCAGCATCGCCGCCGCCAGTTCGGCGCGGTGGCTGCTGCCCATGCCCGGCGCCAGCCGCTGCTTGGCCGCGGCGAAGCGCTTGACCGGCAGGACGGCGGTCGCCTTCAAGCTGGGGAGGGGGAGTCAGGCACCTTCGATCAGGCTAGCGGCGTAGTCGAGGACGATGCGCGCCAGCCGCACCCGGCCGGCAGCGCCGTCCATCAGTGTCGCCGTGGCGAGGGTTGGGATCTCCGTCGGCGGTGGGTCGGGGTCACCCTCGTCGACGACCATCGCGTCGATCAGACCCGCGTAGAGCGAGGCGACACCAGCGGCGGTCGAGGGGCGGTCCAGGGCCTGCATGAAACGCTCGGTCGGGCCCTTGACCACCTGGCCGGCGACGAAGGGGCTGACCGCGATCACCGGCACACCGAACTGGCGGATCGCCTCGCGCATTCCCGGTACCGCCAGGATCGGCCCAATGCTGATCACTGGGTTCGACGGGCCGATCACGATCGCCTCGGCGCCGCGCAGCGCCTCCAGGACCTCCTTGCTCGGCGCGGCCTCGGCGATCCCGTCGAGCTCGACCCCGTGCACCTCGGGCTGGCCACCGTCGACGATCAGGTATTCCTGCAGGCCGCGCACACCGGCCGCGGTATGGACCTTGGTCCGCACCGGCGTCTCGCACATCGGCAGCACCCGCGCCTCGACCCCGAGCGAGCGGGCGATCTGGGCCTGGGCGGCGCTGAAGCTGCCGCCTTCCTCGACGAACTGGCGCCGGTAGAGGCAGGCGGCGAGGTCGCGGTCGGAGAGGCCGAACCAGCTCGGCACGCCGAGCTTGGTCAGGCGCTCGAAGACGGTGAAGCTGTCGTCGCGCAGGCCCCAGCCGCGCTCCTCGTCGATTTCGCCGCTGAGCCAGTAGGTGACGAGGTCGGGGTCGGGGGAGACGTGGACGCCGTGCACCTCGATGTCGTCGCCGGTGTTGGCGATCACCGAGAGGTCGGAGCCGATCTCCTCCTGCATCCCGGCCGCGAGCTTGGCGCCGCCGGTGCCGCCGGCGAGGAGGGCAATCCTCATCGTGAAGCCGCCCGCTTGGGTTGGCGGATTCTGCTCAAGCCCAGTGGTCGGTGTCGGGCAGGCCGGTCAGCTTGATCCCGGCGTGGGCTTTGTAGCGGGTGTTGATCGAGATCAGCATCGGCGTCAGCTGCTCGACGATCCGGGCCATCTCCAGGGCGCCGGCGTTGACCGGGCGCAGGCCGGGGATCAGCTCGATCAACCGTGCAACCTTCGCCTTGTCGGCCTTGCGGTCGCCGCAGAGCGGCACGTCCTCGTCGAGCTCGGCGTTGGCGTCGGCAAGCGTCGGCGCGCCGACCGTGTGCAGGGCGGCGACGACGGTGACCCCCTCCGGCACCATCTCCTGTGCCTGCTGGGCGGCCGAGCCCTGCCAGACGCCGAGCGAGCGGGTCGCCTTGCCACTGACGGCGGCGGCGAGCGGGACCGTGCAGTCGACCAGGATCTGACCCGGCTGCAGCGCCTCACGCAGGTTGTTGAGGTTCTCCGACTGGGCGCGGAAGGGGACAGTGAGGAAGACGATCTCGCCCTGCTTGGCGGCGTCCTCGTTGAGCATCCCCTTGATCTGGGCGCCCGGCGCTTTCTCGCGCAGCTTCGCCGCGGCCTCCTCGGCCCGCTCCGCCGAGCGGGATCCGAGCACGATCGGCGCCCCCGCCTTGGCCCAGCGAAGCGCCAGGCCGGCGCCGAGGGCACCGGTGCCGCCGACGATCGGGATGGTGGGGAGCTCGGCCACGGGTCGGCCAGTCTATGCTGCTCGGCGCATGAGGCTGGAGGGAAGAAAGGCTCTGGTGACCGGCGGCGCCAGCGGCATCGGCGCCGCGATCGCTGCTCGGCTCGCCGCCGAGGGCGCCGAGGTCTGGGTCGGCGACATCGACACCGCGGGCGCGATGAAGGTCGCCGGCGAGGTCAACGGCCACGCGATCGAGCTCGACGTCACCGATCTCGAGTCGGCCAGGGCCGCGGTCGAGGCTGTGGGCGGCACGCTCGACATCCTCGTCAACAACGCCGGTACCGACGAGTTCGGCTTCTTCACCTACACCACGCCCGAGCAGTGGCAGAAGGTGCTCGCGATCAACCTCGGCGGCGTGCTCAACTGCACCCACGCGGCACTGCCCGGCATGCAACAGGCCAAATACGGCCGCATCCTCAACATCTCTTCCGAGGCCGGCCGGGTCGGCTCAAAGGGCTCGGCGGTCTACTCGGCCGCCAAGGCCGGCATCGTCGGCTTCACCAAGGCGATCGCCCGCGAGAATGCCCGCTACGGGATCATCGCCAACGCGATCGCCCCCGGCCCGATCGAGACGCCGCTGCTGATGGGCGCCAAGGAGTTCGGCGAGATCGGCGAGAAGGTGATCGAGACGATGAAGGCCTCGACCCAGTTGGGGCGCCTCGGCCAACCGGAGGAGGTGGCGGCCGCAGCCGCCTTCCTCGTCTCCGACGACGCCACCTACGTCACCGGCGAGACGCTCGGCGTCAGCGGCGGCTTGGGGATGGTCTGATGACGGAGTCCGCCGATGGCCTCGTCCCTGGGATCGAGCGCAGCGACGAGTTCATCGTGGCGCCGCCGCTGGTCACCGACGTCGGCGGCACGATCGGCACCGGCGTGCTCTCGACGCCGGGCATGATCGGGATGATGGAGGCCAGCGCCCAGGTGCTCGCCTACGAACACCTGCCCGAGGGCAAGGCGACGGTCGGCTTCGAGGTCTGCATCAAGCACGTCGCTGCCGCGGCGGAGGGGGCGACCTGCCGCACGCGGGCGACTCTGCGCGAGGTGATCGAAGAGCGCAAGCTGCGCTTCGACGTCGAGGTGAGCGAAGGCGAGCGCACGATCGGCGTCGGCACCCACGAGCGGCGCGTGGTCGGCCAGGCCGGCCCGCCGACCGCGTAGTTCCGGCGATCACCCGGAGAAAACCCAAGGCTGACGCCTTTATGACCCTATGGGGTCATCAACCGATCAGAAGCTGGCCAACAGAGCTTGGGCGCTTGCGGCAGAGCAGCATGGAGTGATCGCGCGGCGGCAGTTGCTTGAGCTCGGCATGAGCGCCCAGTCCATTCAGCACCGCCTGTCGAGGGGAAGACTGCACCGGATACACCGCGGCGTCTATGCCTTGGGACGGCCGGCGCTTGGTCGCGAGGGCCGTTGGATGGCGGCCGTTCTCGCCTGCGGACGCGGAGCTGTCCTGAGCTACGAAAGCGCAGCGGCGCTTTGGGGGATCGGGCCAATGCCCTCGGTCATCGAGGTAACGATCCCCGTCGCGTCTCCGCGCAGGTGCGACGGCGTCCGCGTCCATCGGCGTCCAAACTTGCTGGCAACCCACGTAACCGTGCATAAGGCCATCGCGGCGACGAGTCCGGTGCGCACCGCGGTCGACCTCGCCACACGGCTACGGCCGCCGCGGTTGGAGCGAATGATCAACGAAGCGGATCGGCTCGGCTTGTTCAGCCCCGAAGGGCTGCTCGCGGTGCTGGATGACTACCCGGGAGTTCGCGGGGTGGGTCCGCTGCGCTCGATCCTCGGAGCGCGAGTCTTTCGGCTCACGGATTCGGAGTTGGAGCGGCGATTTCTACGCATCGTTGAGAAGGCGAGGTTGCCCAATCCGCTGACGCAGCAGCACGTCTCCGGCTTCCGCGTCGACTTCTTCTGGCCCGATCTCGGTCTGGTCGTCGAGACCGACGGACTGACCTACCATCGCACCCCTTCGCAACAGGCCCGCGATCACGTTCGCGATCAGGCCCACCTAGCCGCCGGTCTGACCCCGCTCCGCTTCACCCACGCGCAGGTGCGTTATGAGTCCGCTTATGTGTCCGAGACCCTGGCCTCGCTCGTGTCACGCCTCGAGCGGGCGAAGGCCGCCTAAGCTTGCGGTCCATGAGCGAGCTGCCGAAGACGGTCCGCATCCGTGAGGTCGGGCCCCGCGACGGCTTCCAGAACGAGCCGGAGACGATCCCGACGGCGGAGAAGGTCCGGCTGATCGACCAGCTCTCGGCGACCGGGTTGAAGCGGCTCGAGGTGACCTCGTTCGTGCGGCCCGAGGTGATCCCGCAGCTCTCTGACGCTGAGGAGGTCCTGGCCGGCGTCGAGCGTCGCGACGGCGTCGCCTTCTCGGTGCTGATTCCCAACGAGCGCGGGTTGGAGCGGGCGCTGGCGCTGCGCGATCGCTTCGACGAGATCAACGTCTTCGTCTCCGCCTCGGAGACGCACAACCGCAAGAACGTCAACCGCTCGATCGCCGAGTCACTCGAAGGCCTGGAGCGGACGCTGGAGACGGCGCGCGAGGTCGGATTGCGCTGCGAGGGCGTGATCTCGACCTCGTTCGGCTGCCCCTATGAGGGCGAGGTGCCGCCCGAGCGCGTCTTCGCGATCGCCGAGCGGCTCGCCGCGGCGGGCTGCAGTGAGATCGGCTTCGGCGATACCACCGGCATGGCCAACCCGCACCAGGTCGGCGAGTTCTTCGCCGCCGCGCGCGAGCGCCTTAGCGGCGTCGGGCTGACCGCCCACTTCCACAACACCCGCGGCCAGGGGCTCGCCAACGTGCTCGCCGCGCTGGAGCAGGGCATCGACTCCTTCGAGTCGAGCTTCGGCGAGCTCGGCGGCTGCCCGGTGCCACCTGGCGCGACCGGCAACATCGCCAGCGAGGACCTCGTCTCGATGCTGCACGAGATGGGGGTCGATACCGGGATTGACCTTGTTGCTCTGGTCGCCGCCTCGCGGGAGGCAGAAGCGGCGCTCGGGCGCCCACTCGGCTCGCACGTGCTCACTGCCGGTCCCGTGGACTGGCACCGCGGTTAGGCTCCGCGCGATGACTGAGTTCGCCGAAGCGCTTGAGGCCGCCCTCGCCGGGGGTCCGCAGCGCCACCACGAGAAGACCGAGGAGCAGGGCAAGCTTCCGGTGCGCGAGCGGGTCGAGCGGCTGGTCGACGCTGGCTCCTTCGCCGAGGAGGCCGCCCTGGCCAACTGGAACGTGGAGGGGCTTGGCGCCGACGGTGTCGTCACCGGCCTGGCCACGATCGATGGCCGCCGCGTCGCCCTGATGGCCAACGACCCCACGGTCAAGGCCGGCTCCTGGGGGCCGAAGACGGTGGAGAAGATCCTCCGCATCCAGGAACGGGCGCTGAGCTTGCAGGTGCCGATGGTCTACCTGGTCGACTCGGCCGGAGCGCGAATCACCGACCAGGTGCAGATGTTCCCCGGCCGCCGCGGCGCCGGGCGGATCTTCCACAACGAGGTGCGGCTCTCCGGCCAGGTGCCGCAGGTCTGCCTGCTCTTCGGCCCGAGCGCCGCCGGCGGCGCCTACATCCCGGCCTTCTGCGACGTCGTGATCATGCGCGACGGCAACGCCTCGATGTACCTGGGTTCGCCGCGGATGGCGGAGATGGTGATCGGCGAAACGGTCAGCCTGGAGGAGATGGGCGGGGCGAAGATGCACACCGGCGTCTCCGGCTGCGGGCACTTCCTGGTCAAGAGCGACGAGGAGGCGATCGACCTGGCCAAGCGCTACCTCTCCTTCATGCCGGGCAATTGGCGCGAGCAGTCGCCCCTGGCGCCGCCCGCTGAGCCCGCCTCGCAGACGCCGATCGCCGAGATCGTGCCCGAGGACGAGAACCGGCCCTTCGACATGAACCTGTTGCTCGACTCGCTGCTCGACGCCGAGAGCTTCCTGCCCGTGCACAAGCGCTGGGCCAAGGAGCTGATCGTCGGCTACGGCCGGCTCGACGGCCGCGTCGTCGGCGTCGTCGCCAACCAGCCCCGCTATACCGGCGGCGTCCTCTTCGTCGACTCGGCCGACAAGGCGGCCCGCTTCATCCAGACCTGCAACGCCTTCAACGTGCCGTTGCTCTTCCTCGCCGATGTGCCGGGCTTCATGATCGGCACCGCGGTCGAGCGCCAGGGGATCATCCGCCACGGGGCGAAGATGATCAGCGCCGTCTCCGAAGCGACCGTGCCGAAGATCTCGGTTGTGGTGCGCAAGGCCTACGGCGCCGGCCTCTACGCGATGGCCGGGCCGGCCTTCGAGCCCGACTGCTGCATTGCCCTGCCCAGTGCCTCGATCGCCGTGATGGGGCCGCAGGCGGCGGTCAACGCCGTCTTCTACAACCAGATCCAGGCGATCGAGGACGAGGCCGAGCGCGAGCAGTTCGTCGCCCAGAAGCGCGAGGAATACTCAGAAGACATCGACCTCCTCCACCTCGCCTCCGAGCTCGTCGTCGACGCCGTGATCGACCCGGCCGAGTTGCGCGATGACCTGATCAAGCGCTTCGCCATGGCCTCCGGCAAGGACCGCTCCTTCGCCACGCGGCGCAATCCAGTTACGCCTGCCTGAGTCGGCGCCCGGCGCCCAGTGCTCCGCTTGCAGGTCGAAGGCGAAGCCGCGTCGCTACCGTTTCGGGCTTGGCGCGCAACGTCAAAGCCCCGCTCATCGGCTGCCTCGCCTGCGCCGTCGGCTTTGCGATCCTCGCCATCCTGGTCCACCGTTCCGCCTCGGTTCAGCACTTCGATGCCGTTGTGCTCGGCCATTTCGCCGAACGGGGATCCCGCACCGGCTCGGTCGCAGCCGGCATCGTCCTGCTCGGCGACCTTGCCGCCCTGCTGCCGTTGCTGGCGATCGCCTGTGGGATCGCCCTGGTGCGCCACCGGCCCCGCGCTGCCCTCGCCGCGCTCTTCGTTGTCGCCGGCGCCAACCTGACCACGCAGCTCTTCAAGACCCTGCTCGCCCATCCCCGCTTCCAGGCGCTGCTTGGTGCCGAACAGATCGGCGCCAACTCCTTCCCCAGCGGCCACACGACCGCGGTTGCCTCGCTCGCGATCGCCTTCGCCTTCGTTGCTTCCCGCGAATGGCGCCCGGCGGTGGCGCTGGTCGGGTCCGGCTTGGTCGCTGCGGTCGGCTGCTCGGTGATGGCGCTCGACTGGCATTACCCCAGCGACGTGCTCGGCGGGATCTTGGTTGCGGCGGGCTGGGGCTTCGCGGCGCTGGCGGTGCTACGGGCCGCGCGAGGAGGCTCGCGCCGGCGCTCGCTTCAGCTCGGCAGCCGCGCCGCCATCTCGGTGAAGTAGTCGAGCGCCGCCGGGTTGGCGAGCGAGTCACGGCTGGCCGCCTGTGCGGCCGGGGTGCCCATCAGGATCCGCTTCACCGGCACCTCGAGCACCTTGCCGCTGAGCGTGCGCGGCACCGCCTCGATCACGAAGACCTCGTCGGGGACGTGGCGCGGCGAGCACTGGGCGCGTACGCGCTTGGCGATCTCCCTGCGCAGCTCGTCGTCCAGCTCGGCCCCTTCGCGGAGGACGATGAAGAGCGGCATCCAGCCCTCGGTGCCGGGCCGGGGCACGTCGACGACGAGCGCGTCGACGATTTGGTCGAGGCTGAGCACCGCACGGTAGATCTCGCTGGTGCCCATGCGGATGCCCGAGCGGTTGATCGTCGAGTCCGAGCGGCCGTAGATCACCGCGGTGCCGCGCGAGGTTATTTCGATCCAGTCGCCGTGGCGCCAGACCCCCGGGAACATCTCGAAGTAGCTCTCGCGGTAGCGGCTGCCGTCCTCATCGCCCCAGAAGTAGACCGGCATCGAGGGCATCGGCTCGGTGACGACCAGCTCGCCGACCGCGTCGATCACTGGCTTGCCGTCTTCGTCCCAAGCCTCGACCGCCGCCCCCAGCGCCCGGCCCTGCAGCTCGCCGCGGTAGACCGGCAGCAGGGCGGAGCCGCCGACGAAGGCGGTGCAGAGGTCGGTGCCGCCGCTGGTTGAGAAGAGCCAGGTGTCGGCGCCGATGTGCTCGTAGATCCAGTCGAAGCCCTCGGGTGAGAGCGGCGAGCCGGTCGAGCCGACCGCTTTGAGCCGGCTGAGGTCGCGACCCGCTCCGGGCTCGACTCCGGCCTTCATGCAGGCGGCGATGTAGGAGGCGCTGGTGCCGAACATCGTGACCTCGGCCCGCTCGGCAAGGTCCCAGAGCACGCCCATGTCGGGGTGGCCGGGGTTGCCGTCGTAGAGCACGATCGCGGCCCTGGTCAGCAGACCGGAGACGAGGAAGTTCCACATCATCCAGCCGGTCGTGGTGAACCAGAAGAGGCGGTCGCCGGGGTGGGCGTCGACGTGGAGGTGGAGCTTCTTCAGGTGCTCGAGCAGGATGCCGCCCTGCGACTGCACGATCGCCTTCGGCAGGCCGGTGGTGCCCGAGGAGTAGAGGACCCAGAGCGGGTGATCGAAGGGGACGCGCTCGAAGCTGAGCTCGGCGCCCTCGCCGATAGCGAGCAGCTCGTCCCAGCGGATCGCGTCGCGCAGCGGCGAGAGGTCGGGCTCGGGGTCGAGGTAGGGCAGGACGACGGTGCGCACCAGGCTCGGCATCTCGGCCTGCAGCTTGGCCAGGGTCTCGCGCCGGTCGAAGTCCTTGCCGCCGTAGCGGTAGCCGTCGACCGCGAAGAGCACCTTGGGCTCGATCTGGGCGAAGCGGTCGATCACGCTGGCCGGGCCGAAGTCAGGCGAGCAGCTCGACCAGATCGCGCCGATGCTGGCGCTGGCGAGGAAGGCGACGGTCGCCTCGGGGATGTTCGGCATGTAGGCGACGACTCGGTCGCCGCGCTCGACCCCGAGCGCGCGCAGGCCAGCGGCGGTCGCGGCGACCTGAGTGCGCAGCTCGCCCCAGCTCAGCTCGCCAAGTTGGCGCAGCTCGGAGGCGTGGAAAATTGCGATCTCGTCGTCGTCCACCCCGGCGAAGACATGCTCGGCGTAGTTTAGGCTGGTGCCGGCGAACCACTCGGCGCCCGGCATCTCGCGGCTGCCCAGCACCCGCTCGTACTCGCCGTCGGCCTGCACCCCGAAGAAGTCCCAGATCGCCGACCAGAACGCCTCGAGGTCGTCGACCGACCATTGCCAGAGCTCGTCGTAGGTGGCGAAGCCGAGCCCGCGCTCGGCTCGCAGCCAGCTCATGAACTCGCGCAGGCGCGAGCGCTCAACCAGCTCGGCGGGTGGCTCCCAGAGCTTCTCGGGCGCCGTGCCGCTCACGCCGCGGCCGCGGCCGCGGCGGCCTGGGCCAGGTCCAGCTCGTGCGGGTCGTGCGAGCAGATCAGTTGCACCTCTTCGCCATGCCGGGCGACCAGCTCACGCAGCCGCTCTTGGTTGCTGAGCCGTTGGCGCCGGTCGGCGTTGTTGAGGTTCTGGAAGAGGCGCAGGCCGGGTGGGCAGGAGGGGGGAGTGGCGACCTCGTCGTGGTGGAAGTAGGCATCGCCGCAGTGCAGCAGCCAGCCCTCGCCGGTCTTGATCGCGACGCCGCTGTGGCCGAGCGAGTGCCCGGCCAGCGGAATCAGCAGCACCTCGCTGCCGAGGTCGGGCAGGATGCGGACGCCGCCGAAGCCGAACCACTCGTCGCCTTCGCCGTCGTGGCGGATCCACTTCGGATTGTGCTTCCAGTGCACGGGCAGGTAGCGGGGACGATCGCGCAGGCGCGGTTCCATCGCCGCGTCGAGCTCACGTCCGAAGATGTGGACCTCGGCCTCGGGGAAGTCGGGCAGGCCGCCGGAGTGGTCGGGGTCGAGGTGGGTGGTGACGATCTGCTTCACGTCGCTTGCCGAGAAGCCGAGGCCCTCGACCTGCTTCAGCGCCGTCTCGCCGAGCTCGGCCCGCGGCCGCATGATCGCGAAGACGGGCCCGAGCTGGCGCGGATTGCGCGTGTCCTCGGTGCCGAAGCCGGTGTCGAGCAGGACGAGACCGTCGTCCGTCTCGATCAGCAGGCAGTGGCAGACGATCCGACCTTGTTCGAGCAGCCCGCCCTCGCCGTTGACCAGCCGCGCCCCGTTAGGGCAAAGCGTCCCGCAGTTGAGGTGGTGGATGCGCATACCGACGCGGGCAGTCTATTCCTGGCAGAACGAGCCAGCGACGCTCAGGAAGTTCGGCCCATTCGTCTATCGTTGAGGCGGCGCCGGAGTGGCGGAATGGCATACGCGATCGACTCAAAATCGATTGCCCTTACGGGCTTGTGGGTTCGAGTCCCACCTCCGGTATGAGCTCACGCGCCGCCCGGTGTTCAGGCGGGCAGCGGGGCGCCGTCGTCGGGCGAGGCGCCGGCGCCGTAGTCCTCGCCGTAGCCGATCGGGCGCTCCTCCTCGACGTGCCAATTCTGGTTGAAGCCGTAGAGCGCGACCGCAATCAGGACCAGCTGCAGCAGGGCGAGGATGATGACCAGCGTGCCAATCACGGGGGAGGGGAGCAGCCCTTCGTCGAAGCCGGTCTTGTCGCGGGCAAACCAGCTGTTGGCACCGACCGCGCAGAAGATCGCCAGGATCATCGAGAGCGCGGCGGCGACCGGCAGGATGCCGCGGCTCCACCTGAAGACGAGGAAGGCGAAGAAGGCGTAGAGCGCGGCGTAGATCAGGCAGATCACGCCCATGCCGCCACCGCCGGTCATCAGCGAGAAGCCGGTTATGGCGATCAGGGCTGCGAGCGCGGCCGTCGCCGCAAGCAAAAAGACCAGCACGAACTTAGTCGTAACCGACCCGGCTTTTTCCCGATTTGGCCGCCACAGTTCGTAGCCCGGCCTGACCTCTCCTACCGCCACGCAAACGATCATAGAATCTAGGAGCGACGCAGCATTGGTCGCGCGTTAAGCCCGGACTTCCGGGCGGTCAAGCGGGCGTGATGAAATTGGTAAACATGCTGGCTTTAGGTGCCAGTGCTCGAAAGAGCTTGGGGGTTCAAGTCCCTCCGCCCGCACTCATCATCTCTTCGGACCCACGAAGCCGTCCAGCAGCGCAACGCTCTTGTGGTCCGCGACGAGATGTTCTTGTAGCTCGATTGCGTACAGCGAATCCCAAGCTGTTTGCAGCTTCCACAGAACAAGCCCCGAATGTCGTCAGAGAGATTCGTGAAGAAGTAGCGGGGATAGGCGTATTCGCGTTGCCGCGAGCCAAGTCGGACTTTGAATCGGTTGAGAACACGGGAGCCATCTGAGTGGATGAGGCCACGAAGGAGCTGCTCGGGGAAGCGATCGACGATGGCCTGCTGCCAGCTGACAAGTCGGATCGTCCGCTGATGCTTTCTCCCGGGTCCATGCTGGGGAAAGAGCGCTGCCCACCGGGGGCTTGTCGCGGCGAGGCGGATTCCTTCACCCTTTTGCGTGCGCTGTCGAGAAGTCCGAGCCATGACGCCCGCAACCCGCCAGACAGCTGCCGAACACTCGTCGACGATGCCCGGATATTGGGGATCGAGAGAGATTTCGAGCACCGTAGATCGAGGGGAGGGGTGGGCCAGGTAGCCATCGCCCAAATAGATGCCCAGCAGGTAGCAGTAGCTCCTCGGATCGAAGGGCATCCATGCCCCTGGGTTGCTGCGATTACGTTGAAGTGCACCGCGCGTGCGCCAGCGCTGCACCGAACTTCGGCTCACGCCAGTTTGGCGCCCAATCTCATGATCGCTGAGGCCGGTGCCGAAAAGCTTCGAGACCGCTTCGACGTCGGCACCTGTTCGTTCAAAAGACACGAACGTATGTTCGCAGTCCTCTCAGATGGCAGAGTCGTAGACTTCGCCGCCCCTGGGGGAGTGAGTTAACGGCTATGCGCACGGTCTCCAAAACCGTGAATCCGGGTTCGAATCCCGGCTCCCCCGCTCCCGATCACCGTCCCTAAGCCACTCTGAACTTCTGAGCGGCGTTTGGGTCGCCATTTGGATCCTGGATCAGTCCGGCTCCGATCGTCACTTCGGTGAGCTTTGCGCCGCGGGGCAGCCGCGGGAGGCAGAGGTCGTGCATGTTGTCGGCGTTGGCCGCGCTTGGGTGGTCGTGGAGGTCGGCGACTTCGAGCGGGGCGATTGAGGCGAGCTTGCCGTTCGGCAGCTTGTAGACGGCGCGGTATGAGGCGACGACGGGGGCGCCGACTTCAGCACCGGTGGGGTAGGCCGTCAGCCCGTTGGACCACATCACGCGGACGAAGGTCTTGCCGACCGTGCAGCGGTTGGCATCACCGCGATAGATCGCGGGGGTTAGCGGCCAGGCGTCGACGATGTACGGGCCTCCGGGCAGCGGCTCTACCTTGGCCTTCGGCAAGGGCGGGATCTGTCGCCAGTGAGTCGCTCCGGGAGCCTTGCCCTGCAACGCCCCGACAAGGCGGATCGCAACCGGCGTCGGGCCGTTCACCGAGTCGCCGAAGTCGCCAATCAAGTTCACCGTTTGAGCCTCGTCCGACTCGTCCGGCGGGAACTGAAGTGCGCAGGTCGGGGTCGCGGCGCTTCCGTCGCTTCGCACGACCCGAAAGTCCGTGGTCTGGATCGACGCGCGACGGATGAACCAGTTGAAGGTGACGGGGATGTTGTCGAGACCCTGTGCGCCACTCGGACAGCCGACGGCGTTGTCGGTGCCCCACGACGCACTCAGGATTCTCGGCTCGGGACGCGCGATCGAGCCGGCCCCTGCGGCCGAGGCAGACGAGGCGCACACGAGGACTGCTCCAAGTACTGCGCAGGCACATCCGGCCAGGCGAGGCATTGAGAACCTCTCGGGTGCGAGCACGCTGTGAGGCGATCAGCGCAGGAGTTCGAGCACGGCTTGTTCGCTCGTGCTCACCAGTGACGGATCCGCCCAGTTGGTGTCCTTTGACGCCCCGCTGAGGATGGTCCAGGCACCGGCCGCCGCGGTGGGCCAGACGTGGTACTCGTTGTACGGGTTGTTGGTGATCGTGCGGTCGGCGCCGAGTGGGGCGAGGCCCTGCTTGCGGGTGATGTCCCACCAGGAGTTCATGCTCGCGTCGAGTTCGTCGGTCGGCTGGCCGAGGAAGCTCGAGGCGAAGCGCATCTCCGCGGTCCCCTCGAACCAGAGCACGTCCGGCGCTCGCTTGCCGATGTAGGGGCGGTAGCCGCTGAACGGTCCTTCGGCTTCGTAGGTCATGTTGTAGCTGGCCTTTTTGTTCGACAGCGCAATCGAGCGCCCCTTGATCGCGAAGTTCTGCTGGGCGTACTCGTAGACCTGCTTGGCGAGGTCGTCGTCACCGACGAAGCGGGCGAAGATGACGCCGAGCGCCTGAGTGTCGAGCGGCACGACTTCGTCGCCAACGCCCTCGCGGAAGTGCGCCAGCCCGCCGTCGCGGACGATCAGTTGCGAGTAGATGCCCTTGACGATCACGGCGGCGGCTTCACGGTAGATAGCCGCGGCGCCTTCGTCGCCCTGTTCTTCCAGTTGCTGAGAGAGGCCCATCAGCGCGATCAGGGTGAGGATGTTGTGCTGGGTCGAGACCCACTTGACGTCCGGGCCGCCGCGCACGAGGCCTTCTTCGTTGCGCAGCGAGAGCAGGTAGTCGACCGCGCGGCGGGCGTCGTCGAGGTAGAGCGTGCTGCCAAAGGTCGAGTCGTAGTCGCTGAAGGCGATCGCGTCGAAGGCGACCGAGCCAGCGCGGACGGTGCCGCTGCTTTCACCGGTCTGAACGTTGAAGGCAAATTCGATCGAACCATCCTCGCGCTGCAGCGCCGCCAGCTGGTCGAGCAGGCGGCCGGCCTGTTCCTGGAGGCCGACCGAGGCGAAGGCGGTCGCTGTGATGGCGGAGTCGTAGGTCCATGACCAGTTGAGCAGGCGTTCGTAGGACGGGTCGTCGGTGGGGATGTCGAAGGAGCGGATCAGCTGCAGGGATGAGATCCGTTTGCCGGTCGAGAGGCGAAGCGCGACGTTTTCGAGTTGCGAGGACTTCGCTCCCGGCCGAGCCGCGGCGGCGCGCATCGCGACCGGGGCCACGGAGGAGGCCGAAGCGCGTCCCTTGCGGTGGGGCGTGGCGCAGCGGCCGCGGGCCTTCGCTCGGTGCTTCGGGCAGGCGACCGGCGTGCTCGGGCCGACCTGGCGGGCCAGCCAGCGGGCGATCGCGGTCTTGGGCCGGTGGGCGCGCTTGGCGGGCCAGGCACGGCGCACGTGACCCCCGTGGCGTGGAGCGTTCCCTCCGCTCGCGAGCGCCGAAGCCGCCGATGGCGAGCTTGCGGCAGCGCTGGCCGACGCTACGGCGATTGCCGCGAAGGCAACCGAAAGGATCAGGGGGACGAGCGAACGGCGAGCGCGGAGCGGCATTGAGGAGTCCTTGCGTAGAGGGAACGAGCCTGACCCCTTCATCGACCGTCTGCGCGTGGACTTGAGGCGTGGGTGTCTCCGGGGCGTGCTTTAGGTGGACCCCGAGAGCGTCGATAGCGAAGGACGATGACTTCTTTGACTGGTCTCATCGTGCTGGTGGGATCGAGCCTGCTGCTGTGGTTGGCACTCGTCGGTCTCGCCGTCACACGCAAGCTGCGCCGCGATCGGCGTGAGCTGCGATCGCTCGAGCGACGCGCCCGCTATGAGGACGTGCTTCGCGACGGAGAGGCCACCGCGGTCGCGGCGATCTGCGACGAGGTCCGCGCCACCGCTGCGCAGGTTGATCTCGCGGTCTCGATCGACACGGTGTACTCCGACCTCTCCGCCCCTCGGCTCGACCTCATCCGCACCACGATGGAGGCGTCTTCGTTGTTCCCGGGGCTGAGCGCGAAACTCACGTCGCGCCGCCCGACCACGCGCGCCCGGGCGGCCCTGCTCCTCACTCGGCCCGGCATCCCCGCGGTCGTCGAGCAGATCGTGCCGCTGCTCGCAGACCCCGATCCCGACGTGCGCCTCGTCGCCTGCTCGGGGCTTGCTCGCGCCGCCACCCCGCGCGCCGCCGAGGTGCTGGTCTGGGCCCTGATGGCCCACCTGCTGCCGCCGGAGCGGATCATCGAGCGGCTCGGCGCGCCCTGGGCCGTGGAGACGATCATCGCCACGCTGGAGGAGGGACCCTCCGCCGTTGCCGACGTCCTCGCCGGCATCCCGCCCTGCGGCGACGAGGTAGAGCTCGACGCCAGCCTCGCCCGGGCGCTGGGCCTTGCCCGCGATCCCCGCGCTGCCTCAACGCTTGCAGCCCTGCTTGAGGTCGACTCGACCGAGGTGAGGATCTCCGCCGCGCGCGCCCTCGGCCGGGTCGGCGGACCTGACTGCGTGCCGGCGCTGATCGCCGCGCTCTCATCGACAGACTGGCCGGTGCGCGCGCAGGCGGCTAAGTCGCTCGGCGCGCTCGGCGCCGCCGCTGCGCTCAAGCCGCTCGAGGACTGCCTCTCCGATCGCGCCTGGTGGGTGCGCGCCAACGCCGCCCGCGCCTTGCGCGAGCTCGGCGAGCCCGGGATCGAGGCGCTGCGGCGCACGCTCGAGCACGACGATCGCTACGCGGCCGACCGAGCCCGCGAGCAGCTCGCCCTGCACGCGGTGGTCGAGGAGCACGCGGCCGTATGACGAGCTTGCTCGAACAGATCCTGCACAGCTTCAACGTCTTCACGCTCGGCTATTTCGTTGTGCTGCAGCTGACCTTCACCGTGCTTGCGGTGGTCGGCTGGAGGGCGATCGAGGACTACGTCGAGCGCCGGCCGATGCGCGACTACCGTGCCGTCGCCGAGTCCGAGATGAGCATGCCGGTCTCGATCCTCGTCCCCGCCTACAACGAGGCGCCCTCGATCGTCGCCTCGCTGCGCTCGCTGCTCACCTCGCAGTTCGTCGAGTTCGAGGTCGTGGTGATCAACGACGGCTCGACCGACGAGACGATGGCTGCCCTGACCGAGGCCTTTGGCCTGGTCAAGGTCGGCCGCGTGCCGCGCTCCAACATCTCGACCCAGCTGGTCCGCGGCGTCTACACGAGCCCGCTGGAGCCGCGCGTCGTCGTCATCGACAAGCTCAACGGCGGCAAGGCCGACGCGCTCAACGCCGGCATCAACCACGCGGTCTACCCGCTCTTCTGCGCGATCGACGCCGACACGATGCTCGACGCCGACGCGCTCTCGCGCCTCGTCTGGGAGTTCCAGGCCGCGCCGGAGACGGTCGCCGTCGGCGGGATCGTCCGCATCGTCAACGGATCGGAGTTCGAGGACGGGCGCCTGGCCAGGGTGCGGACGCCGCGCAACCTGCTCGCCAATCTGCAGATCATCGAGTACCTGCGCGCCTTTCTCGGCGGTCGTATCGGCTGGTCGAAGAGCGGCATGCTGCTGATCATCTCGGGCGCCTTCGGGCTCTTCCGGCGCGACGTCTGCGTCGAGGTCGGCGGCTATGACCCGACTACCGTTGGCGAGGACGCCGAGCTGGTGTTGCGACTGCACCGCCACCAGCGCGAGCAGCAGAAGCCCTGCCGGATCACCTTCTTTCCCGATCCGATCTGCTGGACCGAGTGCCCGGAGGACCTCGGCACCCTGGTGCGCCAGCGCGACCGCTGGCAGCGCGGCCTGATCGAGATGATCGCCCGCCACCGCAAGATGCTGTTGCGCCCGCGCTATGGGCGGATTGGCTGCGTCGCGATGCCCTACTTCATCCTCTTCGAGCTGCTGGGGCCGACGATCGAGTGCTTCGGCTACACCCTGTTCGTACTCTCGCTGATCCTTGGGATCGTCTCGCTCCCGTTCGCGCTGGCGTTCTTCGCCGTCTCCCTGACCTACAGCCTCGTGCTCAGCTTCCTCGTGATCCTGATGGAGGAGCGCGCCTTTCGCCGCTACCCCGGCTGGGGCGACCTGATTCGCCTCACCCTCTGCGCGGTGGCCGAGAACATCGGCTATCGCCAGCTGCTCGCCGTGGTTCGGATGCGTGCCTGGTACACGCTGGTGCGCCGCAAGCAGCACTGGGGTGAGATGACCCGCAAGGGGTTTGGCCCGCTGCTGCCGGGTGGTGTCGGCGCCGGCCCACGCCTCGACGCCACCGCTGACCCGGTCCTCGCCGGCGAGATGCCGTCCGAGCGCTAGCTAGCCGGGCGCTCATAGGACGCGATGATCACGCCGCTGGCGGTAGCTTCGCTGCTGAGCAGTCGCAGTTTGGTGAGGTGATCGTCCTGGTCGAACAGCCGCCGCCCGGAACCGAGCAGGAGCGGATGGATCATCAGCAGGTATTCGTCGATCAGGCCGGGGGGGAGCAAAGAGCGGATCAGCTGGCCGCTGCCCATGATCACCAGGTTGCCGCCGGGCTTCCGCTTGAGGTCGGCGACGGCGGCGGGGACGTCGCCATGTAGGAGGGTTGAGTTCGGCCACTCAAGCGGCGCCTCCGGGTTGCTCGAGGCGATGTACTTCGGGGTGGCGTTGAGGCCGTCCTTGAAGGGCCCACCTTTGGCGTTCCAGGCGGCCAGCATGTCCTCGTAGCTGCGCCGCCCAAGCAGCATGCCGCCGTCGGGCTTGGCCATCCGCTCGCCGATCGCGTCGATCATTGCCTGGTCGTTCCCCGGCAGCGCCCAGCCGCCATGGGCGAAGCCGCCGCGGGTGTCCTCATCGGGTCGACCGGGGCTTTGCATGACCCCGTCGAGCGTGACGTGGTTGATGACGATGATGCGCATCGGACTGCAACTACCCCTGCGGCGGGCGACTACTCACCTGGAATGGCCGCCCGCCGATTGCCTATTAGGCAGCGACCGGCACTCGCTTCTGCTCGCGGTCGGGTGCCGCGACTGGCGGTTGCGCGTCCGCGCTGTGCTTCCGATCGGGCAGTGCC
>CAWCJW010000034.1:0-58875 GCA_963795765.1 uncultured Solirubrobacterales bacterium
ACCAGAGGCGCACTGGATGCCTGGTGGCGAGCCGGTAGAGGTTGCGCCGACGCCCGGTTCCTAGGCCTCGACGAAATAGTCGAGGTCGATCCTTTTGACGAGATAGCGGCGGGAGACCGACACCCCGACGTTGTTTTCGATCATCAACTGCGCCAATTCGTTGCCATCTACCAGGATGATTCTCGGGGTCACTTTTCCGGCGTACTGGATCGCATCGGGGCTATACGAGGAGGTGGCGATGAATACACCCTTTGTCGCGTTCTGGCCCTGGAGGGCGCCAACGAATTTCTGAATCTCGGGGCGGCCCACGGTTCCCGTCCACTTCTTGGCTTGGATGTAGACGGTGTCTAGGCCAAGTCTGTCTTCGCGTATGACCCCATCGACGCCTTCGTCCCCGCTCTTGCCCAAGCGTTCCGCGGCGCCTTCTCGTTGACCGCCGTACCCAACCGCGTGCAGGACGTCCAAGACGAGCTGCTCGAAGAATCCAGGCGATTGGTCGTGGATGCGCTCTAGGAGCTCTTCAGCGAGGGCGGCGCGAAGCTCTTCATAGGAGTCCTCAATTTGTTCCTCGGGCGTTTGCTCGCCAACCGGTGTGAGGGGTTGCGTTCCGTTATCGGTATTCCTCGTCTGCCTGAACTTCACATACTCCTCGAACTGTGAGAGGACACCCATGTCGATTCTTTTTGGATTCTCTGAGAGAACCTGACGGCCGCGATCAGTAATCCGATAGACGGCCCTCTTGGGGCGCTCGATCAAGCCGGTCCGAAAGAGGTAGGTCGTGGCCCAGCCGACGCGGTTCTGAAATGTGGTTACCCGGCCACTGGGAATTCGTTCTTCGATGTCCTCTTGGTCGAGGGCGAAGTGCGTGGCGAGACCCTCCCTGATGGAAGGGATTGCATAGTCTTTGCCGTCCTCGAGAATCGACAGCAACGGTTGCATCAGGGATTGGAAGTCAGGTACTGCCATGGGGCAATCCTAGGAGACGACACCAATTACGTCATGTCGCTCGGGTGCTAGCCGACGAGCTTTTGCACGACGAAGGTGCGGGCGCCTTTGGGCGTCTCGATCTTGATCGGCTTGCCCACTTTGGCGTTGAGCAGAGCGCGGCCGATCGGGGACTCGGCGGAGAGGCGGCCTTCGGCAAGATTGGCTTCGGTTGAGCCGACCAGGGTCCAGGTATTGGCCTCGCCTTTTGCTTCGTCGAGGACCTCGGCGGTGCGGCCGAAGGCGAAGGTGTCTGCGGCGTTGGCGTCTATCTCGACGACGACGGCAGTGCGCAAGCGCTCGCGCAAGCGCTTGATCTTGGTCTCCAGATGGGCCTGGTCTTCCTTGGCGATGTGGTACTCGGCGTTCTCCTTGAGGTCGCCTTCCTCGCGGGCTACTTTGATTCGCGCTGCCATTTTGGTTCGGGCATCGCCTTCGAGTTGCTCGATTTCCTCACGCAGGGCAGCCATGCCCTCCTCGGTTATCGGCTCCCCGCCCGTGGTTTCGCTGCCATCCATCGCTTCAGCCTTTCAGATGTTCGTGTCTGAGGCACGATCCAAGCCGCTATCGTGGATGCACGGCCTCCTGTTCTCACATCCGCACCATCGAGATCTTCGATCCGCCGGCCGAGGTTGCCGGTTGCGAGGAGTGCCTCGAGCTGGGCATGCAGTGGGTCCACCTGCGCATGTGCCAGAGCTGCGGCCACATCGGCTGCTGTGACAACTCCGAGGGCAAGCACGCCACCGCCCACAACGCCGAGACCGGCCACCCGATCATCCGCTCGGTCGAGCCCGGCGAGGACTGGAGCTGGTGCTACGAGGACGAGCTGATGCTCCGCATCGCTCGCTGATCTCTAAATCGCGCAGTGATCAGTCATCGCCGTTTTTCTTTCAATCACCTGCGAAGACGTCGAGTTTGAAGAAGTCGAGCTCTCGCCAGATTTCCGGCTCAAGCAGCCTCGTAGCGCGTCGGTCAACGATGTCTTTCGTCATACGCCTTATCTCTTGGGAAATCAACTCGGTACCGGCATCCTCGGTGCGCGCCACGTTTACATCCCAGATCAGGGCTAGGGCTTTCTCACCTTCCGGATCGTTTGCCCGGCTTGAAAAGAGCCTTGCGGCGGCGCGGAGCCAGAGCGGCTCCGTCTCGGCGACCTCTGCGAGCAATTCGACGGCCCGCTCTAGATTGTTGCCTCCCCATTTCCTTTCCTTCAGTCGAAGTAGTGCCTCCGCCCCTGGGTTCCCCCGGGCAATGCTTTCTGAAGGCGGTGCCATCCTCGGTCTTCTGCCACGGTCGGCGTGCGGTCGTGCCAGCGCAATTATCCGGTACAGCCCCTCGGTCTTATGGTTGGCATTCCAGAGACTGAGCAGGTTCGGGGGGCACTCTTCGCTTGGTGGGGGATTTCGCCTGGGTCCATCTGATGAGATAGGACCGATACCTTCACCAATTATTTCGAGAAGGCGCTTTTCAGGGTCAGAAGGATTTTTCGCCCAGGCGAGACCTTGGATCAGAAGGTGGCTATCGACGGAATTTGGGAGTTCCCCATCTTGCTTGAGGAGTGCCGTGGCATAGACCGCCGCGCTTGGCACGGGCTTCTTTTTGATTTCTCGAACTCGCGCTAGACCAATTGCCCAGTCCAGGATGGTTTTCACGCTTTCTCGGTTGTCCATTCCGTCGAGCCAGTTCACAAGCGCATAGATCCCCTGCCTAGCGGCGGTGTTTGTCACGGCCCAGCCAGATGCAACGATTGGAAAGCCCCGTGTCTCGATTGACGCGTCGAAGGGTGCCTCCACTGACGGGACATAGGCGAGATCCTCTCGGCTCACTCCCGCCTCCCAGCGCTCCTCGGCTGCGTGCCAGCCTTTGGTTTCTCCTAGCTCCCCGCGCTCAGCCCTATCCGCAAGTTTCTTCAGACGCTGCGGGTCTCCCTCGGCGTGGGCGAGGGACGCACCCAAGGGCCATGGGCTAATCCGCGTCAGTGCTTGCCATTCCTCGCCCGGCACGGCATTTGCAATCACCCGCAGCTCAGTTGCTAGTACGGCACTCGTCGGCGATTCAGCGAAGCGAACCGCTGCTGCGACGCCGGGCCAGGACTTGGGGTTCTTGGCTCGACGATCGAGTCTTTTTGGAGTGATGGAGCTCAAGGTGAAGGAGAGACCGTTCACCGGCGGTCCTTGGACGGGGAACGACTTTCTGTGTCTGGCTGGGGACTCGGATTTCATCCTGTCAAGTGCCGCCAGTGCGCCTAGTTGGGTTCGTCTGCCCTCACGAGAAAAGGTGAAGGCATCTTGCATTGAAAGCTCTTCACCATGAGCTTTTATCCGCCTGGACATCCATTTAGACGTGGATAGGTGCAGACGGCCAGGGACTTCGAGTACCTCCTTTAGGCCATCCCCGTCCTGAGGCACCTCGACATCGAGCAACTCAGTTGCCCAATCAGCTTTATTCGCACTGAGCGTCAGCAATAGAGCCAGTCCGCTTTTGCGATATACCGCACCTCCTTTTAGGGCGCTTTCGACTACCGGTCGGTAGGCCTTCTCGAGGGGGGGCTGGTAGGCCTGCAGCAGACGATTCTCGGCTTCGGGGTCCGAAAGCAACTTGAGCGCCTCTTTGCCGAGCAATTGCGAGTGTGCGGGCTGGTTGAGGGAAAAGCCGTCGATGAGAAGGTCGGTCGCGAGGATCGATCCCGGTTTGACGATGGGTCCAAGTGGGTCGTGGACTGGATCGTTCAACTCGACACAAATCGTGTAGATGGTGTCTCTGAGATGCTGCCTCTCTGCGTAGCACTTACCAGCGGCAAAGAGGAAGACATTGCGCCAATTCGTTACCCCGGCGATGATGCGCAGGCGCGCTGTCACATGTTCGTCAGCGCCATCCATCAAGGCTTCGGCAGCCATGAACTCCTGCAGCGAGCGAATCTCGAAGCCGACCTCATTCTCTTTGAGGCCGACTAGGAAAACGAGGCGGTCGCCAGCCGCCTTGATGATCCGCTTCTGCAGGTCGGCCAAGCCTTCGCCCTCGTGACCCTCTTCCTCCAACCGCTGGCGAACTATCCTCGCGAACCGGCCGGCGGACATCCGGGCGTCGCCTTGGCCCGCTTGCTCTCCCTCTGCTTGGAGGATGAGCGCTACACGGTGATGTATCGCATCTATGTCCGGCTTGTGCTCCTTGAGCACCTCGGCCGCGGAGATTTCTCGCTCGACCTCCCGAGTGTAGATAACTTTGTAGTACTCGGAGAACAGATTCCAGCGTTGGCGGGGCGGCTGACCGCCACGATCGACGAGTGTGGCCATGATCGTGACCTGCAGGGGACTGGTCATCAGCTTGGCAGTGGCTGAGCTCCGTGTCGCCTGCTCAAGCCGCTCAACGACTTTGTTGCGCTTTCCCTCGTCCGCGCCGTGTCGTGCCTGTGCGAGTCTGCGTCCATATTGAAGGGCGTACTCGGGAGAGAGGGGCTTGAGGGTGACGTGGCGATACGACTTAGGCGAGAAATCGTTGTTGTAGCCCTGCGGCCTAGTAGTCGCGAGCACAAGCACATCGGCGTCCTCGTTGGCAGCATCGACCCAGAAGTCCCTAATCAGTTCAAGGATGGCAGTGCGATTACTGGAGGCGGGTACCTCGTCCAAGCCATCCAACACGAGCAACCATGGGTATTCGCCGAGCCATGTCCGCAGCGTCTCCGTCGGTAGCGAACGGCTGACGCGCTGATTGATCTTGCCCACCATGAACTCAAGGAGTGTGGAGGGCGGATCATCGGAGGCGAGGCTGTCGCTCAATTCCGTCAAGGGAATCCGGATCGGAAACCGTCTGGCCATAGGCAGTTCGACCCCATCTTCGGCACACTGGGAAGAGATCAACTTCATTGCCGATTGCGCCTCGGGGCTGATCCGGCTGGCGGGCCTCGACTGAAGCAGTGAAGCCCGAAAGAGCTGGCAGACGAACTGTCCGAGCGTAGTCTTGCCCTGTCCAGGACCTCCGATCAGCACCAGCCTTCCCTTGGTGGGATGGTGAGGAGCCGTCGCCACACGTGATAAATCGTTTGCATCGTACAGACTCGGGCTAAGGCGTTCGGCTGAAATTTCCAGCAGTTGCTCCGCGAGACCCTTGGGTTCCTCCCCCTCGTCGACCTCTTCGGCGGATTGCGTAGGGAGGTCGATGAAGACCTGACTTATAGGAACCTTCTCGTCTGCCACCCGCCCAGCCTGCTCAAGGTTCGCGTATTGGTCGGAGAGGAGCTCCTTCTCGAGGAAATTCGAAATTACCTTGTCGAAGTCGGGTGTCTCCGAGCGGACATGCTTTCTGATTTCCGCGAGCACGTCACCTGGACAGATAAAACCCAAGAATCCATTGCGAACACCTTCGGCTTCGTCTAGGAGGGACTCGATCTTGTCCCGGTCCCAGACGTGAAAGCCTTCCAGCGGAAACTGACTCGCGACACTTTCGAGTCGTGCCTTTCCGCCTTTTTTCGGGACCGAGGAGAGTGGGACATTTGTCGCGAGTATGAAGTGCGTTGGCCGCACCCTGTTCGAGCCCGCCATGAAGGTTTCCTCAAGCTCATCTTTGAGTTGGCTTGCAGCCCAGGCCGTGTCGTTGCGGCTGTTGGTTGCTCGCTGGCGGAACTTGGCTTGGAGAACGATGGTGCCCTCCCATTGGTCTGCCTCGTTGGGGTAAGGCACTTTGCCGATGTGGCTTGCCTCACGTCCCCCGTCTGGACCATCCCCGAACACCATTACGCCAGGTCCTAGCGGCTTGGCGACCAAGGCTTGGACGAGCTGCTCGAAAGTGCGAGCGCTTAGGCGAGAGAAATCGTAGTCCACGTTTCCGTTCCCACTTAGTGACCCCTTGCATTACTGCAGATATCATTTGATTTCTAGGTGAGAATCGAAAAATATCTAAACTTGACTCCAACTTCTTAGCCACCCGCAATTGAGACAAGCCCCGCAGCAGGCCGGTAGGCCTCGCCGTGCTCGGCGCGCAGACCTTCGAGCAGCTCGACGGCACGGGGGGCACCGAGCTGCTCGGTCAGCTCGAGCGGGCCGCGGGGCCAGTTGAAGCCGAGGCGCATCGCGGTGTCCATGTCGGCTGGGGAGCCGACCTTCTCTTCAAGAGCGAAGGCCGCCTCGTTGGCGATCTGGGCGAAGAGGCGAGGGAGGATCGCGGGGCCGGCCGGGTCGATCTCGGTCAGCTTGTGCGGGTCGAGCGTCAGCTCAGCGGCGCCGCTGTTCCCTTGCCGCGAGAGCTGGTGTGAGGGCGCCCCGGAAGTGGGGTTTGGCGGATCGCTGTAGTCGTAGAAGCCCTGGCCGCTCTTGCGGCCCAGCCGGCCCTCGGCGACCAGGCCCTCCTGGATCGGGCTGGGGCGCCAGCGCTCTGGCTCGCCGCCCTGGGCATAGAAGGAGCGGGCGACGCTGAGGTTGACGTCGAGGCCGATCAGGTCGATCAGCTCGAAGGGGCCCATGCGGAAGCCGCCGCCCTGGCGGCAGACGCGGTCGATCGTCGCCGCGTCGGCGACCCCGTCGCCCAACATGCGCAGCGACTCCAGGGTGAAGGGGCGGGCGAGGCGGTTGGCGATGAAGCCGGGGCTGTCCTTGGCCCTGATCGGGGTGCGGCCCATGCGCAGGCCGACCTCGGTGGTGGCGTCAAGCGCCGCCGTGGCGGAGTCAGCGGTGGCGACGACCTCGACCAGCTTCATCAGCGCCGGCGGGTTGAAGAAGTGCATGCCGACAACGCGCTCAGGCCCCGGGACCTCGGCGGCGATCGCCGTGATCGGCAGCGAGGAAGTGTTGCTGGCGAGGATCGTCTGCGCGCCACAGGCCTCGGCCAGGGCGGCGAAGAGCTCGCGCTTCAGGGCCAGGTCCTCCGGTGCTGCCTCGATCACGAGGTCGCATTCGGCGAGGTCGGCGAGGCTGTGGGCGCCACCGGCGCGGCCGCTGGCCGTATCGGCATCGACGTCGCTCCAGAGTCCCTTGGTGGCGCCTCTGTTGAGGTCGGCGTTGAGCTTCTCCAAGCCCGCCTCGAGCGCGGCGGGGATCGGGTCGTAGAGCCGGGTCTCGTAGCCGCCGAGGGCGGCGATCTGGGCGATTCCGGCACCCATCGTCCCGGCGCCGACGACCCCGACCCGCTCGACCGCGCTAGTGCTCACTTGCCCTCGAACTTCGGCTCGCGCTTCTCGAGGAAGGCGGTCATGCCCTCGACCCGGTCCTCGGTTGCCATCGCCAGCTCGTAAAGGCGCCGCTCGTTCTCGATCCCGGCGGAGAGCGCGGTCTCCTCGGCCACCAGCACCGCCTGCTTGCCGAGGCGGGCGGCGATCGGTGGCTTCTCGGCGACCTCCTTGGCCAGCGCCATTGCCTCCTCGAGCCAGGCGTCATCCGCGGCGATTCGATTGACCAGGCCCAGCTCCCGCGCCGTCGCGGCGTCGAAGCGCTTGCCGGTCAGTACGTACTCCATCGCCCGCTGCTTGCCGAGCACCCGGGCGAGTCGCTGGGTGCCACCGCCGCCGGGGATGATCCCGAGGTCGATCTCGGGCTGGCCGAAAGTCGCGCCCTCGGCGGCGACGATCATGTCGCAGGCCAGTGCCAGCTCACAGCCGCCGCCCAGCGCGTAGCCGGAGACGGCAGCGATCATCGGCGTCTTGATTGCGGCGAGGCGGCGCCAGAAGCCCGCCGCCGGGTGGCGCAGGGCCTCGGCGAAGCTGCGCTCCGCCATCGCTTTGATGTCGGCGCCGGCGGCGAAGACCTTGTCGGAGCCGGCGATGACCGCGCAGCGGACCTCGGGGTCTGGGTCGAGCCGCTCGAGCTCGCCGGCGAGCTGCTCCATCACCTCCGGCGAAAGCGCGTTGCGCGCCTCCGGCCGGTTGATGCGCAGCAGGGCGACGCCGCCATCGCGCGAACTCTCGAGCAGCTCCGCCAAGGGCTACTCGGCCACCATCGGGGTCATCGCGTTGATCCCGGTCGCGGCGCGGCCGATGATCAACTTCTGGATCTGCGAGGTGCCCTCGTAGAGCGTCGTCACGCGGGCGTCGCGCAGGTAGCGCTCGACCGGGTAATCATCGACGTAGCCCGAGCCGCCGTGGACCTGGATCGCCAGGTTGGCGCACTCGACCGCCGACTCGGTCGCATACAGCTTCGCCACCGAGGTCTCGGTCGTGTTCGGCTTGCCTTCGTCCTTGAGCACGCCGGCGCGGTAGACCAGCATCCGGCTGGCGTCGCGCTTGAGGATCATGTCGGCGATCATCTCTTGGACCAGCTGGAAGCGGGCGAGGGGGACGCCGAACTGCTTGCGCTCCTTGGCGTAGGCAACCGAGGCTTCGACGCAGCCTTCGCAAATGCCGACGCAACCGGCGGCGACGCTGTAGCGGCCGTTGTCGAGGGCGCTCATCGCGACCTTGAATCCGTCGCCGATCTCGCCGAGCATCGCGTCCTCGCCGACCTCGACCGAGTCGAGCGCGATCTCGCCGGTGTCGGAGGAGCGCAGGCCGAGCTTGCCGTGGATCTCCTGCGTGGTGAAGCCCTCGCTGTCGCAGGGGACGAGGAAGCAGGCGAGGCCTTTGTGTTTCTTCTCGGGGTCGGTCTGGGCGAAGATCAGCGCCACCTCGGAGAAGTTGGCGAGTGAGATCCACATCTTCTGGCCACTGATCGACCAGCCGTTGTCGGTCTTGGTCGCGCGGGTGCGAAGGTTGGCGGCGTCGGAGCCGGTGTCGGGCTCGGTCAGGCCGAAGCAGCCGAGGGCCTCGCCCGAGCAGAGACGGGGCAGCCACTTCTGCTTCTGCTCCTCCGTGCCCCACTTCTCAATCGAGCCGGCCACGAGTGAGGTCTGCACGGAGACGACGGTGCGGGCGGAGGAGTCGGCGCGGCCGACCTGCTCGACGATCAGACCGTAGCCGAGGTAGTCGAGGCCGCGGCCGCCGTATTGCTCGGAGACGGGGGCGCCGAGGTAGCCGACCTCGCCCAGCTTGCTCGCCAGCTCGCGGTCGAAGCGGGCGGCGCGGTCATTCTCCTTGACCCGTGGGGTGATCTCCTTATCGGCGAATTCCCGCGCGGTTTCGGAGATCAAACGCTGCTCGTCGCTCAACTGGAAGTCCATCTCACCCCTTGCTTTCTCAGGTTCGGTCGTCGGTGCTAATACATGTTTCACACTCCAATCGCCACGGATTCGAACACCCGGCTGCCACCGTGTCGATTGGAGTGTTCACTGAAGTTCTCTACCCAGGGTCGCCGCGAAAGCCTCTTGGGCCTCCTTGGTGCGGGGGCCAGGTGTTTCGGCCAGCTCGTTGCCGTCGATTGCCGAGACGGCCTGAATCTCGCGCGTGGTCGAGGCGAGGAAGGCCTCTTTGGCGGCGCGCAGGTCGGCTACGGGCCAGGCGCCCTCCTCGACCTCGAGCGCCTTGACCAGGCGGTCGCGCGTGATCGACTCGAGCACGCCGTTGTCGAGTGCCGGCGTGCGCAGGCCGCCCTGCGGCGAGACCCAGAAGATCGAGGAGGTCGGCGGCTCGAGCACAATGCCGTCGGGCTGGACGAGGACGGCCTCATCGGCGCCCTGCGACTTGGCGAGCCGGGTCGCCTGCATGTTGGCGGCGTAGGAGAGCGACTTGACCCCGTTGAGGATGATCGTCGGGCAGTAGGTGACGGTGGCAACACTGACCGTCTCGGCGTGGGCCGGGATCGGCTCGGTCATCGCCAGACGGCGACCACCGCGGGTGACGATCAGCCGCAGCTGCCCATCGGCATCACCGAGCTCGGCGAGCAGCGCCTCGATCTCACTCTCCAGGGCCGGACGGTCGAACTCGAGCTCGATCGCAGCCCCCGAGCGTTCGAGCCGATCGATGTGATCGACCAGCGCGAACGGCTTGCCGTTGTAGAGGCGGATCACCTCGAAGGCGCCGTCGCCGCGGTAGAGCCCGTCGTCCTTGAGCGGCACCACGGCCTCGGCAGTCGGCGAGATCTCCCCGTCGACGCTGGCCAGCTCTCTCAGCTCAGTCGCCATCGGCTGGCGAGGCTACCTCAGACCGCTTCAAAAACCGTTGCCAGGCCCTGGCCGACGCCGACGCACATGGTCGCGATGCCGTATTTGCCGTTGCGGCGGCGCAGCTCGCGGACGAGGGTTCCGGCGAGGCGGGCGCCGGTGCAGCCGAGGGGGTGGCCGAGGGCGATCGCACCACCGTTGACGTTGAGCTTCTCCTCCTCGATGCCGAGCTCGCGGGCGCTGGCGAGGACCTGGGAGGCGAAGGCCTCGTTGAGCTCGATCAGGTCGATCTCGTCGAGGCTGAGGCCGGCGGCCTCGAGCGCGCGGGGGATGGCGAGGGCGGGGCCGATGCCCATGTAGGCGGGGTCGACGCCGGCGACGCCGAAGGCGACGACGCGGGCCAGCGGCTCGGCGCCAAGTTCCTCGGCGCCCTTCTCGGAGGCGATCAGGGTGCAGGCGGCGCCGTCGTTGAGGGTCGAGGCGTTGCCGGCGGTGACCGTGCCGCCCTCGCGGAAGGCGGGGCGCAGCTTCGCCATCGTCTCCAGTGAGGCGTCGGCGCGCGGGCCCTCGTCGGTGTCGACCGTGACCGTCTCGCGGCGGCCCTTGGGTGCCTCGATCGGGGCGATCTCCTCGGCGAAGATGCCAGCCTCCTGGGCGGCGATGGCGCGTTGGTGGCTGCGCAGGCCCCAGGCGTCCTGGTCCTCGCGGCTGATCCCGTAACGCTCGGCGACGTTCTCGCCGGTCTCGCCCATCGATTCGGTCGAGATCTCGAGCTCGGCCATGCGCGGGTTGATGAAGCGCCAGCCGAGCGTGGTGTCGTGCATCGTCTGCGGACCGCGGGGCAGGCCGCGCTCGGGCTTGCCGACCACCCAGGGCGCCCGGCTCATCGACTCGACCCCGCCGCCAAGGTAGAAGTCGCCCTCGCCAAGCTTGACCGCTCGGGCGGCGCAGTTGATCGCCTCGAGGCCGGAGGCACAGAGGCGGTTGACGGTGGCGCCGGGGACGCTGTGGGGGAGGCCGGCGAGCAGCGCCACCATCCGCGCCACGTCGCGGTTGTCCTCGCCCGACTGGTTGGCGGCGCCGAGGTAGACGTCGGTGATCCGCTCGGGGTCGACGCCAGTCCGCTCGACCACGGCGGCGATCGTGTGCGCCGCCATGTCGTCGGGGCGGATGCCCGAGAGCGCGCCACGGTAACCACCCATCGGGGTGCGCACCGCGTCGATCAGGTAGGCCTCGCTCATGCCTCGGGATTAAAGGGGACGGCCGAGGCGGGCGTATCCTTGGCCCGTGTTCTTCGTCCTCGGGACAGTTGCGATGGTGTTGCTCGTCGTCGGCGTGCTCTTCCTGATCGAGCACTTCTACACCGGCAACAACGCCGAACTGCTCGACTGGAAGCCGACCCGCTCGCCCGAACTCGAGGCGCAGAACGAGATCGACGACGTGCAGCAGATGCTTGAGGCGCAGAACGAGATGCGCCGCCGTCGTGGCGCCGCCGAGCGCAACGAGCAGGAGCTGCGCGACGAGGTCGCCGCCGAGGAGCGCGAGCGCCTGCGGCGGCGGCGCTTCGGGGCGACTTAAGCGACACCGCGCTGCGGGGCGAGCTCTGGTCCGGGCTGGGCTGTCACTTCAGAGCCGGTTTGGGCTGCGGGCTCGGTGTCGGGCTGCACCGCTGGTTTAGCGACGGGGCCGAAGGCCAGCGCCAACGCTGCAGTGCCGAGGCCAGCGCCGAGGGCGAAGGCCCAGCCGCGCTGCAGGCCGGCGAGCAGGTCACCGCCGGTGGAATCGTTGAGTAGGGCGATCAGCACCGCGACCCCGATCGCCGAGCCGAGCTGGCGAGCCATGCCGAAGACTGCGGTGCCGGTGGCAAAGCGCGAGGCGGGGAGGGCGGCGGTGGCCGCGGCCGGCAGCGTGCCCAGGACCATGCCGACCCCGGCGCCGCCGAGGACGAACCCCGGCAGGAAGCTGGAGACGTAGGCCGGTTCGCTGCCGACGGTGGCGAGGATGACCGCGAAGCCGGTGGCGAAGGTGAGACCGCCCGCGGCGGCGACCGGGCGCTGACCGATCCGGCCGCCGAGCCGCCCCGAGGGGATGGCAAAGATCGCCGCGGTGAGCGGGCCGGGGGAGAGCGCGAGTCCCGCCTTCAATGCCGAGTAGCCCCAGACTTCGGTCAGCAGCAGCACCCCGGAGAGCAGCATCGCGCCGAAGCCGGCGAAGAAGACCATCGCGGCGAGGTTGGCGAGGGCGAAGGAGCGCACGCGCAGCAGTGGCAGCTCGATCACCGGTGCCTCGTGACGGCCCGAGCGGACGACGAAGGCGACCACCAGCGCGACCGCAGCGGCGAAGGAAGCGAGGGCGCGCGGGTCTGCCCAGCCCCACTCCGGGCCCTTGACGATGCCGAGCGTGAGCAGGCCGATGCCGAGCGCCAGCTCGGCGGCGCCGAGCAGATCGGGGCGGCCGTCTTCGGGCTCGCGCACCTCTTGCAGGGCGCGCCAGGCGACGATCGCGGTGACGATGCCGATCGGCACGTTGACGACGAAGATCCAGCGCCAGCTCAGCTGCACCAGCAGGCCGCCTATCGGCGGGCCAAGCGCCGCGGCGACGCCGCCGACCGCCGACCAGATGCCGATTGCCAGCGGCCGCTGCGCCAGCGGGAAGGCGGGCAGGATCAGACCCAGTGTGGTCGGCAGCATCATCGCCCCGCCGGCAGCCTGTAGAACGCGGGCGCCGACCAGGAACGGCACCGAGGGAGCGAGCGCGCAGAGGGCCGAGGCGGCGGAGAAGAGCAGCAGGCCGGCGATGAAGACGCGCTTGCGGCCGACGCGGTCGGCGATCCGCCCGGCCGGGACGAGCAGGGCGGCGAAGACGATTGCGTAGGCGTTCAGCACCCAGGAGAGCGAGGGCAGCGAGGCGCCGTTGAAGTCGCGTGCCAGGTCGGGGAAGGCGATGTTGACGATGAAGAGGTCAAGGCTGGCCATGAAGAGGCCGACCGAGGTGATCAAGAGAACCTTCCAGCGCTGTTCCATCCGCCACTCCAATCCACTGGCTTGCAATTTGAAAGTGACGCTAACAGAACTGACTTGCAAAAAGCAAGTTAAGGGCTAGACTGGCGCCATGGCAATCAAGGCATTCGCCGAGCTCAACTGCTCAATCGCCCGCCCGCTCTCCTTTCTCGGCGAGCGTTGGTCGCTGCTCGTTCTGCGCGAGCTCTTCCTCGGTCGCCGCCGCTTCGACGAGATGCAGGAGACGCTGGGGGTGGCCAGTAACGTGCTCAGCCAGCGCCTCGCGACCCTGGTCGAGGAAGGGATCGCCGAGCGCCACCTCTACAGCGAGCACCCCGAACGCTTTGAGTACCGGCTGACCGAAAAGGGGCACGACCTGCAGCCGGTGCTGCTCGCCCTGCTGCGCTGGGGTGACCGTTACACGGCGGAGGAGACCGGCGCGCCGCTGGAGACCGTCCACCGCGATTGCGGCAAGTCCTTCCACATGGTCCCGACCTGCTCGGAGTGCGGCGGCGAAGTCCGCCCCGACAACGTCGAAAGCCATCCCGGCCCCGGCGCCAACGACGAGCAGCGCCGGCGCTACGCCGAGCGGCGCGCGGCCTGAGCTTGGCCCGGGCGCTGATCGTTGGCTGTGGCTGCCGCGGCCGGTCGCTGGGGGAGGAGTTGCTCGCCGACGGCTGGGCCGTGCGGGGGACGAGCCGGCGCGAGGACGGGCTGGCGCCGATTGAGGCGGCGGGGATCGAGCCCGCCCTGGCTGACCCCGAGCAGCCGGCGACCCTGCTCGACCTGGTCGGTGACGTCACCGCGGTCTACTGGCTGCTGGGCTCGGCTGCTGGCGAGCCGGAGAGCATCGAGGCGATTCACGGCTCCCGGCTCGAGCGTTTTCTCGAACGCCTGGTTGAAACGCCGGTGCGGCGTTTCGTCTACGAGGGCGCCGGTTCGGTCGAGCCGGCGATCCTCCGTCGCGGTGCCGAGATCGTGCGGAAGGCGGGCGAGACCTGGCGAATCCCGGTCGAGATTTCCGCGCAACAGCCCGGTAAATCCATATAGCTAAACTCCGATAGGGATTTAGGTAAATGGTTAAATGCGAGCAGCCGAGAGGAACGATCTATGAGCCTGCAGCTTGGTGATGTAGCACCCGATTTCGAGGCCGAGACGACCGAGGGCCGGATCAAGTTCCACGACTGGATCGGCGACTCCTGGGCGGTGCTGTTCTCCCACCCGAAGGACTTCACGCCGGTCTGCACGACCGAGCTCGGCTACATGGCGAGCATCGAGCCCGAGTTCGCCAAGCGCAACGTCAAAATCATCGGCCTCTCGATCGACCCGCTCGACCGCCACGAGGAGTGGGCGAAGGACATCGCCGACACGCAGGGCACGGCGCCCAACTACCCAATCATCAGCGACGCCGATTTCAACGTCGCCCGCCTCTACGGGATGCTGCCCGCCAACGTTTCTGGCAGCGCCGAGGATCGCACCCCGGCCGACAACCAAACCGTGCGCAACGTCTTCGTCATCGGCCCCGACAAGAAGATCAAACTGATCCTCGTCTACCCGATGACCACCGGGCGCAACTTCGACGAGGTGCTGCGGGTGATCGATTCGCTGCAGCTGACCGCCAGCCACAAAGTCGCCACCCCGGCGCAGTGGCAGCAGGGCGACGACGTGATCATCGCCGGCTCGGTCTCGAATGACGAAGCGAAAGAGGCCTACCCGAACGGCTGGGAGTCCCCGCGCCCATACATCCGCATCGTCCCGCAGTCCGAGGCCGAGAAGTCCTGAACCAATCGGGAGGCTCTGGCCTGCAGTGCCTCTAGTCGAGGCGCTGCAACAAATCGCCGAGGATCCGCGCGGTGGCTCCCCAGATCAACTGCCCCTCGACCTCGTAGGTCGGGGTGTGGATGGGGACGCCGCGGCGGACCAGGCGGCGGATCTCATAGCTCTCGCGTAGGACCGCGAGCGAGAAGGTGAGGACGGTCTCGACCTCGGCCGGGTTCGGCTGCAGGTCGAGCTCCCGCGGGTGCGGGATGCGGCCGACGAAGGGGTGGATGCGGTAGCTGGTGACGAAGGTGTTGGTCGCCGGCAGCTCCTCGCCGAGCTCGACGATGGCGGGGTCGAGGCCGATCTCCTCCTCCGCCTCGCGCAGTGCGGTCGCGCTGAGATCGACGTCCTCGGGGTCGCGGCGGCCCCCGGGAAAGGAGATCTCGCCGGCGTGGCGGCGCAGGTCGGCGCGGCGCTCGGTGAAGACGAGGCCCGGATCGTCGTCGGGCCAGCCGTAGAGCGGCAGCAGGACCGCGGCGTCGATGGGGCTTGGCGAGTTACCGGTCATATAGGGACGGTAAGTCGCCAAGCCCCACTCAGATGATCACCTGAACCGTGCCGCCATCGACTGACCAAGCGGCGCCGCTGACGTAGGAGGCGCGCTCGGAGCAGAGGAAGACGATCGCGCCGGCGATCTCGGCCGCCTCGGCGAGACGGCCGATCGGGCGCTTGGAGCCGGCGGTGGCGAGGGCCTGCTCGCGGCTGGCGTCACCCGACATCGCCCGTGACTGGTCGAGCAGGCCGCCGGGCTCCATCCACATCTCCGATTCGACCGGGCCGGGGCAGATCGCGTTGACCAAGACGCCGCTCTTGGCGTAGCGGTCGGCGAAGAGGCGCGAGAGCGAGAGCTCGGCTGCCTTTGCCACCGAGTACTCCGGCATCGCCGCCGAGGGTCGCTTGCCGGCGGTCGAGCAGACGTTGACGATGCGGCCCCAGCCGCGCTCGACCATCGGCGGCGCGGCGGCGCGGATCGCCCGCAAAGGCGCCATCACGTTGAGCTCGTACTGGGTGCGCCAGTCCTCGTCGGGAACGTCGTCGAGGTCACGCCACTGGGCCGTGCCGGCGTTGTTGACGAGGACATCGAGATGGCCGAAGTGGTCGGTGGCCGTGGTGAGCATCAGCTCACCCGCGTCCTTGTTCGTCACATCGAGGGGGAGCATCTCGGCGCGACCGCCGTGACTCCTGCCAGCGGCGCGGGCGGCGTCGGCCGCCATGCTGAGCCGCCCCTCGTTGCGCGCGACCAGAAGCACATCGGCGCCCTCGGCGCAGAGCAGCTTCGCCGTCTCAGCCCCGATCCCGCGGCTGGCGCCGGTGACGACGCAGGCACGCCCGTTCAAGCCGAGGTCCATGCGATCTCCTTTGCCTCTCGGTCCATCAGAGCGTCTCGATCTTGTCGGAGATCGTGACCTCTGTCTCGCCGGCGATCAGCCTGTGGACTGGGCACTTGCCGGCGACGACGAGCAGGCGCTTGCGCTGCTCGTCACTGAGCTCGCTGGGCAGCCGCAGCGTGACCGCGAAGGAGAGCGGGGCGCCATCGCGGTACTCGACGTCCACGTCGACCTCGACCTGGCCGACCTCCCACTGCTTGCGCTCGGCGTACATCTCGATCGTCACCGCGGTGCAGCCGGCGAGGCTGGCGGCAAGGAGACGGGTGGGGGAGGGACCGGTGTCGGTGCCGCCTGCGGCGGTTGGCTCGTCGGTCCGTAGCACGTGGCCGCCCTCGATCTCGACGTCGTGGGCGTAACCCTCAGTACGACGGGCGACGACCTTCACGTCTGGCGACTTAGTGCCGCATAGCGAAACAAAGTCGACACGCGACTCAGTCCCCCTTGCGCCGGCCCTCGAAGAGCGCCGGGTCGTCGACGTCGACGAAGCGGGCCATCGCGTAGGCGTAGTCGGAAGCGCGGTTGACGAAGTGGATCACGGTCTCGCTGGCCAGCTCGCCTTCCTCGGCGAGGGCGGCGATGCGGCGCTCGGCGCGGCGGATCACCGTGCGCGCCACGTCGAGCTGGGCGGAGAGCTGGTTACCGCCGGGGATGACGAACTGCGGCGGCAACTCGACCTCGCTCATGTAGCGGTCGATCCGCTGCTCGAGCTCCGCCACCATCTCCTCGGTCGTGCGGCTGATCCCGTCTTCGAGCCGCTCGGCCGCCTCCGGCGCGGTAGCCAGCTCGGCACCGGCGACGAAGAGGTCGTCCTGCAGGCGCAGGATGTCGGCGGCGAGCTCGGCCTCGTCGGCGTCGCAGAGCGAGCGAGCGACGCCAAGCTGGGAGCAGGCCTCGTCGAGCGCGCCGTAGGCCTCGGTGCGGCCGTGGTGCTTGGGGACGCGGCCGCCGTACCAGAGCGAGGTGGTGCCGTCGTCGCCCTTCTTGGTGTAGATCTTGACCACGGAGCGATCCTACGCCGCGCGCTCCCCGTAAGCCTCAGGCCAGCGGGTTGAAGACCAGGCCGGTCAGCACCTTGGGGTAGAAGTAGGTCGACTTGGGCGGCATGTTGGCGTCGCTTTCGCAGATTTCCTTGGTTTGCTGGACCGGGATCGGGCGCAGGATGAAGGCGACGTCGTAAGTGCCGGCCTCGATCAGGCGCAGCGAGTCCTCGACGCTCTTGGCGTAACCGATGCCGCGCTTGGCGAGGATGTCGTCTTCGCTGAGGCCGGCGAGCCCCTTCAGCACGAGGGTCTCGAGGATCGCCGCGTCGAGGCGGCGGTAGGCCTCGGGCTCCCCCTCCAGCGCCCGGTCGAGCTCGGTCGTGTCCTTTAGTCGCAAGCGGAACGCCTTCTTGTGGTGGGAGTCGTAGAGGCCGAAGACGCCGACGCCGTCCTCTCCGAGCGGGTCGACGCGGTCGGTCTCCACCTCCTCGATCTCGAAGAGCTCGCGTAGGCCCTCACCGAGGCGGCGCTGGCGCTCGGGGTCCTCGGCGAAGCCGGAGAGCAGGCGGTGGGTGGGGTAAACCGCGAGGCCCGGGTCGTCGAGCCCGGTCAGCGCCATCAGTGTGTAGTTGTGGTCGCCCTCACCGCTGATCTCGTCGCGGTAGGCGATCGCGGTCTCGTAGCGATGGTGGCCGTCGGCGATCAGCAGCTGCGCGTCGGCGAGCAGCGCCGGAATTTCTTCGTTCAGCTGCGGCAGCCGCCAGATCCGGGTGACCGTGCCGGCGGCATCCGTCGCTTCGCCCCAGGGCTCTTCGACCGAAGTCTCCTTGGAGACCAGCGGCCAGGGGTCGATCGTGCTCAGCGAGAAGATCGGCGAGAGGTTGCAGCGCGTCGCCCGCATCAGTTCGAGCCGGTCCTGCTTGGGTCCGGGCAGGGTGCGCTCGTGGGGCAGGATCGTGCCGGTCTCGAAGTCCTCGATCCGAACGCGGACGAGGATGCCGTGGCGGATGTGCGAACCGCCGTCGGGCCCGGTGTATTCCTGCTCCATCGCCCAGACCGCTGGCTCGGTGTCCTTGACCAGCGCCCCCGCCTTCTGCCAGGCCTCGATCGAGTCGGCCGCGGCGGCGTAGGGGTCACCTTGGCCCTCGGCCTGGGGGCCGGTCTCGCCGTAGGGCTTAGGCAGGTCGATCGCGACCGCGTTGTAGGGCGATTGGGCGAGCAGCTCCTGCCGCATCGCCGCGTCGATCACGTCGTAGGGCGGCGCGACCACATCCTGCAGCGACCCGACCGCGTCGAGGTCGTAGTGCAGGGCGTTGAGCGGACGCACGTCAGCCATCGCGACAAACCTAACGCCTGCCCGGGGCCGTCGCTCTAGACTGGGCGCTTCGGGGCGTGGCGCAGCCTGGTAGCGCGCCGCCTTTGGGTGGCGGAGGTCCCCGGTTCGAATCCGGGCGCCCCGATTTCGGCAGGCAGCGTCAGCGTCGTGGCGCATCAGCTGATGAGGAGGACTCAGATGACCCACAGAGGAGCGATGCCGAGTCTGCCGGCGATCATGGAAAGCTGGGCGGCCCTGGAGATCGAGGATTTGGAGGAGGCCTTTCCCCGCATTCGGGTTCCCAGCATTGGCTGGGGAGAGCCACTCTGCTTTCGATGCGGTTGGCTGGCCCCAGTTCCAGACGCAGCTTGTTTTAAGGAGTTGGATGCTGATCGAGCGATCAGGAAGGCCTGGAAAGGGGCGTCGGGGTGGCTAGAACGGGCTCATCTCCAAGATCACGCATACGGGGGTTCGTCCGACGCCCTCAACCTGGTTCCACTCTGCGTCATCTGCCATGAGCAGCAGCCGCCTTGCGAGACGCGTGAGCAGGGAATCGCTTTTGTGAATAGCGAGCCTCTCGCCGCCCAAATGGTGGGGCTGGTCCAGATGCACACGGATACGTTCGCGCGCAAATCGCCTCGCCCGGGCCGGAGCAAGGCCCTACGCAAAATGCTTCGCGCCCAAGCCGCCGTTGGTGTGGCGATGTCCCAGGCCTTCTACGAACTCCAAGAGAAAATGCGAAGCAGCGACGAAGATGCGGCCCCGTAGGGGATCAAGTGTTATGTCTCCTGGACGCTTATCGCTCAGGGGATGACAGGAATGTGCCGATAGTGGCGATGTGAATCGTCCCGAAATCGGTCAAAAAGATCGACGGGTTGAACGGGTGCTGTTTGAAACCGATCGGCAGCGGATCGTCGGTGACGTGACGTTGCCGCCGGAGGGCTACCAGAGCCGTTTCTCGGACTCGCTCAACCGTCCCGACGTTACCTTCATCCCCGTGGTCAACGCGGAAATCTCCTCGTTGATGGGGGGTGATGTGGAGCGCCGGCCGTTCGTTGTCATCTGCAAGTCCCACGTTCGCATCGCTTACCCGCTCGATCCGAACGTCGGTCCGGCCGCGCCCGATCCGACTCAGCCGCTCGGCTAGGCGCGGGCCTGGCGCTCGCGGCTGCCGCGCGCGTAGGAGCCGAGGTCGAAGGCGAAGGCGAGGATGACGATGAACCACTCGAAGCCCTTGACGCCGTTGGTCCCCGTGCTCCACATCACCGCGTAAGCGAGCGTCGTCCATGGCAGCAGGAAGAAGCCGAGGAAGGGGACGAACCAGCTGTCGAAGGCGCGGCTGAGCATGTCGCTGAAGAGCCAGAGCGCGAAGAGCGCCAGGCGGGGCGAGATCAGGGCGAAGAGGACGACGAAGCAGCCGATGGGAGCAAGCTACTCGCTGGCGCGGCGCGCATTCAAGTACGGTCGCGCTCGGTGTCGTTGGAGGCCAACAAGGATCTCGTTCGCCGTTTCTATCGAGAGGCGATCAACGAGCGCGACTCGAGTGCCTGCGAGCGCCTGCTCGGCGAGGACTTCGTCCACAACGGCGAGGGGCGGGGTCGGGCCGGCCAGCGCCAGGCCGTTGACTATTTCCTCGCCGCCTTCTCCGACTTGCGCAACGAGATCGAGTTGATCCTCGCCGAGGCGACCTCGTCTCCGCTCACCAGCGTTGGCGCGGTACTCACGACGGCGAGTTCCTAGGTGTCGAGGCGACTGGCCGCAAGGTCGAGTTCACCTCGACCGCCGTGCTCCGCATCCGCGACAGTCTGATCGCTCAGGCCTGGGATGAGATGGACGCGGCGGGCCTACTGCAGCAGCTCTCCTGAGCGCCGTCACAGAACGGCAAGAGGCGGGCGCTAAGGTCGGTAGCGACGAAAAGGAGACGCGATGAACCGACTTGGCAAGCTGATGACGATGCTGAATCCCGAGAAGACGCAGATGCCCGCCGCTGAGGACGCGCTGCCTGGGCGCAGTGAGCCCGCTTTCGACGTTCCTGGGCGCCACGCGGTGCTGGACGCGCCGCTGCAGCCGCCCTTTCCGGATGGGATCGAGGTCGCTTACTTTGCCCTTGGCTGCTTCTGGGGCGCGGAGCGGCTCTTCTGGGGGATCGACGGCGTCTATACGACGGCAGTCGGCTACATGAACGGGACCACGCCGAACCCGACCTACGACGAGGTCTGCAGCGGTAAGACCGGGCACGCCGAGGCGGTACTGGTTGGCTTCGATCCGGCCAAGGTCTCCTACGCCGACTTGCTCAAGGTCTTCTTCGAGGAGCACGACCCGACCCAGGGGATGCGCCAGGGCAACGACGTCGGCACCCAGTACCGCTCCGGCATCTACTTTGCCAACGACGCCCAGAAGGCGACGGCGGAGATGGCGCTGCGCGCCTACGACGAGGATCTGCGCGCGGCTGGCCACGAGCCGGTGACGACCGCGGTCGAGCCGGCCGGGCCGTTCTACTACGCCGAGGACTACCACCAGCAATACCTGCACAAGGTGCCCAACGGCTACTGCGGCCTGGCGGGCACCGGGGTCTCCTGTCGCATCCCCGCCGCGGCGTCTTAGCGCGCCGCTCGCCCGGCGCGGCGAATAGCATCCCGCGCCGGTGACCCCCTCCTTCGGCTCCTACATCGGCGGCTGCTTTGCCGTCATCGCCATCGTCAGCGCGCTCGGCCTCGGCGGCTACTGGCTGCGGCGCTGGATCGTGCCGGAATTCTCCGGCGCCCTGGCGCGGCTCGCCGACGCCACGATCGGCACCGGTCTGCTCGTTCTCTCGCTCGAGCTGCTGGGCTCGCTGAGCATTCTGCGCACCGGCTGGATCGTGATCGTCTGCATCGGCGTCGGCCTCGGCGCGGCGCTGCTCGGCTGGTCCAAAGCGCCGAAGGACGGCCGCGAAATCAGCGCCCCGCAGGTGCAGAAAGTCGCCCTGATAATCGCGCTCGCGGTCGCCTCCTTCACCGTCGCCGAGTGGACCTTCCCCTCGCAGCTCAGCCTCGACCAGGGCATGTTCGGTGGCGACACCACCTGGTACCACATGCCCTTCGCGGCGCGGTTCGCCCAGGAACACTCGATCGTCCACCTGCACTTCACCGACCCGCTGCGGCTCGCGGCCTGGTTTTACCCGCAGAGCTCGGAGCTGATCCACGGCAGCGCCATCGTCCTCTTCAAGAGCGACTGGCTCTCGCCGCTGATCAACCTCTTCTGGCTGGCGATCGCGCTGCTCGCCGCCTTCTGCGTCGGTCGCCCCTACAAGGTCGGCCCGGCAACACTGGTCGCGGGGGCGATCGTGCTCGACGCGGGGGTGATGATCGAAACCCAGCCCGGCGAGGGCCGCAACGACATCATGGGCCTGGCCTTCCTGATCGCCTTCGCGGCATTCCTGATCAATGCCCACCAGCGACGAGCGCCGCAGGAGGGAGCGGTGCAGGACACGCCCGAGCAGGGGGCACCGCTGCTCGACAAGGGGCCACTGGTGATCGCCGGGATCGCCGCCGGCCTCGCCGCCTCGGTCAAGCTCACCTTCTTGATCCCGGTGGTCGCGATCGGGCTCGGCGTGATCGTCTTCAGTGGCCGCGGCCGGCGCCTGACCACGGCCTGGGTGCTCGGCCTTTCGACCTTCCTGGTTGGCGGCTACTGGTACGTGCGGGCGATGATCAAGACCGGCGGCAACCCGATCCCGACGATCGGCTTCGGGCCGCTGCACCTGCCGCGGCCGAACCAGATGCCGCTTGACCCGCGGCCGCGCTTCGCCGTCGCCCATTACCTGGGCGAGCCGACGATCTACCGCAAGTGGTTCTTCCCCCAGCTCGACAACGCCTTTGGGCCGCTCTGGCCGCTGATCCTGATCGTTGCCGTCGCGGCCGCCGTCTACATCGCCTGGCGCTCGCGCAACATCATCCTGCGCGTTATCGCGGTGGCGGCCTTGGCCACGGCCTTCGTCTACGTCTTCACGCCGCTCACCGCGGCCGGGCAGGAGGGCTCGCCGACCGGCTTCTTCACCAACACGCGCTACCTGGTCCCGGGGCTGGTCCTGGCGATGGTGCTGCTGCCGCTGGCGCGACCGCTGCGGGCGCCGGACCGGCGGGCCTGGCAGACGCTGCTCTTCCTCACCGGGGTCTACGCGATCACGGTACTGGCTACGCCCCGCTGGTACCCGGGCTTCATCGTCGGCACGATCGTCCTCACGCTCGCCTTGGTCTGGGCTCCCGCGGGACTGGGGATGGCGCGCTCGCGGCGGGTGATGAGCCGCGCCGCGGTGGTCGGTGCTGGCGCCGCGGTGGTGTTGCTGGCGGTCGTCCTCGGCCGCGCCCAGGAGGTCCAGTACTACAAGCATCACTACACCCGCTCCACCCTTTTCCTCGGAGAAGGTGGTCCCCAGGAAGCGTACGAATTCACTCGCAAGCAACAGAACAAGCGAATCGGGATTGCCGGCTCAGGCGAGATCTTCTTTGGCCAGTACGGCTTCTACGGCGCCAACCTCAACAACTACGTGCAGTACATCGGCGTGCCGGGGCCACACGGTGCCTACCGCCTGGCCACGACTTGCCCGCAGTTCCGCGAACGGATCAACGCCGGCAACTACGACTACCTGGTCCTGAGTCAATACACGCAGGACTCGGCCGAGGCGCCCTACTCGTATCCGATCTACGCCTGGATCAAGAACGACCCGGCGCTGGAAAAGGTGATCGAAGAGCCTGAAATCTCGCCCGACCCCGACTGGGTCTTCCGGGTCAAGGGCAAGCTCGACCCGGCCGCTTGCGGCGGCGCGAAAGGCTGACCCCGGCGAGCGGCGCTAGGCCGCGCCGCTCTCGATGAATCGCTTCAGCTTCTCGGGCATGCTGTTGACGAGCTGGCCGCGCAGCACGCCGACCAGGGGACCGCGGATCAGCAGGCCCAGCGTCCTGCCGAGGTCGACTTCGAGCCAGTAGGTGGCGCGCGTCCGCCCCTCGTCAAGTTCCTCTAGCTCCCAGTGGCCTTCGATCGACTTCAGGTCGCCGTCCTCCTGCACCCATGAGATCCGACTTGGCTCCTCGTAGCTGAAGCGAATCTTCGAGCCGAGCCGGCGCACTTTGGCGTCGGTCTCCATGTGGACCAGCACCTGGTTGCCGCCGCCGTCGCGCTCGACGCACTCGGCGACCTTGATCTCCGGCTGCCAGCTCGGCGAGGCCTCGACGTCGGCGGCGAGCCGGTAGACGTCCGCGATCGGCGCCTCGATCTCGATGCTGGCTTCGCCGTTGATCTTGCCCATCGAGTCAGCCTAGACCGCGGCGAGAGCGTGCTCGCGGATCAGCTCGGCCGAGCGCTGCGGCTGCTCCCACCAGAACATGTGGCCGACTCCCTCGAGCGTCTCGAGCCGGGAACCGGGGATCCCCGCGGCGATTTGGCGGCCGTTGTCGTAGCCGAGCAGGCGATCGACGTCGCCGTGGATGACCAGCGTCGGCAGGTCGATCTGACCGAGTCGCTCGTGGGTGTCGTGGGCGGCGCAGGCCTGCATCTGCTGCAGCACCACCGGCTGGGGCGCCGGCAGCGTCGAGCCCATCTCGGTGAAGGCGGCGAAGCGCGAGTCATCGGCGCGAAAGTCGGGAGAGAGGTTGATCTCCCACATCGCCCTGAAGACCTGCTCGGGCACACCCGAGGCGTAGGCGGTGCCGAGCATCTGCAGATCCTCGGGCGCCATTAGCGTGCCATCCGGGCCGCCGCAGTAGCTGGCGCCGATCGTCAGGGTGCGGATGCGCTTGGGGTGGGCGAGGGCAAGCTCCTGGGCGATCATGCCGCCCATCGAGATGCCGACTACGTGAACGGTCTCCAGCTCCAGCGCGTCGAGCAGGCCGACGGCGTCGGCGGCGAGGTCGGCAATCGTGAACGGCAGCTCGGCTTGGCCCGAGAGCCCCATGCCGCGGTTGTCGAAGACGATCGTGTCGAAGCTGCGCTCGAGCTCGTCGAGGAAGGGGCGACCCCAGGCGAGGTGTGTTGCGCTCATCCCCTGAATCAGCAGCAGCGGCTCACCCTCGCCGGCGCGCAGGTAATGCAGTTCGGTGCCCGCTGCATCGACGCTCGGCATGAGGTCGATCCTACGCCAAGCGGGCGGTTCAGGGCCTAATCTTGGCCGGTCTGCCCCAGTAGCTCAGTGGACAGAGCACCGGCCTTCTAAGCCGATGGTCGCTGGTTCGAATCCAGCCTGGGGCGTTCTTTCTGCGATCGGATTGGCCCGAATGTCAAGGCTCGCAAGGATGGGTCGATGCTGATTGTCGTGAAGACAATCGAGCTTTCCAATCATCCGGACGCAATGTACAGGGCGGAACGCGATCGGCTCGAGAACGAACGCCGGCAGCACCGCGAAGCCAGCGAACGCCAACTCGAGCAGAAGAAGAAAGGAATCGAAAGGGCTAACAACCAGGCGCAGGCAGAACATCAGGCTGCGCTGAGACAGCACGCCGCCGAGGTCCAGCGCCTGCGGGACGAGCGCGATGCCGAGACCAACTGGTGGAAGCGGCTGCGCGGCCGCCTCTCGATCCGGACGGCAGAACGCAAGACCCCCCGGACCCCTCGGCCGCAGCTCATGCCGCCCCCACCCCCGCCGCCCTCCAACCGACCTTTTACGATGACAAACCAGGGGGCGAAGCTCGCCGCGGGCATGGAAGGCGAGGGGATCGTCGCCAATCGGCTATCCGAAATCTTCGGTGACGAGTGGACGCTGGTACGGGGGTATCGCAACGGCCATGGCGAGGTCGACCAACTGCTGCTCGGTCCCCAGGGGCTGGTGGCGATCGAGGTCAAGCACCGCAACGCGACCGTGTATCCCAAGGGCGACGTATGGCGGTTCGAGAAGTTCGACAGGTACGGGAACCAGGTCAATGATGGGTTCATCACCGATGGGCGGAGACGCTCACCGAGCCAGCAGGTCAACGAGATTGCCGGAGAGCTCGAAGGGTTCCTCGCCAGGCGCGGCCAGGCAATCGCGATAGGCCGGCTGGTCGTGCTGAGCCATCCGCGCGCCGGGCTCGGCCACTATGAAGATCTGACGGTCAACGTCAGCACCGACGTCGACTTTGTCGTGGAGGTGCTTCAGGGGTTGGGGACCACGCTGGATCCGGTGCGGCAGGAGAAGATCGAGCAGCTGATCGTCAGGGACCATCAGTTCCACGAAAGCCGGCGCCGCTCGCGTTAGATTTGACCCGTGGCCGAGGTCCTCTATTACGCGATTCCGGCGTTCGTGCTGTTGCTGGTGATGGAGCTGCTCTCGTTCAAGTACCTGCGCGACGACGACTTGGTCGGCTACGAGGCACGGGACACGCGCACCAGCCTGACCATGGGCGGCGGCAACGTCGTCATCAACGCGGTCTGGAAGCTGGTCGTGCTGCTGGCCTACGCCGGGCTCTATGAGTTGACGCCGCTGCGGATGCCGGCTGATCAGTGGTGGACTTACGTGCTGCTCTTCTTCGCCGATGATCTCGCCTACTACTGGTTCCACCGCGTCCACCACGAGGTGCGGGTCTTCTGGGCGAGCCACGTCGTCCATCACTCCTCCGAGCACTACAACCTCTCGACCGCGCTGCGTCAGACCTGGACGCCGATGACGTCGCTGCCCTTCTGGGCGCCTTTGGCGCTGCTCGGCTTCGCCCCCTGGATGATCCTGCTGCAGCTCTCGATCAGCCTGATCTACCAGTTCTGGATCCATACCGAGCGGGTGAAAAAGCTGCCGGAGCTGATCGAGTTCGTCTTCAACACGCCCTCGCATCACCGCGTCCACCACGGCGCCAACGAGGTCTACCTCGACCGCAACTACGGCGGCATTCTGATCATCTGGGACCGCATCTTCGGCACCTACCAGGGGGAGACCGAGCGGGTGCAATACGGGCTGACCAAGAACATCCGTAGCTTCCGGCCGGCCCAGGTCGCCTTCCACGAGTTCATCGACCTGGTCCACGACGTGCGTGCCGCCAAGGGCTGGCGCGACAAGCTCGGCTATGTCTTTCGCGGTCCGGGCTGGTCGCCGGATGGCAGTAGCGGCAGCGGCGGCACCCGGGGCTAAAACGGCTCTGTGACTGGGCTAGTGTGACGTCTGACCAAAAGTTGATCAAGTTGGTCAACTTTATGTAGAATGCCGCGCGCTCTCAGTTGGGAGCGACGACTCGGCCACGGTCCTTCGGCAGGGGATCGGGCCTCCAAACCAGCCAAGGAGGCACATCGACCATGACCGACACCAGAAATCCACGGAGGCGACGAGGCGTCGCCGCCCTGACCGCCCTCGCGCTGCTCCTCGCGGTGACGGCCGGCCTCGGGGCCGGCTCCGCTCTCGCGACTCCGGGCCAGCGCGCCATCACCAGTGACACCAACGATCTCGCCCCGCTGCAGCCACCTCAGGTCACCGTGCTGAAGAACGGCCGCCACCTCGCCGACGGGCTGATCTTCATTGGCCCCAAGCCCGCCCCCGGCGCGACAGCTCCCGGTCAAGCCGGCCCGGAGATCGTCGACGACCAGGGTCGCCCGGTTTGGTTCAGCCCGATCGCCGCTCCCGACACCGCCACCGACGTGCGTGTCCAGCAGTACCACGGCCAGCCCGTTCTCACCTACGGGGTGGGGAGGAGCACCGGCGGCCCGGGCCACAGCGAGGGCTACGACGTGATCCTCAACCGTCACTACCAGCAGATCGCCACGGTGGAGGCCGGCAACGGGCTCGCGGCCGACCAGCACGAGTTTGCCCTGACGCCGCAGGGCACGGCCCTGATCACGATCTACCACCAGGTCCCTTACGACCTCTCCTCGGTCGGCGGGCCCAGCGATGGCTCGGTCCTCGACGGGGTGGTCCAGGAGATCGATGTCGCCACCGGCAAAGTCCTCTTCGAGTGGCACAGCCTCGATCACGTGCCGCTCAGCGACAGCTACCAGCCGGTGCCGACCAACTCGAGCACGCCGTATGACTATTTCCACATCAACTCGGTCAACCTCGACAACGACGGCAACCTGTTGATCTCCGCCCGTCACACCTCGACCGTCTACAAGGTCGACCACAAAACCGGCGAGGTGATCTGGCGCCTCGGCGGCAAGGAGAGTGACTTCCAGCTCGGTCCTGGTGTTCAGTTCGCCTGGCAGCACAACGCCCTGCCGGAGGGCCCGAACACGATCCGGATCTTCGACAACGAGTCGAACGGGACCCCGGTCCTGCCCGCCTCGCGGGTGATCCGCGTCCACCTCGACCTGAAAGCCAAGACGGCGACCCTCCTCAGCTCGATCCAGCACCCGGACGGGCTCTCGGCGGGCTCGCAGGGCAACGCGCAGCTGCTGTCCGGCGGCCACCTGTTCGTCGGCTGGGGCCAGCTCGGTCGCTTCTCGGAGTTCGACTCCAGCGGCAACCTGCTCTGGGACGGTGCTCTGCCGGCCGGCTATGACACCTACCGCGCCTATCGCTCGCCCTGGGTCGGGCTCCCCGACACCGATCCCACCGCCGAGGTGGAGCGTTCCGGCCGCAGTCGGGTCACGGTCGATGCGATCTGGAACGGCGCGACCGAGGTCGACCGCTGGGTCGTTCTCGCCGGCTCGCACCGATGGGGCTTGCGCCCGGTCGGCCTGGCGCGCTGGAACGGCCTCAACACGACGATCGACGCCCACACTCGCTCGCCCTACGTCGAGGTCGTCGCCCTCGACGACCGGGGCAGGCCAATCGGCCGCTCACAGCCAGTCCCTGTGAGCGACTAGAGGGGAACTGTCGCGGCGCCGCTCGGCCGGGAGGGTTCGGGCGGCGCCGTCCCCGCTTCTCGCGGGCAGGGTTCACCCGGTCCTATCGACTGGTCGGATCGGCGCTATTGACTGGCCCGATCCGGCACCGCCGGCACCAGATCGAACTCGGTCCCCAGTCGCAGCTCGCTGTAGCGCCGCGTCCAGTCATCGTTGAGCCCGTCGGACTGGCGCTTCATCCGCGGCTCGAAGGCGAAGCCCTCGGGTGGGGAGAGGTCGAGTCGCTCGAGCAGGCGCAGGGTGGCGGTCTCGTAGTCGGCCTCGAAGTTCTCGTAGAGGATCAGAACCGGCTTGATCCCGGAGTGCTCGAAGAAGGCGTCCCAGGAGGCCTCCTCGACCAGGATCTGTTCGAGCAGGTGGCCGATCGCGCGGTAGTGGAAGCGCAGTTGCGGCCGGTGCTCCTCGATGAAGCTCTTGTATGGAGGCGAGCCGTCGGCCTCGATCGAGGTCGCTTTCGCCTTTGCCTGGTCCTCGCGCCAGGTCGCGGTCTGCACCGCCTTCCAGAGCGAGACGGCCTGGCGCAGCTTGTTGGCACGGATCACGCGGACGAAGGTCAGCTCGGGGAAGACCTCCGGCAGGAGCTCGGCGAGGGGAAGGTCGCGGTAGCTGGGGACGTTGCGCAAGAGGCTGACGAAGTCGCCGAAGTAGCCCCACATCAGCTTGGCGCCGAAGACTCCGTTCGGCGTGGTGCCGACCTCGAAGGCCCACTCGAGGTAGCGGTCGTAAGCGGCGCGGCTCCACAGCGGCGAGCGGGGCGGGGGCTCATTGCCGATCGCGCGCTCGCCGAGGTGGTCGCGGATCGACTGGTCCTCGACGCCGAGGAAGTACTCCTCCGGGCGCCGCGGGCGGCCGCTGTGGCGGAGCGCCTCGAAGTACTCCTCCGGACGCCCCGCCACTCCGGTGTCGGCGAGCGCGTGGCAAACCAGGGTGCTCCCGCTTCGGGGCGTGGCGCAGACGATGTAGGAGCGTTGAGGTTGCATGGTTCGGAAATCTTGCCGATTAAGTTAATCAACAAAGCCAGCAAAAAGCGACGCTCGCTAGTCTCCCCTCGGTACCCGCTCGAGGAGAAAGCCTCACCTTGGACTCGCCGCCGAACATCCTCTACATCCACTCGCACGACACCGGGCGCTTCGTCCAGCCCTACGGATTCCAGGTCCCGACCCCGAACATCCAGCTGCTCGCCGACCAGGGAGTGCTCTTCCGCGAGGCGTTCTGCGCGGCACCGACCTGCTCGGGCAGCCGCGCCAGCCTGCTCACCGGCCTCTACTGCCACAACAACGGGATGCTCGGGCTCGCCCATCGCGGCTGGGCGCTCAACGACTACAACCAGCACTGGGTCCACGCTCTGCGCCGGGCCGGCTATCACTCGACCCTGATCGGCGAGCAGCACATCTCCGTCGACCCGGGCGTGATCGGCTATGACGAGACGATCGAAGTCGGCTCCACCCGGGCCGAGGACGTGGCGCCGCTGACGATCGAGACGCTGCGGGCCGCCCCCTCGGAGCCGTGGTTCATGTCGGTTGGGTTCTTCGAGACCCACCGCAGCTTCTTCGCCCCGACCTCGGTCCGCGACACCCTCTACTCGTTGCCGCCGGCCAACCTTCCCGACGTGGTCGCGACCCGGCGCGACGTCGCCGCCTTCAAGGCCAGCGCTCGCGCCCTGGACCAGGGGATAGGGGCGGTGCTGCACGCGCTGCACGACTTCGGGCTAGTCGAGAACACGCTCGTCGTCTGCACCACCGACCACGGCATCGCCTTTCCCGGGGCGAAGGCGACCCTGTTCGATCGCGGCATCGGGGTGATGATGATCGTGCGCGGCCCGAGCGGATTCAGCGGTGGCAAGGTGATCGACGCACCGGTCAGCCACCTCGACGTCTACCCGACCCTCTGCGAGCTCGCTGGGGTCGACGCTCCGGAGTGGCTGCAGGGTGCCTCGCTGATGCCGCTGGTGCGCGGCGAGACCGAGCGCCTGCACGAGGCGATCTTCGCCGAGACGACTTACCACGCCGCCTACCAGCCGCACCGCGCGATCCGCACCGAGCGCTGGAAGTACATCCGGCGCTTCGACGACTACGAGCACCCGGTGCTGGCCAACTGCGACGACAGCGACAGCAAGAACGTCTTGGTTGAGGCCGGCTGGGGGGAGCAGGTGATTCCGGAGGAGCAGCTCTACGACCTGGTCCTCGACCCCGCCGAGGGAAACAACCTCGCCGGCGAGGGCGCCAGCCGCGAGACCCTGGAGGAGCTGCGGGGCCGTCTCGATGCCTGGATGCGGGAGACCGAGGACCCGCTGCTCGATGGGCCGGTGCCGCCGCCCCCGGGGGCGATCGTCAACGAGCAGTGGCAGGTCTCGCCTGATGACCCGGTCCGGGTTGTGGCGGATCCCACGGCCGCGCCATCCACGTAACGCAGGTCCAGCCCGGCGCCTCGACATCGGCCGGGTGCCAGCGTTCCCCGCGCTCGAAGAGGCTGAGTCCGCAGTTCTGCGTGCGCAGGTTCCACAGCTGCGGCACCAGCCGCGGCCCGAACTCCTCGCCGAGCAGCGAGTCGAAGAAGAAGAACCGCGAGAAGATGCCGTGGGTGACGATCAGAGGTCGTTCCCCGCTCGGCTGACCCTCCAGCTCCGCCTTCAGCCGCCTCACCCTGTCGCGAACGTCGTTGAAGGACTCGGCTCCGTCGCCGCCGTGGTTGGGGTCGTCCGGGTGCGCCACCATCCGCGCCGACCAGCGGCGCAGCTTCTGCTCCTCGGGGCTCAGCTCGCCGTAGCCGGGCTCCTCTTCCAACTCGTGCACGTAGGGCAGAACGGTGACCGGCAGCTCGAGCGTCTCGCTCAACGGCTCCGCCGTTTCCCGGGCCCGGCGCAGCGGGCTGCTCAGCAGGCTGGTGATGCCGGCGCGCTTCAATCCGCGGGCCGCGGCAAGTGCCTGTTCCCGGCCCCGCTCGCTGAGCCCATCGCCGATCTCAGCGGGCAGCGCGATCGCTCGCGGGTCGGCGTTGGAGACCGACTCACCGTGGCGGAGGAGGAGCGCTTCAGTCATTTCAGCGGCGGCCAATCACGGTTTGACGGTCTCAACCGGTGGGTAAATCGGGGTGCATGGAGCTATCAATACTGCTGATCATCATTGGGATCGTCTTGGCGATCCTCGTCAACTACATCCTCGGGATCATCGTGATCCTGATTGGGTTGGCGCTGCTCTTGCTACCACGCCTGAGGGGTGGTACTCGCCAAGTCTGATGTAAAGCTTGCTCGATGGACCCCTGGAAGCTTCCTCTCATAGTTGCCGGGGTTGTGGTGCCAACAGTCGCGGCCTTCATGCTCGGTGGACCGGGTGTGGGGGTCGCGATTGGTGCGTTTGCGGGGCTTGGACTAGTGGTGGTTGCGATCCGCCAGCGGCCTGAAGGGCCGATCGCCTCGGCCGATCGCCGGGACGCCAAGCACCACGTGTTGATCGTCGCCGCCGGTGGAGTCGAGGACCCGGCCGATGTGTCAGAGATCACCCGCGTCGCCGGGATCCGCGGAGACGACGGCGAGGAGGACGAGGTGCGGATACTGGTGCCGGCGCGGATCGGCTTCCTCGACCGTTGGGCCTCCGATGTCGAGGACGCCCGCCACCGCGCTCAGCAGCGCCTGGTGATGACCGTGGCGGCGCTGGCCAAGGCCGGCGTGGCGGCGGAGGCGCGGGTCGGCGACGAGGACATCGTGCAGGCGGTCGAGGACCAGCTGCAGAGCTACCCGGCCACCGAGGTGGTGCTGGTCAGCGGCGAGGGCGACGACGCGGACGAGGCGGCCGTCGAACTGCGCTCACGCCTGCGGGCCGAGTTCCACCACGTGCAGCTCAGCAGGAGTGAGGGCGAGCGGCGCTCTTGACCACCTGGAAGGCGCTGCCGGGGATGCGCTTGAGCTGGTCGAGGTTCTCGTCGTCCCAGCGCCGGTCGCTGCTGCCGCTGAAGTACCAGTTGGAGCCGTTGTCGGCGACGATCAGGCCGTAGTGCTTCATCGCTTCGGCGATCACCTTGGCGCCGCTGCTGAAGCCGCCGAGGCCGTAACCGGCCTTGAGCCGCAGCCGTGTCCCCATCGACGGTGCGTTGGGATCGGCGGTGTCGCCGGCGCAGTGCGAGGCGGGGTGGACCCAGGCGTTGCGGGTGCTGTCGAAGGTGACCCGGATCGCGTGTTCGAGGTGGCCGGCGGCAACTTCATCGTAGCGGACGAGGCCGGGGAAGATCGGCAGGCCGGCGGCGTCAGCCGAGGTCCAGGAGTCGGGGCGGTGGTCGCTCGAGCGCAGGTCCCAGCGGGTGCCCGAGTCGGCGTTCCAGTGAGCCCCGCCACCGCCCTTGAAGAAGGCGCGGTAGAGCTCATAAAGCGTGCAGCTGGAGCGGTCGACGACGAGCACGTGGCGATCGCCGTCACTGCCGTTGCCGCCCTCGACCGGCGCGCCCTTGGGGATCGGGAACGGCCCGGGGTCGCTCTCGTCGCCGTAGGCGGTGTAGTTGACCGGCAGCTTGCTCTGGCCGGTGTCGACCACGGCGTAGGGGAAGCCGTATTCGCGCGGCGAGCCGAAGTCGGGGTGGAGCAGGTTGCCGCCGTGGGAGTTGATGTAGGCGATTGTGGCGGCCGAGTTGGGGGCGACGGGCGCCTTGGAGATGTCCTGGTTCCAGGCGGCCTCGGTAGCGAGAGAGGACGCGTTGGCGACGGTGCCGGGCGGTGGGTCTGGGAAGACCGAGCAGCTGCCGAGGTCGGGGTAGGGGCCGACGGCGTTAGCCGAAGTGACCCACGCCGCGGCCACGGCTGCCAGCGCCAGCAGCACCACCGCGCTGCCGAGCCAGCGCATCCGATATTGACCCACCTCTGGTGTGGTCAATGTCGGTTACGCGCCATCGTCGGCGCCGGTGCGCTCGCGGATATTGAGTTGGCCGATCTCCAGCTCGTCGACCTTGAGGCGGCCGAAGGTCGCTCTGTCGACCTCGAGGCGGCGAACGCTGAGCTTGCCAATGGCGAAGCCGCCCACGGCGGCGGCGCCAACCGCAAGCGCTCCAATCGCCATCGCACCGCGAGCTTGCATGCCGGTTGCCACGGCCGATCGAATCTCGGGCCGGAAGAAGGAAATCCCGAATCGCTGGGGCATCGCCTGAACCGTAGCGCGGTTAGCCTGGAGCGCTGATGAGCGCGGACGAGCGACCGATTCTGCTGGCGATCCAGCACGTGCCCTGGGAGGGCCCGCACCGGATCCTCGATGCCTGCGGCGGCCTCGACGTGCACACGGTCAAACCGCTGGCGGGCCAGTCGCTGCCCGATCACGACCAGGTTGCGGGCGCGGTCGTGATGGGCGGCCCGATGAACGTCGACGAAGTCGACGTTCATCCCGAGCTGACGAGCGAGCGCGAGTGGCTCACTGAGGCACTGCGTCGGCAGATGCCGGTGCTCGGTATCTGCCTCGGTGCCCAGCTGTTGGCGAGGGCGCTGGGAGTGGAGGTGCGAGCGGGGGAGGGCCCGGAGCTCGGCTACGCGCCGGTGGAGATCCTCGCCCCCGACGATCCGATCGTCGGCGCTCTTGCACCGAACACGACCGTCCTGCACTGGCACGGCGACGTCTTCGACCTGCCCGAGGGCGCGAAGCACCTGGCCCGCTCTGAGCGCACCGAGGTCCAGGCCTTCCGCCACGGCAACGCCTGGGGCGTGCTCTTCCACCCCGAGTCCGACTTCGCCCTGCTCGAGGCCTGGCTGGCCGTGCCCGAGATGGTCCACGACGCCTGCCTGGCCCTGGGAGACGACGGAGCCGCTGCCCTCCCCACGCAAGCCGAAGCCGCCGAAGCCGACCTGCTCGCCCGCACAACCCCTGGCCTCGAAGCCTTCGCCTCCCTGGTCAAATCCCGTCGCCTCAGCTAAGCCCTCCGCGTTGCCTGCCGGCCCGCTAGATTGAGAGCAGCGTGGTGGCTGTAGCTCAGTTGGTAGAGCTCCTGGTTGTGGTCCAGGCGGTCGCCGGTTCGAATCCGGTCAGCCACCCTCTCTGTCAAAGCGGTGATCTCGCTTATCGCCCGCTCGTTGGAGGATGGACAGAGCTCAAGGCCCGGAGACCTCGCGGATGAAAATGGGTGCCCCGACGAGGACGCGGTCGAAGGTGTACGAGGTGATGGCCGGGCCAGTGGTGGTCACTATGGCTCTGAGGTTGTCCTCGCTCGCGTAAATTCGGGCCAGGACTTCGGCGACGCCGTCAAAGTCGGGCGTGCGCGTAATGTTGACGGCGAAGCTGGCTGCGTCGTCGACGGTCTGACTCCAGTCGAGTTTCTCTAGGACCTCGTGCTCCGTATCGTCCTTGAGCTTTCGGACCACGTCGCGCAAGCCGACCGGATCGCTTGGAATCCAGCCGTCGATCTCTTGAAGGGCGCTCCAGCCGGTCACGTTCTTCGGGCTGCCGAGCAGGACGGCCATGTTGGGGTCACGGCGCACTGAAGCGAAGGCGATGGTCCCTCTTGTTTGCGCCTTTGGGCGGAACACCCAGAGGCGGACACGCGCTTTCGGAATGAGGAGGTAGGGCTTCACCTCTTCGCCCTCGTCGGACAGCGCGCCCGCATGACCTTGAGTCAGAACGATTCGCTTCGTCTGCTCTGCAAGTTGGTAGGGATTCTCGTCGACCGGTAGTTCCACCTGCTCGGCCTGTACGGGCTGGAATTGAGCGCTGCGAGTGCCTATAGATGCCTCATCTGCTTCCCAGCGCTGGACGAGGTCGTGCGCGAGGCGTTGCGACAGATACCGCAGCTCGCTGGCGTTCACTTTATCCTTCCCTGTCCGCCCACCTTTTTCATCTCATCAAGATTGGCCTCGGGGTAGAAGGCACGGAGCGCCTCCTCTGGATTATCGCTGGGAGGCGAGCGCCGCCACCAGCGATCGGGTCGCCAGCTTTTTTGCTCTCCGGTTGCGAGGTTGAAGACATGAAAGCCACCTCCGACGTCCCAGCAGGTCAGTACTCCTTCGATCGAACCCGCGGCAACGCCGCTGAACTTCGACGTCAGGACCTCGCGGTCCCCGGGCTTGAATATGCCACCCATGTTCGGGGCGGCATAGCCACGCATGTACTCATCGCCAACGAGCACGCAGAAACCCACACCTCTGGCCGGTCCTGCACCGACATTCTGGACGGCAAACTGGAGTGGTCCGTGGGCAGTTTGGGTCATCTGCCCATTCAGGTAGGGCCGGATCGTGCTTTCCTGCAGGAGGCGTGACTGCCTGACGCTGAGACATGCGGTGCCGGCTGCGACTGCCGCGAACACGGTAGTGGCCAAGGCGAGGTAGTCGCGAAAGCCGATTCCGCTTTCGCCCACCTGCTTGAAGACGATCAGTTCGTGCGGGTCCATCGAGAGATCGGTCTCCTTGGTCGCGGGCCGATGTAGGGTCGAAGTGTATGAACGACGACGGTCTTCTCGCTGATAGCCCGCGGCGGTGGGCCGCGAGTCACGAAGGGATGTTGAGGCGACCACCCGATGAGCACGTGCTTGACCATCTCGTACGAGTGGAAGTGCTGACCAGGAGCGACGATTTCCTGTTTCTCCCGGAGTATCTCGAGCGCTACTCTGGGCCAGGGACGGTGGCAGTGATCGAGTCACTGCCACCATGTGACATCTGCAACCGCCGCGAGCGGCGACCGCGGTCAGCTCGCTATGACGGCGCTCTGGTCGCCATGGATACCCAACCGTGGGGCTTCATGTGTCCACTTTGCTTCCTCGAGCAGGGGCCGCCGCAGCTCGGTACCGGGATCGGGCAGTACTTGATTGAGCGGGCTGAGGTTTCCACGGCGATCTGGGAGCGTTTTCACCGCGCCGAGCAAATCTGGACCGCCCGCCTCCCGGGTTAGGCGATGGACGGATATGGCGTCCGTCTTCTCGCTAAGGTCCGACTTTGAGAGCTCTGCCGATCAGCGGGGTGATGCGGTAGCGGCCGACAAAGGCGTTGGCTTTGGATTCATTGCACCCTTTGGGGATGGATGTTCCTTTGAGTGCGGTTTCGGGGAAGATCAGTTCGAGGAAGAGGCCGTTGAAGACTTCGCCTTCGGTTTTGTTTTCAGCGAGGAAGCAATATTTGCCCAGGAGGGCGCATTCTGCGCCTGTGATGACGAAGGATGGAGTTAAGTTGAGGAACTTGTCTCCATAGGTGAGCGGTTCGCCAAATTCGGTCAGTTCGGTTTTCAGGCCGACGCTGCCGGCGTTGGGGGTGACGATGCACGTGGGCGCGCCCACTTTGGCGACCGCGACGCTGCATGTGCTGAGTTTGAATTCGGTCATTTTGTCGGTGCCGTTGGTGAAGAGTTCCTCGCGCCCTTCAGCGTGGCAACGGATTTCGACTTTGGTTTTGCCGCTGCCGAAGTCGAATTCCATCGCGGCGTTGCTGGCGAAGGCCGCTTCCACCGTCGAGGTGATTTTTTTGAATTCTTCGTTCAGTTCCATCTGCAGGTAGAAGTGGGCAGCTGTAGCCGCGGAGGCGCCGGCCATGCAGAGCAGGGCGGCTGCGAACAGCGCGATGGAGAAGAGTCGCAACGTAGACAACTGGTTGCCTTTCCTAGCGCGTAGCGCTAACGAACAGGAAAAACTTAGCATGACAAGCAGGATCGCGCCTGCGCCGCGAGGCAGCGCGGCGCGTCTATGGATACGGTCCCGACCGCAATGAGCACAGGTACCGACATCTACTCGATCCCCCAGGATCTGCTCGACTTCCGCGAGACGATTGGGCAGATCGCGCGGGAGCGGATTGCGCCGCGGGCGGCTGAGATCGATGAGAAGTCGGAATACCCGCGGGACGTGCGGGAGCTGCTGGCCGAGCACGACATTCTCGCCCTGCCCTTCGAGGAGGAGTACGGGGGGACCGGGACGGGGACGTTGATGCTGCAGATGGGGGTTGAGGAGATCGCCAAGGCCTGCGCTTCCAGTGCCCTGATCCTGATGGTGCAGGAGCTCGGCTCGCTGCCGATCCGGCTCTTCGGCAGCGATGAGCTGAAGCAGCGGGTACTGCCGCGTTGCGCCAGTGGTGAGTGGACGCCCGCTTTTGCGCTCTCCGAGCCGGAGGCGGGCTCTGACCCCGCGGGGATGCGCACCCACGCTGTGCTCGATGGTGACGAATGGGTGATCAACGGCTCGAAGAACTGGATCACCAACGCCGGTGTCGCCGACTTCTACGTCGTCTTCGCCATCACCGATCGCGAAAAGCGACGGATCACCGCTTTCATGGTCGAGGCCGACCGGCCCGGCTTCTCGATCGGCAAGCTCGAGCACAAGCTCGGGATCCGCGGTTCGCCGACCGGCTCGCCGGTCTTCGACGACGTGCGGGTGCCGGCCGAGAACGTGATCGGCGAGGTCGGGCGCGGGCTCGGCGTCGCTCTCGGCACGCTGGAAAGGACGCGGCTCGGCGCCGCGGCGCAGGCTGTTGGCATCGCTCAGGGGGCGACCGATTACGCAACCACCTACGCCTCCGAGCGGGTCGCCTTCGGCAAGCCGATCCTCGACCTGCAGGCGATCCAGTTCAAGCTGGCGGATATGGAGACCGGCACCGCCGCCGCCCGCGAGCTGCTCTACAAGGCCTGCGCAATGGCCGACCAGAACGACCCCGGCCTGGCCAAGCACTCATCGATGGCGAAGCTGTTCGCCTCCGACAACGCGATGCGGGTCACGGTCGAGGCGATCCAGGTGCTCGGCGGATACGGCTACGTCAAGGAGTACCCGGTCGAGCGGATGATGCGTGACGCCAAGATCACCCAGATCTACGAGGGCACCAACGAGATCCAGCGCGTGGTGATCTCACGCGCGATGGACCCGCGGCGGCGCTAGTCAGCACGGTCGCTCTTTGCTCACGCGGTTGAGCTCGGCCACTCGGTAGCTTTGGCGCCTATGGGCGACGCACAAGTTCCCAAACTCGACCGCGAAGAGTACCTATCGCTCATCGACCAGAAGGCTGCCGACTGGCGAGCAATTACCCAGATGAGCACGTCGTTTCTCGCTTTCGCAGGGGCGCTGTTTGCGGCGGGGGTGGGCCAAAAGGCAGCTTTCGTGGTCATCCTGTCCCCGGCTCCACTTCTCTTCGGCATATTTCACATGATTCGGAACGCCGTCCTGCAACTCCAGATGGTTACTTATCTGGCGGTCTTTTCACCGTTCGATGGGGTCTCTTGGGAGCGCGACATCAATCAAGTGCGCTCGCGTTTTTGGGAGCGATCCCCTAAGTCGCGGCCAATGGAATGGGCGCGCACTCAAGCCACGGGTAAGCCACGCACCCTTGAGGCCCTCCGCGCGTTGGAGCACCCCTCCGCGTGGCATGTGTGGATCGCAATTGCGTTCACGATCGGCCTTCTCATCGACCTGGTGCCGCTACTGGCCGATGGCTATACCCATGCATGCGCGGCATTGGGGCTAGGATTGTTGATCCTGTTTGGTGGGTCGCTGATCCTCTATCGAAATGCTACGAGGGTAGAGCGCGACCGGCAGGCTTGGGTCGGTGAATGGAAGCGCTATCAGCGCAAGTTGGCAGATCAGGGCTCGAGCTAGGGCGACGAGCCATCGTGTCAGACGTCAGCGTGGTAATCGCCGCCTTCAACGAGGCCAAGCACATCGAGCGCTGCTTGCGATCTTTCGCGGCGCAGGAGTTTCAATTGCGCGAGGTGATAGTGGTCGATGACGGCTCAACGGACGAGACGGCTTCGATTGCGGAGCGTCTAGGCGCGCGGCTTATTCGAACGGATCACGGCGGACCCGCGCGTGCCCGTAACATCGGTGCCAGTGCTGCTAGTGGAGAGATTCTCGTCTTTTTCGATGCCGATATGGCTTGCGCGCCGGGTTTTGTCCAGGCACTGATCGCGCCGATCGAAACTAGCGGGGCTGCCGGGACGTTTACGAAGGAGCTCTACCTGGGGAATCCCGAGAATCGTTGGGCCCGTGTCTACTGTCGAATACGCCGTCTCGGCAATCCTCGTCTTCTGCCCGATTCGTTCCCTGGGGAGTGGGCGAACTACCGCGCTATCCGGCGTGAGAGATTCCTTAGCGTCGGTGGCTATGACGACGTTGGGTACGGGGAGGACATGACCCTGGCGCCCAAGCTGGGAACGCTTGCCATCGCGGCCCCAAGCGCGACCTGCCTTCACTTCAATCCGGACTCGCTCTGGGAGATCTTCGAGAACGCACGCTGGATTGGCCGTGGCTTCGATATTGGCGAGGTGGCACATCCCTGGCGGGACAACATGCCGACACGGGCATTGCGAACTGCCCTGAAGGAAGTGCGTGCCGGGGGCGAGGCGGCGATCATTCCGGCGCGAATTGCCTACAGCCTCGGAATCCTCACCGGGCTCTGCGGTCGCTCGCTGCGACCCAAGCGTCACTGGAAGTGAAACGGATGACAGCTTGAGACCGCGAGCCTCGGTAATCATTCCGGCTTTTCGGGCGCGGCATCAGATCGATGGTGCGCTCGAGTCACTGGAGCGGCAGAGTTACACGGAGCCGTTTGAGACGATCGTGGTGGTCTCGGGTGAAGATGGATGCGGGGATCACCTCCGCGAGGTTCACCCGACCGTCCGGGTGGTCGAGTCTCGAGATCGGCTTTGGCCAGGAGCGGCGCGCAATGCCGGATTGAGAGAGGCTCGGGGAGGTGTGGTCGCATTTATGTCGGCTGACAGCAGGGTCACAACAAGATGGCTGGAGCAGCGCATGCGACACCACGATCGCGGCGCCGATCTGGTCGGAGGCTCGATTCTCAACGGAACTCCCCGGCATCCCGTCGGCTACGCCGAGTACCTGACTCGAGTATTCGGCGCTGCTGCCGATCTTAGGACTGCTCGAGCAGCAGGAGGTACCTCATGCAGTTTCCTTTAGGCGAGAGGTCTTCGACCTTGTCGGGCACTATTCGGAAGACACCGCCACAGGGGAGGACACCCTGTTCAACCGGAGGTGTATCGAGAGAGGGCTTGCCGTCTCCTACGCACCCGGCGCCGGGCTTATTCACGACGGAAATCGTTCCTTCTCAAGTATGTGCCGGCACGCTTACAACCATGGCCGTGGCCTTGCCCAATGCGTTGGAGCGCATGGATTGGGGGCGACGATAGGTCCCATGCGTCAGCCTCGGGGGCTAGCGCTCTGGCGAATGTTGGTTCTGTATCCCTTGGTAGGGATTCGGGCCAAGGCTCTTCGGCTCGCGCGTTTTGCACCAAAGCAGTTGGCGGTGTTCTTGGTTCTACTTCCACTTATTTTCGCCGGATTGATTGCCACTGGCTTGGGTGCGTGGGCTCAATACAGCGAGACAAGACGCGATCATCCGCCTCTATAGCGTGCCGCGTCCTGTGCATCAGGCACTTAAAGCGATCACCTTCGACTTCTGGAACACGATCGCCCGCTCGCGGTCGGGAGAGGCGATGGTGAAGGCCCGGCGCGAGGCGGTCGCGGCGACCTGTGAAGCCTGTGATCTCGAGATCGAGACCGAGCTGCTGGCGGCGACGCTGGAGGAGGTGACGGCTAGCTACGAGCGGTCCTGGTCGGTCGGCACCCACTTCCACCCAAGCGAGGGAGCCGAGATGCTCGTGCGCGCGCTCGGGGTCGAGGGCGCCGCGCGAGAGATGATCGCCGAGGCCTTCCTAACCGCAGGGCGCGGCGCCAAGCTCGCGCTCGCGCCGGACATTCGCCCCTGCCTGGAGGATCTAAGTGAGCACGGACTGCGCCTCGGCATCATCTGTGACGTTGGCTTTACCGGCGGCGAGCTGCTGCGCGAGTTCCTCGAACGCGAGGGCCTGCTGGATCACTTCTCAGGCTGGGCGTTCTCCGACGAGGTCGGCTACTACAAGCCCGCGCCGCAGATCTTCGAAGCGGCCCTGGACGCGCTCGACGCCGAGCCAGGCGAAGCGGCCCACGTCGGCGATTTGCGTCGCACCGACGTCGCCGGTGCCGCAGCGGTCGGCATGAGGACCGTGCGCTATCGCGGCCTGCACGACGATCGCGACGAGGACGGCGGTGGAGAGGCGGACTTCGTCATCGACAGCCACCGCGAGCTGCCCGACCTGATCGGTCGCATCGCGCCTCGCTGACCGTCGCTTTCGCGCTCCGCGGGGGAGACGCAAACGGCTCACCCGGCAGATACGGCATGCCGTACCGAAAATACGGCACTTTCACCGATGCGACGCCGGATCCCCGCGCCTAGCCTCGCTTCCAATGGAAATCACGGGGTCGGATGCGGTTTAAGCAGTGTCCGCCCGGCCCGGAAAGGAGCAATTGGAATGGATCTCTACGGAATTCTTCGTCGCAACGGCTGGGCCTCCCCGGAGGAGCTGGAGATCGCGGGGAAGCGCTCGGCGGAAGTCGGCGATGAGCCGGACTCCGGGGTTCGCTGGATCCGCAGCTACGTGCTGGGCGAGGAGAGTGGCGAGGTCGGCACGTTCTGCGTCTACGAAGGCGACAGCCCGGAGGCAATTCGCGAGCACGCAAAGACAGCCGGCCTGCCCGCTGACGAGGTCATCCCGATCCTCGACACCGTGATCGTGCGGCCCGACCCGGCGCCGGTCAGTAGCTGACCTGGGACACGCGACCAGCGCTCTGCGATCGATGACCAGAGCGCTGGTCGCGGCCTAAACTCGAACGATGGGCAACCGGACCCCGCTCGTCGGTCGCGAGGCCGAGGGCGCCGTTCTCAGCGAGGCGCTCGAGCGCGCCGAGCGAGGCAGCGGCACAGTGGTGCTGCTCAGCGGCGATGCCGGCGTGGGCAAGACCAGGCTCGCCGACGAGGTGGCCTCGGGCTCCTCGGCGCTCGTTCTGCGCGGGGCGGCGACGAATGGCGCGACGCCGCCCTACGGGCCGATCGTCGCCGCGCTCCGCTCCTACTTGCGCGCCGAGCCCGAGGGTCTCGCCGATTGCGGGCCGCTGCGCTCGCACCTCGCCCTGCTCCTGCCCGAGCTTGGCGAGCCGGCTGCCGATAGCGATCGCTCGACGATCTTCGAGGCGGTGCGCTGCGCCTTTGCCCACCTCACCGACAACGGCCCGGCGCTCGTCATCCTCGATGACCTGCAGTGGTCCGACCAGGCGAGCCTGGAGCTGATGGCGGCGCTTGCCGGGCCAATCCGCGAGCTGCCGATCGTCGTCGTCGCGGCCTACCGATCCGACGGCCTGCCCCGCGACCACACCCTGCGCTGGCTGCGCAATGAGCTGCGCCGCGGCGGCAATCTCGAGGAGCTGGCGCTCGAGCCGCTGGGCCGCGAGCAGACCGGCGCGTTGCTGGGAGCGCTGCTCGACGGGCCAGCCTCGGAGTCGTTGCTCGGCACGATCCACGATCGCACCCAGGGGTCACCCTTCTTCGTCGAGGAGCTGGTCGCCGCCCTGCGGGTGCGGGATCGGCTCCACGCCGGCCCGAGCGGCCTCGAGCTGGCTGGGGAAAGCGAGGTCCCGGTGCCCGACACGGTCCGCGACGCGGTCGTGATCGGCGCCTCCGAGTTGAGCGAGCGGGCGCGCGAGGCCGCGGAAGTGGCGGCGATCGCCGACCAGCCTTTCGAGCTCGAGCTCGCGGCGGAGCTCACCAGCCGGGCGGGACTGGCCGAGCTGACCGGCGTCGGCCATCTGGTCGAGGAAGACGCCGGTCGCGCGGCCTTCAGGCACGCTTTGGTGCGCGACGCGATCTACGCCGAGGTGCCCTGGCTGCGCCGCCGCGAGATCCATCGCCGCCTCGCCGGGGCGCTCGAACAAAGGGGCGGCACGAGCATGGAGATCGCCGCCCACTGGAGCAGCGCCGGCGATGCCGCGCCCGCTCGCAAGGCCTTCGTCGAAGCCGTGCGACAGTCGGAAGACCTGCACGCCTACCGCGACGCGACGAAAGCCGCTCGCGAGGCGCTGGAGCTGTGGGCCGAGGGCGAAGAGGACGAGCTGCGGGTCGAGACCCTGGAGCGCTACGCGCGCTGTGCGGAGTTGGCCGGCGAGCTGACCGAGGCGGCGAAAGCGCTGCGCGAGCTTGCCGCGACCCGCTCCGCCGATGAGGACAGCCTCGGCTTCGCCCGCGCCCAGCATCGGCTGGCGGCGGTCTACGACCTCAAGGGCGAGCGCGACACCGCCTTTGCCGCCCGCCGTCTTGCCGCCGAGGCCTTCAGCGCCAACGAGATGCCCGCCGACGCCGCGCTCGAGCGGCTGACGATGGCCGATTACCAACGGGCGCGGGCGGGCTACGGCGAGGCGGTCGAGCTATCGGAGGCCGCCCTCCAGGACGCCGTGGCAGCGGACCGGCTCGACCTCGGTGCCCGTGCCCGCGGTCTGTTGGGGGTCGCCCAGGCCAAGGGGGGCGAGTTCGAGACCGGGCTGCAGACCGTCCGCGGCGCGCTTGCCCTGGCCCTCGAGCACGACCTGACCCCGGTCGCGGCCGAGCTCTACCAGCGCCTCAGCATGGTCCTCTACGACGCTTCCGACTACCGCCGCGCCGAGGAGGCGCTGGACACCGCGCTCGACCTCTGCCGCACCGGCGAGGACGCCCGCACCGAGCTCGCCTGCGTCACCTGCCTGGTCTACGTGTTGCGGGAGCGCGGCGAGTGGGGCCGTGCCAGCGAGCTGGGCCGCGAACTGATCGACACCGATACCGCCGTCTGGGTGGTCGAGGGCCTGGTCGGCGCGATCCACGCCTTCCAGGGCAAGCTGACCTCGGCCCGCCGCATGCTCTCAGCCTCGCGCTCGGTCTCCTCCGCGGTCGGTCACTACAACATGTTCATGGACGCGACGACGAGCCTCGCCTACGTCGCCGCCGCCGAGGGGGCCGACGAGGAGGCGGCCGAGCACTGCCGCACCCTGCTCGGCCGCTGGGAAGAGAGCGAGGACCACCACTACGCGGTCTGGGGGATCCGCTGGGCGACGGCCTTCTTCGCCCGTCAGGGAGATCGCGGCAAGGTGCACGCCTGTACCGAGGCGCTGGCGAAGATGGCCTCCGAGGCGGGTCACGGCGACGCCCTGGCGGCGCTCGCGCAGGCGCTCGGCGAGATGGCCGTGATCGACGGCGACGAGGCCCTCGCGGCCGAGCACTTCTCGCGGGCCGTGGAGCTTCACCGCACGCTTGCCGTGCCCTTCGAGCGGGCGCAGATCGAACTTCGCGCCGGGGTCGTGTTGGCGGCGGCCGGCGAGCGCGAGCAGGCGCTGGAGTGGCTTTGCGACGCCTACCGGACCGCCAGCAAGCTCGGCGCCAGGCCGCTCGCCTCGGCGGCCGCCCAGGAGGTTGCGGCCCTCGGCGAGTCGGTTGCCCAGCGCCTCGGCGACCGCGCCGCAACCAAAGCCGACGATGTTCAGCTGACCCGCCGTGAGCTCGAGGTTTTGCGGCTGGTCTCGATCGGCCGCACCAACCGCGAGATCGCCGGCGAGCTCTTCATCAGCCAGCGCACGGTCGACATGCACGTCCGCAACCTGCTCGGCAAGCTCGACTGCCGCTCCCGGGTCGAGGCCAGCCACCGCGCCGGCGAGCTCGGCCTCTTGGCTTAGCTCGCCGGGCGGCGTCCTTCGCGGCTTAGGCTAGGAGCCTTCCGCCACCTGCGGGCCGCGCTCGACCTCGATTTCCGGCAACAGCCGCTTGAGCCAGTCCGGGCACCACCAGTTGCGACTGCCGAGCAGCTGCATCACGGCCGGGACGAGGACCATGCGGACCACGGTCGCGTCGAGGAAGATCGCCGCGGCGAGGCCGATGCCGAAGAGCTTGAGGAAGACTTCCGGCGAGGCGACGAAGGAGAGGAAGACGACGACCATGATCGCTGCCGCCGCTGTGATCACGCGGGCGGTCTTGGCGAGGCCATCGGCCACCGCGCGCCTGGTGTCGCCGTCCACGAGGTACTCCTCGCGGATGCGGGAGACGAGGAAGACCTCGTAGTCCATCGAGAGGCCGAAGAGGATCGCGAACATCATCACTGGCATGAACGGGGCGATCGGCACTTCGTGGTCGATCCCGATCAGTTCGCCGACCGCGCCGCCCTTAGCGACTAGGGTCATCACGCCGTAGGCGGCGCTGACCGAGAGCAGGTTCATCACCGCCGCCTTGAGTGAGATCAGCGGCGAGTGGAAGGCGAACAGCAGCAGCAGGAAGGAGAGCCCGACCACGCCGACGATGAAGAGCGGCATGCGGCCGGTGATGTATTCGCTCTGGTCCTCCAGCGCCGGCGTCACGCCGCCGAGCTTGGTCGTCACCCCCGAGCCCTGGAGCGCATTGGGGATCACGGTGTGGCGCAGGTGGTCGACCAGGTCGGTTGTCGCCGCGTCCTGGGGCGAGGTGGTGGGGATCACGGTGACGATCGACGCCGTGTTCTTGTCGTTGAATCGCGGCGGCGCCACGTAGGCGACTCCGGGGTCTTCGCGCAGCTGCGTGGCAAGGCCGTTGACCGCCGAGCGCCCCTGCGGGTTGGGCAGTTCGGCGACGATCACGAGCGGGCCGTTGGCGCCGGGGCCGAAGCCCTCGCTGATTAGGTCGTAGGCCTGGCGGGTCATCGTGCCCGGTTTGTCGTTGCCGGCGTCGGGAAAGCCGAGGCGCATGCCCAGCGCCGGTGCGGCGAGGGCGAGCAGGATCGCGGTGGCGACGATCGCCGCGGTCCAGGGCCGCCGCTGCACGGCGTGGCTCCAGCGGGCGGCGGGGGAGTCGCTGGTTCCTTCCTTTTCGAGCCGGCGGCCGAGGAAGGGGATGCGCAGCCGGTCGACCTTGGGGCCGAGGTAGGAGAGCAGCGCCGGCAGCAGGGTGATCGAGGCGAGCATGACGACGAGCACGGCAAGCGAGGCCGAGATCGCCACCCCATACATGTACGGCAGGCCGGTGAGGAAGAGGCCGAGGACGGCGATGACGACGGTGCTGCCGGCGATGATCACGCTGCGGCCGGCGGTCGAGACCGCCTCGACGACGGCGTCGTGGCGGTCCTTGCCGGAGCGCATCGCCGCTCGGAAGCGGGTGAGGACGAGCAGCGAGTAGTCGATACCGACGCCGATGCCGATCAGGCCGGAGACCGCCGTGGTCCAGTTGGGGACGTCGATCACGTTGGCGAGCAGGGCGATCAGGCCGCCCGAGGAGATCCCCAGCCCGACCAGGGCGATCAGCAGCGGTAGGCCCGCCGCAACCAGCGAGCCGAAGGCGATCAGCAGCACGATCGCGGCGCCGAGGAAGCCGAGCCCCTCGGGGCTGGTCTGTTCCTGGGCGGCGTAGATCGGTTCGCCACCGAGCTCGATCTGCAGGCTGGCGCCGTCGTTGTCCTCGGCGGCGCTGATCAGCTCTTCGCCCTGTTCCTTCTTGACCTCCCAGCCCGGCACGTTGAGCGGCAGCGTCGTGGTCGCGATCGTGCCGTCTTCGGAGACGCGGGTCACCGCCCGCTTCTCGACGTGGTCGACCTTTTCCGCCTGGGTGAAGAAGGCGTTCATCTGGCGCTTGGTCGGCGGATTGTCGACGCCCTTCGGGTTCTTCCAGACGACGTAAATTTCCTGCCCCGAGTAGCCGCTGAATTCGCGCTTGGTCAGTTCGCTGGCCGCCTTCGACTCCGAGCCGGGCGTGTTGTAGTCGGCGTGGAACTCGCCGGCGAGCGAGGAGCCGAGTCCGATCAGGACGATCGTCGCGGCGATCCAGGCAAGGACCATGCGGCCGCGGCGGCGGTAGGCGATGTCGGCGAGGCGGGCGAGACGACGGGTCATCAGGACGATCCTTTCTTTCGAAAAATCTGTTGCAAGCTAGAAAGGTTTCAGGACGAAACGATTGTTAGCAGAAAGCAAAACGGTAGGCTTTGCGATCTTGTGGGAAGCGATCCGATCGCGGGGGACAAGGCGCCCTCGACACTAGCCTTTCTCCTCTCGCAGGTCGGGATCCACGCCTCGCGCCAGTTCTCGGAGCGGATCGCCGAGCTTGATCTGCACCCGGCGCTGTTCCGGGTACTCAATCTGGTCGATGCTGCCGAAGGCCACTCTCAGCAGGCGATCGGCGAGGCGATCGAGGTGCCGCCGAGCCGCATGGTCGGCCTCGTCGATGAACTCGAGCAGCGCGGTCTGGTCGAGCGCCGGCCGCACCCGACCGATCGCCGCGTCCGCACGCTCTATCTCACTGCCAAGGGCCGGAAGACGCTTGAGCGCGGCCGCGAGATCGCCAAGAAGCACGAGCAGGACCTGACCAAAGGGATGCCCGCGGCCGACCGCAAGCGCCTCACCGAGTACCTGCAGAAGATCGTCGACGAGCAGACGATCGGGCGGGGCATTCACCCAGGGATGAGCGGCAAGGCGGGGACGGGTTAGCCTGCATCCGTGGGGGAGGCGGACCTCGATGTCCGCTCGCTTTTGGCCTAGAGCTGCTCTCCGGCGAGGTAGCGATCCAGCGCCTCATCGAGATTGGGCTTCGGGGTCGCAACCTCGTCGAGGAGCATTCTCAACTCCTCGCCGTTTGCGATCTTGACCGTCAGCCACTTGAAATCACCTTCGAACAAGGTCTGTATCTGGGTGCTGTCCAGCGGCGCATCGCCCGACAGCTCGAAGCCGGCGATCTGATCTCGCGCGATCTCGCGCACCTCTCCGAACGCGCTGAGATCCCCGCGTGCCGCGCGCAGGGCCCGAAACACTCCCATCGGCTTAGCCTCGCGCGGGGTCACGGCCAGGGCTCTCTCATTGCCGAGGAAGATGGCGTCGCGGGTGCCGGACTGGGTTGCGGCAACGAGATCGCGCGTCGTCCAGTCCGGTCGCAAGAGGTGGCCCGCGATCGTATGGCAGTGGCCCTTCTCGCCCTCGCGGAGATGGCCGTTGAGCAGAGACCAGGTGCGCGAAAGATCGACGGGCTGTGCAGCCATTGCGGCGGCAGACTACAGGCGCCGCTCCTCGCGGAACATCTTCAGCGCGTGAGCGCCAGCGGGGTGCGTGCGCAGCTCGCGGACCGTCGCGGCCATCGCCGCCGGCAGCTCCTCGGGCTGGGGCAGCGGCACGCCGTACTCCGGTGGCATCAGCATCGGCGCCGCCAGTGAGGCGAAGCTGAGGTCGGCGGCGCTGAAGCGATCGCCGCAGAGGTAGGGCCGGCCGTCGCCAAGTCGTTCAGCGACGGCATCGAAGGTCTTGCGCACCGCGGCTTCGGAGCGCGCCGCGGTGGCGGGAGTTACGTCGAGGTAGCGGTTGATGATGCGGACGACCACCGGGTAGGCGAAGGGCAGCGCCCGGCGCTGCCAGGCGGGCACTCCGGTGCAGCCGTAAGCAACCGCGATGTCGCGATGCCCGCGCAGGGCGTTGTACATCCAGCGGCGCCCCTCGGGACCGAGGTCGGCGTCGAAGTCACTTTGCAGCGCCCGCACCTCTGCCGCCGCCGCGGGGTCGCCGGGGAAAAGGCCGCGGTCGGGCGGCGCCTTGGCGCTGGCCTCCTCGACGATGTCTGCCGACTCGGTGAAGACCCGGTCCCCCCAGACCAGCACGGGGGCGGTTTTGTTGCCGCCAGCGCGGTTGACCGGGATCCAGTGGAGAACCTGAAGGTGAGCGCGCTCTTGGTACTTGATGCCGGCCCAGTCAAGCGCCCAGCGAGCCTTCTCGCAGTAATGACTGATCGGAATCGTGATCAGATACGGCGTCTGGCTCATTGCAACAGTGTGCCATTAGGCTCGTGAGATGGACGAGCAAGGGCCGAGTCGAGGGTTCTCAGCCGAGACGGCCGACGCAACTCGCCGCACCTTTCTCGCCAGCGAGCGCACCGAGCTGGCCTGGTGGCGGACCGGCCTGACCGCGCTGGCTGTGGCGCTGGCGGTGGGCCGGGTCATTCCGGGGCTCGATCACAACGCGGCGCAGTGGCCATTTGCCTTCGTCGGGGTCTGCTTCGCGCTCTACGGCATCGCGACGATCGCCTATGGCAGTAATCGCCGCGCCGCGGTCGAGCGGGCACTGACGGAGGGGAGCTTCCCCGAGCCACCTCGCTACGCGCACGCCGCACTGGCGGTAGGCGGCGTGGTGCTGGGCCTGCTCACGGTCATATTGATCCTGGTCTACTGAAGGAGAGAAGAGATGGTCGAGAAGATCGATGAGATGCCGGCCGGGACGATCGGCTTCCGGGCTTCGGGCAAGCTCACGCCCGAGGACTATCGGGACGTCTTGGTGCCGACCCTGCGCGAGGCGGTCGAGGCCGGCGAGGTGCGGATGCTGTTCGTGCTCTCCGACTTCGAGGAGCTGGAGCCGCGGGCCTGGCTGGAGGACGCCAAGACCGGGGTCGAGCTCGGCTTCCTCAAGCACTCGGCCTGGAAGCGCTCGGCGATCGTCAGCGACGCCGAGTGGGTGAAGAAGGCGATGCGCATGTTCGCCTGGATGACCCCCGGCGAGGTGAAGGTCTACGACCTCGACCAGGAGGACGAGGCCAGGGCCTGGGTCGCAGCTTGAGCGCCTAGTCGCGGGCGGCCTCGTCGATCTGCACCGGGTAGCCGGTGCGCAACGCGGCGAGGGTCGAGGGTGGGGTGATCACGTTTGCGGTTCCCCGCGTCGGCCGGTCCTGGCGCTCGCCGTATCCCTCGCGCGTCCACTCGCTGAGCTGATCGCCGAGCACTACGGCTGGCGTCTCGTCGAGCAGGACAAAAGCCCCGTCCGGCAGTGAGGCCCAGGGCAGTTGGTGAATGCGCCGGCGGTGCGTGCCGCGGACGATTCGCTCGCCGTGCAGCTGCCGGTTGATCTGCTTCGCCGACGGCGTGGCGACGCCCAGCCCCTCGACCCAAGCGGCGCGGTAGGCGTCATAGCTCTCGCGCCTGCACTCCGCGCAGGGCCTGTGGCCGGCGGCGAAGGAGACGGCCTCGTCGTGGAAGAAGAGGAACGTGTAGTGGTGGGGTTGCCACTGCTCGCGCCAGCGCCCGCGGAACTCGAGCGCGCAGGTGATCCAGAGGTCGCTGGCGTGGAAGCGGACGATCTCCTTGTCGCGGTGGAGGATGCCGCGGTTGCCGGTCCAGGCGCCCCGCAGCGGGATCGCCTCGATCTCGCCCAGCGGCGTTACGCGATTGCGAGCTGGTGTCACGTTTCAACCGTAGGGGGAGAGCACCGTGGACGGCGGAGATAAGGTCGCTTCGCCGATGCGATCGCGCGATTCCAGCGGCTGGCCGACGATCGCCGCCTTCGCCGCGGTCTGCGCGGGGACGCAGCTGCTCTGGCTCACCTACGCGCCGATCGATACCGGCACGGCCCACTACTACGGGGTGTCGACGTCCGCCGTCGGCTGGCTGGCCGAGATCTTTCCGCTGCTCTACGTGGTCCTGGCGATCCCGGCCGGCCGCCTGCTCGACAGTCACTTCAGGCCGGCGCTGCTGGCCGGCGGCGCCCTGATGGCGGCCGGTGGGGTGCTCCGCCTCGGCGGGCAGACCTTTGCCTGGGCGATGGCGGGACAGTTGGCGGTTGCCGTCGCCCAGCCCGTCGTAGTGAGCGCGATGGGCAAGGTCTCCGCCGACTACCTGCCCGTCGATCAGCGCGCCGCCGGCATCGCCGTCGCCTCCGCCGGCAGCTTTGCCGGCATGCTCCTCGCCCTGATCCTCGGGCCCACTCTCGGCGCCCACGGCCAGATCGAGCGCCTGCTCGTCGTGCAGGCGGTGCTCGGGGTGTTTGCCGCCGTCGCTTTGGCCCTAACCCTGCGTCGGCCGGCCTACGAGGGTGATGAGAGCGCGGCCGTTGAGGGTGGAGCCGTCCGCGCGCTCTGGGCGTTGCCGGCGATGCGGACCCTGTGCGGGCTGGCCTTCGTTGGCTTTGGCGTTTTTGTCGCCCTCGCCACCTGGCTGCAGACGCTGCTTCACCCTGCCGGCATCTCCGAACAGAGCGCCGGGGTGCTGTTGGTCGGGATGGTCGTCGCCGGGATCGTCGGCTGCGCTCTGCTGCCGCCGCTGCTCGCCCGCCGCGGCGCCGAGCGCGCCTTCATGCGCGGCGCGGTGCTGACCAGCGCCGTCGGTTGCGCCGCGCTCGGCGCGTTCACGATCCTTGGTGCCCGCGCCGGCGTGATCGTGGTGATGGGCTTCGTCATGCTGCCGGCGCTGCCGGTGATCCTCACCGCCGCCGAGCGGCTCGCCGGCCCTGCGGCAGGCACCGCGGGGGCGATCGTCTGGATGGCCGGCAACCTCGGTGGGCTGGTGGTGGCGCTGATCGTCCACCAGCCGCTGGCGGCGTTCCTCGCGATGGCCGCCGTTTCGGTGCTCGGGGTGCCGCTCGCCGCGCGGTTCCCCTCCGCTGTGTCAGCGGAGGGGAGGGCCGTGGTGGCGGACGCTCGCTAGCTCAGCCCCCGGGGTGACTGGAAACGAGGACTGAGGTCACCTTGGCGGAGTTGTTGAAGTCGAACTGGGTTTCGATTTCTCCCTTGCCCTTCAAGGTGAAAATGGAGAAGCCGCTGCCGCTGGTCTTCTTCGCGCTTGGGTAGGCCTTCTTCACTTCGCCCATCGTCGAGCCGATTCCGATTCCCTTTGAGGTCTTGTACTTGCTCAGGGGCGTGTTCAGATCCGGCTTCAGATCGTCTCCCACCTTCTTCTGTCCGACCGTGAGGAAGACGTTCCAGACCTTTGCCGGACCGCTGCCACTGGCCGGTTGCTCGAGCAGGACATTGGCGCTGGTCGCCGTTTCGTCGCCGTGCTTGCCGCCTTCGTAGACGCACTGGAATTCGCAGTCTTTGGTGTTGCCCCAGGCTTTCTTCACCTTGGTGGCAGTGGCGCCGAGGGCGACCCCACCAATCGACTTGCCGGGGACGATCAGCGTCGTGCTGGAATTTGGCAGCGCGGCGCCGGCGTTCGCCGGCAGGGCGAGGGCGAGGATCGCGCCGAGAAGGACGGCGATACGAGCGGTCATCTACTGCTCCTTGTTAGAGGCCCTCGATCTGAGGGCCGGGAGGAAGGCGGGGATCATATGTGGGCCACTGCCGTCACTCCGCGGTCCGGACGCCGATCTTTAAGAAACGCGTCTACCGTCACCGGCCCATGGCTCCTTACTGGAAGGACTCGGTTGCTCGGCACGAGCAACCCTCGCTCCGTCACAGCCTCTTCGACGTGGCCACGTCGGTGTTGCCCTACCTGGCCTTGAGCGTCGCGATGTATCTCTGTCTCGACGTCTCGGTCTGGATCACGCTGGTCCTCGCGGTGCCGGCGGCGGGCTTCCTTCTGCGCACCTTCATCGTCTTTCACGATTGCGCTCACGGCTCGTTCCTGCCCAGCAAGCGAGCCAACCTGTGGCTCGGCAGGTTTACCGGCCTGCTCGTCTTTCAGCCGTTTGGCAACTGGCGCCACAACCACGCCGTGCATCACGGGACCGCCGGGGACCTCGACCGTCGCGGCGCCGGCGACGTGCCGACGCTGACCTTTGAGGAGTACGTCTCGCGATCCTGGAAGGGCCGGCTCGGTTATCGCCTTTTCCGCAATCCCCTGGTGATGTTCGGGATCGGCCCGATCTGGTCGCTGATGATCGGACCGCGCATCTGGTCGAACAAGATGCGCCCGCGACAGCGCCGCAGCGTGCTCGCAACCAACCTGGTGCTCGCGATCGTCGTCGGGACGATCATCTGGTTTGCCGGCCTCGAGGCCTGGCTGCTGGTGCAGATGCCAATCGCGATCCTGGCTGGCACTACGGGTGTCTTCCTCTTCTACGTCCAACACCAGTTCGAGGACGTCTACTGGGCGAGCTCGGAGCACTGGAGCTACGCCGATGCCGCCCTCAAGGGAAGCTCTTACCTGAAGCTGCCCAAGCTCTTCCAGTTCTTCAGCGGCAACATCGGCTTGCACCACGTTCACCACCTCAGTGCCAAGATTCCCAACTACAACCTGCAGCGGGCCCACGACGAGAACCCGATCTTCCACGCGGTCCCGGTGCTCAGCGTCCGCGACGGGCTGCGCTCGATCCGGCTCAAGGTGATCGATCCCGCCAGCGGCAGGCTGCTGACCTGGCGCCAGGTCAGGGCCGCTTCCTAGCTCACAAAGCTTTAGGCGCCGTTCACGACGTCGCCACCGAATTCATCGGCTCGGCCGGGTTCGACGACCTCGTCCGAGAGGCTCGCGAAGTCTCATCTCCGGTTAAGCGCGGCCTCCCACACTGCCGCGCCATGAACTCACGCAGCCGCCAGATGCTCAACAAGGTGCCCGAGATCACCCTCTACTTCTGGGTGATCAAGATTCTCTGCACGACGGTGGGGGAGACCGCGGCCGATCTGCTCAACGAAAACCTCGGCCTCGGTCTGACCAACACCACTTACATCACGGCAGCGGCGTTGATCGCCGTCCTGGTCTTCCAGTTCAGGTCGCAGAAGTACGTGCCCGGGATCTACTGGCTCGCCGTCGTTCTGATCAGCGTCGTCGGCACGCTCTTCAGCGACAACCTGGTCGACAACTTGGGGGTCGAACTGCAGACGACGACATTCGCCTTCAGCGTCCTCCTCGCCGGGGTCTTTGCCGCTTGGCACTGGAGCGAGCGCACCCTCTCGGTCCACACCATCGTCACCACCCGCCGCGAGTCCTTTTACTGGCTGGCGATCCTCTTCACCTTCGCGCTCGGCACCTCGGCCGGCGACCTAGTGGCGGAGAAGCTCGAACTCGGTTACTTGCCCTCGGTCGGGATCTTCGCCGGGGCGATCGCGCTCGTCGCCCTAGCTCATTTCCGCTTCCGCCTCAACGCGATCCTCGCTTTCTGGATCGCCTACATCCTCACCAGGCCGCTGGGCGCCTCGATTGGCGACTACCTCTCCCAGCCGGTCGAAGAAACGGGACTCGGCTTGGGGACGATCCTGACCAGCATCATCTTCCTGGCCACGATCCTTGCCCTCGTCGTCTACCTCTCGGTGACGAAGAAGGACCTCGGCGTCGTCAGCCCCGAGGAGGCCCACCTGAAACGCCAAGCAGACCTGCGGGAGGCACGACTGCTGGAGGAATCCGCCTGAGGCGGCCGGGGCTCGGCGGCGGCGCGCTGCCCTCGGCGAAGGCGAGCGCGCTGCCCTCGACCAGGATCGAGACTTCTTCGCCCACCTTGGGAAGGTGGTGGCCGGCGACGCGGGCAACGATCTCGAGCCCGCCGGACTTGTCGAGCGCGATCCGAGCGGAGGCGTCGTGGCCGAAGAACTGCGCCTCGATCACGCTGCCGCGAGCAGAGCCGTCGAGATGGCGCTGGCAGGAGATCTGCTCGGGCCGCAGCATCACGGTCGCCCGCCGTGCCACGGGCGGCTTACCGCGCAGGGGGATCGGGCCGAGGGCCGTCTCGGCTTTGCCGGCGGCCAGCTCGGCCTCGAGTAGCACCGCCTCACCGACGAAGAGGGCGACCTCGGGGTCGACGGGGTCGCTGTAGAGCGCCTGCGGCTCGGCGGACTGGACGATGTGGCCACCGCGCATCACCGCCACCAGGTCGGCCAGCGAGAAGCGCCTCCTCCTGGTCGTGGGTGACGAGCAGCGCCGTGGCGCCGGCCTCGCGCAGGACCGAGCGCACCTCGGCGCGAACCTGCGCCCGCAGGCCGGCGTCGAGCGCGTCGAAGGGCTCATCGAGTAGCACCACCGCGGGCGAGGGCGCCAGCGCCCGGGCGAGGGCGACCCGCTGCTGCTGGCCACCGGAGAGTTGGTGGGGCAGTCGCTTCGCCATCTCGCCGAGGCCGACCAGCTCGAGCAGCTCGTCGACCCGGCCGCCGCGGCGCTGGGCGCGGGGCAGGCCGAAGCCAACGTTGGCGGCGACGTCGAGATGGGGGAAAAGCGCTCCCTCCTGCGGTACGAAGCCGATCTGCCGACGCTCCGGAGCGAGGTGGGTGCTGGCATCGCAGAGCACCCGTTCGCCGAGGCGGATCGAGCCGCCGTCGGCGTGCTCGAAGCCGCCGAGTAGGCGCAGCAGCGTCGTCTTGCCGCAGCCGGAGGGGCCGAGGACGGCGGCCAGGCTGCCGGCCGGGACCTCTAGGTCAAGGCCCGTGAGGACCGGCGAGTCGCCGAACGACTTGCGCAGGCCGGCGATCGAGAGCGATGCCGCCGGGCTCATCGTTCTCCCGCTGGCGCCACCACGCCGCCGAGGCGACGGGTGAGCAGATACGTGGGCAGCGCCGAGATCGCGACCATCAGAGCAGCGTAGGGGGCGGCCGCTCCGTAGGAGAGGGAGGAGGCCTTGGCCCAGAACTGAGTCGCCAGCGTCTGGGTGCCGATCGGCGTCAGCAGCAGGGTCGCGGTCAGCTCGGTGATCGTGGCGAGGAAGACCAGCGCCGCGGCGGCGCCGAGGCCGGGCAGGATGCGCGGCAGGGTGACTCGCAGCAGCGCCTGCAGCGGTCCGCAGCCGAGCGAGCGGGCGACCTCCTCGTGTACTGGTGGAGCCTGGGCCAGCGCCGCCCTGGTGGCAACCAGCGCCAGCGGCAGCGAGAGGATCGCGTAGGCGACGACCAGCAGCAGGGTCGAGTTGTAGATCGCCGGGAAGTGGTGGATCGAGAGCACGATCAGGGCCAGCGCGACGACGATTCCCGGCAGAGCGAAGGGGAGGTAGGTGGCGCGCTCGATGATCGTCGCGGCGCGGCTCGGGTGGCGCACCGAGAGGATCGAGATCGGCAGCGCGAGCAGGGTGGTGAGGGCGGCCGCGCCGAGCCCCAGCTTCAGCGAGGTGCCGGTCGCGGCCAGCACCGTGCCGAGGTCGAATTCAGCGGCGCTGCCGCCGGTCGCGACCCAGTAGACGAGGGTGCCGAGCGGCAGGCCGAGGGCAAGCCCGATCAGCGCCAGGAGACCGCCGCTGACGGCCCACTTCGCCCGGCCCAGCCGGGCCGGGGCCGGCGGCCGGGCCGAGCCGGAGTCGACCCGCGCGTAGCGCCCGCGCCCGCGGGCCGCCAGCTCACTGACCAGCAGGACCAGGCAGAGCAGGACCAGCACCGAGGCCAGCATCGAGGCGGCGGCGCCGTCGAAGCTGAGCTTGTACTCGTCGTAGATCGCGGTGGTGAAGGTCTGGAAGCGCAGCATCGCGAAGGCGCCGAACTCGGAAAGCATGTGGATCGCGACCAGCAGGGCGCCGCCGAGCAAGGCGACCCGGGTCTGCGGCAGGGTGACCCGGAAGAAGGTCCGCCACGGGCCCATCCCCAGCGAGCGGGCGCTCTCCTCCAGGGCCGGGTCGGTGCCGCGCAGGACCGCCGCCACCGGCAGGTAGACGAGCGGGTAGTAGGCGAGGGTGACGATCCCGGCAGCGCCCCAGAAGCCCTGCACCGCCGGCGTGATCGAGACCCAGCTGTAGCTGGTGACGAAGGCCGGCACGGTGATCGGCAGCGCCGCCAGCACCGCCCAGGCGCGGCGGCCGGGCAGATCGGTGCGCTCGACCAGCCAGGCGACCGCGACGCCGAGCAGCGTGCAGGCGAGCGTGCCGACCGCGACCAGGGCGGTGGTGTTGAGCAGCAGACGGCCGACGAACTCCCGGAACAGCAGCCGCTGGACTTCGTCCCAGCTGGTCGAGAAGGTCTGGTCGAGCAGGAACCCGACCGGCGCCAGGACCAGCAGCGCGACGACGGCGGAGACGACAAGCAGGGCCGCGGGCGTGCGCCCACGGCCCTGCCGCGCCCAGCGCAACGGTGCCGACCATGCGGCTCCGTGCTCTTGGGCGCCCGCCGCCTCCATGGCCTAGAGCAGGCCCACTTCCTGCATCAGTTCGAGCGGCTTGCTGCCGTCGCTGAGATCGGCGGGGCTGACCTTGGGCGGTTCGAGGCTGTTGAACGGCTTCAGCCCCGGTGGCGGCGGCACGGCGGCGTTCAGCGGGTACTCCCAGTCGCCGGAGTGGGTCATCGCGCTCTGGCCTTCCTTGCTGACGACGTAGGCGAGAAATTCCTGGGCGAGTTCGGGAGCGTCGCTGGAGGCGAGCGCGCCGGCGCCGGAGATGTTGACCAGCGCCCCGGGGTCTTCGTTGCCGAAGTAGTGCAGCTTGGACGGCACCTTCTCCTTGCCTTCCTCGGCCACCGCCTCGAACCAGTAGTAGTGGTTGATGATCCCGGCGCCGATCTGGCCGGAGTCGACGGCGGCGATGATCCCCTCGTTGTCGTTGTAGTGCTTGGCGTTGGCGGCGAAGCCTTCGAGCCAGGACTTGGCGGCGGCTTCGCCGTCCAGCTTTTCGATCGCGCTGACGATCGGCACGAAGTCGGGCTCGGAGGGGGCGATCGCCAGCTTGCCCTTCCACTCTGGCTTGGCCAGGTCGAGGATCGATTCGGGCAATTCGCCGGCGGCGATCAGTTTCGGGTTGTAGACCATCACCGTCTCGCGCGCCGCGACTCCGACCCAGTGCCCGCTCGGCGAGCTGTACTGGGAGGGCACTTCTTCCAGGGTCGAGGGGTCGACTTTGGCCAGTAGTCCTTTCTCAGTCAGCGATTCCAGCGGCGGCGTGTTCTCGGTGAGGACGACGTCGGCGGGAGAGGCGTCGCCCTCCTGCTCGATCTGGCTGGCCAGGCCCTCGTCCTCGCCGTAGCGAATCTGAACCTTGGCGCCGTTCTCTTCTTCGAAGCCCTTGGCGAACGCTTCGGTCATCGGTTCGTGCTGTGCGCTGTAGAGGGTCAGCGAGTCACTCGAGGACGAGTCGGACGAGGAGCCGCAACCGGTCGCGGCGAGGGCGACGACGCCGCCCAGGCAAAGAGCAGCGAAGAGCTGCCGGGTGATTCGAGAACTCACGAAGCCTCCTAGGGTTGTAAAGAGTATTAGGACCACCTAATTCGGTAACCCTAATACGCCACTACTAGAGATGCTTCCTAAAGGTTCAATGAGAAAAACATCGGGTCTCATCTGGGCTTCATCTTCTCTGGGATGGTTGGAAGGGTGAATGTCTTGGTGGTCGAGGACGAGGTGAAGATGGCGGCGCTGATCCGGCGCGGCCTCAGCGAGCAGGGTTTGAGCGTCGACGTCGCCGGTGCCGGCGAGGAAGCTGTCGGCATGGCCCGCGCCTCCGGCTACGACGCGATCGTCCTCGACGTGATCCTGCCCGGCATCGACGGCTTCGAGACCTGCCGGCGAATGCGCCAGGAGGGGATCTGGTCGCCGGTGCTGATGCTGACCGCCCGCGGCGCGCTCGAGGATCGCGTCGCCGGGCTCGACGGCGGCGCCGACGACTACCTGACCAAGCCCTTCTCCTTCGCCGAGCTGCTGGCCCGCCTGCGGGCCCTGGTCCGGCGTGGCCAGAGCGAGCGGCCGGCGATCGTCGAGGTCGGCGACCTGCGCCTCGACCCGGCGACCCACCAGGTCTGGCGGGGAGAAACCGAGATCGAGCTCTCCTCCAAGGAGTCCGTCCTGCTCGAGGCCTTCATGCGCCGGCCGGGGCACGTGCTCACCCGCTCGCAGCTGCTCGACCAGGCCTGGGAGTACGACTTCGAGCACCGCTCCAACGTGATCGAGGTCTACATCCGCTACCTGCGCCGCAAGATCGACCTGCCCTTCGAGGTCAAATCGCTGGAGACCGTGCGCGGCGCCGGCTACCGACTGCGAAAGGACGGCGGCCGCTGAGCCGGGTCTCGATCCGCCTGCGGGTGACGCTCGTCTTCGCCGCGGTGATGGCGCTGGTCCTCGGCGCCACCGGCGTCTTCGTCTACCTGCGCTTCTCCAACGAGCTCGACGCGACGATCAACGCCGGCCTGCGCTCGCGGGCCAACGATGTCACCGCCCTGGTCAAGGAGGGCGACCCTGGGCTGCGCGAGGGAAACCAGACCCTGGTCGGGGCGAGCGAGAGCTTCGCCGAGGTGCTCGATGCGGGCGGTGGTGTCGCCGACGCTTCGCGCTCGGTCGGTGGCCAAGCCTTGCTGACGA
>CAWCJW010000035.1:0-138900 GCA_963795765.1 uncultured Solirubrobacterales bacterium
CGAAGTGGAGAGAAACCCCGACGGCTCAGCGATCCCCGAACCGCTTCCCGGTTCCCTGTATTTGGCAAAGCCCTTCGCCAACCCCTTCGGCACGCTGCTGGCGGCATACCTCACCGTCGATGACCCAAAGACGGGGATCGTCGCCAAGCTGGCGGGAGAGATCCACGCCGACCCCGTGACCGGGCAGCTCTTCCAGCACTTTCACCGAATCCCCACAACTGCCGATCGAAGAAGTCGCCGCCCACATCTTCGAAGGCCCCCGCGCAGCGCTTCGCACCCCACCCGCCTGCGCCACCTACACCACCCAAGCCCAGCTCACCCCCTGGAGCGCTCCCGACATCCCGGGCGTCACCCTCAGCGACCCCTTCGCGCTGAGTAGGGCGCCGATCGCCGGCACCTGTCCGACCACGGCAGCGGGCGCCCCCAACGCACCTGCCTTCGAAGCCGGCACGATCACCCCCCAAGCCGGCGCCTACAGCCCCTTCGCGCTGAAGCTCTCCCGCCCAGACGGCAGCCAGCCTCTGGTCGGCCTCGAAGCGACCCTGCCGCTGGGCCTGACCGCCAAGCTCGCCGGCGTCACCAGCTGCTCAGAGGCCCAGATCGCCGCCGCCAAGGCACGCGAAAAGCCCAACGACGGCGCCGCAGAGCAGGCCCACCCGAGCTGCCCCGCGGCCTCGGAAATCGGCACGGTCGACGTCGGCGCCGGCGCCGGGCCGACCCCCTTCCACGTCGGTGGCCACGTCTACCTCGCCGGCCCCTACAAAGGCGCCCCCCTGAGCGCCGTGATCATCACCCCGGCCGTGGCCGGCCCCTTCGACCTCGGCACGGTGGTAGTCAGAGCCGCCATCTACATCAACCCCGACACCGCCCTGGTGCGCACCGTCAGTGACCCCTTGCCCTCGATCCTCGACGGCATCCCGCTCGACCTGCGCTCGGCCGCCGTCAGGCTGGGGCGCTCTAGCTTCACCCTCAACCCGACCTCCTGCGAACCGAAGTCGGTCGCGGCCACCGCCACTTCCATCTTCGGCTCAGCGGCGGCGCTCAGTAGCCCCTTCCAGGTCGGCGGCTGCAAATCCCTCCCCTACAAGCCAAAGCTCCACACCCGCCTCTTCGGCCCGATCCACCGCGGCGGCCACCCACGCCTGCGCTCGGTCTTCGAAGCAAAGCCCGGCGAAGCAAACACCGCGCGCATCTCCTTTGCCCTGCCGCGCTCGGAGTTCATCGACCAGGCCCACTTCCGCACGATCTGCACCCGGGTGCAGTTCGCCGCCGCCCAGTGCCCGGCGGGCTCGGTCTATGGGCACGTCAAGGCGATCACGCCGCTCTTCGACTACCCGCTGGAAGGCCCGGTCTACCTGCGCTCCTCCTCCCACAAGCTGCCCGACGTGGTGGCGGCGCTCAGAGGCCCGCCATCCCAGCCGATCGAGGTCGACCTCGACGGTCGCGTGGACTCCGTCAACGGCGGCATCCGCACCACCTTTGAAACCGTCCCCGACGCCCCGGTCAGCAAGGCGATCGTCACCCTGCAGGGTGGCAAGAAGGGCCTCTTTCAGAACTCGACCAACATCTGCAAGGGCACCCACCTCGCGACCTTGAAGCTGACCGCCCAAAGCGGCAAGCGCGCCGATTCCCAGCCGCCGGTCAAGGCCGACTGCAAGAAGGGCCAGGCAAAGAAGAAGGGCGCCGCTCACCGCTAGACCCAGATTTCCCTGTCTCGCGGAAGTCATCGCGAGAAGCAGATACCCCAGTCCATCGAGCAAACAAAGAACAGGAGTCAGGACTCATGCGCAAGAAGATCGACAGAACGAGGGTGGTGGGCGCAGCGCTGCTTGTCGTGGCGCTCGCCTCACTCGGCCTCGCCGGCTCTGCCTCGGCGAAACTGACGGGCGAATACACCAAGTTCGAACAGTGCCCCTACAAAACAGCGGGCGTCTACCGCTGCATCTACTCGCTCAACTCCGGTGGCGAAGTCATCCTCGGCACCAAGAAAGTGACGATCGAAAAACCCGTCACCCTCCAAGGCGGCTACACCGAACCCGAAGGCGAAGAAGGCTTCTCCAAATTCGTCGCCGCCACCAACGGCCAGACGCTGACCAAAGCCGCCCAGAACGTTCCCGGCGGCCTGCTCGGCATCGTGCCGCCCGAAAAATCACCGGCTCTGGTCAAAGCGCTCTCGGCGTTCTTCTTCGAAAACGCGCTGACCGGCGTCTCGGCCACCCTGGAACTGGCCAAACCAGCGAGTGAAATCCGCATCAGCGAAATCCACCTCGCAGAAGGCCAGGGCGTGGTCTTGAAAATGCCGGTGATGATGCACCTGGAAAACCCCTTCCTGGGTAAATCCTGCTTCGTCGGATCATCCAGCTCCCCGATCACCTGGCAGCTGCGCCCCGACGCCACCAGCCCACCGCCGCCCAACACGTCGATCTCCGGCAACCCCGGCGAAGTCGAATTCCTCGAAGAAGGCCGCATCCTCAAGCTCTTCGGAGTGGAACTGGTCGACAACGCCTGGTCGGCACCTTCGGCCAGTGGCTGTGGCGGGATCCTGTCCTTCCTCGTCAACCCGATCATCAACGCACAGATTGGCCTGCCCTCAGCGGCCGGCAAGAACACCACGAGGCTGAAAAACACGATCTATGAGGCACCAGCCTTCTCGGTGAACAAAAACAACACGGAACACCCCTAGGGCAATCTGCGCAAAGGAGACGATGAGAAGATGAACCGCAAGACAAAATTCCTCAGGGGGTTCTTCGCGATCCTCGTCATTGGCGCTGCCTTCAGCGCCAGTGCCGGTGCCGCTCCCGCCTGGAAGTTCGAAGGCAAAGCACTGGAAGGATCGGAAACGGTCGTGGGGGGCGCCTTTGAAAGCGCTCTGACGCTTCCGGGACTGACGACGAAATGTGAAAATTTCCTCTACAAACTCTCGATCAAAAACGAATCGGGGACCGGCAAAGGTGAACTCACCGAAATGCCGCTCTTTAACTGCACGACCAACAGCTCGGCCTGCACGGTCAAATCGATCGGGGCGGAAACCCTTCCCTACCCGGCCCACCTGGCCACGGTCTCAACGAGCAACTACATCGTGATCGAAAAAATCAAAGTCGGCATCACCTACGCCGGCATCGAATGCTCTCTGGGCGGCCTGCTGGTGCGGGTCACCGGCACCGCCGGGGGCCTGCTCGACAACGTCGCCGAAACAGCGACGTTCAACGCGGCGAGCTTCAGCGCGACTAAAACCGAACTGAAAGCTCTCAGCGGCAAAGCAGAATGGAGCGGGGTCTTCCCCACCGAAGCGTTCCAGTGGCACCGAAACCAGGCACTGACGGTTTCCTAGTGTCCAAGGTCAAGACCGCGAGCGCCAGGGTGATCCTGGCGCTCGCGGTGGCGGCCCTTGCCTTCGCCGGTTGCGGCGGGGGAGGGGGAGGGTCGGACTCCTCTTCGTCCACGAGCACCGGCTCGAGCGCGAGCGCGGATGCCCAAGCGGGTAAGGGCCAGTCAGAACCCAACTCATCCTCAGCTTCTTCTGGGCAGGGGTCCCAGGACTCCAAGCGATCCGGCCAATCCCAGGACCCCTCGAAGTCCTCGAGCCCGCAGGCCTCCGGCGAAAAGCACGGCCCCCAGATCAAGCCCCCCAAGGGCTCACCCGAACCGGCACCGACCGCCGCCGAAAAGCAGCAGGCGACGATCGCCGACATCGCCCTCGCCAGCCCCGACCTGCAATCTGCCCCGGGGACAGCGGCGAATCTCTCCGCCGCCAACACCTGCGACGGCAAAAACGAATCCCCTTCGCTGGTCTGGCAGGGAGTGCCGCCCGGCACCCAAGAACTAGCCCTCTTCGTCGTCAACGCCCAACCGGTCGAAGGGCAGCTCTTCGTCGACTGGGCGGTCACCGGCCTTGCCCCAGACCTGACCAGCCTCCAGACCAACCGCCTACCTGTCGGCGCGGTCCAGGGCCGAAACGACTTCGGCGAGGCGGGCTATGAGATCTGCCCGCCCGGTGGCGCGGAAACCTACGTCTTCACGCTCTACGCCCTGCCCAAGCGGCTCGGGGCCTCCAAGGGCTTCGATCCCCACCAGCTACGCGAGCAGATCCTGGCGACCTCGGGGAACGCGGGGCTGATGGCGGCTGGGTACGGGGGGTGAGGGTTTGCGAACAGTTAGGGAACAATGCAAAACATGGCGCAGCTTTTCTTGACTGCTCCATATCCGCATGCGAACTTGTGGATGCGCGTGAAGTACCCGCGCAACCGTAACTCAAACATGGAGAAGACAATGAGAGATAGCAAGTTTGGACTCAGGGCCTTCGGCCTCGCCCTCGTGGCGGCGCTGGGCCTGATGGCCTTCATGGCCGTTGGTGCTCAGGCGGAAGAAACCTTAGAAGATGGCGGTAAAGCCGGCAAATTCTTAGTCAACAAAGCCGCTCCTACGACCGGCGCCACCTCCACTTTCGAAGTCAACCAGGTCGCTGGAACCACGGGGACCCTCTTAGTGCCGGGCCGGGTCGACATCTTATGCACCGGCGGCAAAGTCACGGGCGAATTCAAGTCCTCCACTGAAGCGTTAGGCAGTGCGAAATTCACCGGCTGCACGGCATGGTCCCCTGTCACAACGTTCCCTCACGCGACTCAAATCAAAACGTGCACGGTCTCCACTAAAAAAGAAGGCGCGGGTGGAGAAAAAGAAGTGGTCGTAGTTGAAAAAGCCATCGCATTATCGAAGTTACACAACGGCGAACCCTATATCTTACTTGAGGAAGACGGTGCGGCCTTCACGACCATCTTCTTCGAAGGCAAAGAATGCTCGCTTACACCGGAAAACAAAGTCACCGGTTCGGTAGTGGGCAAAATCGACGGCAACGACACAGTCAACCCGACAGTGTTACTCAGCCAGGCGATCCAGAAATTATTCCAGATCGAAAACAAAGAAACAAAAGTCATCAAAGGTGACCAGCTTAAATTCGGCACCTTCCAAGCCTACATCGACGCCGAAGGTATAGCTACAGGAACTGGCGTCAACGCCAGCAAAACCCTCGGAGTCTGCTAACACCAGCAGCAAGAGGTAAGAGCAAGAAGCAATCAGTATCAACAAGCATCAACACTAATCAGTAAGCACCAAGCATCAAACCCCCGATCGCACCTTGCGGTGCGATCGGGGGTTATAGTGGTAACGAGCAGTACCGGGAGAATCATGAGCAGGGACCCAAAGGGATGGAGCACAGGGGATGCACAGGGACCAACAGGGACGGGCACCGGACTTGACCAAGTCAGTCCGAGTCAGCAATAGGCCGGCCGGGGAGCCCGGTAGCCGCAAGCCAAGGAGAGATTGATGTACTCACGCATACGCGAGCAGTTCAGCACCACGGCGCTGATCCTCTCGATCATCGCCCTGGTCTTCGCGCTGGGAGGGGGCGCCTACGCTGCCTCCAAGGCACAGACTTCAAAGACCAAGGTCGTAAAGGGACCGCGCGGCAAGCAGGGTAAGCCGGGCCCCGCCGGACCTGCAGGCCCCAAGGGCGACCCAGGCGCACCAGGCGCCCCTGGCGCCCAGGGAGCACCCGGCCAAAACGGCAAGTCGGTAGCGGTCACCGCGATCGAAGCCGAAGAAGGCAAGTGCGAAGAACGAGCCGGTGCCGAAGTGGCGCCCGAAGGCGCGAGCCCAGGCGTGGAGGTCTGCGACGGCGAAGCGGGCAAAGAAGGATCGCCCTGGACGATGGAAGGTGTCCTGCCCCCTGGCAAAACCGAGACCGGCACCTGGTCCTTCAACGCCACCGCGGCCGACGCCACCAACATCGTCGCCACGATCGGCTTCCCGATCAAACTCCCCGAACGCCTCGAAGGCTCAGAAGCAGTCCACTTCCAGCCCCCGCTCTCAGCTGAAGAATCGGTCAAGGAAGCGTTCAAAGCCACCTGCCCCAACAGCGTGATCAACCCCACCGCGCTTCCGGGCAACCTCTGCGTCTATGCCAACGAATTCGAACCCAACTCGCTCTTCAACGCGACGTTCACCGAAATCGACGTCCCGTATCTGTTCGAAGTACCGGGAGCGAGCATCGCCGGGGCCCTGATCCGCTTCTCCTACAGCGGCGCACCTGGCGAAACGGCCCACGGCTTCGGCACCTGGGCGGTGACGGCTCCAGCATCCTGACCCCTACAGCCCGGGCGGCCAAGGCCGCCCGGGCTGTCATCTAGACCAGCACCGAATCGCACCGAGAAAGAGAGAATCGCCAATGAGACGCCCCATCGCCGCCCTCGCCAGCGTGATCGTCTTCTGCCTTGCCTTCGGCGGAGCCGATGCCCTCGCCGCGGCGCCGGTGATCTCAGGCACCCACTTCTCTCACGTCAGCACCAACTCAGCCCGCTTCGAAGCCCTGATCGACCCCAAAGGGGCCGAAACCAAATACCGCTTCGAGTACGGCACCTCCCCCTGCTCCTCGAGCGCCTGCGCCAAAGCCCCAACTCCCGAAGGCAAAGTCCCCGCCACCATCAAAGCCACCGGCGACCTGAAAGCCGGCGACGAAGCGATCACCAACGTCTCGCTCAGCGAAGGAGCCTTCGCCACGGGCGATGCGATCAGCGGAGCCGGCATCCCGCCCGAAGCCACGGTCACCGGGATCGACCTCGCCTCCAAAACGCTGGCGATCTCCAAAGAAGCAGAAGCAACCGCCAGCGGCGTCGCCCTCACCGCCACCGGCCCCCAGCCGGTCTCGATCACCGTCGGCGGCCTCACCCCCAACACCTTCTACCACCTGCGAGTGGTCGCCAACAACGGCACGAAAGCCGAAGGGCCGGAACTCACCTTCCACACCTATCGCCCGCCGAACGTCTTCCCGCCCTGCCCCAACGATGCCTTGCGCACCAACCAGCCCTCCGCCACCCTGCCCGACTGCCGCGCCTATGAGCAGGCCAGCCCGGTCCTAAAGAATGGGGTCGATGCGCTCGACCGAGTCGCCTTCGCCCGCACCTCACCCGACGGCAAACGAATCGTCTTCGTCTCGACCAGCTCGATCCCCGGCGGCGAAGGCACCCAGGAACTGCCGATCTACCTGGGCAGCCGCGGCGCGGGGGACTGGTCCACCCAGGGCCTGCTGCCACCCGAGAGCGCCGGCACCGACGCCAACGTGGTGGGCTGGAGCCCTGACCTGGGCAGTGTCTTCGACTCGGCAACCAAACCACTCAACGGCGGCGGCTTCGACTCGACCTTCCTGGCACGCTCGAGCGCCACTAAAGACCTGACCCCCGTCGTCCCCTACGGCAGCAACCAAGGAGGCCTTGTTGCCCTCGCCGGCACCAGCGCCGACGACTCAAAGGCCTTCTTCGAAAGCCGCAGCAAACTGACCCAGGCTCCCGCCGGCCTGGAAGGCAAGTCAAACGTCTACGTCTGGGACCGCGACACGGGTGAAGTCAAACTCGCCAGCGCCCTCAACAGTCCCTCCCCCGAAGGCGAAGCCCCGCCGAAAGGAGCCTTCGCCGGCGCCTATGACTGGATCGGCGCGGGCACCTTCAGCGGCGGCGCATCCAACTCCTACTACACCCAAGACAACCACGCGATCACCTCATCGGGCGACCTCTACTTCACGGCAGCCTCCTCAGGCCAGCTCTACCTGCGCCGCAACCCGACCAAGGCCCAGGGCCCCCTGAACGGCTCAGGGGAATGCACCGACCCCACTCTCGCCTGCACGATCCACGTCTCCGCCTCACAGAAGAACAACGGCGGCGGACCCAACGGCACCGACTCCGCCGGCCCGCTGCCGGCGGCCTTCATGGGCGCGACCCCCGACGGCTCCAAGGTCCTGCTCACCTCCCCCGAGAAGCTGACCAACGACGCCACCACCGGCCCCGAACCGGGTCCTGCCTCAATCGCCAGCGCAAAACTCGGTGCGACTAAAGCCGAAGAAGTCAACCCCAGCCTGATCCCCAAACGGGCCACGGGAATGGTCACCCAGGGCTCCTTCCTCTACTGGGCCGACCCGGTCAAAGGCACGATCGGGCGCTCCAACCTCGACGGCAGCGGTGTCAACGACGAATTCATCGCCGGCCTCGGCTCCCCGCGCTGGCTCGCCGCCGACTCCAAATACCTCTACTGGACCGATCTACACGAAGGAAACGAAGAAGAAGGCACGATCGGGCGGGTGGAACTGAACGGGGAAAACCCCGAACCGGAATTCATCGAAGGGCTGAACCGCCCGCAGGGGGTTGCTGTCAGCGCGACCAATATCTATTGGGCCGCGGAAGGAGCGGGCAAGAGCAATGAACCGGCCTCGATCGGGCGGGCGGGGATCGAAGGAGACGCGGTGGAAGCGGAATGGCGTCAGTTGACAGCCAACAAACTTCCGCGGGGTATCGCAGTCGACGCCGGCCACATCTACTGGACACTGAATAATCCGACCGTAGGTGAAAATGTTTCTCTCGAACTCCTTCGGATGGACCTAGACGGCGAAAACAAGATTTCTCAGTTTCTGCAGGTAGCCCCCAACTTCAAGCTCGGCGGCATCGCGATCGACGGCTCCCACCTCTACTACGCCGACCAGAGCGGCGCAAAGATCGGACGCTCGGACCTCAACCTGGAAAACATCGATCCCGAATACGCCGGCGCCGGCGGCAACCCGGTCGGCCTCGCCCTCAGCGGCACCCAGCTCTACTGGTCGCTGAACGGCGAGATCCCGGCGATCACTGGCAACGACCTCTACCGCTACGAACCGGCGAGCGGAGCGCTCAAAGACCTCACGGTCGACACCGGTGACGTCAACGGGGCCGAAGTCAAGGGAGTGCTGGGCACGTCTGAGGACGGCTCAGACGTTTACTTCGCCGCCAACGGAGTGCTCGACGGGGTGGTGGGCTCTCCCAACGCAAACGGCGAAGCAGCCGAAGCAGGGGATTGCAGTGGTAAAGCAATTGTCGACTTCAGCTTCAGCGGCGCCTGCAACCTCTACCTGGCCGAGGAAGGACAGCCGACGCGCTTCATCGCTCGTCTTGACGCAAGCAGCGATGCGAGCAACTGGCTGCCGCGAGGCAATCTTCTCTCGGGAGAAAAGACATCCCGCGTCACCCCCGACGGCCAGACCCTGCTCTTCCGCTCAAAGCGGAAGCTCACCCCCTACGACAACGAAGGGGTGCCGGAGCTCTACCTCTACCAAGCCGGGGGCTCGGGGTTCAGCTGCGTTTCTTGCGATCCGAGCGGGGAGGAACCGGTAAGGGTGCCGCCGCGGGGCTCGAGCATCAGGTCCGAGGAAGGGGCGGGTTTCGGCAGCGTCGATCTCTCACAGGTCATCCCGCCCGCTCCCGCCGCCACCCTCTCACACAACCTCTCGGCCGACGGCAAGCGGGTCTTCTTCGAGACCCCCGACGGGCTCGTGCCCGAAGACACCAACGGCGAGGAAGGCTGCCCGCGGGTGGGCTCGTTTACCTTCACCTTCCCCGCCTGCCTAGACGTCTACGAGTGGGAGGCCCAGGGCACCGGCACCTGCAAAGAAGCCGAACAGGGTGGAGGCTGCCTCTACCTGCTCTCGAGCGGCAAGAGCACCACCCCCGCCTTCATCGCCGATGCATCAGAAAGCGGCAACGATGTCTTCTTGATCACCCGCTCGGCGGGTCTTGTGAGCCAAGACCAAGACCAGCTTTTCGACGTCTATGACGCCAGGGTGGAAGGGGGTCTCGCTTCGCAGAACCAGCCGACGCCGGTGCCCTGCGAAAAGGAAAAATGCACGCCCGAAGAAACCCATACCCCCGCCTTCCAATCCCCTCAGACCCCCCGCTTCTCGGGCCCAGGCAACGTCAAGGAAAAGCCCAAGAAGGGCAAATGCAAGAAAGCCAAGGGCAAGGCCAAGAAGAAAGGCTGCAAGGCAAAGAAGCACCACCAAGCCAAAGGCCACAAGAAAAAAGCCAGCAAGAGCGGGAGGGCGAGCCGATGAACGCGAAGAGGACTCTCATCGCCCTACTTTTTGTTTGCGCCTCTTTTGTCCCGGCCTCCGGGGCTCTGGCGGCAGAACCGGCGCCGTCCTGGCAGATGACCGCGGTTCCGCTTCCCACCGCGTTCAAGCCCGGAGAGGCAAAAGACGAAGTCCTCTTGGCCGCCAACAACCTCGGCGCCAAAGCGACCGAAGGCAAAGTCACGATCAAAGACACCTTGCCGAGCGGCGTTTCGCCGACTGGCTTCGAAGCCCGCGGCGATGTCACCTCCACTACCCCCGAATGCGAAATCTCCGCTCAGGTGATCACCTGCACGACGGCGGAACCGATCGATCCCGGCCGCCAGCTCGAAGTGAGGATCTTCGTCAAAGTCACCCCCACCGCTGAAGGCACGCTGAGCAACACGGCGAGCATCGAAGGGGGAGGGACGGCAACGGTCACGACCACCACCCCAATCCAGATCTCCGCCACCCCACCGCCCTTCGGCATCCTGCCGGGCTTCAACACCAAGCTGACCGAAGCCGACGGCTCGCAGGCCACCCTGGCCGGCGCCCACCCCTACGAGCTCTCCGTCAACGCAAACTTCCCCACCGAAAGGCTTCCCGGCGGGGCCCTGATCGCCGCCGGGCACCTGCGCGACTTCAACGTCGACTTCCCGCGCGGGGTGGTGATCAATCCCAAGGCGACCTCGGTGCTCTGCACCGAGGCGCAGCTGATCACCGAGGAAGAACCTGGTTGCCCCCCTGCCTCGGTAGTGGGCACAATCACGATCCTGGGCCTCGAAGTGGAACCCAGAGCCCGCACCTTCGCCCTCTATAACATGGTCCCCCCACCGGGCACTGCTGCCTCGCTGGGCCTCGACGCCTACGGAATCGGCATCTTCATCCACGTCAGCGGCGGGGTGAGAAACGACGGCGACTACGGGATCACGGGGGAATCGAAAGACATCCTGGCGCTGACCAACCACCCGGTCTTCGGGGTGCGGGTGGAGCTGTGGGGGGACCCGACGGCAAAAGAACACGACGCGGTGCGTGGTCGCTGCGCCCTCTCAGAAAGTAGAGGGACCTGCTCCACTTCGGAAACCCACACCGACATGCTGGCCGCGCCCGTCGACTGCCTGGGAGCGGGCCCGGTGAGCAGGGCGCGGGCAGACAGCTGGGAGGAAACAGGGGTCTTCAGCGAAGCGAGCGACGAAAGCCCGGCCCTTACCAAATGCGACCAGCTCGAATTCAAACCGGCGGTGGCGGTCAAGCCGACGACCAACCTCACCGACAGCCCCTCGGGCCTAGACGTCAGCGTCAAACAGCCGCAGAACTTCAAATTCGCAGGGCGGGCGGAATCGGTGCTGAAAGACATCAGGCTGAGCCTGCCCGAAGGGCTGGTGATCAATCCTTCGCGAGCGGGTGGACAATCCGCCTGCTCCCCCTCCCAGATCGGCCTCGCAACAGCGGTAGGACAAACCCCGATCCGCTTCACCAAGCCGCCGGCCCAGTGCCCCGACGCCGCGAAGATCGGCAGCGTCACGGTCAGCTCGCCGCTGGTGGCCCAGGTAAACGCAAACAACGAAGTGGAGAGAAACCCCGACGGCTCAGCGATCCCCGAACCGCTTCCCGGTTCCCTGTATTTGGCAAAGCCCTTCGCCAACCCCTTCGGCACGCTGCTGGCGGCATACCTCACCGTCGATGACCCAAAGACGGGGATCGTCGCCAAGCTGGCGGGAGAGATCCACGCCGACCCCGTGACCGGGCAGCTCTTCGAGCACTTTCACCGAATCCCCACAACTGCCGATCGAAGAAGTCGCCGCCCACATCTTCGAAGGCCCCCGCGCAGCGCTTCGCACCCCACCCGCCTGCGCCACCTACACCACCCAAGCCCAGCTCACCCCCTGGAGCGCTCCCGACATCCCGGGCGTCACCCTCAGCGACCCCTTCGCGCTGAGTAGGGCGCCGATCGCCGGCACCTGTCCGACCACGGCAGCGGGCGCCCCCAACGCACCTGCCTTCGAAGCCGGCACGATCACCCCCCAAGCCGGCGCCTACAGCCCCTTCGCGCTGAAGCTCTCCCGCCCAGACGGCAGCCAGCCTCTGGTCGGCCTCGAAGCGACCCTGCCGCTGGGCCTGACCGCCAAGCTCGCCGGCGTCACCAGCTGCTCAGAGGCCCAGATCGCCGCCGCCAAGGCACGCGAAAAGCCCAACGACGGCGCCGCAGAGCAGGCCCACCCGAGCTGCCCCGCGGCCTCGGAAATCGGCACGGTCGACGTCGGCGCCGGCGCCGGGCCGACCCCCTTCCACGTCGGTGGCCACGTCTACCTCGCCGGCCCCTACAAAGGCGCCCCCCTGAGCGCCGTGATCATCACCCCGGCCGTGGCCGGCCCCTTCGACCTCGGCACGGTGGTAGTCAGAGCCGCCATCTACATCAACCCCGACACCGCCCTGGTGCGCACCGTCAGTGACCCCTTGCCCTCGATCCTCGACGGCATCCCGCTCGACCTGCGCTCGGCCGCCGTCAGGCTGGGGCGCTCTAGCTTCACCCTCAACCCGACCTCCTGCGAACCGAAGTCGGTCGCGGCCACCGCCACTTCCATCTTCGGCTCAGCGGCGGCGCTCAGTAGCCCCTTCCAGGTCGGCGGCTGCAAATCCCTCCCCTACAAGCCAAAGCTCCACACCCGCCTCTTCGGCCCGATCCACCGCGGCGGCCACCCACGCCTGCGCTCGGTCTTCGAAGCAAAGCCCGGCGAAGCAAACACCGCGCGCATCTCCTTTGCCCTGCCGCGCTCGGAGTTCATCGACCAGGCCCACTTCCGCACGATCTGCACCCGGGTGCAGTTCGCCGCCGCCCAGTGCCCGGCGGGCTCGGTCTATGGGCACGTCAAGGCGATCACGCCGCTCTTCGACTACCCGCTGGAAGGCCCGGTCTACCTGCGCTCCTCCTCCCACAAGCTGCCCGACGTGGTGGCGGCGCTCAGAGGCCCGCCATCCCAGCCGATCGAGGTCGACCTCGACGGTCGCGTGGACTCCGTCAACGGCGGCATCCGCACCACCTTTGAAACCGTCCCCGACGCCCCGGTCAGCAAGGCGATCGTCACCCTGCAGGGTGGCAAGAAGGGCCTCTTTCAGAACTCGACCAACATCTGCAAGGGCACCCACCTCGCGACCTTGAAGCTGACCGCCCAAAGCGGCAAGCGCGCCGATTCCCAGCCGCCGGTCAAGGCCGACTGCAAGAAGGGCCAGGCAAAGAAGAAGGGCGCCGCTCACCGCTAGACCCAGATTTCCCTGTCTCGCGGAAGTCATCGCGAGAAGCAGATACCCCAGTCCATCGAGCAAACAAAGAACAGGAGTCAGGACTCATGCGCAAGAAGATCGACAGAACGAGGGTGGTGGGCGCAGCGCTGCTTGTCGTGGCGCTCGCCTCACTCGGCCTCGCCGGCTCTGCCTCGGCGAAACTGACGGGCGAATACACCAAGTTCGAACAGTGCCCCTACAAAACAGCGGGCGTCTACCGCTGCATCTACTCGCTCAACTCCGGTGGCGAAGTCATCCTCGGCACCAAGAAAGTGACGATCGAAAAACCCGTCACCCTCCAAGGCGGCTACACCGAACCCGAAGGCGAAGAAGGCTTCTCCAAATTCGTCGCCGCCACCAACGGCCAGACGCTGACCAAAGCCGCCCAGAACGTTCCCGGCGGCCTGCTCGGCATCGTGCCGCCCGAAAAATCACCGGCTCTGGTCAAAGCGCTCTCGGCGTTCTTCTTCGAAAACGCGCTGACCGGCGTCTCGGCCACCCTGGAACTGGCCAAACCAGCGAGTGAAATCCGCATCAGCGAAATCCACCTCGCAGAAGGCCAGGGCGTGGTCTTGAAAATGCCGGTGATGATGCACCTGGAAAACCCCTTCCTGGGTAAATCCTGCTTCGTCGGATCATCCAGCTCCCCGATCACCTGGCAGCTGCGCCCCGACGCCACCAGCCCACCGCCGCCCAACACGTCGATCTCCGGCAACCCCGGCGAAGTCGAATTCCTCGAAGAAGGCCGCATCCTCAAGCTCTTCGGAGTGGAACTGGTCGACAACGCCTGGTCGGCACCTTCGGCCAGTGGCTGTGGCGGGATCCTGTCCTTCCTCGTCAACCCGATCATCAACGCACAGATTGGCCTGCCCTCAGCGGCCGGCAAGAACACCACGAGGCTGAAAAACACGATCTATGAGGCACCAGCCTTCTCGGTGAACAAAAACAACACGGAACACCCCTAGGGCAATCTGCGCAAAGGAGACGATGAGAAGATGAACCGCAAGACAAAATTCCTCAGGGGGTTCTTCGCGATCCTCGTCATTGGCGCTGCCTTCAGCGCCAGTGCCGGTGCCGCTCCCGCCTGGAAGTTCGAAGGCAAAGCACTGGAAGGATCGGAAACGGTCGTGGGGGGCGCCTTTGAAAGCGCTCTGACGCTTCCGGGACTGACGACGAAATGTGAAAATTTCCTCTACAAACTCTCGATCAAAAACGAATCGGGGACCGGCAAAGGTGAACTCACCGAAATGCCGCTCTTTAACTGCACGACCAACAGCTCGGCCTGCACGGTCAAATCGATCGGGGCGGAAACCCTTCCCTACCCGGCCCACCTGGCCACGGTCTCAACGAGCAACTACATCGTGATCGAAAAAATCAAAGTCGGCATCACCTACGCCGGCATCGAATGCTCTCTGGGCGGCCTGCTGGTGCGGGTCACCGGCACCGCCGGGGGCCTGCTCGACAACGTCGCCGAAACAGCGACGTTCAACGCGGCGAGCTTCAGCGCGACTAAAACCGAACTGAAAGCTCTCAGCGGCAAAGCAGAATGGAGCGGGGTCTTCCCCACCGAAGCGTTCCAGTGGCACCGAAACCAGGCACTGACGGTTTCCTAGTGTCCAAGGTCAAGACCGCGAGCGCCAGGGTGATCCTGGCGCTCGCGGTGGCGGCCCTTGCCTTCGCCGGTTGCGGCGGGGGAGGGGGAGGGTCGGACTCCTCTTCGTCCACGAGCACCGGCTCGAGCGCGAGCGCGGATGCCCAAGCGGGTAAGGGCCAGTCAGAACCCAACTCATCCTCAGCTTCTTCTGGGCAGGGGTCCCAGGACTCCAAGCGATCCGGCCAATCCCAGGACCCCTCGAAGTCCTCGAGCCCGCAGGCCTCCGGCGAAAAGCACGGCCCCCAGATCAAGCCCCCCAAGGGCTCACCCGAACCGGCACCGACCGCCGCCGAAAAGCAGCAGGCGACGATCGCCGACATCGCCCTCGCCAGCCCCGACCTGCAATCTGCCCCGGGGACAGCGGCGAATCTCTCCGCCGCCAACACCTGCGACGGCAAAAACGAATCCCCTTCGCTGGTCTGGCAGGGAGTGCCGCCCGGCACCCAAGAACTAGCCCTCTTCGTCGTCAACGCCCAACCGGTCGAAGGCCAGCTCTTCGTCGACTGGGCGGTCACCGGCCTTGCCCCAGACCTGACCAGCCTCCAGACCAACCGCCTACCTGTCGGCGCGGTCCAGGGCCGAAACGACTTCGGCGAGGCGGGCTATGAGATCTGCCCGCCCGGTGGCGCGGAAACCTACGTCTTCACGCTCTACGCCCTGCCCAAGCGGCTCGGGGCCTCCAAGGGCTTCGATCCCCACCAGCTACGCGAGCAGATCCTGGCGACCTCGGGGAACGCGGGGCTGATGGCGGCTGGGTACGGGGGGTAGGGGTTGGGGACGGTGGGCGGTGGTTTGCGAACGAACATGTTAGAAAACTCCGCTAAGTATTTCTTGACTAAATAGTCTCCCTAAGAGAAGATCCTCTCGCGAGTTCATGATTGCTCGCAGCTTGTCAATTCGTATTGCTCGGAGAGGAGCTCAGATGCAACAGCGCATAGCGAAACCACTTTTTCTGTCGCTAGCAGCATGTCTCGGCCTAATGGCTTTCACGGCCGTCGCAGCTCAGGCGGAAAACTTATCCGACGGAGGTAAAGCCGCCAAATTCTTAGTCGAAAAAAATGCTGCTTTATCAGTAGGTAAGACCTTTGAAGCAAACCAGATAGGCACAGGAACCCTCTTAGTGCCGGGTAGGGTCGACATCTTATGCACAAAAGGTATAATTACGGGTAAAGTTAATAGTGAAACAGACGCATCAGGCACTGCCTCATTCACCGGATGCACAACTTGGCAGCCTGTCACCGTATTAGGCGCTTCACACACGATCAAAACCCCGTGCACCGTCAAAGAACCGATCGTCGGGGAAGGGTTAGCGTTACCAAAGAAACACGAAGGCGCCTCGTATATCTTACTTGAGCCAAAAGAAGGTTCAGCGCTCTTCACCACTATTTTCTTCGAAGGTCCGGAATGCCCGTTGACCAAAGAAAACAAAGTAACCGGAAGCGCAGTCGGGCTAATCGACAACAACGATACGGTCGAACCCACACTGTTATTCAATCATACAATTCAAAAATTATTCCAGACCAGCGCTACTCTGGGTGACCACCTGAAGTTCGGCGCGTTCGAGGCCTATGTCGACGGAGAAGGAAAAGGAAAAGGGACCACCGCATCACACATCGGTCTGACGGTAGGAGTCTGCTAGCACCGTCAGCATTAAGTAGCTTGCAGAGGAACAATGCAGTTTGCAGTAAGCGAATCCTGCTTTCCAGAAGCATCAGGGACAAGAAGACAGGGACTGGGAAACGGGAGGCGGGGTAAAGGCACTGGACCTTACGAAGTCAGCTGCACTCAACAAAGGCCGCCGGGGAGTCCGGTAGCCGCAAGTCAAGAAGGGGGAGTTGATGTACTCACCCATACGCGAGCAGTTCAGACCACGGCACTGATCCTCTCGATCGTCGCCTTGGCCTTCGCAATCTCAGATGGCGCTATGCCGCTCGCAAGCGCAAACTTCCGAAGGGCCCCCGGGACCACGCGGCAAGACCGGTAAGGCAGCCCAGCCGCCTCGGCAGGCGCAGCCGAGGCGAAGGGCGACGCGGGGGCTCAGGGAGGGGACGCAAGGAACGTCAGGACAAACGGCAAATTCGGCCGTGGTCACCCGATCGGCGCTGAAGAAGGCAACGACGAAATGTGAAAATTTCCTCTACAAACTCTCGATCAAAAACGAATCGGGGACCGGCAAAGGTGAACTCACCGAAATGCCGCTCTTTAACTGCACGACCAACAGCTCGGCCTGCACGGTCAAATCGATCGGGGCGGAAACCCTTCCCTACCCGGCCCACCTGGCCACGGTCTCAACGAGCAACTACATCGTGATCGAAAAAATCAAAGTCGGCATCACCTACGCCGGCATCGAATGCTCTCTGGGCGGCCTGCTGGTGCGGGTCACCGGCACCGCCGGGGGCCTGCTCGACAACGTCGCCGAAACAGCGACGTTCAACGCGGCGAGCTTCAGCGCGACTAAAACCGAACTGAAAGCTCTCAGCGGCAAAGCAGAATGGAGCGGGGTCTTCCCCACCGAAGCGTTCCAGTGGCACCGAAACCAGGCACTGACGGTTTCCTAGTGTCCAAGGTCAAGACCGCGAGCGCCAGGGTGATCCTGGCGCTCGCGGTGGCGGCCCTTGCTTTCGCCGGTTGCGGCGGGGGAGGGGGAGGGTCGGACTCCTCTTCGTCCACGAGCACCGGCTCGAGCGCGAGCGCGGATGCCCAAGCGGGTAAGGGCCAGTCAGAACCCAACTCATCCTCAGCTTCTTCTGGGCAGGGGTCCCAGGACTCCAAGCGATCCGGCCAATCCCAGGACCCCTCGAAGTCCTCGAGCCCGCAGGCCTCCGGCGAAAAGCACGGCCCCCAGATCAAGCCCCCCAAGGGCTCACCCGAACCGGCACCGACCGCCGCCGAAAAGCAGCAGGCGACGATCGCCGACATCGCCCTCGCCAGCCCCGACCTGCAATCTGCCCCGGGGACAGCGGCGAATCTCTCCGCCGCCAACACCTGCGACGGCAAAAACGAATCCCCTTCGCTGGTCTGGCAGGGAGTGCCGCCCGGCACCCAAGAACTAGCCCTCTTCGTCGTCAACGCCCAACCGGTCGAAGGCCAGCTCTTCGTCGACTGGGCGGTCACCGGCCTTGCCCCAGACCTGACCAGCCTCCAGACCAACCGCCTACCTGTCGGCGCGGTCCAGGGCCGAAACGACTTCGGCGAGGCGGGCTATGAGATCTGCCCGCCCGGTGGCGCGGAAACCTACGTCTTCACGCTCTACGCCCTGCCCAAGCGGCTCGGGGCCTCCAAGGGCTTCGATCCCCACCAGCTACGCGAGCAGATCCTGGCGACCTCGGGGAACGCGGGGCTGATGGCGGCTGGGTACGGGGGGTGAGGGTTTGGGCGAGAGAGATTTTTACTTAGTTTCTCTTGACTAGTGCAACCACATAAGCAAGTCTTTGCTCGCAAGCGTTTGACGCTCATGTCAATCGTCCATCGCAAAGCTTGAAGAGGAGCTCGGATGCATCAGCGCAGAATAGGAACGCTTTTGCCCCTGATAGGGGCCGCCCTCATCCTGATGGGCATTATGGCCGTCACGGCCCGAGCGGAAGAAGCCTTAAAAGACGGCGGCAAAGCTGCTTCGTTCTTAGTCAACAAACTAACGTCATTAGCTAAAGCCGGCGTTACCTTCGAAGTCAACCAGGTTGGAACAGGAGCCATTTTAGTTCTAGGCAAGTATGACATTTTATGCACAGGCGGTGTCGCTGCAGGCGAATTCAAGTCGTCGACGGAAGCATTATTTGGCGCAAAATTCACTGGCTGTACGGTTTGGAGCCCCGTCGAAGTGGGTAAAACTCACACTGCGAAACTTCCCTGCACGATGAAAGGTGAATCGATCGTAGTCGAAAAAGCAATAGCGTTATCAAAGAAACACGAAGGATTGCCTTATGTTTTAGTTGAGGAAGATGGGTCTGCCTTCACCACTATCAATTTTGAAGGCATGGAATGCCCGCTGCCCAAAACCACTTCATTAAGAGGCTCCATCGTAGGCAAAGTTATCAACAGCGATACGGTTGAACCAACCCTAGAATTCAGTCAAGCGATACAGAAATTATTTCAGGTGGGCTTGGAAGGTGATCACTTGAGAATTGGAACTTTTGAGGGGTACATCGATGGAGCCGTGAACGCCAAACTTACCGACGCGACTCATAAAGGTCTAACCCTTGGAGTTTGTTAGTAGCAGTAGCTAAGCGCTGGGGATATCACCAATAAGCAAAACAGCGTGTCCTCGATGCACCGGGACCTACGGTCGGGGCGCAGCATTTGAGGATAGGTATAAGCCATGGAGCAGAATAGTGGCCTATGAGCTCGAATATCCTGGAGAGAAGAGATGAGCGCATTGGCTCGACACTCCATGAGGGTTAAAAAACATGCAACCCGAAAACTTGACCACCTTGGCGTATGGCGAGACGCTAGCGAGCCGTGCTCTTGGTTACCGGGGAGCGTTGGGGGGAGCGGTCCGCAAGGTCGAGCAAGTCACTGTTTAGCTAATCGAGCAAGACTAGAGGAGAGACTATGAGAAAGCGATCACTGGGAGGGGTCTTGTGCGCAGCGATGCTTACTACGCTGTTCGCCTCACTCGTACTTGCCGGAAGCGCCTCGGCGAAACTAGTGGGGGAATACACTAAGTTTCAGAACTGTCCGTACAAATCGGCAGAAACCTATAGGTGTCTTTACTCACCGACCATCGGTGGGGAAGTCATTCTTGGGAAAAAGAAAGTACCGATCGTCAATGAAGCTGCTCTGCAGGGTGGTTACACCGAAGCATCTGAAGAAGGTCCTGAAGCTGGCTATTCGAAATTCATCGCCGCGACCAACGGCCAGACGCTGACGAAAGCGCCGCAGCCGGTGCCGGGTGGACTTGCCGGCCTGGTCAACTGCAAAGAAATTAAAGATTTCCTTTTGCGCACTAGTTGTGAAGTGACGTTCGAAAACGGCCTCACCGGGGTGAACTCAACCCTGGAGCTGGCGCGGCCAGCGAGCGAGATTCGCGTGAACGAAAATCATCTAGCCGAAGGTCAGGGAGTGGCCTTGAAACTGCCGGTTATGGTTCACCTGGAAAACCCGTTCCTTGGAGAATCCTGCTACATCGGCTCGAGCAGCTCGCCGATCATCTGGGAACTGCGGACCGATACGACCACCCCGCCGGCTCCCAACAAACCGATTACCGGCAATCCAGGAGAAGTCGAATTCCTCGAAGAAGGACGAATTCTCAAGCTCAAAGGTGCCGAACTCGTGGACAACGCGTGGTCGGCTCCGGGTGCGTCCGGTTGCGGCGGGTTCCTGGTCGAACTACTCCTCAACCCGATCATCAACTCATCGGTCGGGGTTCCCTCGGCGGCTGGCACGAACACCGCCAGGCTGAAAAATACGATCTATGAGGCACCGGCGTTCACTGTCAACAAAATTGACAAAGAAAACCCATAGGTCCAGCGAAGTTCGGCGCTAGGCTTCCTAGTAGCTGCCATTCGACCGCGAGCGCCGCTTCCTCGGCGCTCGCGGTCCCTTTTCTCTGTGCGCGTATTTCCGAACCCGATGCCGGTTGCCTCACACCTGAAAGCGCCTAGTGATGGTGCGGCAAATTCCTCGCAACGAATCGCTGAGTTGTGTTCACGGTGTTGGCGTTCTGTTCACCGCGGCCTGCGGTAACGTCGGCTCCTCGATTTACTATGCGCGCGGCGTCACACTGGTGTTTGCGCTCGGCCTGTCCCGGTGCATAGTTATTCGAGCCTGACCTTCGCTGCCGCGGCGACCACCTATGCCGGGGTCGCGGTTCTCGAGGCCGGTTGCTCCCGTCTAGCTGTAACCGATGCTACTGGGTGCCGCGGCAACTCTTTCTGCCGCCCACACCTGCGATGGCAAGAAACGAATCCCTTCGCTTGTCTGGCAGGGAATCCCTGCAGGCACCCAGGAACTGGCCCTCATCGTCAATGCCCAGCGGTCGAAGGGATGCTCTTCGTCGACTGGGCAGTGACGGATTGGACCCGAGCCTGAGCAGCCTTGAGATCAACCGCCTGCCCAAGGGCGCAAGCCCAAGGACAAACGACTTCGGCGGGGCAGTCGGCTGCGGAGTACGGGGGGTGAGGTTCTACGAACGTTATTCAAATGCTAAAAAACTTTGATTAAAATATCTTGACTATTAGGTGGGCTTAGAGGATCGTCGGCATTGGGGGAATGCACCAGTCATCGTCCACCAAAAGAAGGAGCTCACGATGTATCAGCATCAACTCAGGGCCTTCGGCCTCGCCTTTGTGGTGGCGCTGGGCCTGATGGCCTTCATGGCCGTCGCCGCTCAAGCGGAAGAAACTTTAGAAGACGGCGGCAAAGCTGCCAACTTCTTAATCCAAAAACTTACATCATTAGCCAAACCTGGCGTTACCTTTGAAGTCAACCAGGCCGGCACTGGAACTCTCTTAGTGCCGGGCAGATACGACATCTTATGCACTAGTGGCACGGTCGCTGGCGAATTCAAGTCCTCCACTGAAGCATTATTTGGCGCGGTATTTACCGGCTGCACGATTTGGTCGCCTGTCACGACATTCCCTCACGTGACCAAACTAGCCTGCACGGTAGCCACTACTAAAGAAGGTAAAGAAAAAGAAAAGGTTATTATCGTAGCGGGGATCGCGTTACCAAAGAAACACGGAGGCGCTCCCTATGTGTTAGTCGAGGAAGACGGCGGTCCCTTCACAACTATCTTTTTGGTAGGCCCCGAATGCCCACTGACACTGGAAAACAAAGTCACCGCTTCGGTGGTGGGTAAAGTCATCAACAGCGATACGGCGGCCCCGACCATCGAATTCAATCAGGCGATTCAAAAATTATTCCAGGTCGAAAACAAAGAAACAAAAGTGATCAAAGGTGACCAGTACAAAGTCGGCACCTTCCAAGCTTACCTTGACGGCGCTGGCACCGGCAAACTCACCGACGCAGCCCACGCAGGTTTCACCCTCGGAGTCTGCTAGCACCACACGGCGAAGTGTAAGAAGAGGGCGAAAAAAATAGGGCCTACCGAAGAAGGTAGGCCCTAAGTCGATTGGGCCTTACCGGTCCCCGCGCTGAGTCTGAACAGCCTCGGAGTTACTCGGCCGCCCAGAAGGCACTATTGGAGAGCCAAAACGATTGGGTAAGGCAAGCTATAAGTTCTCATTTAGGCGTCCGCCGTCTTAACGCCTTTCTTGGATAGAAAACGTTAAACCGAAAAACTTGACCTCCGCGCTGAGGAGCGGGATGCTCTTCAGCGGTGCACGAATTCGCTGACTGTGGGGATGGTTTCAAGGTCGCCCAGCGAGAGCGAGGGAAGATCGATTTGATCAGATCTTTTGCCGTCAACGTGAGATGACATCTGTGGCTATTCAGCCATCGAGCAAAGACAGGAGAACGAGTGATGAGAAAGCGATCAATGAGAGGGGCTCTGTGCGTAGCGATGCTTGCTGCGCTGTTCGCCTCACTCATGCTCGCCGGAAGTGCTTCGGCGAAACTGACAGGGGAATACACCAAGTTCCAGTACTGTCCGTACAAAACGGCTGGAACTTACAGGTGTCTTTACTCACCGACCATCGGTGGGGAAGTCATCCTTGGGAAAAAGAAAGTGCCGATCGTCAAACAGGCGGTTCTTCAGGGCGGATACGCTGAAGCGCCCGAAGAAGGTCCTGAAGCTGGCTATTCGAAATTCATCGCCGCGACTAACGGCCAGACACTGACGAAAGCGCCGCAGCCGGTGCCGGGTGGACTTGCTGGTCTTGTTAATTGCAAAGAAATCAGCAATTTCCTTCTGCGCATCAGCTGTGAAGCGACGTTCGAAAATGGTCTTACCGGCGTGAACTCCACGCTGGAGTTGGCAAGGCCCGCAAGCGAGATTCGGGTTAACGAAAACCACCTCGCTGAAGGTCAGGGCGTAGCTCTGAAACTGCCGGTCAGGGTTCATCTGGAAAATCCGTTCCTCGGAGAATCCTGCTACATCGGCTCGAGCAGCTCGCCGATCATTTGGGAACTGCGGACCGATACGACCAGTCCGCCGCCGCCTAATAAACCGATCACCGGCAACCCCGGCGAAGTCGAATTCCTCGAAGAAGGCCGCATTCTCAAGCTCTTCAACGTGGAACTGGTCGACAACGCCTGGTCTGCGCCGGGAGCAAGCGGTTGCGGGGGGTTCTTGGTCGAACTCCTCCTCAACCCGATCATCAACGCATCGGTTGGTGTTCCCTCGGCGGCTGGCACGAACACCGCCAGGCTGAAAAACACGATCTATGAGGCACCGGCGTTCACTGTCAACAAAAACGACGTAGAACACCCATAGATAGCAAGGAGATTCGGCGCTAGGTTCGCCTAGCAACTGCCGATCACGACCGCGAGCGCCATGCTTCTTCGGCGCTCGCGGTCGTTTTGTCTGTGCGCGTATATTCGGCCGAATGCCCGCAGTCAAGACAGCTGACCGCGCCTAGCGATGGCTCAGCGAATTCCTCGCGATGAATCGCTGAGTCGCGTCCACGGCGTCGGCGCTTTGTTTGCCGCCGCCTACGGCAACGTCGGCTCCTCGATCTACTACGCGCTCGGCGTCACGGCAGCGTTTGCGCTCGGTCTGACGCCGGTTGCCTTCGTCATCTCGGGCCTGATCTTCGCCGCTACCGCGGCCACCTATGCCGAGGCGACGGTGATGTTCCCCGAGGCTGGCGGCTCCTCGAGCTTCGCGCGTCATGCCTTCAACGAGCTGGTCAGCTTCATCGCTGCCTGGGGCCAGATGCTCAACTACACGATCACGGTCGCAATCTCGGCCTTCTTCGTGCCCCATTACCTGGCGGTGTTCTGGCCCTGGCTGGGCGACAGTCCCGGCGACATCATCGGCGGCGCGGTCCTGATTCTCGCCCTCGCCCTGATCAACATCCGCGGCACCGAGGAGTCGGCGAAGCTCAACCTGATCCTCGCCGTCGCCGACCTTGCAACCCAAGTCGTCTTGGTCGGGATCGGCCTCGTGCTCGTCTTCAGCCCGCAGGTCCTGGTCGACAACGTCCATCTCGGCGTTGCCCCGACCTGGAGTGACTTCGCGCTCGGCATCGCCGTCGGGATGATCGCCTACACCGGGATCGAGACGATCTCCAACATGGCCGAGGAGGCCAAGGATGCCGTCAAGACGATTCCGCGCAGCGTCGGCCTTGTCGTGATCGCTGTCCTCGCCCTCTACCTGCTGATCCCGATCGTCGCTCTCTCGGCGATGCCGGTGGTCAAGGACGCCGGCGGCCACTACACAACGGCGCTTGGCTCGAAGTTTGCTGACGACCCGATCCTCGGCATCGTCGAGAACCTCGGGCTCTCCTCCGGGCCGACCGAAATCCTGCGCTACTACGTCGGGGTGCTGGCGGCGGTGATCCTGCTGATCGCCACCAACGCCGGCCTGATCGGGGTCTCTCGGCTCACCTACTCGATGGGCCAGCACCGTCAGCTCCCAGAGGGCCTGCGCCAGGTCCATCCCAAGTACCGGACCCCTTACATCGCGATCCTGATCTTCGCTGCGATCGCGATTGTCACCCTGATTCCCGGCAAGACCGACTTCCTGGCGACGATGTACTCGTTCGGGGCGATGCTCTCCTTCACGATCGCCCACGTCGCCGTGATTCAACTGCGCCGGCGCCAGTCGGGTGTCGAGCGACCCTGGAAGCCGCCCCTCAACTTCCGCGCCTTCGGCACCGACGTGCCCCTCACCGCGGTCCTCGGCGGTCTCGGCACCTTCGCCGCCTGGATCGTCGTCATGGCGCTCAATCCGCGCACGCTCATCGTCGGCACCGGCTGGATGGTGCTCGGCATCGTCGTCTACGTCCTCTACCGCCGCAACCAGGGCCTGCCGCTGACCGAGACGGTCAAGGTGCTGACTCCCGAGCCGCTCGGGGTCGAGGAGATCGAGTACCGCAGCGTCCTGGTCGCCTTCGAGGACGACCAGCCCTTCTCCGAGGAGGTGGTCGCCACCGCGATCAAGCTCGCCTCCAAGCGCCGCCGCGGCATCCACGTGCACTCGATGCTGACCGTGCCGACCCACCTGCCGCTCAACGCCGAGCTGCCCGATCAGGAAGGAGAGGCGCAGAGCAAGATCGAGCAGGCGAAGCTGATCGGCGGTCAGCGGGTGACTGGGCACGTCGAGCGGGTCCGGCCCGGCCAAGCCGGATATGACATCGCGGACGAGGCGAAGCTGATCAACGCCGCCGCCGTGGTCGTCGGCCTGCGCTATCGCAACGGCCGCCCCCTCTATGACAAGACCCTGCAGACCGTCCTCGGCGAGCGTCCCTGCCGCGTCATCGTCGTCTCCGAACAGGGCGCTCAGCGCGGGGCCGAAGTGACGCCCGCACTCGCCTAGAATCGCCCCTGTGGCAACTCCCGAGCGGATCTACCAGGGCTCCGTCCGCGCCTTCTCCCTCGTCTTCATCGTCTTGGGGCTGGCGCTCCTAATCAGCACCCTTGTCGCCGGCGGCGGACCGCTCTCGGTCGGCACCCTGCTCGGCGTCGCCTTTCTCGCCGTCGGCGCCGGGCGGCTCTGGATAGCGTCTCGCACGTGAGCGAGCCAGAGCAGGCCGAGCAGCCCTCGAAACCGCGGCTGGAGCCGCTCCTGCAGCGCGCCACCGGCGTGCCGGGGCTCTTCGTCGCCGTCTACTCGGCGGTTGGCTTCTCGATCTACTTCTCGCTTGGCGTCGTCGCCGATCGCGGCCTCGGTCTGACGCCGCTGATCTTCCTCGCCGCCGGGCTGCTCTTCGTCGTCACCACGCTCAGCTACGTCGAGGGCGGGGCGATGATCCGCGAACGGGGCGGCTCCTCGAGCTTCGCCCGCCACGCCTTCAACGAGCTGATCGCCTTCATCGCCGGCTGGGCGATTCTGATCGACTACCTGATCGTCGCCGCGCTGGCGGCGATCTCGGTCCCGCATTACTTGGAGCCGATCTCGCACAACCTCTCCGAGGCCGGCTGGGAGATCGGCATCGCCGGCGCCGTGATCGTTGCCGCCTGCGTGCTCAACATGCTCAACATCACCGGCCGCAGTCGCGAGCGTCCGCTGGCGATCCTCGCTCTTGCCGACATCGCCCTGCAGCTCGCCGTGGTCGTCGTCGGTGTGCTCGCGGTCTTCCATCCCGATCGCCTCACTGACCAGATCAACCTCTTCACCAGTCCCGACTTCCACGACATCGTCTACGCTTCCGTGGTCGCGATGCTCGCCTACGCGGGCATCGAGGCCGCTTCGGATCTCGCTCCCGACATCAACGTCAACCCCAGCGACCTCAAGCGCATCGTCTCGGTCGGCGCCCTGGCGGTGCCGCTCGTCTACGCCGGCATGGCCGCGATCGCGCTGATGGCGGTTCCCGTCGTCGCCGGGCCGAACGGACCGGAAACCGCCCTCGGTCACCAGTACGTCGAGGCCCCCGTGCTAGGGGTCGTCTCCGCCTATCACCCGTTCTGGGTCTCGGATGCGATGCGCTGGCTGGTCGTCATCGTTGCCACCCCGGTCCTCTTCTGGGCGGTGACCACGGCCCTGCTCGGCGTCTCCCGCCACATCTACACGCTGGCGATCAACCGCCAGATCCCAAGTTGGCTGGGCAAGCTCAACAGCCGCCACGCGACGCCGCAGGTGGCGATTGCGATCTCGGGAGTGATCGCAATCGGCCTGGTGCTGCCGACCAACGTCAAGCTGCTCGCCGGTCTCTACGCCTTCGGCGCGATGCTGGCAATCACGATTGCCCAGCTCTCGATCCTGCGCCTGCGCTTCACCAAGCCCGACCGCCCGCGCCCCTTCCGCGTCCCCCTCAATGTCGAGTGGCATGGAGCACAGCTACCGCTCCCGGCCCTCTTCGGCTGCCTCGTCAGCGCCCTCGCCTTCGTCAGCGTGCTGATCTACCACGACACCGCTCGCTGGGTTGGCCTCGGCTGGATGACCTTCGGCCTGCTCTTTTACGTCATCTACCGCAAGGGCTTCGAGGGCACGACGCTGACCAAGCGCGTCACGGTCAGCGAGATGGCCCTGACCAAGCAGGTGCCGGAAGTCGCCTTTCGCAACATCCTCGTGCCCGTCTTCGGCACCAAGCTCGACGACGACATCGTCGCCACCGCGGGCCGGCTGGCTGCAGCCGAGTTGGAGGAGGCCGAGAGCGGGGAGGAGGAGACCCGGCTCGACCTCGTCTACGTGATCGAGGTGCCGCTGACCCTGCCGCTCGACGCCGAGCTCCCGGCCGAGATCGAGGAGGGCGCGCAGCGGGCGCTGAAGCGGGCCAGTGACGTCGCCGAGGAGTACGAGGACGTCAACGTCAGCGCCGAGGTGGTGCGCGCTCGCGGCATCGGCGCCGGCATCGTCGAATCGGCTCGCCGCTATGGCTCCGAGGCGATCGTGATTGGCGGCGAGCCCCCGACCAAGATCAAGGGCGGGGCCAAGCTGGGCGGCATCGGCGCCGCCAAGCCGGCCGAGATCGGCGCCGCTACCGAGTACGTGCTGAAGAAAGCGCCCTGCCGGGTGCTGCTGACTGCGCCGCCGGAGGCGGTGGCAGAGCCCGCCGCTTTGCCCTCGCCCTCGAGTCGGTAGCTGCGTCGACCTCTTGGGAATCGCGATTTCTTAGGAGGCGCTGCGGTTGCCGCAGACTTTGAAGCCGATTTCTTGAGCGATGTTGTCCGACTCTTCGAAAGCTTCTTCTGGCGTGGAGATAAGCGGTCCGGGGTTCTTTTCGCCCTTTGCTATCTCTGTTTCGACGGCCTTCAAGAATTTTTCGGCCTCAGTCTCGGCGCCTTCGGGCGCTCCCAGCGCCTTGATTTCTTCCACCTGTTTTTTCAGCCCGGGTAGAGCAATCGTTTCGATGAACACGACTTCGTGTTCATTGGCTTCAGCTTCCGATTCTTTCTTGCCTTTGCCGATTTTGTTCTTCTTCAAGTAGGCGGCAAGGTCCGCTTCGATTTCTTTCCTGCCTTCGGTGCAGATCGCGTCGCCCTGCTTGACGAATTCGGCCTGGCTGATCGTCGATGAGCTGGAGCCACCGCCGCCGCAGCCGGCCGCCACGAGGACGCAGGCAAGCGCCGCAAAGATCGCGGTCAGCGCTCGTCTCCCTGGAAAGAATCCCCCCATACCGATTTAAGAATATCGATTACATGAGCATCTTGACGTGAGCCGATCAAAACCCTTGATCTAGACTGCCCGCCATGTTCATCCTGATCGTTGGCTGTGGCCGCGTTGGCTCCTCCGTCGCCCGCTCGATGTTGCGCGAAGGGCACGAAGTCTCCTGCCTCGACGAGGACCCGGAGTCGCACGCGCGGCTCGAGGTCGGGCTCGACAAGGGCTGGGAGGATCTCGGCGGCCAGTTCACGGTCGGCGCCGGGCTGGAGACCGACGCCCTGGTCGCGGCCGGGATCGAGCGCGCCGACGCCTTCATCGCCTCCACCGACGGCGACAACACGAACATCGTCATCGCCCAGATCGCCCAGCGCCGCTACAACGTGCCTACCGTGATCGCCCGCATCCTCGACCCGCTGCGCGCGGAATGGTACGAGCGCCAGGGCATGCACACGGTCTGCCCTACCCGCGTCGCGATCGACATGCTGGAGAGCGCCGTGCGCGAGGGCGCTCCCCGCGGCAGCGATCCGTCTAGCGCCGAGGGCGATTCCTCTGACGACTCGGCGGAAGCCGCGTAGGAAGGGTCTGGTCGCGTGTACATCATCATCGTCGGCGCGGGCAAGGTGGGCTGGAACCTCGCCCGCGAGCTGCTCGAAAAGGAACACGAGGTGACGGTGATCGAGAACAACCGCCGCCGCTACCTGACCGTCGAGCAGGAGCTCGAGCACAACGTCTCCTATGGCGACGCCTCCGAGCTCTGGGTGCTGGAGCGGGCCGGGATCGAACGCGCCGACATGCTGATCGCGGTCACCGGTGACGACGAGGACAACATGCTGATCTGCCAGGTGGCGCGCGAGAAGTACAACGTCGAGCGGGTCATCGCTCGCGTCAACAACCCGCGCAACAAGCCCCACTTCGACCTGCTCGGGATCAAGCCCTCGGTCTCTGCCACGGACCTGATCCTGCGCCTGCTCGAGCACGAGGTGCCCGAGTACGGCCTCGTCCACCTGCTCGACCTGCAGGAGGAGCAACTGGAGATCATCGAGATGTTGCTGGGCAAGGACTCCGGGGTAACCGGGAGGCGTGTCGGTGACCTCGAAATGCCCGAAGGCAGCCTCTTGATCTCGGTGTTGCGCAACGGCAAGGGCTTCGTCCCCGTCGCCGACACGGTGCTCAAGGTCGGCGACGAGGTGCTGGCGGTGCTCGATCCGGGTCACGAGGAGCAGCTGAAGGACATGTTCGGTCCCTCCTCCGGCGGCAACGGCTCGGGCAACGGCGGTGGCTGAGCGCGAGGCAGACTTCCTCCTGATCGGCGGTGGCCTTGCCGCCGCCAACTGTGCCGCCGAGTTGCGCAAGCGCGGGGCGGAGGGCTCGATCCTGCTCGCCGGCCGCGAGCCCGAGCCGCCCTACGAACGCCCGCCGCTCTCCAAGGAGTACCTGCGCGGCGAGGCCGAGCGCGCCGACGCCTACGTCAACCCACCGGAGTGGTACGAGGAGAACGACGTCGAGTTGCTGAGTGGCACTAACGTGATGTCGCTCGACCCTGAGGCGCGCACGGCGAAGCTGCAGGGCGGCGACGAGGTCAGCTTCGACAAAGCGCTAATCGCCACCGGGGCGATGGTCAACATTCTGCGCGTTGAGGGCGCCGAGAACGAGGGCATCCACTACCTGCGCGCCTTCGGCAACTCCGACGCGATCCGCAACGACGCCAAGGCGGCCGAGCACGTCGTTCTGGTCGGCGGCAGCTACATCGGCGCCGAGGTCGCCGCCTCGCTGACCGCGAAGGGAACCAAGTGCACGATCGTGACGATGGAGGAGATCGCGCTCTCCCGCACCTTCGGTGATGAGGCCGGCCGCTGGTTTCACCAGCTGCTCGAGTCCAACGGCGTGACGATCCACGGCGGCGAGGAGCTCGAGGCCTACGAGGGCGACGGCCGGGTCAAGGCAGTGCTGACCAAGAGCGGCCTGGCGATCGAGTGCGATGCAGTCGTCGTCGGCGCCGGCGTCCGCCCCGACGCGATGCTGGCCCAGCGCGCCGGCCTCGAGGTCGACGACGGCATCGTCTGCGACTCGAAACTGCAGACCTCGGCCGAGGGCATCTACGCCGCCGGCGACTGCTGCTCCTACGACAGCGTCATCCACAACCGCCGCATCCGGGTTGAGCACTGGGACGTTGCGATACAGCAGGGCGCCCACGCCGCCCGCAACATGCTCGGCGCCGACGCCGACTACGACGTCGTCCCCTACTTCTTCAGCGACCTCGCCGACTGGGCCAGCCTCGAGTACTGTGGGACCCGCCAAGGACTGGGATGAGGAGATCTGGCGCGGCGACCGCGACAAAGGCGAGTTCTCCGTCTGGTACCTCAAGGACGACAAGGTCGCCGGTGCCCTCAGCGTCGAGCGCTCCGAAGACCTCGCCGAGGCCCGCCGCCTACTCGCCGACGGCGTTGACGTCTCCGGCGCCAAGGACCGGATCGCCGACCCCGACAGCGATCTTTCCGCGATTGGCGCCTGATCCGCCGCCGAGTCGCCCGTCGGTATTCTTATTCCTTCGCGTTGCGCCCTGGTGTAATTGGCAACACGCCAGCCTCTGGAGCTGGATTTCGGGGTTCGAGTCCCTGGGGCGCAGTCCGGTCTTGCTCGCGCATCAGTGGGCGGAAACGCCTGTAAAGAGCGTCTAGTCACTTTGCTACGTTCGCCACTCATGAGCCCTCGTCGCACATGGATCTTTGCTCTGCCAGTTGCGGCGCTGCTCATCGCCGGCTGTGGTGGGGGAGGCGGTGACGATTCCAGCGAATCAACCGCGACGACCACGGCAGCGACGCCGACGGCGCTGACCAGGGCCGAGCTGACCGAACAGGGCGACGCGATCTGCGCTGAGGTCAACGCCGCGGTCGGCTCGACCGGCTCCAGCGCGAGCGAAAACGGCAGCCCCGCCGCGCAGGTGGCCGATCTCTACAGCGGCATGGTCGCCAGCCTCAACAATCTGGGTACGCCGCAGGAAACCGAGGGCTATGCGGAATTCTCCAGCACCGCCGAAGAACTGGCCAAAGCCGAGGACGAACTCAAACTCGCCTCCGAGCGCGGTGACACCGCCGGCCTCGAAGCCGCCGAATCGAACGCCTCCTCGGCGCTGACCTCCTTCCAGAACGCAGCAAGCGAATACGGCTTCAAAGATTGCAGCGAAGGGCCCAGCGCCCCCGCAACGTCGGGCCCGAGCGCCGAATCAGGCGAAGTCGAAGCTGGCGGCGAAGAAGCCGAAGCGGTTGAACCGGAAGTGCTTGAACCCGAAGTGGAAGCCGAACCGGCTCCCGAAGTCGCTCCCGAAACGGGCGGCGCCGGCGGCACGGCCGAAGGCGGCGGCACTGCAGGCGCCCCCGAAGGCGGCGGCTCCACGGGTGGCAGCTCCGGCGGCATCGGCCCCGGCTAGCGCGACGCGCCCTCCATTAACCCACCTGTGAGGTGGAAAAGGGAGGGCGCACAGTCACTAAAGAGTGACTCAGGCCGCGGAGGACTCTTCCCAGGCCCCGTAGAGCCGCGAGTACGGGCCACCCGCCTCGATCAGCTCGTCGTGCGTGCCGGCCTCGGCGATGCGGCCGTGTTCGAGTACGACGATCTTGCCGGCGCGGCGGATCGTCGAGAGGCGGTGGGCGATCACGATCGCGGTGCGGCCCGCCAGTAGGCGGCTGAGGCCTTTCTCGATCGTTTTCTCGGTGCGCACGTCGACGTTCGAGGTCGCCTCGTCGAGGATCAGGATGCGCGGTTCGGCGAGCAGGGCTCGGGCGAAGGCGACGAGTTGGCGCTGGCCGGCCGAGAGCTGCACGCCGCGCTCGCCGACCTCGGTCTCGATCCCCTCCGGCAGGGCGGCGATGAACTCCGTAGCGCCGACCGCGGCGGCCGCGTCTTCGATCTCCTCCAGCGTCGCCTCGGGCCGGCCGAAGGCGATGTTCTCGCGCACACTGCCGGAGAAGAGGAAACCCTCCTGCGGCACGATCCCCAGTTGGCGCCGCAACGCCAGCTGTTGCACTCCCGTCAGGTCGTGACCGTCGACGAGCACCTTGCCGTGCTGCGGGTCGTAGAAGCGCGCCACCAGCTTGGCGAAGGTCGACTTGCCGGCTCCCGTCGTCCCGACCAGGGCCAGCGTCTGCCCTGGCGGCACGTGCAGGTCGATATCCCGCATCGCCCACTCAACTCCGTCCTCCGGAGGCTCACCTCCTGCTTCGTCGCGGTTATCGCGACCAGGTGGGAGATCGGCGTCGTCGGCGTAGGAGAACCAGACACCCTGCATCTCGATCTCGCCGCGCAGCGTGCCCGGGTCGATCGCGCCCTCGGCGTCGATCATGTCGGGCGCGGTGTCGAGCAGGTCGAAGATCTTGTCCAGCGCCGCCATCCCCTGCTGGTAGGTCGTGTAGAGCTGGGAGAGCTGCTGGATCGGTTCGAAGAAGATGGTCAAGTAGCCGACGAAGGCGATGATCGTGCCGATCTGGATCGCGCCGTCGATTGACTGGGTGCCGCCGTAGAGCAGGATCGCCGCGGTGCCGACTGAGGCCAGCAGTTCGACCCCCGGGAAGTAGGAGGCGTTGAGGAAGACCGTGCGCATGTTGGCCGCCCGGTTGGCCTCATTGAGCTCGGTCATCGCGTCGACGTGGCGCGGCTCCTGGCCGAAGCTGCGCACCACCCGCACGCCACTCAGGGTCTCCTGCAGGTAGCCGGTGATCGCGCCGATCCGCTCGCGTGTTTCCCGGTAGGCGCCGTGGGAGACGATGCGGAAGACGATGCTGGCGGCGGCGATCAGTGGGAAGGTGATGAAGGTGACGAGAGCCAGCTTGACGTCGAGCACGAGCAGGATCACGACCACCCCGACCAGGGTCAGCACGCTGGAGAACATCGTCACCACGCCGTCGGTGACGAGCTGATTGAGCGCCTCGATGTCGTTGGTCATGCGGCTGATCAGCACGCCGGGGCTGCGCCGGGTGAAGAAGCCAATCGACATTGTCTGCAGGTGCGAGAAGACCCGCTCGCGCAGGTCCTGCAGGGCGCGCGTGCCGACCCAGCCGACCAGGTAGGTCTGCAGGTAGGTCGCTACCGCGTAGAGAGTGGCGACGACGACGAAGGCGGCGACGATCCAGTCGAGGGCGGAGACGTCGCCGGTAACGATGCCGTTGTCGACCGCCTGGCCAGCGAGGTAGGGGGGAGCGAGCCCTGCGCCCGTTGCCACCAGCAGGGCGAGGAACATCAACGCCACCTTGCCGCGGTAGGGCTGCAGCAGGCCGAGCATCCAGCGCACCTTGCGGGCGCGCTGGTCCTGGCCGCGCAGCAACTTCCAGACCGCGGCGAAGAGCAGCACGATGCTGCCCCAGCGACCTGGCTCCCGATCCGTAGGGGCTTGCTCGCTCACAGCCGTGCCACCTCCTCGCGCTGCTCGAGGTCGCGCTGCAGGAAGACCGAGTCGGCGAGGCCGTGCTCGGCGATCTCGCGGTAGAAGCTGCAGCCTTCGAGCAGCTCAGCGTGGGTGCCGCGGTCGACGATGCGGCCGCCGTCCATGACGATCACCTCGTCGGCGAGCGAGACGGTGGAGAGACGGTGGGCGATGATGAAGGTTGTTCGTCCCTCCATCACCTCGCGCAGGCCGGACTTGATCGCCCCCTCGGTGGTCGCGTCGACCGAGGAGGTGGCGTCGTCGAGGATCAGGATGCGGGGATCGGCCAGCAGCGCCCGGGCGATCGCCACCCGTTGGCGCTGCCCGCCCGAGAGCGTCAGGCCGCGCTCGCCGACGACCGTGTCGTAGCCGCCCGGCAGATCCTCGATGAAGCCGGCCGCCTGAGCGCGCCGAGCCGCGGCTTCGATCTCCTCGCGGGGCGCGTCGGAGCGCGGGTAAGCGATGTTGTCGGCGACGCTAGCGCTGAAGAGGAAGCTCTCGTCGCCGACGAAGGCGATCTCTCGGCGCAGCGACTCGACCTCTACCGAGCGCACGTCGACGCCGTCGACCAGCACCGAGCCCTCGCTCGGGTCATACAGCCGCGCGATCAGAGCGACGAGGCTGGTCTTACCCGAGCCCGAGGGGCCAACCAACGCCACCGTGCTCCCCCCCGCGACCTCAAAGTCGACGCTGCTCAGCGCCGCATCCGACATTGACCCAGCCCTAGTGTGGTCAATGTCGGATGCGCTGACGGGAACCTCATCTTTCCTGGCGGCAATCCCGTCGTAGCGCAGCGTCACGCCCTGCATCTGCACGCTGCCACCGCCGGCGGGCAGCGGCGGCGCCCCCGGCGGACTCTCGATCTCCGGTTCGCGATCGAGGATCTCGAACAGGCGGTTGCCGGAGGCGACGGCCCGCTGCGCCATCCCCATCGCCACGCCGAGCATCCGCATCGGCCCGGCCAGGATCACCAGGTAGGTGTAGAAGGCGGTGAAGTCACCGAGGCTGAGGCTGCCGTTGATCACCTCGCGGCCGCCGATCAGCAGCACCAGGGCAATTCCCATCTGCGGCAACAGCCCGATCAGCGGTGAGAAGAAGGCCTGCAGCTTGGTCGAGTAGATGCTCTGGTCGAAGACCCGCGAGACCGAGCGTTGGAAGCGGTGCAGTTGATATTCCTCGCGCGCGAAGGCCTTAACGATGCGGATCCCGGAGATGTTCTCCTCCGCCTCCGCGGTCAGTTCAGCGATCCGCTGCGCCACCTCCTGCTGGGCCGGGCGCGAGACCCGGTTGTAGCGCGAGGCGGTGAAGACGATCAGCGGCGCCGGGATCAGCGCGATCAGCGCCAGTAGGGGGTTGATCGCGACCATCACGATCGTTACCAGGGTGATCGTCAGCAGGTTCTGGGTGATGAAGATCAAGCCGTAGCCGAGGAAGAAGCGGATCGCCTGCAGGTCGACCGTCGCCCGCGACATCAGCTGCCCGGTCTGCTGACCGTCGAAGAAGCCGAGCTCGAGCCGCTGCAGGTGGGCGTAGAAGAGCTGGCGCAGGTCGAATTCGACCGCCAGCGAGACCCGGCCGGCAACCAGGCGCCGCACCACGGTCAGCCCCAGGCGCAGGATCCCGGCACCGACGATCGCCAGCGCCAGCGGCAGCAGGTCGGGCTTGTCGCCGTCCTGGATCGCGTTGACGGCGCGCCCGATCAGCCACGGAATCAACACCGTCATCCCCATCGCCGCCCAGGCAAAGGCCAGGGATCCCCAGAGCTGGCGGCGGTAGGGCCGCAAAAAGCCCATCAAACGACGGTAAGTGCGCACGGCACTTCACTATACAAAGTGAAGTATTGGCGCCCGAAACCGGCGAATGCTCAGAGCAGTGCGGTGGCGGCCACGCCGAGCAGCGAGGCAATTACTCCGCAGAGCGCAGCGACCACCACGGCCATGAAGCGGATCATCAGCTTCTGGATCCCGTCGAAGCCATCTTTCATCTCCTGCCGGACCGCCTTGAACTCATCGCTCATCTCCTCGCGCACAGCGGCGAATTCGTCGTGCACTGCGGCAAATTCCCCCCGCACGGCACTGAATTCCGCCCGCATCTCCCCCCGCACGGCGGCGAATTCGACTTTGGTCTCGGCGCGGAAATCATTGACCGTGCCCTGCAGATCGTCAAGCCTGTCGTCGGTCCAGCTCTGTCGCATCGCCTCCATGATTGCACCGTAATGATTTGTCTGCGACGCGTTGTCCGCAGATCATCACGAAATCGCGACATCACATGCGCGTGACTGTCTCAGTCGAAGGCGGCGGCCTTGGCGCTCGGCACCTTGCCGTTGACGCACTTCGGCCCGTGGCCCGGCTTGGGCAGGATCTGGAAGTTGGTCACGGCGTGGAACGGCGTGGTCGAGCCGTCGTTTTGGGCGAGCGTGATGACCAGGCGGTAGAAGCCGGGGGGGAGAGCGTGGTAATAGATCTCCGGCCGCGTCGCCGGCGAGTAGCTGCCGGCCGAGTCGATGCGTTCGGCGAGGACGCCGTTGGGACCGGAGTACTCCGCGTAGTCGAAGGAGCGCCCAATCAGACGACCGTTGCCGAAGGGACTTTCGATTGCCCGCTGCAGCTTGGCCGGATAGACGCAGTCGGGGACGCGGTTGAGGGCAAAGCGGATGTGGCCCTCGTGCAGCTGTGGTTCGCCGCCGAAGTGCTGCGGCGAGAGTTCGAAATTGCGCACTTTGACCTTGACCACGACCGCGTGGCTGGTCTGCCGGGCGCCACTGCGGGGCGAGATCAGGGTCACCGTCGGCTCGCCAGGAACTTCCGGCATCGGCGCCTGGGCGGGGGCGCTGTCCTTGCCGCCGCCCAGCGCCAGTACCGCGCCGACGAGGGCGACGGCAGCGACGGCGACGATGAGAAAGGCGCTTCGCGTCTTCACGATTGGCGGGAACCTTAAGCGAGCGCCGTAACGTGCAGGGCTTGCTCGTACGTGCAGGGACTCTCATCGCCGCAGCGCTCGCCTCGCTTGCGCTCATCGCCCCGGCTGCCTTTGGCGCCGGCCTGGCTGACCATGTCCACGTCTTCGCCGGCACCATGCCCGGCCACGACACCTTCGGCGGCGGCCACAACTTCCCCGGCGCGGCGGCGCCCTTCGGCATGGTCCAGTGGAGCCCCGACACGACCCCGGCCGATCGCAACGGCCGTGGTAGCTACGACTACCGCGACTCCCACGTCAAGGGCTTCAGCCTCACCCATCTCTCCGGTGCCGGCTGCTCGCTCTACGGCGACTTCCCCTTCATGCCAACCACCGAGCCGATCGAAACCTCGCCTGCGGCCGAAGGCTCTTCGCTCGACGGCCAGTTCCAGCCGGGCTTCTCGCACGCCCACGAGAGTGGACGGCCGGGCTATTACTCGGTCCGCCTCAACCCCGTCCGCGGCGGCTCGATCGAAAGCGAGCTAACGGCAACCACCCGCACCGGCATGGCCCGCTTCACCTTCCCCCGCAACCCGCACGCCAGCGTCCTGATCAACGCCGGCGGCAGCGCCCAGCCCGACGACTTCGCCGCGGTCAACATCGACCCGGCCAACCGCGAGATCGACGGCACCGCTTCCAGCGGTCTCTTCTGCGGCCAGCGACCGCGCTACCGCGTCTACATCGCCGCCGTCTTCAATCGTGGCTTTGACGCCTACGGGACCTGGGAAGAAAACAAACTGAATATGAGTGGGACGGCGGCAAGCGCCAGCCAGGCGCCGCCGACGAACCCGAAGGCCACCGCCGGCGCCGGCGCCTACGCCAGCTTCGACACCCGCCACAACCGCACCGTCACCGCTCGCGTCGGCGTCTCCTTCGTCAGCGTCGAAGACGCCCGCGCCAACCTCGCCGCCGAAAACCCCGGTCATGGCTTCGGCGCGGTCGCCAAGGAGACGGAAGGCCGCTGGAACAGCTGGCTGGGCCGGATTCGCGTACACGGCGGCGCTCCCCGCCTGATCGACACCTTCTACACGGCGCTCTACCACGTCGGTTTGGCGCCGCGCACGTTCAGCGACGTCGGCGGCGCCTACATCGGCATGGACGGGCTCCTGCACCGGGCCGAGGGCCGCACCCAGTACGCCGACTTCTCCGGCTGGGACACCTACCGCACCCAGATTCAGCTGCTCTCGATCCTCGCTCCCAAGCGTGCCAGCGAGATGGTGCGCTCGCTGCTCGCCGATGCCGCCGAGAGCGGTTGCCTGCCGCGCTGGCCCTACGCCAACGGTCAGAGCATGACCATGGTCGGTGACTCGGCCGATCCCCTGGTTGCCTCCGCGGCCGCCTTCGGCGCCACTGCCTTCAACCGCCAGGCGGCGCTCGCCGCGATGCTGCGCGGCGCCGATGGCGAATGCCGCAGCGCCAACGGCGAATACCTCGAGCGCCAGGGCATCTCGCCCTACCTCGCCCATGGCTACGTACCCTTCGACCTCGACACCAACGTCCGCAACGCCAACTCGATCTACGGCAGCCCCGACGACGTCTGGGGCTCGGCGGCCACATCGCTCGAGTACACGGTCGACGACTTCGCCATCGCCCAGTTCGCCGGGCGCGCGCTCAGCGATAACGGCACATACCAGCGCTTTATGCAGCGTTCAGGCAACTGGCGCAAGCTCTTCAACCGCCACAGCCGCATGATCGAGCCGCGTTATGAAAATGGTGCTTTCCCGGCCAACTACGACAACCTGGGTGGCGGTGGATTCGTCGAGGGCGACTCCGCCCAGTACACCTGGATGGTTCCTCACGACCCAGCTGGCCTCGCTCGTGCGATGGGGGGCAGGACGAAGGCCGTCGACCGCCTCGGCCGCTTCCTGCGCAAGCTCAACGCCGGTCCCGGCGGGACCCACGCCGACCACGCGCTGCTGGGCAACGAGCCGACCCTGCACGTGCCCTGGCTCTACGACTGGATGCGCCGGCCGTTCGGCACCCAGGCCGCGGTCCGCCGTGGCCTCAGCCTCTACAGCCCCTCGCCGGCGGGCTACCCGGGCAACGACGACCTCGGCACTCTCTCTTCGTGGTACGTCTTCGGCGCCCTCGGCCTCTACCCCGAGGTGCCGGGAGTCGGCCTGCTCGCGATCTCCAGCCCGCTGTTCGGGCAGGCCTCGGTGTCCCTCGCCCACGGCCGTCGCTTGACGATCTCGGCCGCCGCCCGGGAAGTGCAAGGACGGGGGAAGAAACGCCGCTCCGTCGCCCTCGCGCCGAGCGGTGCCCCGTACGTAGACGGGCTCCGCCTCAACGGTCATCGCTTCAACCAGCCCTGGACCACCTGGTGCGCGCTCTCGCGCGGCGCCCGGCTCAGCTTTGATCTCCGACCCCACCCGAACCGCAAGTGGGGCAGTTCCGCCGCCGCGACGCCACCCTCCTTTGGCCCCGGCCGCGCAATGCCGAAAGACGCCTGCACGCCTTGAGCCTGAACCCAAGCCGCAACGGGGCCCTCTGGGCCCTGGCGCTCCTCACTGCGCTCGGCGCCGCGATGCGCTTCGCCAGCCTCGACGTGCAGAGCTACCACCACGACGAGGTGATCACCGCGATGCGCGTGATCCCCGGCAGCTTCAGCGACATGCTGCACGCGGTCAAGGGCAGCGAGTCCAACCCACCGCTCTATTACGTCCTCGCCTGGGCCTGGGCAAAAGCCTTCGGCGCCCACGAAGTCGGCCTGCGCTCGCTTTCCGCCCTCTTCGGCGCCGCCACGGTGCCACTCGCCTACTGCATCGGCGCCGAGCTCTCGCAGCGGCGCGCCGGCTTGATCGCCGCCGCCCTGGTCGCGGTCAACCCAATGCTGATCTGGTACTCGCAGGAGGCCCGCTCTTACGCCGTGCTCGTTTTCTTCTGCGCCGCCTCGCTGCTCTTCTTCGTCCGCGCCCTGCGCACCCGCAGCGGCAAGGACCTCTCGCTCTGGGCGCTCGCCTCGGCGCTCGCGATCTGCAGCCACTATTTCGCCGTCTTTGCCGTAAGCATCGAGGCGCTCTGGCTGCTGATCGCCCTGCGCGGCCGCTGGCGCCTCGTCTTCCCAGCGGTCGCTGCTGTCGGCCTGGTCGGCCTCGCCCTCGTGCCGCTGATCTCGGCCCAGGTCAACCCGACCCACATCGGCTGGATCGAAGAAAGCCTGCTCTCGACCCGCTTCTTCCAGGCCGGCGTCAGCTTCCTGATCGGCGAGACCGGCCACGTGATCGCCGAGCCGCCCCGCGAGCGCTACGCCCTGCTGCCGGCGATCCTCTTCGCCGTCGCCCTGCTGCTCGTCGCCGTGCGCGGCAGCCGGCGCGAGCGCCGCGGCGCCCTGATCGGCGCCCTCGTCGGCTCCGGGGTCGCCGTGCTTGCCCTCCTCGCCGCCCTGGCGGGCAAGGACTACGTGGTCGAGCGCAACCTGCTGCCGGCCCTGGTGCCGCTGGCGATCGCCGCCTCGCTGGGCTTCGCCGTCGATCGCGCCCGTCGCCTCGGCCTGCTGCTCGCGGTCGCCCTCTGCGCTTACTGGATCGCCTTCGGCGTGCACGTCACCCAGACGCCGAACCTGCAGCGACCTGATTTCCGCGGCATCACGGCGGAACTCGGCCCCCCGCGCGGCCCGCGCGCGATCATCACCTGGAAGCTCGCTGCCGATCCGGTGCGTTTTTACCTGCACGAACACGCGCAGCGGATCTACAGTGGCGACTGGAATCTGCGTACGATTGACGTGATCAGCAAGTCGCTCGAAGGCCGCGCCGTCAGCGGCGTGCCAAGCGTTTTCCACCCAGTGGCGCGGATAAGGTTCGAGCGCCTCACGCTGACTCGCTACATGGCAAATCGCCCCCACGACATTCCCTTCTATGTGCTCAAGCACGTGCACACCGGCTTCGGCTTCAACGCCGTGGTCGTCGACGGCGAGGCGCGGAAGTTGCCGTGAGCGCCAGTGAATTCGCCTATCGCCTCGGCGCCGCCGCCCGCCGCCCGGCCAGCTGGTGGGAGCTGCTCAAGTTCGGGCTCGTCGGCGGCTCCGGCTACCTGATCAACCTCGGCGTCTTCGCCCTGCTCAGCAGCAACCTCGGCGTCCATCACCTGATCGCCGCGATCGGCGCCTTCTGCGTCGCCTTCTGCAGCAACTTCTTCTGGAACCGGCACTGGACCTTCGCCGCCGGCGACGGTCACGCCGGCTTCCAGGCAGCGCGCTTCTTCACCGTCAGCGTTGCCGCGCTGCTGATCAACCTGGCGGTGCTGCAGGCGCTGGTGGGGGGGACCTCGATGGGCGATCTCACCGCCCAGGCGATTGCCGTTGCCGTGGCGATGCCGTTCAACTTCCTCGGCAACAAGCTCTGGACCTTCGCCTAACGGCAGTCCCAGGCACCTCGTCGCCAACTGGTACGGCTCAGTCTCCTGCCCGCTAATATTCCTGAGCAATGGGGGAGGCCAGCGCAACCGAGATTCCGCAGGATTGGTACCGCTCGGCGTTTCCGCCCGAGGAGACGCTGAAGCGCCCTTGGGCCGATCGCACGGGCGCCGAAGTCGATCGAGCGCTGGCGATGCTGGGGGCGCAGGGTGGCGAGCGGGTGCTCGACATGGCCTGCGGCACCGGCCGACACTCGCACGAGCTGGCCCGCCGCGGCTTCGAGGTCGTCGGGGTCGACATCTCACCCGACTTGCTGGCGATCGCCGAGGCCGACGCGGAGGCCGAGTCGCTCAACGCCTCCTTCCTCGCCGCCGATCTGCGCCAGCTCGACTTCGACGAAGAGTTCGATCTCGTGCTCAACCTCAACGATGGGGCGATCGGCTACTTCGAGACCGAGGAGGAGAACCACCGCACTTTCGAGGTGATCGCCGCGGCGCTGCGCCCCGGTGGCGGCAACCTGTTGCAGCTGCCCAACGTCCTCTACGCGGAAAACCACCTACCGCAGACGACCTGGATCGCCGGCGAGGGCATGGTCGAACTGATCGATCACCGCTGGGAACCGCGCAGTCGCTACTTAGAAGGCTCGACGATGCCGATTATCGTCGGCGAGGTCTTCGAGGGGGTCAAGCCGATCCCGTTTCGCCAGCGGCTCTATTCGGTTGATGAGCTGACCGAGATATACGGCTCCGTGGGCATGGAGTTCAGCGGCGTCTTCCGCGGCACCGGCAAGCCGCGGCCGCCGAAGGACAGCCAGTTCGAGGTCTTCTTCTCGGGCCGCAAGCCCGCTTAGCCGTTCCTACCAGTCACCCTTCAGCCAGCGCATCAGCTCCGGCATGCGCTTGCGCAGGTTGGGCCGCGCCGAGCCAAGCTCGGTGCTGGCGAGCTGAATTGCGCTGCCGAGCGCCAGCGTCGCCTTCGGCGGGCTAAGCGGCAAACGGTGCTCCAGCCCTTCCAGTGCCCCTGCGTCGCCGCGCAATGCCCAGAGCGCTTCCCGGGTCGCGGTCGGGTCCTGCTCGGCAAACTCGACGACCCGCATCATCACCTCGTGCGCCTCTTCGCCGGCAGGGGCAACCGTGGCTGCCTCGACCATCTCGCCCACGAGCCGGTCGTCCAATCGACCGTCGAGGACTGCGGCGAGTTCTCTACCCTCTGTCACTGGGACCTCCCTCTTCGGGTCTGCCTGCCCCCAGTCCTCGCGTCAGCAGCCGAGGACAAGCGTTACAGATTTCAGTGTAGACGTCCGGGGAGACCATAATCCCCAGCTCTGCATTGGTCAAATATTCCCGCGCACGACCTGGGTAGGGTCAGCGAGCGAGGCGAGAAGGCGAGCGAGATGAGCACGACGAGAGCGAAATACGATCCGGCTGCGGTCGAGGCGGGGCGCCAGGCGGCCTGGTCTGAGCGCGACGCTTTCGCGACCCCGGAGCCGAGCGACGGCTCGCGCTCGATCTACATCAAGCCCTCAAGCCCCTTCACCTCGGGCAAACTGCACATGGGCCACGTCCGCGATTACTCGATTGGCGACGCCTACGCGCGCTTTCGCCGCGCCCGTGGCGATGACGTGCTCTTCGGCTTCGGCTTCGACGCTTTCGGCCTGCCGGCCGAGATGGCGGCGATCGAGCGCAAGATCCCGCCGGCCGACTGGGTCGAGAGCTGCGGCGAGCGGATGCTCGAGCAGATGCGCCAGCTGGGTTTCTCCTTCGACTACGAGCGCGTTTTCTACAGCTCCGACGAGGCCCAGTACCGCTGGTCGCAATGGCTCTTCGTCACCCTGCTCGAGGCCGGCCTGATCTACCGCGACAACACGACCGTCGACTGGTGCGATCACTGCCGCACGACCCTTGCCGCGCTGCAGGTCGAGGATGGCCGCTGCTGGCGCTGCCACAACGAGGTGCGCCTGATCCGCCGCCCCACCTGGTTCCTGCGCATCACCCCCTACCTCGAGGAGAACGACGCCCGCTTGCCGGAGCTGGAGCCCGACTGGGACGAGATCTCGCTCTCCACCCAGCGCTACATCCTCGGCCGCAGCGATGGGGTGGAGGTCGATCTGGGCGGCGCCGATGGGCCCTCGCTGACCGCCTTCACGCCGCACCCTGACTCGGTCGCGCAGGCGAGCTTCGTCCTGCTCTCACCGCGCCATCCCGAGATCGAGGCGTGGGTCGGCGACCCGGCGGTCGCCGAGCAGCTCGACAAGCTGCGCTCCGGGGGTTGGGAGCGCAGCGCCCGCGACGCCAAGTCAGTGCCCCTGGTCGACACCGGCGCCTCGGTGACGGCGCCCTGGAGCGGAGCCCAGCTGCCGCTGATCGTCTCGCCGCTGGTCGACGCTCGCTATGGCCCGACCGCGGCCCTGGGCATCCCAGCTGTCGACGAGGCCGACGCAGCGCTTGCGGCTCGCGTGGAGCGCCTGCAGGGAGCCTCTACCGGTGGCGACGCGGAGGCATCGGCACCCAACGCCGACGTAGAGGCCGATACGGCCGCACCCGCCGCGACCCAGCCCGAGACCCAACCTACGGTTCGCTACCGCGCCGCCGATTTCTCGATCTCGCGCCAGCGTTTTTGGGGCACGCCGATCCCGATCATCAACTGCGAGAGCTGCGGACCAGTGCCGGTCCCCGAGCAGGACCTGCCGGTCGTGCTGCCGCGCGACATCGAGCCGACGGGGGAGGGCAACCCGCTTGCCGAGCGGTCCGAGTTCGTCGACGTCGCCTGCCCGCGCTGCGGAGGGCCGGCCAAGCGCGAGACCGACACGCTCGACTGCCACTTCGACGCGCTCTGGCTCTGGGTCCCGTCCGCGGTGCCGCCCGAGGCGCGCGCCGAGCAGATGTTCAGCCACCCGGATCTGCAGCGCTGGCTGCCCTCCGAGCGCCTCGTCGCCGGCGCCGACTCCGGCGGCTTCGTCTTCGACCAGCGCGTCGTCACCAAGGCCCTGCGGGACATTGGGCCGTTCTCGTTCATGGAGCACGGTGAGCCCTTCAGCGGCTGCCTCTTCCACGAGATGGTGATCGCCGATGGCCGCAAGATGAGCAAGCACCTCGGCAACGTCGTTGACCCCGATGAGCTGGTCGAGCAATACGGCGCTGACACCGTCCGCATAGCCGTTCTTTACGCCGCCGGTCCGGCCAAGACGCTCAACTGGAACGACGGCGCCCTGCGCTTCGCCGCCCGCTTCCTCCACAACGTCTGGATCTACTCCCAGCAGCGCTTCGCCGATCTCGAGCTCGCGCCGGAGGACGCCGAGGCGGCCGCCGACACCGAGTTCATGCGCGAGCGGCTCTGCAAGTGGTGCGACAACGGCCTCAGCCGCATCACCGCCGACCTGGAGGAGCTGCAGATGCACAAGGCGGTGCGCAACATCACCCGCCTCTTCGAGCGCATTCAGGACTTCGAGAAGCGCGTAATCCAGCGCCGCGACGAGCTTTGCCGCGCCGACGCCGAGGCGCAGGTGGCGGCCCTGAGGCTGCTTGCCCAGACCCTGGCGCCGTTCGCGCCGCACTTTGCCGAGGCGCTGTTGCTGGCCTCCGGGGACGAGGACGGCGAGGGCCTGCCGGGCGCCTGGCCGGAGCGCCTCGACCTCAGCGAGATCTCGGCCGGCGTCGCAAGTAGCTCCTGACCATCCTGGATACCTACTTTTATCCAGGAAACCTTGACTGTTCCCGTGTAAGACCCCTATAGTCGGGCTGTGGCAGCCGAAGGCAGCTCCGCGTTCGACGCGGTTGCCCTCGATGAGGCCGAGAAGCAGTTCTGGAGGGGACTTTGGGACACGGCCTGCGAGGATGCCGTCGTTGATCTGGGGATCGACATGGTTCGATTCGGTCCGGTTGCCGCTGCCGTAGTAGCCGAGGAAGCGGCCGAGCCGGCGCTCAACTTCATCCTCGGGGCCGGCGCCCCGGGCGCCCTTGAGGACGGCTACCTGCCCGCCGCCGTGAAGTGGATGGAGCGCCACGACGTCGACTTTCGCGTCTCGCTGACGCCGGGCCTGCCCGAGCAGGAGGCGGCTGAACGCTGGCTGGAGCGACACCACTACCGCCTCCTCGAAGGGCCGATGAAGCTGCTCCGCGATGGCTCACCGCCGCGCTTCGAGCCGCCGCCGGGCATCGACATCTACGAGCGCGTCGATCCCTGGGAAGACGAAGGCTTCGGCGATCCCCTGGCCGAGAGCCTCGGCTTCGCCAGTTGGGCGGCGACCTTCTTCCTCGATCTGCCGGGAACGCGCGACTGGCGCTGCTACTGCGCCGTCGATGGCGATGAGCCGCTGGCCTACGTGGCGATGTACCAGCACGACGACGTCGCCGTGCTGGCGCTTGCCTCGCGCCTCGTTGCGGAGGGCGATGGCTGCGGCCAGCTCGCCGTGCTCCACCGCTGCGTCAGCGACGCTTCGGCCGCCGGTTGCAAGACGATCGCAGTGGCCGAGGCGGGGTGCGCGCCGGCTATGTCGGATCGCGAGAGCCTCGGGCACGCCGGTTTCGAGGACGCGGTTCGCACCTTCAGCTGGCAGCCGCGCGCCCGCGTCCCGATGTAAACGCAGCGAAATTCAAACGCTTCTGGACGTTTACATCAAAAAGACTTGACCAGTGCATACTGAATCTGTTATACGTAGTTCCGCTGACGACCAGCGCCAAGTGGAGAGGTGGGGACCCAGTCGGGCGACTCGCCTTGCGATGGCAAAAGGAGTGACCAGTCATGAGTCGAGTTGATGGTCGTACCAAGAGCATTAGGGAGGCGACGGTGTCGTGGGCATTGCCCCACCTCCAGCTCGCGACGCTGCCCGGTGCCATTACGACCACATCGCCCTCCCACCTCTGGCAGCCTGGCCCCCGGAGAGGGGGGGCGGCCATGTAAATGGGCCATGGCGCTCGTGAGGCGTGACGTTGGGAAACCGGTCACGCCGGACAGTCGCGCCGGGGAGCGCAGTTAAAGGCCCCGACGCAGCCGTAGCTCAGGCCAGAGCCCAGATAAGCGCTGGTCGGAGGTTGGGCCCGCCCCGCGGAAGCTGACACCGCCGGGGCGGGCCCACTTCTTTTTTGTGGGCCCTCTTTCCTCGGTCAAGCCCTCGGGGATCAATGCACAAAGAAAGCTTGATCGATGTACCTCCGCCTGCTATACCAACCTGCTTATGGGAGCGCGTGGCGGAGGGATAGGGGAGCGACGAAGCTGGCAGGCGCTCAGTACTCTGCTCGGAGGAGATTTCGCATGCTGAACCCCGAGGACCGCACCCGCTCTTGTGCGACCGAAATGGTCTGCCGCGACTGTGGTCGCACTTACCCGCTGCTCGACACGGCCTTCCGCTGTCACGGTTGCGGCAACGGGCTCGACATCGAATACGACTACGAGCTGGCGAAAAAGCGCCTCGGTGAGATCCCACCGGCTGAGCGCGAGATCAACATCTGGCGTTTTGAGGAGCTGCTGCCGATCGTCGACGCCAGGGCGCAGGCCCGGGTCGGCCGCTACAGCGGCCGCACGCCGCTGATCCACGCCGACCGGCTCGGCGCCGAGCTCGGTCTCAAGAAGCTTTACCTCAAGGACGACAGCACCCAGCGTCCCAGCCTCTCCTACAAGGACCGGGTGGTCTCGATGGCCGTTGCCCGCTTGCTAGAGCTGGGCAAGGACGAGATCGGCTGCGTTTCGACCGGCAACGTCGGCACCTCCGTCTCCTCGCTCGCCGCCAAGGCCGGCGTCGCCGCCTACGTCTTCTATCCGTCGAACATGGAGCGCGGCAAGGCCCGCGCCTGCCGGGCGCTAGGCGCCGCCGTGATCCAACTCGACGGCAACTACGACCAGGCCAACCGCGCTTGCCGCGAGCTGGCGCTGGCCAGCGGCATGCAGTTCACCAACATCACCCTGCGCCCCTTCTACGCCGAGGGGGCAAAGACCGAGGCCTACGAGGTGGTCGAGCAGCTCGACTGGGTCTCACCCGATCACTTCGTTATCCCCGCCGCCGGCGGCACGCTCTCCTCGCGCGTGCACAAGGGGCTGAACGAGCTCGAGCTGGTCGGCCTGGCCGAGACCTCGCAGACCAAGATCAACGTCGCCCAGGCGGGGGGCTGTGACCCGATCGCTACCGCGATCCTCGAGGGCGCGGACGAGGTCGAGCCGCAGACCCCGAACACCGCCGCCCACTCGATCGCGATCGGGGCCCCCGGCGACGGCCCCCTGGTCGTCGACGCGGTGAAATCGCGCGGCGGCTCGGCTGCGTCGGTTACGGACCAGGAGATCTTCGAGGGAATCGACTTGCTCGGCGCCACCGAGGGCGTCCTCACCGAGCCCGCCGGCGGCACCACGGTCGCCTGCACGGCGAAGCTCGCCAACGAAGGCAAGCTCGGACCAGACGACACCGTCGTCGCGATCATCAGCGGCAACGGCTACAAGACGCTCGACGAGCACCCCGAGAAGTCCTGGCCCGAAATGGTCGCCCCCGAGGTCGAGGCGATGAGCGAGGTTCTCAATGAACTTCGCCAGCACGGCGTCGGCGCCACGCTCAGCTGAGCGCCTGAGCGAAGGTTTGGCGCCTTAGTGGCGCATACCGCCACCAAGGCGCCAGAAGTGCGTCATAGCTCACTGATTGACTAGTCAGTCAACGGCTATAGTTCGCGCCGATGGCAGGCTCTAACGGCAAGGTCGTGCCGGCGGAATTCCCGCCGCCCGTGGACGTGACGAAGGAGTTCGTCAAGCGCGGCCTCGATGCTGAGGACGAGCGGATCGAGATCGGCGTCGCGATCGTCGGCGGCGGCACCGCCGGGCTCGCCTGCGCCAACCGGCTGTTGCAGCTGCTCGCTGAGGATCCCGAGACGATGGAGAAGCTTGGTGAGGTCCCGGTCGCGGTGATCGAGAAGGCGAAGACCTGCGGCGGTCACAACCTCTCCGGCGCGGTGATGCGTCCCGGCCCGCTGGGCGAGCTCTTTCCTGACCTGAGTCGCGAGCAGTGGCGCCAGCAGGGTTTCGCCTTCGGCGAGGTAAAGAAGGAGGCGATCTACGCCCTGCCCAACGGCAAGTCGAAGATCCGCATTCCGCCACCGCCGCCGCAGCGCAATCACGGCAACGAGGTGATCTCCGTCGCTGCGCTCTGTCGTTACATGCAGGCGCAGGCCGAGGAGGCCGGCGCTTACCTGCTGACCGAGACGGCGGCGACGCAGCTGATCGTCGAGGACGGCGCGGTGGTTGGCGTGCGCTCCGGCGACAAGGGCCGCGGCAAAGAGGGCGAGGAGCTCGGCAACTTCGAGCCCGGCACCGACATCGGCGCCAAGGCGACGGTCCTGGCCGAGGGCTGCTGGGGACACCTGACCGACGCCGCCGTGCGCGAGTTCGAGCTCGATGAGGGGCGCGAGCCGCAAGTCTGGGAGCTCGGAGTCAAGGAGGTCTGGAAGGTCGCCAAGCCGCTCGACCGGGTGATCCACACGATCGCTGGCTGGCCGCTGAAGATCTCCGCCAAGTACCACCAGATCGGCGGCTCCTGGATTTACCCGATGGTCGACGAGAAAACCGGCGAGGACCTGGTCTCGATCGGCTTTGTGCTCGACCTCGACTACGCCGACGCGACCAGCTCAGCTCACGACTTCCTGCAGGAGTTCAAGACCCACCCGATGGTGCGCAAGATCCTCGAGGGCGGCGAGCGAGTGAGCTGGGGCGCGAAGGCGATTCCCGCCGGCGGCTACTGGGCAATGCCGAAGCTCTCAATGCCCGGCGCAGTGCTGGTCGGCGACGGCGCCGGCATGGTCAACCTAGCGGCGCTGAAGGGGGTCCACTACGCGATCAAGTCCGGGATGCTGGCGGCGGAGCAGATCTACGCCTCGCTCAAGGACGAAAGCAACGACTTCTCCGGCTACGAAGCAGCGGTCGAGGATTCGGTGATCAAGAAGGACCTCTACGAACAGCGCAACACCCGCCAGCCCTTCCAGAAGGGCCTGCTCAAAGGCGGCCCGGCGGTGACCTCGATGGTCTTCACCAAGGGCCACTTCCCCGGCGGTCGCTGGAAGCTCCACCGCAACGACGCCCAGCCGATGTTCATCGGCGACAGCAAGGACGACTACCCCCAGCCCGACGGCGAGCTCACCTTCGACAAGCTCTCAAGCGTCTTCATCACCGGCAACGCCACCCGCGACGATGCCCCCAACCACATCCGCGTCCAAAAGCGTGTCCCCCGCGAGATCGCCGAAACCTGGAAGTGGATGTGCCCCGCCGGCGTCTACGAGATCCCCGACGACGCCCCCGAGACAGGCGACGTCGACGTGATCGTCAACTACACCAACTGCGTTCAGTGCGGCGCGATCACCGCCAAGGGCGGCCGGTTGACGACCCCCGAGGGCGGCGACGGCCCGCTCTATCAGAACACCTGAGAGTTCCTCGGCGGCGGCTGGCGCATTTATCATGCGCCGATGCCCGTCGTCCCAGTTCCAAACCGGCCTAACGAGCGGCCGCCCGAGAGTCCTGAGGATCTCTATGACGGTCTTTCGGTCACTGACACGGCGATTGGCGCTCTTTGGCGCCATCAGTCACACGTCCTAGAGCGTTATTTCGATGACCACCGCGAGAGTCCGGATGTTGCCTTGGAGCTTCCTACTGGAGCGGGCAAGACGTTGGTTGGTTTGCTCATCGCCGATTGGCGTCGGCGCGTGACTGGTGCGTCCAGTGCGTTCGTCTGTCCGACCCAACAGCTCGCACACCAAGCGCATGAAAAGGCATCTGGCTACGGCATTCCTACTGTCCTGCTGGTGGGGCCCAACCGTGAGTGGGATCCAGGTGACCGAACCTGTGGTGTGACGGGGGACGCAACCATCATCTCGGTCTATTCGCACATCTTCAACACCAGCCCCAAGATCAAGCCCCAAACGCTCGTGTTGGATGACGCGCATGCAGCCGAGGGGCCGGTAGCGAAGAACTGGTCGGTATCGGTCGAGCGAGAGCATCTTGCCTATCAGGCTCTAGTGGATGTTGTTGCGGACGCGATCCCCAACGAGCGATTGAGCGAACTACACAACGATGGCCTGCCCCTCCACTCACTTCCGCTGCCACAGCTGGTTGGACCCAAGGATCTAGCTGATAGGGCAGATGCGGTAGTCGAGGCACTCGATGATCACCTAGAACCTGACGAGAGCGCTGGGTACGCCCTCAGTGAAATTCGTGCACACCTCCCTGGTTGTTTGATGTTCGTCGGTTGGCGGGACGTCCTGATACGACCCTTTGTCCCACCAACGTGTTTCCATGACACCTTCGAGGACGCCGAGCAGCGTGTGTACCTGTCGGCGACCCTGGGCCAGGCAGGGGAGTTGGAGCGATCGTTTGGCCGGACGAAGATCCCTCGGGTTGAGACTCCCTCCGATTGGGAGCGTCGTGGTAGCGGCCGCCGGCTCGTGCTGCTACCGCGCGCTGGTATGCAGCCGTTGGCGGCGTCGGAGTTCATTGAGGAGACGATTGAGCGCTTTCCGCGCGCCCTCGTCTTGGTCCCGTCCAAATGGGAGGCTGAGGAGGTCGAGGTTCTGCTGCCAGATGGATGGGAGGTGCTTCGGATCGGAGACGTTGACGAGCGCTTGCATCCGTTTCAGGAATCGACATATCGAGCCCTTGTTCTGGCCAACCGCTATGACGGTATTGACCTGCCGGGGGAGCAGTGTGAATTGATCGTGATGAGCGGCTTGCCAGCCGGTACTCATCTGCAAGAGCGATTCCTCTTTTATACGGCTGGTGCTGAGTCGGCGTTGAGAGAGCGCATCCGTACGCGACTCATGCAGGGCATGGGTCGCGCTACACGCCATCGCAATGATCACGCCGTAGTGCTAATGGCAAGCGAGCCGCTCATCGACTTTCTTCGCGAGCCCGGCAATCTCGTAGGTCTACGACCCGAGCTTCAGGCCGAGCTGCAATATGGGCTGTACCTGGCGCGTGAAGGCCATGGGTTGACCAGCATCGTCAACTCCTTTTTGGCTCGCAACGAAGCCTGGGAGCAGGCTGAGCAGTATTTGCGCCATGAGGCTGATGAGGCAAACCTCGCGGCGCCAAAGGGCGCCGACCAGCTCCAGTCCGCTGCGGCGAGCGAGGTGCGGGCGTGTCGAGCCGCCTGGCGCGGTGAACCGGCAGAGGCATGTCGTCACGCCCAGGCCGCTGTACGGCAACTTACGGTTGGCGAGGTTGCGCCCTATCGAACCTTCTGGAAGGTGCTGGGAGCGCACTGGGGAGCCCAGCATGCCAGCGCGACGGGAGACGCGATTGATGCGCGGCTGGCTTCTGAGCTGTCTCGGGATGCGAATGCCTCTGCTCGAGCGCAGTCATGGCGCCCGATACTGCCTGAGGTGCCTGTCGATGTCGACGTTGAGGCCCTAGAGACTCGCGCCCTAAGGCTCGCGAGGGAGCTACAGGCAGTCTCCCGCTCGTCACGTGGCGAGCGGTTCTCAGACGAGCTGGAAAAGTGGATGGGAACCGATTCGTCTTCTGAGTTCGAGAGGGGCTTGGAGCGTTTGGGTCGGATGCTCGGCTTCGATGCGGTGCGACCCAACGTGCCCACCTCGCCAGACAGCGCCTGGAGAGATGATGACGTTCACATCCTTTGGGAGGCTAAGTCGGAAGAGGGCGAGGACGGCGTAGTCTCAGCAAGTGCCGCGCGACAGGCAACGACCCATCCGACTTGGGTGGTGCGGGAACTTGACTGGGATTCAAGCCAGGAGGCGATTGCTGTGATCGTTTCGCCTCGTACAGAGATCGACGACGGCGCTCGTGCTGTTGCGGCGGAGAATGTGTTTTTGGCTTCGTCGGGCTCTATCCGCAGCCTCGCAGATGAGGCGATTGAGCTATGGAAAGACCTTCTTGGTGCGATTCACGGCCTAACTCCCAGAGAGGCGGCGGACCGAGTTGCTGGAGAGCTGGCCGACCGTGGCCTAGACACCGCCTCGCTAAAGAGCTGTTTGACAGCGACGCCAGTCGCTGCAATCAACGGCCATACTGAGGATTAGCTTCTGGCAGGCGTTCGGGGGACGTCTTTAGGCTTGCAAAACAGTGCCGGAGGAGGGACTCGAACCCCCGACACGCGGATTATGATTCCGCTGCTCTAACCAGCTGAGCTACTCCGGCGGGGAGTCGGGATCGTAGCGATGGCGGGGCTCTGCTCGCCTTGGCGCGATAGGGCTTAGCCTTGTGGCGATGACGCAGGATCTGGACAGGGCGGTTCGCACGGTTCTCCGCGATTGTCTGCGGGTGGAACCGGCTGAGGAGGTGCTGGTGATCTGCAACCCGGTGACCGAGGACATCGGTGCCCTGATGCGGATCGAGGCCGAGGGCGATGGCGCCTACGCGACCTTGGTGGTGATCTCTGAGCTCGAATCCAACGGCGCCGAGCCGCCGACGCCGGTTGCCGCGGCGATGATCGCTGCCAACGTGGTGCTGGCGCCGACGATCCAGTCGCTCTCCCACACTTACGCTCGCCGCGCCGCCAATCAGGCGGGCGCCAGGATTGCCACCCTGCCCGGCGTCACCGCCGACATGCTGGCGCGGCTGATGAACGCTGACATGCGTGAGTTGCGCCGGCGCGGGGCCGCCCTGGCGGCGGCGCTGCGGGCCGGCGAGGAGGCGCGGATCACCTGCCAGCACGGCAGCGACCTGCGGCTCGGACTGCAAGAGCGCGTGCCGATTGCCGATGCCGGCGTGCTCGACGCTCCCGGCGCCTTCGGCAACCTGCCCTGCGGCGAGGCCTTCGTCGCGCCCAGTAGCGGCGAGGGCACGCTCGTCGTCGATGGCTCGATCGCCGGCGTCGGCAAAGTCGAGACGCCGGTCGAGCTGACCGTACGCGACGGCCATCTCACCGACGCGACGGGTCCGGAGGGCGCGGCGCTGATGGAGCTGCTGACCGCGCACGGCGAGGACGGGACCAACATCGCCGAGCTCGGCATCGGCACCAACGAAGAGGCGACCTTGACCGGCAACATCCTCGAGGACGAGAAGATCCTCGGCACCGCCCACGTCGCCTTCGGCGCTTCGGCGGCGATCGGCGGCAAAGTCCAGGTGCCAGTGCACCTCGACTGCGTCGTGCTCGAACCGAGCGTTGAGATTGACGGCAAGGAGATCGTCCGCGCCGGCGAGTTGCTCGTTTGACGGTGTCGCGGCCGCTACTTGCCGTTCCCAACGTCTCCGAGGGTCGCGACGCCGCGCGGGTCGAGGCCCTGCAGCGTGCCTTCACCCATGGTGTCGAGCTGCTCGACCGTCACTCCGACGCCGATCACAACCGCACGGTCTTCACCCTCGCCGGTGCGGGCGCGGCGCTGCGCGACGCCCTGATCGGCGGTGCTGAGCAAGCGCTGGAGACGATCGAGATGAGCGCCTACGGCGGTCTGCATCCGGCGATCGGCGCGCTTGACGTCTGTCCGCTGGTCTGGCTTGACCCCAGCCAGCGGAACGCGGCCCGCAGCGAGGCGATCGAGCTGGCGACACAGATCGGCGGCCTCGGCATTCCGGTCTTCCTCTACGGCGAGCTGGCGAGTCGTCCCGGACATACCGAGCGCGCCTACTTCCGCAATGGCGGTCTGGCCGAGCTCTGGCTGCGCATGGAGGGCGGCGGCCTGCGCGCTGATTTCGGCCCTGACCTGCCGCACCCGACCGCGGGCGTGACCCTAGTCACGGCTCGCCCGCCCCTGGCCGCCTTCAACGTCGAGCTGGACAGCGATGACGTCGAGCTCGCCCGCGCCGTCGCGGCCGGACTGCGTGAGTCAGGCGGCGGCTTGCCCGGCGTGCGGGCGATCGGCCTGGCGCTCTCCAGCGGTCGCACCCAGGTCTCGACCAACGTCCACGACCCCTTCGCGGTGCCACTGGGCGAGGTGGTGGAGAGGATCCGGGCACTCGCTCAGCCACTTGGCGCGCGGCCGCTCGAGGCGGAGGTCGTCGGGCTCGTTCCGCGAGCGACCCTCGTCGACTATCCGGCTGACGTCCCGATCCGCGACTTCGACGCCGCCAGGCAGACGATCGAGGCTCGTCTCCCGGCCTTCTCCTGACCCCGGGCGCTAGATTCACACCATGGCTCAGACGAAGAAGAAGCGCCAGCGCAAGCACCGCGGCACGCAGGGCGGCCGCGTCGATCCCAACCGCCGCGCCTCGCGGCCGCGCAGTCGCGCCGAGGCGAAAGCCCGTGCTCGCAGCGGCACCAAACGGGCACCCCGCGGGGATCAGCCGCCGACCTGGCGCGGCTCGGCCATTCGCGGCCTCGCTGCCGCGGCAATCTTCACCGTGGCGCTGCTGCTCGTCTTCAAACGTTCGCCGGGAGCGGCGCTCGGGCTCGGCGCCTTCATGCTGGTCTTCTACATCCCCGCCGGTTACTACATCGACCTGATGATGTGGCGGCGGCGCGAGCGCTCGCGGATGCGCTCGACGGATAGCCAGTGAGCCTGGAAGTACGCCAGCTCACCGTCGGCCCGATCGCGGAGAACTGCTTCATCTTCCGCCAGGAGGGATCGGGCAAGGCCCTGGTGGTCGACCCGGGTGAGGAGCCGGAGCGGATCCTCGCCGAGATTGAGGGGACCGGCGCCGAGGTCGAGGCGATCCTGATCACCCATTGCCACTTCGATCACGTTGGCGCCGTCGCGCCGCTGGCGCGGGCCACTGGTGCACCCGTCTACGTCCCGGAGATCGAGGTCCCGGTACTCGCCGACATCATGTCCTTCACCATGCCTGGCTTCGGGCCGTATGAGAACTATGAGGCCGACGAGGTGGTCAAAGGCGGCGAGGCGCTCGAGCTGGCCGGCCTCACGCTCGACGTGCTCTTCACTCCCGGACACAGCCCCGGTCACGTCACCTACGCCGTTCGCGACGAGGAGGCGATCTTCTCCGGCGACGTCCTCTTCCAGGGCTCGGTCGGCAGGGTGGACTTGCCGGGCGGCGACGGCCCGACCCTGCTGCGCTCGATCCAATCACTGCTCGACGCTCACTCGGCCGAGACGGCGGTCTATCCCGGTCACATGGGTACGACCACGCTGGGCGCCGAGCGGGCGACGAATCCCTTCCTCGCCGAGCTCGCGCGCTAGGCAGCGGACCGGCACTCGGCGCAGGTAAGGTCGCGGCACTGTGGCGGCGCACAAGTACCAGGCACCACGCGGGACCTTTGACGTCCTGCCCGAGGCGGCGCGCTTGCGCCGCCGGATCGAGCACACCGCCGCGGCGATCTTCGCCCGCGCCGGCTACGAGCCGATCACCACGCCCAGTTTTGAGGACACCGAGCTATTCGAGCGTGGCGTCGGCCACTCGACCGACATCGTCCGCAAGGAGATGTTCACCTTCGAGGACAAGGGCGGGCGCAGCCTCACCCTGCGGCCGGAGGGCACGGCACCGATCTGTCGCGCCTACGTCGAGCACGGCATGCAGGCCCTGGCGCAGCCGGTCAAGCTCTCCTACCTCGGCCCCTTTTTCCGCCACGAGCGCCCGCAGGCGGGCCGCTATCGCCAGTTCCACCAGCTTGGCGCTGAGGCGATCGGCACCGACTCACCGCTCGCCGACGCCGAGCTGATCGGCCTGCTGGCGGAGCTGCTGGCTGAGTTGGGTGTGCCCGGGGTCGAGCTGCGGCTCGGCAGCCTCGGCTCGCTCGACACCCGCCAGGCTTACCTGGAGGAGCTGAAGGCGCACCTGCGCTCCCACGAGGACGAGCTCGCTAAGGAGGTTCGCGAGCGGATCGACGCCAACCCGCTGCGCGCCTTCGATTCCGACGATGAGGGAACCCGCGCTGTGATGGATGCGGCGCCAAAGCTGGTCGAGCGGCTGGAGGGCGAGGACGCCGAGCATTTCGAGGCGGTGCGCTCGCTGCTCGACGCCGCCGGCGTCGCCTACTCGATCGACCCAACCCTGGTCCGTGGCCTCGATTACTACACGCGCACGATCTTCTCCTTCGTCTGCGATCGCCTCGGCGCTCAGTCGGAGATCGGCGGCGGCGGCCGCTACGACGGCCTGGTCGAGCAGCTTGGCGGCAAGCCGACGCCGGCCGTGGGCTGGGCGGCTGGGATCGAGCGGATCATGCTGGCGCTTGGTGAAGAGGAGCCGGCCCCGGGCCGCGACGTCTTCGTCGCCGTTGCCGATCAGGAGCGCCGCGAGCGGGCCCTAGTGTTGGTTGGTGAACTGCGTAAGGCCGGCCTCTCGGCCGAGCTCGACCTCGGCGGCCGCGGACTCAAGGGCCAGCTCAAGCACGCCGACCGGATCGGCGCCCGTCAGGTTCTCGTCCTCGAGGCCGATGGCGCCCAGCTACGTGACATGACCAGCGGCGAGCAGCGGTCGGTTGAGACCGGCAACCTGATCGCCGAGATAACCGGGGGAGAGGCATGAGCGCAGTGGAGAGCACGAGCGATTTTCCAGCCTTGAAGGCAAACGGCTTCCGCGATACCTGGTGCGGGCAGGTGCTCGGCGACCGCGTTGGCAGTGAGGCGCGCGTGGCCGGCTGGGTCCATCGCCGCCGCGACCACGGCGGCTTGATCTTCATTGACCTGCGTGACCGCACCGGCATCGTCCAGCTCGTCTTCCACCCCGAGGACGCGGGCGGTGCCTTCGAACTCGGCCACAAACTGCGCGCCGAGGACGTGCTCAGCGTTGGCGGCACGGTCGTCGAGCGCTCGCCGGAGACGGTCAATCCTGACCTGCCGACCGGCGCGGTCGAGCTCAAAGTGAGCAGCGCCGAGCTGCTCGCTGACGCCGAGACGCCGCCCTTCCAGATCGAGGGATTCGCCGGCGAGGTTGGCGAGGACGCGCGACTGCGCCACCGCTACCTCGACCTGCGCCGCGAGCAGATGCGCGAGGCGCTCGTCCTCCGCCACCGCGTCACCGCGGCGATGCGGGAGTTCCTCGGCCGCGAGGGTTTCCTCGACATCGAGACGCCGGTGCTGACCCGCTCGACCCCGGAGGGTGCCCGCGACTTCCTCGTCCCCAGCCGCATGCAGCAGGGCTCCTTCTACGCGCTGCCCCAGTCCCCGCAGCTGTTCAAGCAGCTGCTGATGGTCGCCGGCTTCGAGCGCTACTACCAGGTGGCACGCTGCTTCCGCGACGAGGACCTGCGCGCCGACCGCCAGCCGGACTTCACCCAGCTCGACATCGAGATGTCCTTCGTCGAGGTCGACGACGTGCTCGAGGTCAACGAACGGCTGCTGGCCCACGTCTTCGAGCGCGTTGGCGGTCCCTCGCTGCAGTTGCCGCTGCGGCGCCTGCCTTATGACGAGGCGATTTCGCGTTACGGCACCGACCGTCCCGACACGCGCTTTGGCATCGAGCTGACCGACCTCGACGACATCCTGGCCAGTACCGAGTTCAAGGTTTTCGCCTCGGTGATCGGCGGCGGTGGCACGGTGCGCGGCATCAACGCCGGCCGCCGCGAGATGCCCCGTTCGGCTCTCGACGGGCTGATCTCCCGCGCTCAGGAGCTCGGCGCCAAGGGTCTCGTCTGGGCCTTCCGCGAGGGCGACGGCTGGCGCTCGCCGACGGCAAAGTTCCTTTCCGCCGAGGAGCTGAGCGCGCTCAATGAGCGGCTGGGCGCGGAGGAGGGTGACTTGCTGCTCGTCGTCGCCGACAAGCCCAAGGTCGCCAACGCCGTGCTCGCCCAGCTCCGCCTCGACCTCGCCGCCGAGTTCGGCCTCATCCCGGAGGGCAGCGACGATCTGCTCTGGATCGTCGATTGGCCGCTGATGGAGGCAAACGACGAGGGTGGTTGGGACCCGCTGCACCATCCCTTCACCGCGCCCGCAGAGGACTTCGATCCAGGCAGCCCTGACGCCGCTCGCGCTCGGGCGTATGACCTGGTCTGGAACGGCCAGGAGATGGGCGGCGGCTCGATTCGTATCAGCGATGCCGACCTCCAGGGGAAGGTTTTCGGCGCCCTGGGGATCGACGAGGCCGAAGCCGAGGCCCGCTTCGGTTTCCTGCTCGAGGCGCTGCGCTATGGCGCGCCGCCACACGGCGGCATCGCCTACGGACTCGACCGCCTGGTGCAGCGTCTCGCCGACGCCGATTCGATCCGCGACGTGATCGCCTTCCCCAAGACCGCCTCCGGCGCCGACGCCCTAACCGGCGCGCCCGCGCCGGTCGACGAGCCACAACTACGCGAGGTGGGGCTGCAGCTGCGCGCCAAACTGCCTCCCGCCGGGGGATGAGCTTCTCGGGGCGGATTCGGGCGCTGTTCGGGGGTCGCACACCCGGGCCCGGAGTCACCCCTGTCCACGTCGACGATCCCCGCTTCGACAGCTGGGAGGTGGTGCGGGACTTTGCTGACGTCAAGACCGCCCGCGCCTGGCACCAAGCGCTTGAAGATGCCCGTATCGAGGCCGTTCTCACCGTCGACTGGCCGCTCGACCGCTACGGCCGCGGCGACATAGCCCTGCGGGTTCGCTCCGAGGATTGGAGCGAGGCCGAGCTGCTGCTCTCCAACCTCGACGACTAAGCATCGTCCACTGAAGGCAAATCGTTCACCTGACCGACCCGGGCGGTGCTACGGTTGCGCCAGAGGCTCGAGCCCGTACGAGAGCCGTCTCACCGTTTGACCCAACACAAACGGCGCGGGAGCTGATCTCTCTCGGTCCTGTGGGACTGCGAGGAGGCACCCACCCTTTACTTCAAGGGATCAAAGCCAGAGGCGGTACCGGCGGGCTGGAGCCTCCTTTGCGTCCCCGGTCACACGGAATTGACCCGCAGCGCACCATCCGTGCGCTGGGTCCCTGCACCATCGGGCGGTATGTCCGATGCGCCCCCCTTTTGCCACCTCAGCGGTAGTCAACGGGGGGCGAATGGGAGGCCGGATCAGGGCGATGAGCCGGGTTTGCCAAACGGTCCGTCGATCGGCTCATCGCTCGACTGGCGGAGCAGCAGCATGGAGTCGTGGGCCGGTCACAGCTCAAGGGACTCGGATTGACGGCGCGTTCGATTGACGGCAGGCTGCAACGGGGTCGACTGCACCTGGTTCATAGAGGCGTCTACGCCGTTGGTCACAGTTTGCTCACCAAGAGAGGGCGATGGATGGCGGCTGTCCTCGCTTGCGGCGACGGGGCGGTATTGAGCCATCGCGCGGCGGGGCAGTTGCTGGGGATAATCCCGCTGGGAGATGGCTTGCCCGAAGCGACGCGTCCCAAGGGCTGGAGATCACAGCCGGGCATCGTCCAGCATCGTTCTCCGCTCTCCCCGGACGAGGTGGAGGTTGTTGATGGCATTCCCGTGACGGGACTCTCGAGGACGTTGCTCGACCTCGCCTCGATTCTCTCGCGGGAACGGCTGGAAGCAGCGATGAACGAGGCCGAGGTGCTTGGGCTCACCGACCGCGTCTCAGTCCATGCACTCCTGGAGCGTTATCCGCGACGGCCGGGCAGGCTGAAGCTGCGCTCCGTCCTCAATGACGCCCAGAGGGCTCGCGGTGTGACCCGACGCGAGTTGGAGCGCAGGTTCGCCGCGGCGCTGGCGTCGACCGATCTTCCTCGGCCCCACCGTAATGCGGATGTCGCGGTAGCCGGTCGGTTCTTCGAAGTCGATTGCCTCTGGCGGGCGCAGCGCCTGATCGTCGAACTCGACGGCCGTTTCGTGCACGGGACCTGGCGCACCTCGGAACGGGATCGGGAAAAGGACCGCATGCTCATCGCCGATGGCTGGCGGGTAGTGCGAGTGACCTGGCGCCAGCTCCGAGACGATTCATCCGGGGTGATCGCCGATCTGCGCAGGCTGCTGCGGCAATGAGGCTGGGCTCTTACCCTGTAGTGATGGATCGCGAGCTGCTGGACGCCTATCTGCACGACCGCAGCCGCCTTGGCCCGGCTGAGGAGGGTGCGTTCACGGGCGCGGCGGGCGGTGCGGCCTGTGGCGATCTGTCTCGGATCTCGCTTGTGGTCGAGGACGGTCGAGTCGTCCGGGTCAGCTTCGACGCCGAGGGCTGCGGCGCGACGCGGGCCGCCACCGCGGCAGTTGCCGAGATGGTCGAGGGCTCGCCGGTGCTCGACGTGGCTCGGATCGGCATCGATCAAGTAGACGAGGCACTGGGCGGGCTGACGCCGGCCAAGCGTCACGCCGCGCAACTCAGCGCCGATGCGCTCCATCGCGCCTTGGCTCAGGCCGCGAGCTCCGGGCAAGAGCTGTCTGTCAGCCCCGGGCGCGAAGGGGAGGACGGGGTCAAGGCGCTCGGTTCCCCTGGCGCTCCCGAGCGCGTGCTCGTCGCGATGTCCGGTGGGGTCGACAGTGCGGTGGCAGCGCTGCTCGAGCAGGAGCGCGGGGCGGAGGTCGTCGGCGTGACGCTGAAGCTCTGGGCCGATCCCCAGACCGACGGCGCCAAGGCCTGCTGCTCGCCCGAGGCGGTGCTCGGCGCTCGCTCGCTGGCCCACTCGCTCGGCATCCCCCACCTGACGCTGGATCTCGAGGAGGAGTTCCGCCGCCGCGTCGTCGCCGAGTTCGTCTCCGGCTACGCGGGGGGGAGCACACCCAATCCGTGCATTGCCTGCAACGGCGAGGTCCGGATCGCGGCGATGGTCGATCTCGCCGGGCGCCTTGGCGCCAGCTACCTCGTCACCGGTCATTACGCCCGCATCGTCGAGGACGCCGAAGGCCCCCTGCTCGCCGCCGCCTCCGACGCCAACAAGGACCAGAGCTACATGCTGGCCGCTCTGCCGCCGGGCCTGCTGCAGCGCGTCCGCTTTCCCTTGGTCGAGCTGACCAAGCCCGAGGTGCGCGAGATCGCCGCTCGCCATCAGCTGGCGGTGGCGAAGAAGCCCGAGAGTCAGGATCTCTGCTTTCTCTCCGGCCAGGGCAAGGGCGACTTCCTGCGCCGCCACGGTGGCCTGCGCGAGCGCGAGGGCGATGTGGTCGACCGTTCGGGCAAGGCGATCGGGCGCCATCGCGGCCACCACAACTTCACCGTCGGTCAGCGCCGTGGGATCCGCGTCTCGGCCGACGAGCCGCTCTATGTACTCGCCACCGACGCGGTTGCCAACACGGTCACGGTCGGCCCCCGCCGCGACCTGATGGCCCGCACCGTGAGCCTTCGCAACGCCGTCCTGCACCGCGAGAGTGGCGCGATCGACGCCGTGCGGCTGCGCTACCGCTCGCAGCCCGTTCCCGCCGCGGTCGCGAGCGCCGAGACGGGCAGGCACGCCGAGCTGCAGGTCGAGCTGGGTGAGGACTTTGCCGGCGTCTCGCCGGGCCAGACCGCGGTGCTGCTGCGCGGCGAGGCGATCGTCGGCCACGGCACGATCGCCGCCGCGGCCTGAGACCTTAGGCTCTGCGATCGATGAAAGCCGCCGAGATCCGCCAGACCTACCTCTCGTTCTTCGAGCAGCGCGGGCACAAGATCGTGCCCTCGGCCTCGCTGGTGCCCTCGGCCCACGACCCCTCGGTGCTGTTGACCACCGCCGGCATGCAGCCCTTCAAGCCCTACTTCCTCGGCCGCGAAAAGCCGCCCGCGCCGCGCCTCGCCGATGTGCAGAAGTGCTTCCGCACGACCGACATCGAGGAGGTCGGCAACACCGCCCGCCACCTCACCTTCTTCGAGATGCTCGGCAACTGGAGCTTTGGTGACTACTTCAAGCAGGAGTCGATTCCCTGGGGCTGGGAGCTCTCGACCGCGGGCTTCGGCATGGACCCGGAGCGGATCTGGGTCACCGTCTTCGGTGGCGACGAGGAGCTCGGGCTCGGTCCCGACGAGGAGGCAATCGAGATTTGGCGCGGCGTCGGCGTCCCCGACGAGCGCATCGTCCGCCTCGGTCGCGAGGACAACTTCTGGCAGGGCGGTCCGATCGGCCCCTGCGGTCCTTGCTCGGAGCTCTACCTCGACCGCGGCCCCGAGTTCGGCGGCGAGGACGACCGGCCCGGCGACGACACCGACCGCTTCCTCGAGTTCTGGAACCACGTCTTCATGACCTATGACCTCGGTGCCGACGGCTCGCTGACGCCGCTGCCAATGCGCAATATCGACACGGGCATGGGCCTCGATCGCATGGCGGCGGTTCTGCAGGACGTGCCCTCGGTCTACGAGACCGACCTGATCCGGCCGCTGATCGACCTCGCCGAGGAGATCTCGGGACGCTCCTACGCCGAGGGCGGCGCCGTGACCCGGGCGATGCGGATCGTCGCCGACCACTCGCGCGGCTCCGCCTTCCTGATTGCTGACGGGGTTGTGCCCTCCAACGAGGACCGCGGCTACATCCTGCGCCGAATAATGCGCCGGGCGATCCAGCAAGGGCGCACGCTCGGTCTTGAGGCGCCCTGGCTCGGCCGCTTCGCCGAGCGCGCGATCGAGATCATGGGGGAGACCTATCCCGAATTGGTGGCGGAGCGCGAGACGATCGCCCGCTGGGTCAACGACGAGGAGGAGAGCTTCGGCCGCACGCTGGAGCGCGGCAGCGAGTTGCTCGAGCGGCTGGTCAGCGAAGCGAAGGAGTCGGAGACTTCGTGGATCGAGGCGGCCGATGCCTTCGAGCTGCACGACACCTACGGCTTCCCTTACGACCTGACCAAGGAGCTGCTCGCCGGGCAGGGCCTCTCGGTTGACGACGGTGGCTTCGAGGAGCTGATGGATGAGCAGCGCCAGCGCTCCCGCGGCGGCTCGGCAACCGCGCACGGCTCCGAGGACCGCCACGAGCGCGTGCTTGCCTTTGCCAGCGCGGCGCCGCCAACGAACTTCGTCGGCTACGAGATGCTGCGCTCGACCACCGGTCTCGCCGCGGTCGAGCGCGACGACGGCCGCGCCCTGGTCAAGCTCGAGCAGAGCCCTTTCTATGCCGAGGGCGGTGGTCAGGTCGCCGACTCGGGCACGCTCAGCTGGGAGGGCGGCGAGGCGCGAGTGCTCGACGTTTACCGAGTCGGGGAAGACCAGGCGCTGGAGGTCGAACCCACGGGCGAGATCGATCCCAGCGCAGCAGTAGTCGCCGAGGTTGATCGTGAGGTCCGCCACGCGACGATGCGCAACCACACCGCCACGCACCTGCTGCACGCGGCACTGCGCGAGCGGGTCGGCACCCACGTGCGCCAGGCCGGCTCGGCGGTGCGCCCGGACAAGCTGCGCTTCGACTTCACCCACGGCCAGGGGCTCAATGCGGAGGATCTGCGCGCGGTCGAGGACCAGGTCAACGAGTGGATCAAGGCAAGCCGTCCGGTGCGCTGGATCGAGATGGAGCGCGCCGAGGCCGAGCGGCTGGGCGCGATGGCGCTCTTCGGCGAGAAGTACGGCGAGTGGGTGCGGGTGGTCGAGGTCGACGGCGTCTCGCGTGAGCTCTGCGGCGGCACCCACGTCGCCAACACGGCCGAGATCGGCATCTTCAAGATCGCCTCCGAGGGCTCCAGCGCCGCCAACGTGCGTCGCATCGAGGCGCTCAGCGGACCGGCGGCGATCGACTGGTTCCGCGAGCGCGAGCAGCGCCTCGACGAGGTCGGCGAGCTGCTCGGGGCGCCGCAGGATCCGATTGCCGGTGCGCGCCGTGCCGCCGAGCGCCTCGCCGAGGCGGGCAAGGGCGCCGAGCAGGCGCAGAAGCAACTGCTCGGGGACGAGGCAGAGCGGCTCGTCAGCGCGGCGACGGAGGCAAATGGCGTCAAACTCGCCGTCTCCCGCGCCCCGCTCGCTGATCAGAAGCAGTTGCTGGAGCTGGCCAACCGCGTGCAGTCGAAGCTCGGCGGTGCGGCCGCCGTCGCCCTTGGTGGCGCTGAGGGCAGCAAGGTCGCCCTGGTCGTTCTCGTCTCCAAAGACGCGGTTGAGCGTGGTCTCTCGGCTGCAGCGGTCGTGCGCGAGGCGGCGCCGATAGTTGGTGGTGGCGGAGGTGGTCGCGACGACATGGCGCAGGCCGGCGGCAAGGACGCCGGCAAGCTCGACGAGGCCCTGGCGGCCGCGCGGGCAGCGCTTGAACAGGCGGCCGGCTGAGCGATGCGCATTCTCGCCCTCGATTACGGGACCGCCCGCACCGGTTGCGCGATCTCCGACCCAAGCGGCACGCTCTCGACGCCGCTGCCGGTGATCGAGCCCTCCGAGGCCCGTTCCGTGGCCGAGCTCGTCGCCAAGCACGAGGTCGAGCGCGTGGTCGTTGGCCTGCCGTTGCATCTCAGCGGTGAGGAAGGCAGCCAGGCGGCCCTGACCCGGACCTTCTGCACCGAACTGGAGGCGATCCTCGATATCCCGGTCGAGGCCTACGACGAGCGGCTGACCACCCGCATGGCCGAGGCGAGCAAGCGCGAAGGCGCCTCCGCCGCTCCTGACTCCCTCGCCGCGGCCCACCTCCTGCAGGCCTATCTCGCTGGACAAGCGGCAATCGAGGGCGACGATGAGTGACGATTTCTTCACCGACGACGCGGACCCGCAGGCCGCCGAGCGCGAGCAACGCCGGCGCGAGCGCGAAGAGCGCCGCGCCAAGCGCGGCGAGAAGCAAGCTGCGAAGGCGGCAGCTCCCGCCCCGACCGCGGCCGCTCCGCCACCGTCATCCCCCGCCGCAGCGGCTCCCCCACCGCCGGCCGAACCGCCTCGCCAGCCTCGATCAGCGACCTCGGCTCCGAAGCCCCCGAGGGGCCCGCGCTCGAACCGGCGCCGCCTCGGCTTCATCGCGGCCCTGGCCCTTGTCTTCATCGGCGTTGCCGCGATCGCGGCGCTCGCCTACAAGCACTTCCACAAAAGCATGCCGCCGCCGGCTCCGGTGGTGCTGAAGACGATCACGGTGACGATCCCCGAGGGCTACACGCGCTCGCAGACCGCGGAAGTGAGCAAGCAGGAAGGTCTGCAAGGCAGCTACGAGAAGGCCAGCATGCGCTCCAAGTACCTCAACCCGGCGAAGTACGGGGGCAAGGGCGCGAAGGATCTCGAGGGCTTCCTCTTTCCCGACACCTTTGAACTGAAGAAGCACGCCAGCGCCGCCGAACTGGTGCAACTGCAGCTCGAAGACTTCAAGAACCGGATTGCCGGGGTCAACATGAAGTACGCCAGATCGAAGAACCTGACGGTCTTCGACGTGGTCACGATCGCCTCGATGATCGAGCACGAGGCGGTCAGCGAAGGCGATCGCAAGAAGGTCGCCCGGGTGATCTACAACCGCCTGCACGAAGAAATGCCGCTGGGCATCGACGCGACCACCCGCTTCGCCACCGGCAACTACACCGAGCCGCTGACCGAATCGGAACTGGCGGTCGAATCGCCCTATAACACGCGTACGCACACCGGTCTGCCGCCTGGCCCGATCGACAGCCCCGGCCTCGCCTCGATCGAAGCCGCCGCCTATCCCGCCAAGGGCGATTACCTCTTCTACGTGGTCGAGCCGGGCGCCTGCAACAAGCTGGCCTTCTCCAAGACCGAAGCGGAATTCGAAGCAGACGTCGCTCGCTACAACTCGGCCCGCGAAGCCGCGGGCGGCAACTCGCCGGACAGCTGCGGGGAATAACGGTGCCGCGGCTCGCCGTCCTCGGCTACCCGGTCGGCCACTCGCGCTCGCCGGCGATGCAGAGCGCGGCCCTCGCCGAGCTTGGGCTGGGTGAAGAGTGGAGCTACGAGGCGATCGAGGTCGCTCCCGACGCCTTCGAGGCGCGGGTGCGGGCGATGCCCGGCGAGGGCTTCGCCGGCGCCAACGTCACCGTCCCGCACAAGGGGGCGGCGCTTTCCCTCGCCGACGAGCTCTCCGAGACCGCCCGCGAGATCGGCGCCGCCAACACGTTGGTCTTCGCCGATGGCGAGGTCCGAGCCGAGAACACCGACGCCGAGGGGTTCCTGCGCTCCCTGCCTGGCTCGCCCGCCGACAAGCGGGCTCTCGTGCTCGGCGCCGGCGGCGCCGCCCGCGCGATTGTCTGGGCGCTGCTGCGCGAGGACGCCGAGGTGGAGGTGTGGAACCGCACCGAGCTGCGCTCTCAACACCTCTGCGAGGAACTCGGCGGTGAGACCGTCGCCGCACCCGACCAGGCCGCCTATGAGCTGATCGTCAACACGACAGCTGTCGGCCTCGACGGCGAGGATCCGTTTGCCGAGTTGCCGCTGGCCGTGGACGCTTTTGCGTCGGGTCAAACGGTGGTCGACATGGTCTACGGCGGCGAGCCCACGGCTCTGCTGCGCGCCGCCGCCGCGGCCGGTGCCACCACGGTCGACGGCATCGAGATCCTCGTCCAGCAGGGTGCGCTCTCGCTCGAAACCTGGACCGGCCGCCCGGCGCCGCTGGAGACGATGCGCGCCGCCGCCCGCGCTCATGGTCCGTGATCGTCTCTAATTGAGGGCAGGTCTGGAGCTAAGAGCGAGCGCGGTCTGCCGCCTATAGCCTTGCTCCTGGTATGGGAACGTTTCGATTTACAACGGCGGGCGAGTCGCACGGGCCAGGTCTGGTCGCGATCGTCGAGGGCATGCCGGCCGGGCTCGAGCTCGATCGCGAGGCGCTCGACGCCGACATGGCACGGCGCCAGCTCGGCCACGGTCGCGGCGGCCGGATGAAAATCGAGACCGACACGGTCGAGGTCCGCTCCGGCGTGCGCCACGGCCGCACGCTCGGCAGCCCGATCGCCGTTCTCGTCGCCAACCGCGACTACGCCAACTGGGAGGAGCGGATGAACCCGTGGCCGGTCGACGCGGAGGTCGACGAGGTCCACCTGCCGCGCCCCGGTCACGCCGACTTGGTCGGGGCCCAGAAGTACGGCCACAAGGACATCCGCAACGTGCTCGAGCGCGCCAGCGCCCGCGAGACCGCCGCCCGCGTCGCCGCCGGCTCGATCGCCCGCGGCTTCCTCGGCGCGCTCGGCGTCAGCGTGCACAGTCACGTCACCCAGATCGCCTCGATCAAGGCGCCCGAGCGGGACGATCTCGGCCCCGACGACTTTGGCGGCGTCGACGAGGATCCGGTGCGCTGCCTCGACGCTGAGGCCAGCGCGGCGATGGTCGCTGAGATCAACCGCCTGCGCAAGGCCAACGAGAGCCTCGGCGGCACCTTCGAGGTGCGTGCCTTCGGCCTCGCCCCCGGGCTCGGCTCACATATCTCCTGGGAAGACCGCCTTGACGGCCGGCTCGCCGGCGCCGTCGCCTCGATCCAGTCGGTCAAGGGCGTCTCGATCGGCGAAGCGTGGGACGTCGCCGGGCGCCCCGGCTCGGAGGCCCACGACGAGATCTTCTGGTCGCAGGAGCGCGGCTACTTCCGCGAGACCAACCACGCTGGTGGGCTGGAGGGCGGCATGACCAATGGCCTACCCCTCTCGGTGCGGGCCGCGATCAAGCCGATCTCGACCCTGACCAAGCCGCTGCGCTCGGTCGACACCGAGAGCAAGGAGCCGGCCCAGGCGCTGCGCGAGCGCACCGACTCGACCGTGGTGCCGGCGGCGGCCGTGGTCGCCGAGGCGATGGTCTGCCTCGTCCTCGCCCGCACCTACCGCGAGAAGTTCGGCGGCGACCACATCGACGACGTCCTCGCCGCGGTTGACGCTTACAAGAAGCGCATCGATTTCCGCGGATGAACCCTCCCTTGACCCCCTCAGAGGTGGTTAAAGGGGGGCGCATCAAGTGAAGCCGGCGCTCGTCTTCATCGGCTTCATGGGGGCGGGCAAGTCGACGGCGCTGACGGCGGCTCGCGAGGCCGGGCTACAGGCGACCGAGATCGACGAGCTGATGGAAGAGTCCTTCGGCAAGCCGATCCGGCGTGCGTTTGAGGAGGACGGGGAGAAGGCCTTTCGGACGCGCGAGGCCGAGGTCGTCGGCGAGTTGCTGGAGCAGGCCGACGGCGGCGCGATCGCGCTCGGTGGCGGCAGCGTTCTCTCCGAGCGTGTGCGCGAGGCGCTCGGGCGCCACGTCGTCGTCTGGCTGCAGGTCGACGCGCGCGAGGCCTGGCGGCGAATCGCCCGCAGCGACCGCCCGCTGGCCAGCAACGCCGAGGACGTCGAGCGCTTGCTCGAGGAGCGCCGACCCTTCTACGAGCCGCTGGCCGACGCCGTGATCCCGCCTGGCGACCGCGGCCTGATCTCGCGCGCGATGCCATCGCTCCTCGCCCACACCGAGCTGCCGTCGGGGACGAAGATGCTTTGGGCCGCGAGTGCCTCGGGCGAGTATCCGGTCTTCGTCGGCCCAGGCTTGCTCGGCGTCGGCTCTTGGCCCTTGTCGGGGCAGCGTTTCTGCGTCACCGACGAGTCCGTCGGGCCGCTCTACGCCGAGCGCGTTGAGCCGCTGGCGGGCAAGGTCGAGCTGCCGCCGGGAGAGACGGCGAAGACGCTGGCCGAGGCCGAGCGGGTGCTGCGCGAGCTGGCGCAAATGGGGATGACGCGCGAGGACCACGTGGTCGCCCTCGGCGGCGGGGTCGTCGGCGACTTGGCCGGCTTCTGCGCTCACCTCTACCAGCGCGGCGTCCCCGTCGTCCAGGTGCCGACCACGTTGGTTGCCCAGGTCGATTCCGCCTACGGCGGCAAGACCGGAGTGGACCTGCCCGAGGGTAAGAACTACGCCGGCGCCTACCAGTTGCCCGCAGCCGTGATCGCCGACACGGCCACGCTCGCCAGTCTGCCGCCGGAGGAGCTGGCGGCCGGGTTCGTCGAGCTGCTCAAGACCGGTCTGCTCGCCGGCGGCGAGCTCTGGGAGCGCACCCGCGCGTCGGAGGCACTCGATCCCGAGCAGCTCGCCGAGCTGGTCTTCTCCTGCGCCCTCTACAAGTGCGAGGTAGTCGCTGCCGATGAGCGCGACACCGGCCTGCGCGCCGTGCTCAACCTCGGCCACACGGTCGGGCACGCGATCGAGGCGGCAAGCAACTACGAGCGCTACCGGCACGGCGAGGCGGTTGGGCTCGGCCTGCTCGCGGCACTGCGGCTCTCTGACGCCGCTGGTCTGCGGGACGAAGTCCTCGCGATCCTGCAGCGCCATCAGCTGCCGGTCACCCTCGACTCCGAAATCGACCTCGACGGCGTGCTGGAGTCGCTGCAGCGGGACAAGAAGAAGACGGCAGCCGGCGTCGGTTTCGTCCTCCTCGCCGAGCCCGGAGCGCCCGAGATCGGTCAGCTGGTCGATCCGGCTAAGGTCCGGGCCGCCGTGGAGGAGCTCTACCAGTGACCACATCGCACAACCGCGTCGCCGTCCTGCACGGGGTCAACTTCAACATCCTCGATCGCCGCGACCCGGCCGTCTACGGCGGCCTCTCCCTGCGCGAGCTGGAGAGCAAGATCGAACACTGGGCCCGCGAGTTCAACCTGGAAGCGATCTTTTTCCAGACCAACTCCGAGGGCGAGTTCTGCGAGTACCTGCACCGCGTCCCCGAGCTTGCCGACGCGGCGCTGGTCAACGCCGGCGCCTGGTCCCACTACAGCCGCGCGATCGCCGACGCACTCGACGTCACCGGCGTGCCCGCGGTCGAGGTCCATCTCTCCAACGTCGAGGCCCGCGATGAGTGGCGCAAGCTCTCGGTCTTCGACGGCCTGGTCCTGACCAAGATCTTCGGCAAGGGCCCCGATGGCTACCGCGAGGCGCTGGAGCTGCTCGCCGGCGAGCTCGGCGCTGAGCCCGGCTGATGTCGAGCCGCGCCGATCGCCTTGCGGCGCTCGTCGCCGAGCGCGAGCTGGATGGCCTGCTCGTCACCGACCTGGTCAACGTCGGCTACCTGACCGGCTTCGGCGGCACCAACGGCGCCTGTATCTGCGGCGCCGAGCAGCGCGTCTTCCTCACCGACTTCCGCTACACCGAGCGCGCCGAGGCCGAGGTCGAGGGCTGGGACGTGGTCACCGTCAGCGATGACTGGCTGGGTGGCATCGCCTCGCGGCTCAGCGGCAAGACCGGCTTCGAAGACCACCACATGGCCGTCCGCACGCTGAAGCGCCTGGAGGAGAAACTCCCCGAGGGGGTCACGCTCGAGGGTGCCGCCGGTACGGTCGAGAAGCTGCGCCGGGTCAAGGACGAGGCCGAGCTGGTCGCGATTGCCGCCGCGGCCGAGCTCGCCGATGAGATCTGGCGCTTCTCGCTGGAGCGCGGCTTGGCTGGGCGTAGCGAGCTCGACGTCGCCCGCGCCGCCGAGGCTCGGATGCGCGAGCAGGGCGCCGAGCCCTCGTTCCCGACCATCGTCGCCGCTGGCCCCAATGGCGCCCTGCCGCACGCCGAGCCTGGAGCGCGCCAGATTGGCCGCGGCGAGCTGGTCGTCTTCGACATGGGCGCGAAGCTGGACGGCTACTGCTCCGACGGCACCCGCACCTTCGCCACCGGCGAGCCCGGTGAGACCGCCCGCGCCGTCTACGAGACCGTGCTCGCGGCCCAGGAAGCGTCGCTCGGCGCCGTCACCGCTGGGATCAAGGCCGAGGACGTCGACAAGGTCGCCCGCGAGCTGATCGCGGCCGCCGGCCACGGCGAGCGCTTCGGCCACGGGCTGGGCCACGGTGTCGGCATCGAGGTGCACGAGGAGCCGCGCGTCTCGCCGCGCTCCGAGGACGTGCTCGCGGCGGGCGAAGTGGTGACGGTCGAGCCCGGCATCTACCTGCCGGGTGAACTGGGCGTGCGGATTGAGGACCTCGTGGTCGTCAGTGCCGACAGCTACCGCAATCTCAGCGGCCTGCCCAAGCAGTTGCAGCTCGTCGATTAGCACCGGCAGGTCTGCTGCAACGCTCATTGCGTCCGCCGCTGCGACCGATCAGCACAGGGTGAACGCGATGCCGAGACCGGAGCTACTGGCTGCCGCCCGCAAGGAGGCCCGGCGCGAGCGCCTGCTCGACATGGAGCAGCGCGTGCGCCGCTACCGCGCCGCCTGTTTTGCGATCCTCGCCCTTGCGCTTGCTTCGACTGGTCCCGCGGTCGGCTGGCTCGGCCTGGCGCCGCTGGCGCTGGGTTTCGCCGGCTTTGCCGTCGCCGACCGCTTCATGCAGGCCAGTGAGCGGCCCTGGCTCTGGGTCGCGGCGGCTTGGGGAATGTTGCCGCTGCTGCTCGCCGGCGCGGTGATCGCCAGCGGCGGTCCGACCAGCCCGGTGCTGATGTGGTTCGCCCTGCCGGCCGTCACCCTGGGTGCCCGCTTCGACCCCTGGGGCATGGTCGTGGGCACCGTTTACCTTCTCGCCGTCTTCCTCGTCGGCACCGTCGCCGTCGACCCGGCCAGCGCCTCCGCGCACAGTCAAACTCTTGTCGCAGCGGTCGCCCTCGTTCTCAGCACGGTGATCCTCTCCGGCGCCCTGGTCGAGTCCGACCGCGCCCACCGCCGTAGCTCGACCCTCGATCCGCTCACCGGCCTCTTCAACCGCAACGCCCTCGAGCAGCGCCTGGCCGAGCTCGATGGCGCTCCCTGCGACAGCAGGAAAGGCGGCCAGTCGCACGCGCTGCTGCTCTGCGACCTCGACCACTTCAAGCGGGTCAACGACCAGCTCGGCCACGCCGCCGGCGACGCGGTCCTGCAGGACGTCGCCAACACGATGCGCTCGGTGCTGCGCGCCGGGGACTCGATCTACCGGATCGGTGGCGAGGAGATCCTCGTTGTCCTGCCCGGGGCCAGCGAGAAAGACGCGGTCGCGGTCGCCGAGCGCCTGCGCCAGGCAGTGCGCAAGCGGCGCCCGGTCGGCGTCGGCGTCACGATCAGCATCGGCGCGGCGGTGACCAAGCGCGAGACGGTCGACACCGACGATCTCGTCGCCCGCGCCGACGCAGCGCTCTACTCGGCAAAGGCCAACGGCCGCGACGCCGTCTTCGTCGCCAACTGACGAGGTCCAGGCCTAGTCAGTCTTTTCAGCTAGCGGCTGAGATCAATCTTGTCGTCAATGCGCTCGGCGAAGGCGACGATCAGGGCGACGGTTGCCTCGACGTCGGCGAGGTCGACCATCTCGACCGGCGAGTGCATGTAGCGCAGGGGGATCGAGACCAGGCCAGTGGGGATCCCCGAACGGGAGAACTGGACGCCGTCGGCGTCGGTGCTGGTCGAGTTGCCGGTGGCGCCGATCGTGTACTCGATGCCCGCCTCTTTGGCGACCTCGATCAGCAGCTCGGAGACCTTGGGCGAGAGGGTCGCGCCGCGGTAGATCACGGGCCCCGAGCCGAGCGCGTGGCTGCCCAGTTCCTTCTCGTCGATGCCGGGGGCGTCGGTGGCGTGGGTCACGTCGACGACGATCGCCAGGTCCGGCTGCACGGCAAAGGCGGAGGTACGGGCGCCGAAGAGGCCGATCTCCTCCTGAACCGCGGCGATTGCGGCGAAGCTGCCCTTGAGCGAGCCGCTCTCGTGGCAGCGGCGCAGCGACTCGAGCGCAGTGTAGGCGCCGAGCCGGTTGTCCATCGAGCGCGAGACCATGCGCTCGCCCTGCAGTCCAAGTGGCTCAGTGGCGATGACGACCGGGTCGCCGACGCTGACCATCGTCTCGGCGTCCTCACGATCGGCGGCGCCGATGTCGATGTGCAGCGACTTCATTTCGACGACCTGCTTGCGGGCTTCGGCGTCGAGCAAGTGCAGGGGCTTGCGCCCGACCACGCCCAACACCGGGCCGTTCGGGCCCTGGATCTCGACCCTCTGGCCGACCAGGATCTGCGGATCCCATCCGCCTATCGGGGCGAACCAGAGGAAGCCCTTCTCATCGATGTGCCGGATCACCAGGCCGATCTCGTCGATGTGGCCGACCACGGCGAGCAGCGGTGAGGCCTCGCCGATGCGGGCTACTGAAGAGCCGATCCCGTCCGCCGAGAGCGTCGCGAACGAAGCCGCCTCGCGCCAGGTTGCTGCCGCCCGCGCCTCGTAGCCCGAGGGGCCGGGAGCGCGAAGGAGGTTGTCGAGTAGTCCGGGGGTTTTGCTCATCTCAGCAGCGGGCAGTATGTCGATTCAGGCGAACGTCCGCAGTCCGCCGCAGGGGATAGCGTTCCGTTCGTGAGTTCCAGCCAAATAACGGCTCTGATCACCGGATCTTCCAGCGGCATTGGCGAGGCCACGGCGCGGCGCCTCGCCCGTGAGCCGGGCGCCAGGCTGATCCTCGTCGCCCGCCGCGAGGAGCGCCTGCGCGCCCTTGCCGAGTCGCTGCCGTGCGAGGTGACTTACGTCGCCGCCGACCTCACCGAAGAGGACGCGCCGGCGCGGGTGCGCGCCCACGTCGAGGAGCACGGCGGCAAGCTGACGCTGCTGGTCAACAACGCCGGCGCCTCCTGGCGCGGCGGTTTCGCCGAGAGCGGCTACGCCAACGTCCAGCGCCACATGGAGCTCAACTTCGACGCCGTTGTCCGCCTCACCGAGGCCTTGCTGCCGACCCTGCGCGCCTCGACCCCGAGCGCGATCGTCAACGTCGCCAGCACTGCGGGCCGCGTCGCCCGCGCTCGCACCGGCTCCTACTCGGCCAGCAAGTTCGCCCTGATCGGCTGGACGGACTCGCTCTACGCCGAGGAGCGTGCCCACGGTGTCCACGTCGGCATGGTCCTGCCGGGCTTCATCGCCACCGAGGGCTTCCCGGCGACCGAGTTGCGCGAGAAATTGATCACCCGCTGGGTCGTCTCCAAACCGGAGAAGGTCGCCGAGGCGATCCTCGAGGCCGGGCCCGGTGGCAAGGCCGAGCGCTACGTGCCGCGCGGCTATGCCCTGGCCGCGGTGGCGCGGATCCTCGCCCCGCGGTTGGTCCGTCGCGTGCTCTCCGGTGGCGCCGCCACCACGCTGACGACCACTACCGCGGCCGAAGCCGAGTAGCGGCAGTCGCTTATCGCCCGCCTCGCTCAGCTGAAGCGTGAGGGGGTCAAATGGCAGTAGTGGAAGTTGAAGGTGAAGCTGAAGTTGTTGGCTGCGTTGGCGGCCCGTTCGACCCGGATCTGTTCGTGTGCCGCCTTGATTTCTTCGTTGGCTTTGAGGGCGATGCCGAGGGCCCGCAGCTTGGCCTGCACGATGCCGAGCTGGGTGAACCACTTGAGCAAGCGGGCGTCATCGGCGCTCGGCCGCGGCACTGCGTTGAGTTTTTCCACGGTCTTACCGAAGACGGCCGAGGCGTGCACGAACTGGGCACCCGCCTGCTTCAGCTTGGCCGGCACCTTGCTCTTGGCCTTGGTTTTTACGTTCTTGAGGATGCGCTTATTGGCTTCCGTGTTCGCCTGGCAGATCGGCTCGACCTGTTCGACGTACTGGGCGCGGGTCGGCCCTTCTTCCGCCGCGGCGGAGGCAACGGGCAGCAGCGCCAGTGCGGCGATCGATATGGCAGCTGTGAGGACCCCCTTCATTCCCTGTCTCCACGGTAGACGATCGACCCCCCGGCACCGTGTTGAGCTCCGGAGAAGGCGCGGCCGGTGCTGGCTTCTCTAGGATTCGCCGCCGTGATCAGCACTAACGAATTTCGCAACGGCTCGCACATCGAGATCGACGGCAAGATCTTCCGGATCATCGAGTTCCAGCACGTCAAGCCCGGCAAGGGGGGCGCCTTCGTGCGCACCAAGCTGCGCCGGATCGAAGACGGCTCGGTCCAGGACAAGACCTTTCGCGCCGGCGAGAAGTTCCGCCCGGTGCGCACCGAGTCGCGCAAGATGCAGTACCTCTACGACTCCGGCGACGCGGCGGTCTTCATGGACACGCGTGACTACGAGCAGATCGAGATCTCACGTGAGCTCGCCGGCGAGGCGATGCAATGGCTGCTGCCCAACGCCGAGGTCGACATCCTCTTCGTCGACGAGCGTGCCAGCGATGTGCAGGTCGCCGGCGCGATCGACATGAAAGTGACGCAGACCGAGCCCGGCGTGAAGGGGGACACCGCCTCCGGTGGTGGCAGCAAGCCCGCCACGCTCGAGTCCGGGGTCGTCGTCCAGGTGCCGCTCTTCATCGAGGAGGGCGAGACGATTCGGGTCGACACGCGCAGCGCCGAGTACGTCTCGCGCGCCTGAGGCTCTACGGCGTCCGCGGCGGTGAAGCCGCTGAAAAGTGGCACGCCGCCCCTGGATGTGGTACTTCTTGGAGGGTTTCAGGGTACGCCTGAAGCCTTTGACGAGGGAACTTCCGGGTTAGTGCAGGGGACAAGGGCAAAGCCAAATGGGGAGACGTAGGCGGCGCTGACCCCTTGGCGAAAAAGCTTCTATCGGTAGTAGCTGTTTTTCCAGTCCATCGAGCAATAGACAGGAGATACAAGTCATGCAAAAGCACCGAGCGTGCGTTATGTGCGAGGGGATGAGGCGATGAGACCCAAGGCAATACGCGTCGCCTTGGGGGCCCTACTGGCGGCAATCATGCTGACCGCCGCATTCGCCTCCAGCGCCAGCGCTGCACCCGCCTGGAAGTTTGAAGGCAAAGCGCTTGAAGGCACCGAAACGATCCTCGGCGGCGCCGAAAAAAGCGGTCTCACCGCCTGGGGAATGACGACCACCTGCGACAACTTCCTCTACGAAGTCGACATCAAAAACGAAGCGGGGACCGGCAAGGGCAGTATCACCAGCCTGCCCCTGTTCAACTGCTACACCAACTCGACTTGCACGGTGGAAGCGATCGAAGCCGAATCGTTCCCCTGGCCCGCCGAACTGAAAACCATCAGCACCAGCAACTACCTCGTGATCAAAAACGTGAACGTTTGGGTGCTCTACGGCGGCTGGTTCTGCCCCCTGTGGGGAGTCTGGGCGCACGTCACGGGAACGGCTGGTGGCCTGATCGACAACGCGACCGAAACCGCAACGTTCGGCCCCTCCAGCTTCAAAGCGACCGGGACCAAACTGGAAGCGCTCGGCGAAGGCGTCGAATGGAACGGGAAATTCCCGACCGAAGCATTTGAGTGGCACAGGAACCAGGCGCTAAGCGTCTCCTAGTCAAGCCCGCGAAAACGACGAGCGCCGGGGTCCTCTCGGCGCTCGTCGTTGCGGCGCTTGTGCTCGCAGGGTGCGGGGGAGGGTCTTCCTCCGACACTTCGGGTTCGACCGCTGTCTCAAACGACTCTTCGACGACTGCTTCGGCGGATCCGTCGGGCGCCGCTGCGGGGGACTCGACGAGCCAGGCTGGTGCTGGCTCAGCCCCGGCAGCCGGTGGGAACACAAGCGGTGGTAGTTCGGCGGCGGGAGGCGAAGGTTCGCCCTCCGGCGGCAAGCACGGAACTCGGGTTCCGCAGCCGAAAGGCGAACCGGAGCCAGGGATCACGCCGCAGCAGCGCCAGGAAGCCACGGTCGCCAGCATGACCTTGGAAAGCCCGTCGAGCCAGCCATCAAGTGGCGGTCCGCAGGCGCTCTCGGCCGAATACACCTGCGACGGCAAGAACACCTCGCCGGCACTGCGCTGGCAGGGGGTGCCGCAGGGAAGCGCCGAACTGATCCTCTTCGTGATGAACGCCCAGCCGGTGGGCGGGGAACTCTTCTTCGACTGGGCCGTGGCCGGCCTTGATCCCGGACTGGAGGAAATCGAAGCCGGGAAGTTGCCCAAGGGCGCCGTCGTCGGCCGCAACAGCTTCGGCAAGACGGGCTATGAGATCTGCCCCGAAGGCAGTGGCGAAACGTTCATCTTGACCCTCTTCGCGCTGCCGAAGAAGCTCTCGCCCAGTCAGGGCTTCGATCCACTCGCCCTGCGAAAAGCAGTGGCTGGCGCCGCCGGCAACGTCGGTCTTCTTGCCCTGAGTTACCCCGGCGGCTGACCCACTCGCGTCGTCCGGCCGCCGGAAGCGCGAGAATGGCGGCATGCGTAGATCCGACCAGCGCCGCGACGCCGTTTTCGCCTGCTACCAGCGCGATGTCACTGGCCGTCCGCTGGAGGAGCTGGTCACCGAGTCCCGCCCCTTCACGCGTGAGCTTGCCGCCGGCGTCGAGGCCCACCGCGACGAGCTCGACGAGGCAATCGCCGCCCACGCCAAGGGTTGGGAGTTGGAGCGGATCGCGCCGCTGGAGCGCAACGTGATGCGCGTCGCCCTCTACGAGATCGAGCACAGCGTCGACGTGCCGACCGAGGTCGCGATCGACGAGGCAATCGAGATCGCCAAGGAGTACTGCGGCGCCGACGCGCCCGGCTTCGTCAACGGCGTGCTGGGCGCGATCGCCCGCGGGCGCGAGGGCGTGCGGTGAACCGGCTGCGCGAGATCTCCGAGCGCCTGGGCGCGATCGCCCGCGAGCTCGAAGGCGAAGGGGCCGATGACGCCCGTGCGGCAGCGCTTGCCCAGGAGGCCGCCGAGCTTTCAGCGGAGGCGGTCGAGGAGGCCAACCGCCGCATCCGCGAAGGAGAGGCCGCCTCGCAGTGACGACCTCGTTCCGGTGCGCTTTCTCCCCCTATATCGCCGATAAGGCGCACCGCAGGCCGTGAGCTACCCGGAGGAGCTGCGCGAGCTCGTCGACGGCGAGTTGGAGCGACTGCGCTTTCCCGCCCCGGAGCCGACCGCTGGCCTACAGGAGGCGATGCGCTACTCGCTGCTTGCCGGCGGCAAGCGGGTGCGTCCGGTGCTGGCCCTTGCCACCGCCCGCGGGCTCGGCGCCGAGCCCGAGCAATTCCTGCCGGTCGCCTGCGCGATCGAGCTGGTCCACACCTACTCGCTGATCCACGACGACCTGCCGGCGATGGATGACGATGAGCTGCGCCGCGGCCAGCCGACATCCCACGTCAAGTACGGCGAGGACGTGGCGATCCTCGCCGGCGACGGGCTCTTCGCCGAGGCGATGCGGCTTGCCTGTGAGCAGCCGGGCGAGCCGGCGCGGGTGCTGGCGGCGCTACGCGAGCTGAGCGCCGCGACCGGGGTCGACGGCATGGTTGGCGGTCAGTACGTCGACGTCGCGGTCTCCGAGCGCGACGCCGAGGGCCTGCGCTCGCTGCACACGCTGAAGACCGGCCGCTTGATCGCCGCCAGCGTTGGCGTCGTCCTCACCCTGGAAGGACTGGCGGAACCTGAGACAATCCCCTTTCGCCGATTCGCCAGCGAGCTGGGCGTGCTCTTCCAGATCGTCGACGACATCCTCGACGTAACCGGAAGTGCCGATCGCCTCGGCAAGGCCCATGGAAGCGACGAGCGACTTGGAAAACTCACCTACGTCAGCCACTTTGGCTTGGAGCGCGCGCGCGAGCTCGCGGCAGAGTCGCACGCCAAGGCGACCGCGGCGCTTGACGAGGCAAGTGGCGAGACCGACGACCTGAGGCGCGTGGCCGACTACATCTTCACGAGGGACGAATGAGCGAGAACGGAAACGCAGCGGCAAGCGATGGCGGCGCCCCCTTGCTCGACGGCATCCGCTCTCCCGCCGACCTGCACGAGCTGAACGACGAGCAGCTGCAGCAGGTGGCGCAGGAGATGCGCACCTACATCATCGACACGATCGGGGAGATCGGCGGCCACTTCGGCGCCAACCTCGGCACCTGCGAGCTGGCGGTGGCGCTGCACAGCCTGCTCGATTCGCCGCGCGACAAGATCCTTTGGGACGTCGGCCACCAGGCCTACCCGCACAAGATCCTCACCGGCCGCCGCGAGGGCCTGCCGACGATTCGCCAGTACGACGGCCTCGCCCCGTTCTGCTCCGTCTTCGAGTCCGAGCACGACATCATGGGTGCCGGCCACGCCTCGACCTCGATCGGCTACGGGGTCGGGCTGAAGGAGGCGATGCGGCACGGGATCGGCGAGGACGGCAAGGTCGCTGCCGTGATCGGCGACGGCGCCCTTACCGGCGGCGTTGCTTACGAGGCGCTGCACGCCGCGGGCGGCCTGCAGACGCCAATGGTGATCGTGCTCAACGACAACGGCATGTCGATCTCACCCAACGTCGGCGCGCTCTCGCGCTACTTCAACCGAGTGCGGCTCAACCCACGCCTTTTCCACGCTCGCGAGGGGGTCGAGGACCGGCTGACAAAGCTGCCGCTCGGGCTGGGCAAGCGGATCGAACGGCTGGGGCCGGAGATCAAGTCGGCGATCAAGGCCTACTGGGCGCCCGGTCTCTTCTTCGAGGAGCTCGACCTCGCCTACATGGGCGTGATCGACGGCCACGACGTGCACGCGCTGCGCGAGGCGCTGCGCGAGGCCTTCGACGCCGAACGCCCGGTGATCGTCCACATCCACACGGTCAAGGGCAAGGGCTTCTCCCCGGCCGAGGAGGGCGGCCTCGAGGGGATGGAGAAATGGCACGCCGCCAAGCCGAACTCGATCGTCAACGGGGAACCGGCGGCAAAGAAGCCGGTCGCGGTGCAGGAGTCCGACGCGCCCGCGGCGATCGCCCCGGAGCGGCTGGAGAAGCCGCCGGCCGCCGGCGCGCCGCCGCAGTACACCCAGGTCTTCGCCGACGCGATCGTCGCCGAGGCGCGGCGCGACAAGCGCGTGGTCGGGATTACCGCGGCGATGGCGGGGGGGACCGGCCTGCAGAAGCTGGCCGACGAGGTGCCCGAGCAGTACTACGACGTCGGCATTGCTGAGCAGAACGCCGTCCTGCTCGCCTCGGGCCTGGCGATCCAGGGCGCCAAGCCGGTTTGCGCGATCTACTCGACCTTCCTCCAGCGCGCCTTCGACCAGATCGTCCACGACGTCTGCCTGCAGGAGCTCGACGTCACCTTCGCGATGGACCGGGCGGGCCTGGTCGGCGACGACGGCCCGACCCACCACGGCGCCTTCGACGTCTCCTATTTCCGCCCGATCCCAAACGTCGTGCTGATGGCACCGCGCGACGAGGCGATGCTGACCCACATGCTGCGCACCGCGATCGCCCACAACGGGCCGGCGGCGCTGCGCTACCCGCGCGGGGCGGCCGAGGGGGTCGAGCTGCCGGCCGAGCCCCAGGAGTTGCCGATCGGCACCGGCGAGCTGCTGGCCAGCGGCGAGCGCGTGGCGCTGCTCGGCTACGGCTACGGGGTCTCGGTGGCGCTCGATGCGGCCAAGGTCCTCGCCGGGCACGACCTCAAGCCGACCGTCGCCGACGCTCGCTTCGCCAAGCCGCTCGACAGTGAGCTGCTCGAGCGGCTGGCGCTGGGCCACGACCTGATCGTGACGATCGAGGAGAACGTCCTGCCCGGCGGCTTCGGCTCGGCCGTGCTCGAGCACCTCGAGGACGCTTTCGCCGAGCGCTCAGGAGAGCGAGCCCGCGTCCTGCGCATCGGTCTCCCGGACCGTTACGTGACTCACGGTAAGCCGACCCTGCTGCACGAGGAGGTCGGCCTCACCGGCGATGCGGTGGCCGAGCGAGTCCTCGCCACACTGCGCTCCAGCGCGCCCGCGCTCAGCTGATCCCGGCCTCACCGGGCGAGGAAATCGCCCCAAAAATTTAGGCTTGCGTCAAAAGGCTCAATCGGTTAGCCTGCCCGAGTCTCTTCTGGGGTTACTTGAGGGAGGAGAGGCATCTCTATGTATGTGGGTCCGCAGGTAGGGAGCCTCGTGGATCTACAACTTGAACCGCGCCGGTGCCAAGAGCACCGAGTCGCGGTGCGAAGACTCGGCTAAGCGCGGCGCTGACCCCGACCCTGGTCGAGCACTTAGGCCGCCTGACTTGTGGTCACAGCTCGAAGAGCCCATCTCGCGAAGCCGAGCGCGATGTAAGCGATCGCGATGGCGACGAGGATGAACTTGCCGGTGGCGAAGATCGTCGCCAGCAGCGGAAAGGCGGCGCCGGCACCGCCGAGGGTGAGCAGCAGGCAAACGTTCTCGAGCGCGTCAAAGCAGGCACCGAGAGCGCCGGAGAAGACGACAACTCCGCCGATCGCGGCAAGGCGGTGCCAATCTCGTTTTCTGGCCAGGTCGAGAATCATCACCAGTACAAAGGTGAGGAAGGAGCCGTAGGCGAGCATGAAGCCGAAGTCGATCCAGAGCTGCTGGCGTGCGGCGTCCTGTCCGTCCTCGCCCCATTCGGCAAGGATCTCGTCGGCTCGATGCTGGCCGCCCGAAAGCTCGAAGGGCACCATCCCCGGCCCGCCGGTGTCCTTCATCCGGTTCTCCGCAGGCGACATCGCCAGGAACAGGACCACTATCGCGATCCCCGATGCGATCAGCCCCCGCCGGCGAGTCATGCGCGGATCATCTCCCGACGGGTCGTGCGGTGGGTGGCGATTGGCATTCAGCCAGGGGTGTCGATCCAGCGCACGATCCGCCCGTCGCGCACTTCATGGAACGCCGGCGGGGCTGGGGGAGGGTCGTCGGTCAGCAGGGCGATCACCTCGGCCGGCCCGTGCAACTGCTCCTCTATCGCGGTAGTCCAGTGAACGTCCGGGTCGAGCAGGCGTTCCAGTCGTGACCAGTCGCGGGACTCAATCGTGGCGAGCACGTCGCAGACCGCGGGCACCTGCTCCGCCACGACTAGGTCGTTTCACCACGTTTGGTCATGCTGCCGTCCAACACTAATCATGCCCACAACAGAAACGCCCCCGGCGGGGCGCCAGGGGGTTCTGGGTTTACGCCCGAGAGTCAATCTAAATCCCGACTTGAAGCGGAGGGCGGCGAGGGAAGTACCCATCGCCGCCCTCCAAGTTCCTCACCTAGAGAACGGCGCTAACAACCGTTCGGCAACATCCTGTTGAAGCGCCCAGGATTGGGACGTTCACCCGAGGGGGGAACGCATGCCTTCCAATTGGTGGTGCCGCCTTCCTGCCAGCCAATCCGGACGTTGACCCCGCAATTGTTCTTGACGGACTGCAGTTCACCGCCAGCCCAGGTTTCGGCGCCGCACTGAGCGATGGTGACCTCTTCGCCGCTAAAAAAGGTGCCGTACCAGACGCAAATGGCCGAGCCCGTGCAGGTGCCCGCCTGAGCGGTTGATGCTTGGATCGAGAGCGTCAGGACTATCGCTGCCGCTGCGGTTAGCAGTGCAGCCATGATTCGTCCTCGCTTGAACATAAGTAACTGCCTCGTATGCGACATCGCATCCTCCGTGTCTTGTGAGCTGGATTCCGCCGGGCTTGCCGCAGGACAATAATGCATTCTTGAGTATTCCGGTATTCTTAATGGACTTAGATTCGATTTGGCCCCACAACAGAAAACGCCCCGGCGGGGAGCCGAGGCGAGTTCTGGGGTTACTACAGGGAGGAGAGATATGTATCTCTATATATGTGGATCCGTGGGAGGTAGGTGGGCCCTTTGATGTGTCGCGGGCAAATCATTGTGGGAAGCAATGAGAGCCATAAGTGCGACGCTGGACCCAGCCAAAAAGTCTTTTCTATCTGCCCCTTATCGGTTGTCCTCTGCGAATCCTTGAACAGCATACGAACGTATGTGCGGTATGTGTGTGAGTGGGATCACAGACTCCGCCTTGCCTGCCGAGCGCCTCACTGAGCGGTGGCTACCCGGCTTGCGAGCATGGAATCAAGCTAAAGAAAAGCGTGGTTAAAAACCTGTGCCCGGGCGCGATTGGTGCCCGCTGAGGCGAGCCGGCGCTACGGTTGCGGCGTGAAGAAGGCGCGCATAGACGCGGTTTTGGCCGAGCGGGGGCTCTTTCCCTCGCGTACGGCCGCGGCGGGGGCGGTTCGCGCGGGTTCGGTGCGGGTTGGTCGTGATGGCCCGGTGGCGCTGCGGCCAAGCCAGCTGGTAGAGCCCGAGGCCGCCCTGATCGTCGATGAGGGACCGCGCTACGTCTCCCGCGGCGGGATCAAGCTCGAAAACGCCCTGGATGCACTCGGGATCGACGTCTCCGGCCGCGACTGCCTCGATGTCGGTGCCTCGACCGGTGGCTTCAGCGATTGCCTCCTGCAGCGCGGCGCCGCCCGCGTCGCCGCCGTCGACGTCGCCTACGGACAGCTCGATCTCAAACTGCGTGAGGACCCGCGGGTGAGCGTGATCGAGCGGCTCAATGCCCGTGGGCTCGAGCTGACCGATCTTCCCTTCGTGCCCGAGTTGGCAACGATCGACGTCTCCTTCATCTCGCTGACCAAGATCATGCCGGCGGTTGCCGGCTGCCTGGCTCTGGGCGGCGAAGTCCTGGCGATGGTCAAGCCCCAGTTCGAGCTCGGCCGCAAGCGAGTTGGCAGGGGCGTGGTGCGCGACGCCGGCGACCGCCGCGAGGCGATCCTCGCTGTCGCGCATGCAGCCAGCGAGCTCGGACTCTCCGTACGTGGCTTCGCCTCCTCCGGCCTTCCCGGCCCGAAGGGCAATCGCGAGACCTTCCTCTGGTGCGGGGGCGAGGGGGACGAGCTCTCTGACCTCGAGGCCGCGATCTCCGCGGTGGTGGAGTCAGACGCATGAAGACCGCGGCGCTGATCACCCACTCGCATCCACCCGCCGCGACCGAAGCGGTCGAGGTGGCGACGGCGGCGGCGCGCGACGCCGGCTGGCGGCTGGTCGCCACCGCGGCCGAGATCGAGAAGCACAGCCAGGCAGCGGACGGGGTTGAGCAGGTCGATGCGCTGCCCGCTGATCCCGACCTCTGCCTTGTGCTCGGCGGCGATGGCTCGATCCTCTACGCGCTGCGCAGCTTCGCCGGCACGAAAGTCCCGGTCTTCGGGGTCAACTTTGGCACGGTTGGCTTTCTCGCCGCGGTCGAGCGCGACGACGCAGCCGCGGGCATCCGCCGTGCGCTGGCGGGGGAGACGGAGACGATCGACCTGCCGGCGCTGGCGATCGAGATCGAGGGCGTGCAGCGCTTCGCCCTCAACGACGTCAGCTTCAGCCGGCGACCACGAGACCGGGTCGCCGAGCTGAGCTACCGAATCGCCGGCGAGGAGGTGGGCAACGTGCGCTGCGATGGGCTGGTCGCTGCCACCCCGGTCGGCTCGACCGGCTACAACCTCGCCAACCAGGGGCCGATCCTGGCCTGGGGCGTGAAGGGCTATGTGGTCAGCTACATCGCGCCGCACTCGCTGACCGCGCGCGCTCTTGTGGTTGCGCCCGGCGATGTGCTCACGGTCGGCAACGCGCCTGGCCGTGAGCCGGTGGACGTCGCGATCGATGGTGCCCAGGCCACCGCGCTCGCCCCGGGTGCCGCGCTTGACATCAGCTTCGCCGATTCCGTCGCTTGTCTCGCCCAACTTCCCGGCACGAGCTTTTACCACCGCATCCGCGAGAAGTTCGGCCACTTGGCGGTCTGAAGGCCATCCCGATAGGGGTGGAACGTCTTGCACTTTTTCGGCAATCCCTCGCGGCGACAGCCAGGAAGTCTCCACCGAAAAAGTTAAGTGGAACCCCTATCGGGATGGCCCTCCGAGCCCACGTGTCCGGTTCTCTAGGGTTTCGCCGATGGAGCGCAAGTGGTGGACCCTCGTCCTCGTCTCGATCGCGACGTTCATGCTGCTGTTGGACGTGACGATCGTCAACGTCGCCCTGCCCGACATCCAGCGGGAACTGCACGCCAGCCTCTCCAGCTTGCAGTGGGTGGTCGATGCCTACTCGCTGATGCTGGCCGCCTTCCTGCTCACCGCCGGCTCGCTGGGCGATCGGCTGGGGCGCCGCCGCGTTTTCACGATCGGCTTCGGCATCTTCACCTTTGCCTCGTTCCTCTGCGGCATCGCCAACGACCCGACGCTGCTCAACCTCGCCCGCGGACTGCAGGGCATCGGCGGGGCTGGGATGTTCGCCACCTCGCTGGCCCTGATCGGCCAGGAGTTCCACGGCAAGGACCGGGCGACGGCATTCGGCGTCTGGGGGGCGACGGTTGGCGGTGCCGTCGCGGTCGGGCCGCTGATCGGCGGCATCGTCACCGAGAACTTCGGCTGGGAGTGGATCTTCTTCCTCAACGTCCCGATCGGGATCACGGCGATGGTCCTGACAGAGCGCAAGATCGTCAACGTCTTCGCCAAAGACCCGGAACCGATCGACGTGCCCGGCCTGATCACCTTTTCGCTTGCCCTCTTCCTCTTGATCTTCGGCTTGATCCGGGGCAATCCCGAGGGCTGGACCAGCGGCCTGATCCTCACCTGCCTGATCGGGTCGGCGCTGCTGCTGGCGGCGTTCATCGCGATCGAGCTGCGCAGCAAGCACCCGATGCTCGACCTGACCCTGTTCCGCAAGCCCGCCTTCAACGGCGTCTCGGCGGTCGCCTTCGGGCTCTCGGCGGGGATGTTCGCGATGTTCCTCTACCTGACCATCTACATGCAGGGGGTGCTCGACTACTCGCCCCTGGAGGCGGGCCTGCGCTTCCTGCCGCTGACCGTGCTGGGCTTCATCGTCGCGCCAATCTCAGGCGCGCTCTCGAACAGAATCCCGATTCGCGTCCTGCTCGGCACCGGGCTTGCGGTGGTCGGGGTCGGCCTGCTGCTGATGAACGGGGTCTCGCCCGACTCCGGCTGGACGACGCTGCTGTTCGGCTTCCTCGTCGCCGGCATCGGCATCGGCATCACCAACCCAGGCATCGGCCAGGCGGCGATTGCCGTCGTCCCCGTAGAGAAGTCCGGCATGGGATCGGGGATCAACACCACTTTCCGCCAGGTCGGGATCGCGACCGGCGTCGCCGGCCTCGGGGCCGTCTTCCAGTCGCGCGTCGACTCGAAGCTCTCCGAACTGCTGCCACATGCCCCAAGTGGCCTCGGGGAAATCGTCGCCTCGGGCGGCTCGCGCGCTGCCGGCGCGGTAGCTCCGCCCCGGATCCGCCCCGAGGTGGTCCACGCTGCTGACGTCGCCTTCGTCAGCGGCTTCAACGAGATCATCCTGATCGCCGCGATCCTCTCCTTCGTCGGCGCGGCTCTGGGCTTCGCCCTCGTTCGTTCCAGCGATTTCGTCCAGCACGCCGCGCCTGAGGCAGCTAAAGAGGACGCAGCAGCCGAAGCGGTCGCTGCCTAGGCCGCCGTCACCCGCCGCGCCGGGTGGTACACAGGAGCCGTGCTGCGTGAGCTTCGCATCGAGAACCTGCTGCTGATCGAGCGAGCCAAGTTGCGCCTCGGCGAGGGGCTCAACGCGATCACGGGGGAGACCGGCGCCGGCAAGACGGTGCTTGCCCACTCGCTTGACTTGTTGATGGGTGGCAAGGCCCGCCCACAGATCGTTCGGCCGGGAGCCGAGGAGGCCTGGGTCGAGGGGGTCTTCGACCTGCCCGAGGGGCTGCTGGGTGAGCCCGAGATGGCCGAGATCGCCGAACGCCTGCCCGAGGGCGCCGACGAGGTGGTGCTTGGCCGGCGGGTCTCGGCAAGCGGTCGCACCAGCGCTTTCTTGGCTGGTCGCGCCGCCTCGGCCGCGGACTTGAAAGCCCTGGGCGGGCGCCTGCTCGCTTTCTATGGCCAGCACGAGCACCGCAAGTTGACGATCTCCTCCGCCCAGATGGACGTGCTCGATGGTTTTGCCGGGCCGGCGCAGCTCGAGCTGCGCGAGCGCTACCGCGAGGCCCACCGCGAATGCTTGCGGCTCGCTGGCGAGCTGACGGAGCTGCGCGAGCGCGACGGCTCGCGGGAGCGCGATCTTGACCTCTTCCGCTTCGAGCTTTCCGAGATCGAGGAGGTCGCCCCCGACCCAGAGGAGGAGCGGGAGCTAGGTGGCGAGCGCGAGCGCCTGCGCCACGCCGAGGGCCTGCGTGAGGCTGCGACCGGCGCGCACGCGGTGGCGCTTGGAGCTGAGGAGGACGGTGGCGCGGTTGCCGCTCTGGCTCAGGCCGAGGCGCTGTTGCAGGGCGTGGCCGGGGTCGACGCGAAGCTCGATGCCGTCGCGACCCGACTCGGCGCTTTGGCGATCGAGCTCGGCGACGTCGCCGGCGAGCTGCGCGACTACGTCGACGGGCTCGAGGCAGATCCGGGTCGCCTGGCGGCGATCGAAGAACGCCTCGAGGCGATCGACCGCCTGCAGCGCAAGCACGGCGGCAGCACCGAGTCGGTCCTCGCCCACGCGGAGCACTGCCGCGGTGAGATCGCCCGCCTCGAGAACGCCGGCGAGCGCGGCGAAGAGGCGGAGGCGGCCTTGGCCGAGGCGGAATCGCGCCGCGCCAAGCTCGGCGAGAAGCTCGCTAAGGCCCGCGCCAAGGCGGTCGCGCCGCTGCAGGGCGAGGTGGCGACGGAGCTGGAGCGGTTGGCGATGGCCGGTGCCCGGCTCGAGGTCGTGCTCGAGCCGCACCCGGAGGGATTTGGCGCCAACGGCATGGAGACGGTCGAGTTCCGCCTGGCCCCGAACCCCGGTCTCGAGCCTGCGCCTCTGCGCGACGCCGCCTCGGGGGGCGAGCTCTCACGGGTGATGCTGGCGCTGAGCAGTCTTTCCGGCGCCGTTGGGGCCGGGACGCTGGTCTTCGACGAGATCGACGCCGGCGTCGGCGGCAAGACAGCCCGCGCGGTTGGTGAGCAGCTTCGCTCCCTTGCCCAGGACCGTCAGGTGCTCTGCATCACCCACCTGCCGCAGGTCGCCTCGTTTGCCGACACCCACTTCACGCTGGAGAAGGACGTCTCCGGCGAGCGCGCCAGCGCCAGCGTGCGCCGCCTCGATGGCGACGGTGTGGTCGAGGAGATCCGTCGCATGCTCGGCGCCGAGGACAGCGACGAGGCGGCGACGCGGCACGCCCGCGAGCTGCTTGCCGCCGCCTAGCGCTCTGCAACGCGCTTTCAACCGCTTGCAGGGCGGGATAACCTCTCTCGGTGGCAACCGCCAGTCGCCGTCGCTTTCCCGCCCTGCTCTCGCGCCGCAACGGGGCGGTGCCGGTTGAGGCGATCGAAGGCCGGGTGCGCCTCGGCCACCGCACCAAGCACTTGGTCAAACGCCTCGTTCCCGGTGACGTCGCCGTCATCGACCACGTCAACATCGATCGCATCGCCGCCGAGGAGCTGATCTCGACCGGCGTGCGGGTCGTGATCAACGCCTCGCCCTCCTCCAACGGTCGCTATCCCAACGCCGGCCCGCTCTTGCTGGTGCAGGCGGGGGTGCGGCTGATCGACGTCGAGGACGTCAATCCCTTCGAGCTGCTCGCCGACGGCAATCGCGTCACCGTCTCCGACGGGGTCGTTCTGGGCGGCGGGCGGGAGCTCCTGCGCGGTCGCATGCTCGGGGTCGAGGAGCTCGAGCGCCAGCGCGACGAGCAGCTGGAGCGGGTCGACGAGGCGCTGGCCGAATTCGCCGAGAACACCGTCGCCCACGTGCGGGGGGAGACCGACCTGCTCACTGGCAGCATCGAGTTCCCGCCGACGCGGGCCTCCTTCCGCGACCGCCACGTGCTGATCGTCGTCCGCGGCGATCGCCACCGCCGCGACCTCAAGGCCCTGCGCGCCTACATTCGGGACGTGCGGCCGCTGGTCGTCGCCGTCGACGGTGGCGCCGACGGCGTGCTCGAGGCCGGGATGAAGCCCGACCTGATCCTCGGCGACATGGACTCGGCCGGCGACGAGGCGCTGCGCTGCGGTGCGGAGCTGATCGTCCACGCCTACCCCGATGGCCGCGCGCCGGGCCGCCAGCGCCTGCTCGATCTCGGCCTCGACCACACCCTGCTGCCGGCCGCTGGCACCAGCGAGGACGTGGCGATGCTGATGGCCTACGAGAAGGGAGCGACGCTGATCGTCAGCGTCGGCGCCCACTTCAACCTGATCGAGTTCCTCGACCGCAAGCGCGGTGGCATGTCCTCGACCTTCCTCACCCGGCTGCGAATCGGCGAGAAGCTGGTCGATGCCAAGGGGGTGAGCCGGCTCTACAACCCGACCTCGCCGTTTGGGCCGATGGTCCTCTTCCTCGCCGCCTTCATGGTCCTGCTGGCAATCGTCGTGATCACCTCACCGGCGCTCAACGACCTGGTTCAGCTGGTCTGGCTGAAGATCAAGATCTGGCTTGGTCTGTAGGGCCAGCATCTAGCCTGTCCGCTGCCCATGGGTTACAGCGCTCGATACCACGCGGTCTCGCTGATCGCCGTCTTCCTCGCCCTCGCGATCGGGATCCTGATCGGCGCCGAGTTCGGCGGCGATGCGCTGACCAGCACTCGCAAGAACCTCGAGCAGAGCCTCACCGGCAACCTCCAGGATGCCCGCGAACAGGCGGACGAACTGAACGGCAAACTGGCCCGCTCCGACGAATTCGCCAGTCGCGTCTACCCGCCGCTGGTGCGCGAACGGCTCGCCGGCAAGCGGATCGGCGTCGTCGCGCTCGGCGACCTGCCGGGCGATACCAGCACCGCGATCGAGGAAGCGCTCGCCCCGACCGGTGCCCACGTCGTCGGCATCGGCGTCGTGCGCGAGCCGGTCGACCTCAGCGGTCTCGGCAGCGAGCTCTCCAAAACCCGCTTCGCCTCGATTCGCCGCAGCGAAGAAGCGCTGGGGGAATTCGGCACCGGGGTCGGCCGGCAGCTGGTCCGCGGCGGCAACCTGCTCGAACGCGTGCGCAGCCACCTCTTCTCGCGGGCCAGCGGCAACTTCGGCCGGCTCGACGGCGTCATCGTCGTGCGCCAAACGCCGGAAGAAATGGGCGCGGTGCAGCGCGCCAAGGCCTCGACGCTCGAATCGGCACTGATGGCGGGGATGACCGGGACCCGCGTGCCGGTGGTCGGGGTCGAGACCTCAACCGCCGAACCGTCCTCGGTCTCCTTCTTCGCCGGCAACGACCTCTCCAGTGTCGACGACGTCGAGACGCCGGCGGGCAAAGTGGCGACGGTCTTCGCCCTGCTCGGCGCCGAGGGCAGCTTCGGCGTCAAGGGCTCGGCCGACCGCCTGCTGCCTGACCTGCTGCCCCCGGCCGAATCGCAATCGCCCTGACGTGACCTGGCTCGGCTTCCCGGTTGCGATTGCGGTCGCCCTGCTGGTCGTGCCGGCAGGGGTGCGCGGGCTGCTCGACGCCGGTTTGGTGCGGACCAACTACCGCGGTGCCAGCCTCGCCTTCCCGCTTGGCGCGGTGCTGGCGACAGCGGCCCTGGTGGCGCTGGCGCCGTTGGCCTTCCTCAACGATCGCGCTGACCTCGATCTGCTCAGCCCCGAACTGCGGCAATGGATGCCCTACCTGCTCGGGGTCGTCTTCCTCGGCTTCCTCGACGACGCCCTGGGGCGCGGCGAGCAGGAGGGGGCGCCGCGGGGCTGGCGTGGGCACGCTCGGGCGCTGCGCGCGGGCAGTCTCTCGACCGGCGCGATCAAGGCACTGGGCGCGCTGGCGCTGGCGGCTTACGTCGTCTCCGGGCGCGGGCTCGAATCCTGGCGCTACATCGCCGACGTGGCGTTGCTGGTCCTCGCCACCAACCTCTTCAACCTGCTCGACCTACGGCCGGGGCGGGCGGAGAAGGGGCTGGCGCTGCTTGCGGCCGGGCTCTGCCTCGGCGCCTGGACCTTCGCGCCGCTGGAACTTCTTGGCATCTTTGCCGGCCCGGCCTTGGTCGGAGCTGCCTTCACCCTGCGCGAGCGGGCGATGCTCGGCGACACCGGCTCGAACCTGCTCGGTGCCGTCGGCGGGGTCTGGTTGCTGACGACTTTGGGCCCCGATGCGCGCTTGATCGCCCTCGCCGTGGTCACGGGATTGACCATTTACGGAGAGTTGCGTTCGATTTCGGCGACGATCGAGTCGGTTCCGCCACTGCGCTGGCTAGACTCGCTCGGCAGAGCATGAGCAGACCTTCCCAAGGCGACACCAGATTCATCTTCGTCACTGGCGGCGTGGTCTCGGCTCTCGGTAAGGGGATCGCCGCGGCCTCGATCGGCCGCCTGCTTCGCTCACGTGGCTACCGGGTGCAGCTGCAGAAGTTCGATCCCTACATCAACGTCGACCCGGGCACGATGAGCCCCTTCCAGCACGGTGAGGTGTTTGTCACCGAGGATGGCGCCGAGACCGACCTCGACCTCGGTCACTACGAGCGCTTCACCGACGAGAACACCTCGCGCGCCTCCAACGTCACGGCTGGCGCCGTCTACAACTCGGTGATCAATCGCGAGCGCCGCGGCGATTACCTCGGCGCCACGGTGCAGGTGATCCCGCACATCACCAACGAGATCAAGAACCGGATCCGGATCGTCGCCGAGTCACAGTCGGTCGACTTCGTCATCACCGAGATCGGCGGCACGGTCGGCGACATCGAGTCGCTTCCCTTCCTCGAGTCGATCCGCCAGCTCTACACCGACCTCGGCCCGAAGCGCTCGATGTTCGTGCACCTGACCCTGGTGCCCTACGTCGGGCACGCCGGCGAGCTGAAGACGAAGCCGACCCAGCACTCGGTCAACGAGCTGCGCCGGATTGGGATTCAGCCCCACGCCCTGGTTTGTCGCTCAGAGGGCCGCCTCGATCGCGAGATCCGCGAGAAGATCGCCCTCTTCGCCAGCCTTCCCGTCGACGCGGTGATCTCCGCCAACGACGTCGACAACATCTACAAGGTGCCGCTGGTCTTCCGCGCCGAGGGCGTCGACGACCTGGTGCTCGACCACTTTGAGATGGAGGCGCCCTCCTCCGACCTCTCCGAATGGGAGGCGATGGTCAAACGCGCCGACGAGGCCGAGGGCAAGGTGCGGATCGCCCTGGTCGGCAAGTACATCCAGCTTGCCGACGCCTACAAGTCGGTGATCGAGGCGCTCGAGCACGGTGGAATCCATCACGGCGTCAACGTCGAGGTCGAGCTGGTCGATTCCGAGAACTTCGACCAGGAGCGGCTTGAGGGGGTCGACGGCATCCTCATCCCCGGCGGCTTTGGCGAGCGCGGCATCGAGGGCAAGGTCTCGGCGGCCCGGATCGCCCGCGAGCGCGAAATCCCTTACCTGGGCATCTGCCTCGGTATGCAGATCGCCGTGGTCGAGTTCGCCCGCACGGTCGCCGGCATGGACGGCGCCAACTCGGCCGAGTTCGACCCCGAGACGCCGTTCCCGGTGGTCGACCTGCTGCCCGAGCAGAAGGAGGTCTCCGAGATGGGAGGCACGATGCGGCTCGGCGCCGACCCGGTGAAGCTGCACGAGGGCACGCGGGCGGCCGAGATCTACGGCGAGCAGGTCATCTACAAGCGCCATCGCCACCGTTACGAGGTCAACAACCAGCTGCGCCGCCGGCTCGAGGACGAGGGCCTGGTCTGCGGTGGCACCTCGCCGGACGAGCGCCTGGTCGAGATGGTCGAGCTGCCTGATCACCCTTTCTTCGTCGCCTCGCAGTTCCACCCCGAGTTCAACTCCCGCCCCAACCGCCCCGAGCCGCTCTTCCGCGAGTTCGTCGGCGCCGCTGCGCATCACGCGGGCGAGCAGCCAGCCGAAGGTGCCGAGCTGTCCAACGGCGAAGCGCAGGGCAGCGAAGCCAGCGTCCGCCAGTCGAGCTGACGCGGCCCTAGCTCCCGGTTAGCCTGTCGGATCGTGGAGAGACTGCACGAGACGTTCGTAAGGCTCTGCGAGATCCGCAGCCCGACCGGCGAGGAGCGCGAGGTCGCGGACACGATTGCGGCCGAGCTGCGCGCGCTTGGGCTCGAGGTGAGCGAGGACGACGCCGCCGGACCGGCGGGCGCCGGAGCCGGCAACCTGCTCGCGCGCTTGCCCGGTCAGAGCGACAAGTGGGTGATGTTCTGCGCTCACATCGACACCGTCCCGCACAAGGGCCAGATCGAGGTGGTCGAAGCCGATGGCGTCTTCCGCAGCGCCGGCGAGACGATCCTCGGCGCCGACAACAAGGCGGCCGTGGCGGTCTTCATGGAGCTGGTCGCTCGCCACGCGGGCAGCGACGGGCCGCCGCCAATCGGCATCGAGCTGCTGCTGACCGTGGCCGAGGAGCAGGGCCTGCGCGGTGCCAAGGCCTTCGATGCCAGCGTGCTGCGCTCCAAGTGCGGCTTCGTGCTTGACCACGCGAGCTCGATCGGCGAGGTGATCGTCACCTCACCGACCCAGCAGAGCGTGCGCGCGGACTTCACCGGGGTCGAGGCCCACGCCGGCATCAGACCCGAGGACGGCAACAGCGCGATCGCCGCCGCCGCAGCGGCGATTTCACGCATGGAGCTGGGCCGGCTCGACGAGGAGACCACCGCCAACGTCGGTGTTATCCGCGGTGGTACCTCGGGCAACGTTGTGCCGGGCCACTGCGAGATCGTCGCCGAGGCGCGCAGTCTCGACGCCAACCGCGCGGCCGAGATCGCCGGCACCCTGAGTGACGCCTGCGCCTGGGGCGCGAGCGAGCATGGCTGCGACGCTGACGTACGGGTAGAAGAGCTCTTTCGCGGTTACAAGATCCCCCCGTCCTCGCCGGCCCTGGCGCTGGCCGAGGTCGGACTGCGCAAGGCCGGCTTCGAGCCCGACCGCACTTTCACAGGCGGTGGCAGCGACGCCAACGCTCTGATCGTCGACGGCTTCGACTGCATCCTGCTCGCCAACGGCACCGAGGCCAATCACACGCCGGACGAGGCGGTCAGCGCCCGCAACCTCGACGCGATGCTCGAGGTCTGCGAGGGGATCGTCGCCGAGGCGGCCGCCGCGACCGGGTCGTGAAGCGAGCGCGGGGGACCAGCCCGTGAGCGGCCGGCTGAAGCTGCGCCGCGGCGTGATCGTCGCTGTGGATCCGCTGACTGTCGAGGTCGACGGCGAGCGCCGCCCCGCCTGGGCCGACGGGACGCTGCTGGGCGAGATGCACGAGGGCGACGAGGTCGTCGTCAACGTCGCGGCGCTCGACCTGGAGCTTGGCTCGGGCGGCTTTGACGTGGTCCACGTCAACCTCACCCGCGGCCTCGAAGGCAATGGCGCCCCCGCGAGTGAGCACGTGATCAAGCTCAACTACAGCTCGATCCAGCACCCGGTCGACCCAGTCGAGCTCCCGGAGCGAGATGCGACCGCACAAGGCGCACCGGAGCGGACCGAGACGCCGATTCCGGTACTGGTCTTGCCGCTGCACGGGCACCTGGGTCCGGCGGCCTGGGCCGCTTCAGAGGCTTGGCCCGGCGCCAAGGTCGGTTACGTGCAGACCGGGGGCGGGGCGCTGCCCGGTTCGCTCAGCCGCGACGTCGTCGAGCTGCGCGAGCGCGATCTGCTTTGCGGTCACATCACGGCCGCTCCCGCTTACGGCGGCGAGCACGAGGCGATCTCCGTCGCCGGCGGCCTCGATGCCGCCGGGCAGAAACTAGGCTGGGACGCAGTGATCGCTGGCCCGGGGCCCGGGATCATCGGCTCCGAAACCCGCCTCGGCCACGGCGGCATCGCCGCGCTCGACACCGCCCATGCCTCGCTTGCCCTCGGCCTGCCGACCTTGATCTCGCCACGGCTCTCCTCGGCCGACCCGCGCGAGCGCCACCAACCGGTCAGCCATCACACCCTGACCGTGCTCGAACTTCTCCTTGGCGCTGTCGAGATCCCGGTGCCGACCAATGAGCCGGTGCCGATCGCGGTGCTGGCTACCGCGGCGGGCTGGCGCCACCGCCTGCGCGAAGCCCCGGTCGACCTCGCCGGCTACGCGGCAAGCGGCCTGCCAGCGAGGACGATGGGGCGCAACTTGGAGGAAGACCCGCTGTTCTTCGCCGCCGCGCTCGCCGCGGGCGCCGCCTTGCGCCGCAAGGGTTGAGCCGCGGCGGGGAGAACACCCCCGCCATGCCACTCGCCGCAGCGCCTCCTGCCCGCACCGAGTCCCGCTTCGAGGGACTCGTCCTCGATTTCCTCTCTTACCTGGAGCTGGAGAGGGGCCTTTCGCGCAACACGCTCGACGCCTACCGCACCGATCTGCACCAGTACGGCGAGTACCTCGCCGCCCACCACATCGATGCGCTGGCGGCTGGGCCGGCCGAGATCGGCGAGTTCCTGGCCGAGTTGGCGACCGGCGAGAACCGGCCGGCTTGCTCCTCGGCGACGGTCCATCGCAAGGCCGCCTGCCTGCGCTCCTTCTACAAGCAGTTGCGCCGCGACGAGCTGATCGGCGACGACCCGACCGCGGCGCTGAGCGCGCCGCGCCGGGCCAAGAAGCTGCCGCAGGTACTCAACTACGCCGAGGTGCAGAAGCTGCTGGCAGCGCCGAGTGGCGACGAGCCGACCTCCTTGCGCGACCGGGCGCTGCTCGAGGTGATGTACGCCTGCGGGCTGCGCGCCTCGGAGACGATCGGGTTGGAGCTGTCCGATGTCGACCTGCACGAGGGCTTCCTGCGCGCCCGCGGCAAGGGCAACAAGGAACGGCTGGTGCCGCTCGGTCGCCAGGCGATCGCGGCGATCTCCTCTTACCTGCGGGGCGGCCGCCCAAAGCTGATCGGCGAGCGTCACGAGGCAAGGCTCTTCGTCAACTTCCGCGGCGGGCCGCTGAGTCGCCAGGGCCTCTACAAGATCGTTCAGCGCAACGCCCGCACTGCCGGCCTCGCCGGCCAAATGAGCCCGCACACCCTGCGCCACAGCTTCGCCACCCACCTGCTCGCGGGGGGCTGCGACCTGCGCGCCGTGCAGGAGATGCTCGGCCACGCGGACATCTCGACTACCCAGATGTACACGCACCTCTCCGGCGAACAGCTCAAGGACGTCTACTTCAAGAGTCACCCGCGCGCCACCGGTTGATAGAACCGGGCGATGCCCGAGTTGCCCGAGGTCGAGACCGTCTGCCGCCAGCTCGAGCCGGAGCTGGAAGGGAGGCGGATCGAGCGGCTGGAAGTGCTCGACGCTCGCTGGTGCCGGCCGATGGCGCCGAAAACGCTCGAACGCGCCGCCAAGGGGGCGATGATCGAGGGGCTGGGCCGGCGCGGCAAGTACCTGCTGCTCGCGCTGGAGGGCGAGCGCACCCTGGTCATGCACCTGCGGATGACCGGCAACCTGGTCCTGGTCGAGGGCGAGAGCAAGCTCGATCCCTCCGAGGGTCGGCGGCTGTACGAGGCCGAGCGCTCTACCTCCGAACGCCACCTGCGGGCGCGCTTCACGCTTGACGACGGTCGTGAGGTCTGGTTCACCGACCCGCGCCGCTTCGGCGAGGCATTCCTGATCGACAACGCCGGCCTCGACGCGCGCTTCGTCAAGCTCGGAGTCGAGCCGCTCTCGGTCGACTTCACTCCGGAGGCGCTTGGCGCGATGGCGGCGAATCGAACCGTGCCGCTCAAGTCCTTCCTGCTCGACCAGGCAGGCGTCGCCGGGGTCGGCAACATCTACGCCGACGAGGCGCTCTTCCGCGCCCGCCTGCACCCGCTTTCGCCTGCGGGCTCGATGAAGCCGGAGCACCTGGAGGCACTGCGCGACGCCGTGATCGCCGCGCTCGAAGCCGGCATCGACGGTGGCGGCGCTTCGATCGATGACTACCGCGACGGGCGCGGTGAGAAGGGCACGATGCAGGACGAGTTCCTAGTCCATACGCGCGAGGGCGAGGCCTGCCCGCGCGGCGACGGCACGATCATCCGCATCGTCGTCTCTGGCCGCTCGACCTACTTCTGCCCGAGCTGCCAGGTGCGCTTGCGCAAGCGCCCACGACGCAAACGCGCCGGGCCGCGACGCTGACTGATCGATTTACCCCCGTATGGGTGGGTAAATCGATCAGTCCGGCAAAAAGCTGTCCGGTCTCTCATTCACCGTTAACCGGCTATGGCCGGAAAGACGCTGAAGACCGAGGCGGTCGTGCTGCGCAGCATTCGCTACGGCGAGGCCGACCGCATTCTCCACCTCTACTCGAAGACGAAGGGGCGGATCGGCGCGATCGCCAAGGGGGCGCGCAAACCGAGGTCGCGCTTCGGCGGGCGCCTCGAGCCCTTCTTCCGCCTCGACCTGATCCTGCACGAAGGCCGCGGAGAGCTGCTCACCGTGACCAACGCCTCCACGCTCGACGGCTACCCACGCCTGCGCGCCTCCGGTCCCGCGCTCAACGCCGGTGCCCGCGCCTGCGACGCGGTGCTGCGCCTGCTCGACTCGGCCGAGCCCAACCCGCCTGCCTACAACCTGCTTTGCCGCTACCTGGCGATGCTTGACGATCCCAGTGAGGAGGGGGCGGCGAGCCTGGAGACGGCACTCTCCTTCCGGCTCAAGCTCGCCCTGGCGGCCGGCTTCGCACCCGAGCTCGCCTCCTGCGCCAACTGCGGCGAGGCCGAGCACCTGAGCGGCTTCTCCGGCGCCGCCGGCGGGGTCGTCTGCCCCAGCTGCGAAGGCGGCGCCTTCCCGCTCTCCGAGGACGCGCACCGCTTCATGGTCGGCGCGATCGGCAGCCCGCTCGCCGAGGCGCCTGGCTCGGAGGAGCAGGCGCTGCGCCAGGTCGAGCGCGCCGTCAGGGAGACCCTCGAGCATCACGCGCACGTGCAGCTTCGATCCGCGGCGTGAGGGCCGGTATCGATGGGGGTTTCGCTTAACTTTTTGCGAAGTGAGGCGGAGGGCTGGCGCCCCTTGCGCAGCGCGCAAAAAGTGCAAGACGCTCCACCCCCACCGATACCGGCCCTTAGGATCGACGGATGGAGATGACCGCGACGTTTGAGGATCGGGTGCTCGCCTGGGAGGCGGAGTTCCTCATTCCCGAGGCGACGCGCTCCTATCCCGCACAGCGCACGGTCGAGGAGGCCGACAGTCCGGTTCGCACCCCCTTCCAGCGCGATCGGGACCGGATCGTGCACAGCAAGGCATTTCGGCGGCTCAAGCACAAGACCCAGGTTTTCGTTGCTCCTGAGGGCGATCACTACCGCACCCGGTTGACCCACACGTTGGAGGCCTGTGGGATTGCTCGTACCGTCGCCCGAGCGCTTGGGCTCAATGAGGATCTGACCGAGGCGATCGGGCTCGGTCACGACCTCGGCCACCCGCCCTTTGGCCATGCCGGCGAGGAGGCGCTGGACGGGGCACTGCGCGAGCGCTGCGACCGCGGCTTCAAGCACAATGAGCACTCGCTGCGCGTGGTCGAGGTGCTGGAGCGCGACGGCCGCGGCCTCAATCTGACCGAGCAGGTGCGCGACGGCATCCTCAATCACACCGGCTCGCGCAAGCCGGCGACCCTGGAGGGGCGGATCGTCAAGCTGGTCGATCGCGTCGCCTACATCAACCACGACATCGACGACGCCCTGCGCGCCGGGGTGCTGCGTCCCGATGACCTGCCGACGGCGGAGATCGAGCGGCTCGGCGAGACCGGCTCGGCCCGCATCGACACGCTGGTGCGCGACATCGTCGAGTGCTCCCGCGCCGAGGGCGACATCGTCCAGAGCGATGAGATCGGCGGCGCGATGCTGCGCTTGCGCAAGTTCATGTTCGACCGCGTGTACCTGGGCCCGCTGGCGCGCAGCGAGCACGAGCGCGTCCACCGGGCGATGCGGGCGCTCTTCGACCACTACATGTCGCACCCCGACGAGGTCCCCGAGATCGAGCCAGGAGCGAGCGACTGCCAGCGCGCCACCGACTACCTGGCCGGGATGACCGATCGCTACTGCATCGCCAAGTACGCCGAGCTGACGATTCCCGAGGAAGCCCCGTGGCACTGATCTCGAGCGAGAGCCTGGAGCGGGTCAAGCAGGCCGTCGACATCGTCGAGGTGATCTCGGCCCACACCGACCTGCGCCGCCAGGGCGCGCGCTGGGTCGGCCTCTGTCCCTTCCACGAGGAGCGCACGCCCTCGTTCTCGGTCGACGCCGGCGAAAAGCTCTACCACTGCTTCGGCTGCGGAGTCGGCGGCGACACGATCAAGTTCATCGAGGAGAAGGAGGGGCTCGGCTTCGCCGAGGCGGTTGAGCTGCTCGCCGATCGCTACGGGGTCGAACTGGAGCGCGAGAAAGAGGATCCGCGGGCCGAGGCCAAGCGCCAGCAGCGCCGCCGCCTCGGTGAGCTGCTCGATCGCACCGCGAGCTTTTACTCCGCTTACCTCTGGGACTCCGATGAGGCGGGAAAAGCACGTCAGTACCTCGCCGAGCGTGGGCTCAGCGAGGAGGTGCTGAAAGCGTTCGCGGTCGGCTACGCGCCGAGTGCCTGGGACAAAGTCCTGCTGCGCGGCCAGCGCGCCGGCTTCAAGGTCGAGGAGATGCGCGGCGTCGGCCTGGTGCAGAAGGGGCGGGGCGGGGGCGAGTACGACCGCTTCCGCTCGCGGATCATGTTCCCGATCCGCGACCGCCGCGGGCGCACCCTCGGCTACGGCGGCCGGGCGATGCGCTCCGACCAGGGCGCCAAGTACGTCAACACGGCCGAGACCGACTTCTTCCACAAGAGCCGCATGCTTTACGGGATCGACCTGGCCAAGGGCGCGATCGCCAAGGAGGGCAGGGCGGTGGTGGTCGAGGGCTACACCGACGTGCTCGCCCTGCACCAGGCCGGGATCGAGGAGGCGGTGGGGATCATGGGCACGGCGATCACCGACGAGCAAGTGGCAGCGCTCTCGGGCATGGTCGACGAGGTGATCCTGGCGCTCGACGCCGACTCAGCCGGGCAGGAGGCGATGCTGCGGGCGCAGCGGGTCGCCGCTGGGCGCAAGATGCGCCTGCGGGTGGCGGCGATGCCGGCCGGGGAGGACCCGGCCGAGATGATGGCCGCGGAGGGCGGGGCGGAGCGCTTTCGTGCCCTGCTCGACGCGGCGGTCGAGCTGACCGCCTTTCAGGTCGACCTCGTGCTCGCCCGCACCGATGTCTCCTCGCCGGCCGAGCGCGACCGCGCCCTGGCCGAGGTGGCGCCGATCATGGCCGGGCTGGGGGAGAGCGCTAGTCGCGACGACCTGGTGCGGAGGGTGGCCGAGCGGCTCGATCTGGAGCCGGCGATGGTGATGGGGCGCGTGGTGGCGTCGTCGCCGACAAGTGGTGGTCCGGAGCTGAATCTCTCACCCAGTGGAGGGAGGTCGAATGCGAGTCTTGCGCCGACCACGGGACGGACCGAGCTGACCTCGCGCGAGCGCCGCGAGCGCGCCCTGCTGGCGATGTGTATCGCCCTGCCCGATGAGGGCAAGGGCTACCTCGAAAAGCTGACCGACGAGCACCTCACCCGGCTCGGCTCCCGCGCGGCTACCTGGCTGCGCGAAAACCTTCAAGACCCCGCCTCCAACCTCCCCCGCGAGGACGCCGAGCTCTCCGGCCTGGTTGCCGAACTGATCATTACCGCCCACGACGAGCCCGCTTCACCCGAGGCGATGGAGCTCAACTTCCTGCTGCTGGAGCAGCGCCGCATCGAGGCCGAGATCGCCGCCGCCGGCGAAGCCGAAGACTCGCAACGACGTGCGGCCCTGAGCATGGAGCGTGCCGCCCTGGTCCAGCGCATCGCCCACGCCGAGCGCGTCGGCAGTTAATCGGTACATTCCTCACCGGCATTCCGGGGTAGCTCAATCGGTAGAGCACGCGACTGTTAATCGCGGGGTTGTGGGTTCGAGTCCCACCCCCGGAGCTTCAGACGGGCGTGCGGGTGCGAGCCAGCTGTTCGATCAGCTCGGCGCCGCGCTCGGCACCGTCGTGCTCCCGGGCCCAGGCGGCCAGCTCACCGGCGCGTGCTGCGAATGAGTGGTCCTCCAGGAGGCGTTGGGCGGCCCAGCGCAGCGGTGCCGGCTGGCAGAGGCGCCAGGGCAACGAGAGCCCGCAACCGGCCCAGTCGACCCGCATCGCGGTCTCGCTCATGTCGCCGATGATCGGGCAGATCAGCACCGGTGTGCCGGCGCTGAGGGCGCGCGCGACGGTGCCGTGGCCGCCGTGGGAGATCACCAACGAGGCCAGCGGCATCAGCTGGCTGTAGCTGAGCCAGTCGACGAGGACAGCGTTGGCGGGGACCTCGATCGGGCGCTGCGGAACGACGCGGTTGGTGGTGGCGACCACGCGCACCGGCTCGCTCGCCAGCGCCGCCAGCGCCGTGCGGACCAGGTGGTTCTCGGAGTCGTGGGCGGTGCTGGGCGCGACCAGGACGAGCGGCGCCTCGCCAGGGGGCAACTCGATCTCGGGATGGGGGATCTCGAAGGTCATCGGGCCGGTGATCTCGACCCCCGCCGGCCACTGGCGCGGGTACTCGAGCTGCGGGAAGGTGCCGACCAGCGCCAGTTCGGTGCTGATGCCACCGTGAAAGCGCTTAACCGGCGGCAGCTCGAGGCGCTCGCGCTGGCGGTTGAGGTCGCGTCGGCCGTGCTCGAGGCCGATGTTGAGGGCGCGCTGTCCGGTGCGCCAAACGGCGCGCCCGAGGGGCGTTCGCGGTGGCTTCAGGCCGATCGCGAAGAAGGGCAGGCCGGGCTCGACCACCGGGTAGATATGCGGGATCAGGGTTGCGAGCGGCACGCCGGCCTTCTCGGCCGCCAGCGACGGCGCCAAGGTGAGGATGTCGCTGACGACGACGTGCGGCTGCATCTCCTCGATCAGCGGCAGCAGCGCCCGCGCCGCCTCCGCCGCGTGTTCTCCCTCGGCGGAGTCCGGGTCCGGCGGCGGGAACATGCGGTATTCCTCAGCGGCGGCAAAGCCGAGCCCAGCGCCCTCGACCGCGGCTCGCCGCTCCTCCCAGGTCTCGATCGTGACCTCGTGGCCGCGCCCGCGCAGCGCCCGACCCAGCGAGATCGCCGGGAACACGTGCCCGGGGTCGCCGAATGCGGCGACGAGAAATCTCAAGGCGTGTCGAGGCCCTCGCCGGGGCGCGTGAAGACGATCTCCGGCACGTGGCAGTTGCGCGAGGTGTGGAGCAGGAAGCGGACCGCCTCGCCGAGGTCCTCGGGGCGGATCATGTCCTCGCCGGGGACCTGTCCCTTGGCGAACTCGGTCATCGGCGTGTCGACGAAGCCGGGGGCCAGCGCCGTGCACTGGATGCCGGCGGCGCCGACCTCGCGGTGGGTCGACTGGGTGAAGTTGATCACCGCTGCCTTGGTCGCGGCGTAGATCGAGAGCCATGCCTGGCCGCCCTTGCCGGCGATCGAGGCGGTGTTGAGGAGCAGCGCCTTGCCGTGCTCCGCACCGGCCTCTTTCAGCATCGGCAGCCCCTCGCGCGTGCCGATGATCAGAGCGCGCAGGTTGACCCCGAGCTGCATGTCCAAGTGCTTGGTCTGGATCTCCTCCATCGGCGAGCCAATGCCGACGCCGGCGTTGTTCATCAGCATGTCGAGCCGGCCGTAGGTCTCGCGGTGCTTGGCAAAGACGCCGACCACGTCGTCCTCGTCGGTCATGTTGGCGGCGACGCTCTGCACTTCGAGCCCATCGGCGCGGAGGCCCTCGGCGGCGCTCTCGAGCTTGTCGGGGCGCCGCGCCGAGACCGTCAGCGCATAGCCCTCTTCGCCGAGCACACGGGCGACCGCCAGCCCGATACCGCTCGACGCTCCCGTGATCAGTGCCGCTCGCTCCGCCAAGACCCTCTCCTTTGCTCGACCGCTTGCGCCGCGGACCCTATCTCGGGTTCGCGCCTCGCGTGGGATCGCGCTACGGCCGCGGTGGCGGCGTCAATAACATGCCGCCGATGCTCTCTCGCCGAGCCCTCGCCGTTCTTGCCTGCCTGCTCGCGCTGGCGGCAGTCGCGCTGGCGGGCTGCGGCGGCGGATCCGATGGCGACGGGACCTCTTCCGGCTCGGCGGAAAGCCGTTCGGCACCACCGAAAGGTTCCTTCCCAAGCGCTAAAGGCAAGACGCTGTCGCAGGTGCTCGAAGCCGCCGACGCGCCCTCGAACCTGGTCGTCTCGCCGGCCGCGCTGGTCTATTACGAGGGCGAGAACCGCTACACCTTCGGCGTCTTCCACCGCGATCGCTCGCAGGTTCCCGACGCCGACGTCGCCCTCTACTTCGCCAAGGTGCCGTCTGGGAAAGCCACCAAAGCAAGCGGTGGCTTCGACTCGACGGCGGGTTCCAACAGCGCCAGGAAAGCCGAAGAAAAAGCCCTCGACGAGCCCGCGGTTGGTCCCTTTCCGGCCAAGATCGAAAGCCTCGAGACCGAGCCGGCCTTCCGCGCCCAGACGACTACCAGCGACCCCAATGCCGCCACGGTCGTCTACTCGACCAAGGTCGACTTCCCCAGCAACGGCGAGTGGCGGATCGCGGCGCTGATTAAGAACGAAGGCGAACTTACGGCTTCCCTGCTGCCGAGCGCCGTCGTCGGCAACTACACGAAGATCCCCCAGGTCGGGCAAAAAGCACCGCTGATCCACACGCCGACCCCGGCCGACGTCGGCAACGACCTCTCCAAAATCACCACCCGCATCCCGCCGGACACCCAACATGAAGTCGATTACGCGGATGTCTACGGCAAGGAACCGATCGTCCTGCTGTTCGCCACGCCGCAGTTCTGCCAGAGCCGCGTCTGCGGGCCGGTTGTCGACGTCGCCGAGCAGCTCAAGCAGATCTATGGCGACAAAGCCGCTTTCATCCACATGGAGATTTACAACGACAACGACCCAAACAAGGACGTGCGACCGCAGGTGAGGGCCTTCCACCTACCCAGCGAGCCGTGGTTGTTCGCGATCGGCCGAGATGGAAGGATCAAGGATGTGATCGAGGGCGCCTTCGGCGTCGAAGAACTGACCCGCGTGGTGAAGGGACTGACCGCAGAATGAGTGAGAAGACAAGCCCCGATGCCGAGCTCCTGGCCTCCTTCGCCGAGGAGGCAAAACGCCGCTGCGACGTGATCGCGGCCGGCCTGGCCACCGAGACCACCGACTTCGAGACGATGAGGATCGAGGCCCACGCCCTGCGTGGCGCCGCCGGCGTGATCGGCCTGCGCCGCCTCGCCGAGCTGGCAGGCCTAATGGAATCCGACCTCGCCGAAGCAAAGAAGACCGGCTCGATCCGCGGCGGCCGTACCCACCAGATCGCCGACGCCGCCAAAGCCATCTCCGAGGGCGCTGCAGCCGCCGCCAAAGGCGAGGAAGAGCCCCCCGACGTCGGCCGCTCCCTGGCGCAGCTCTTCAGCGCCTAGCGCTACCCTCCCCAGCCAACGGGGCGGTAGCTCAGTTGGTTAGAGCAGCGGACTCATAATCCGTCGGTCGAAGGTTCGAGTCCTTCCCGCCCCATAGAAGTTCCTGGAAATCGGCGGGTTTCAGGTCGGGCGACTTAAACCCATTCCACACTTTGTCCCGAGGTGCTCGCGGGCCAGCCGTTAAACTCGGTGCATGAGTGGCCCCCTGCACCTCACGATTCTCTACGAGGAGGGAGGCGATGGCTGGATCGTTTCCTCTATTCCCGAGGTTCCTGGCGTGCTCAGCCAGGGCCGAACCAAGGACGAGGCACGCGAGATGGCGCTGGACGCCTTGGCAGGGATGCTTGAGCTGCGTGCCTCCGAGCACGAGCCACAGGGCAAGGCAGTTGGCAGCGAGTCGCTGAATATCGTTGCGGCGTGAAGCGCCGAGACCTTGAGCGACATCTGAAGAAGCACGGCGGTCGTTTGTTGCGTGAGGGCGGCCGGCACAGCTACTGGGGCATGGACGCTGAGCACTCAACCTCGGTGCCGCGTCATCGGGAGATTGCCTATCCGCTGGCACGGTCGATATGCAAGCAACTCGGCATTCCCCCTCCAGGCGGTGCTCGATGATCGCGGCGGCAAGTGACACCGTGCCAGTGGAGGTTCTGTGGGCCGGAGCCGCCGCCGTCGTTCTTGCCGCGTTGGTGACCGTTGCCGGGGCCTTGTGGCAGACGCGAAAGACGCTCAAGCATCAGCGAGCATTGAGCGAGCGCAGCGAGTTGCGCGAGATTGTTGATGAAGCAGCAGGCCACCTAGATTCAGTGGTCTTTGACGTTATGACCGCAATTGCCGATGTTCGAGATGTCGCCGAAGGTGCCTCGGAGGGATTCACAAAGAAACCCAGCGAACTCAATGCCGATGAGAACAGCGAGGTTGGAGAGACCTACCGGAGAGCCATCGAAACCGTATTTGCCGGTGTTCGCAAGGCCGACGGGCTTGGGTCTCGTCTGTCAATCCGCCTGGGACCCGACAGCGATGCTGCGCTTCAATATCGAGAGGCGACTGATTGTCTTCGCGCTATGCACCGGCAACTGATAGATGGCACGATTTTTGCTGAAGGGGCACCGGAGAAGGCATTCAGCGAAGTCGGGAAGCACAGGAATGCATTCCGGGACCTTTGCTTTGAGCTCGTCGGCACCGACCTCGATGGTTAGCGTCATCTCCGGCGGTCGCCTACGGCAACTTTGTCCCAAACTCCATCGAACTCAGTCCAACTCCTCGGGCTACCGCACCCCATCAGGCGCGATTCGGCTCTACGGACGGCTTCCGGCGCGACTCATAATCCGCGGAGCGCAGGTTCGAGTCCTGCCCGCCCCATAGGACGAACCGATGTCGCTTTTCGCGCATAGCGATAGTCCGGAGCGCCTAAAGTTGAGACATGTCGAGGGTTGAGCGGGATCCTGAACGCGGCCGAGCCGTTGCGGCCGAATTGAAGAAGCTCGGCGTGAAGGGAGTCCTCATCCAAGCAGCTGAGCAGGGCTACATCACGCAACTCGCGTGCCAGATGCCCGAATGTTTCTGCCCCGAGGAGCTTGGAGGCGCGTGCCACTTCGAGCCGCTCACCGGCGATTTGAGCGACTGGACGAGCGACTGGATGCCCACCCACGAGCACTTCCCGCGCTCCAAGAGAGAGGGCGGGCACCGAGTCGTCAACAACGCCGCCTTGGCGCACCGCCTCTGCAACCGCATCGGCTACTCCATAGAGGTTGACCGTCCGCACGCGAAAGATCTCGCGAGGATCGAGAAAGCCCGCGAGGAAGCCATCCGCCGCAAGAGCGAAAGACCGTAGGTCACCTGAGCTTGCCGGCCAGAGCGAACATGTATCCCTCGGTGCTGCTTCCGCGTGAACGCGACAACGTGGGATATCGCGATTTGGGCCGACGAAAACTTGGTCCCGAAATTGGTCCCCGACTCCACCGAACTCCTTGGACGTGATCTGCTCTATCAGGCCAGATTCGGCTCTATAGACAGCTTCCCGCTCGACTCATAATCCGTCGGTCGAAGGTTCGAGTCCTTCCCGCCCATAGGACGAACCTGATCGCTTATCGCGCACAGCGATAGCCGGGGCGACGGCGATTGACGACGAGTCTGCGAGCGGAGTACATCATCTCGGCCGCCTGGTCAGGCGTGCGAGTTCGCCGAGCCTGACGTGGGCACGCTAATCGCGAGTTCAGTGCCGCGGTCGGACGACGAGAACTGACTAGACGACTCCCGCGTGGTCGCGCGGGAGAGAACGAGGACGGTGATCGGAGTCCGGGGTGCGGAGTTGGAGCGTGACGCGCCCGCCGCGGGCCGGCACGATGAAGACGTTGCGACGTGCGACGCGCTCAGAGCGTTGCGGTGATGGCTCGATTCGGGCGCGTCGAAGGATTGTCCTGAGCACTATCCGAGCCTCCGCCATCGAAAAGGCTGCCCCGATGCATCGCCTCGGTCCACCACCGAATGGGATCCAGGTATAGGTTCCGGCGCGGCTGCCGAGGAAACGCTCCGGCTGGAAGCTCAGCGGATCGGGATAGAGCTCGGCACGGCGGTGCACGAGCGTGATGTACGGAACGACCATGGTGCCGCTCGGAATGGTGAGCCCCGGCAGCTCGAACGGTTGGGTGGCGAGCCGTGCCGTGAGAGGAAAGGCCGGGCGCAGGCGCATCGTCTCCTGAATGACCGCGTCGAGGTACTCGTCCTCTCCGTCCAGCGCGGCGGCTTCGAGGCGCTCGAGAGCCTCGGGCGAACGACTGACGCGCTCGAGTATCCAGGTCAGCGTGGAGGCGGTGGTGTCGTGGCCGCCGAGCAGAAGGGTGCGCATCGAGTCGCAGATCTCCTCGTCGCTCATCAGGCGACCCTGCGAATCGGGCGTGCGCAGGAACATTCCGAGCACGTCCTCGCCATCGAGTTTGTCTTCCCTGCGGCGCTGGGCGACCTCTTCCATCACGACTGCGTCGACCGCGGCGATTGCGCGGTCCATTCGCGGAAAGGGCCTGTCCCATCCGTTCCTACGGCTCGACGCGATCATCGTCTGAATGAAGAAGCGCTGCGAGTGGCCCTCGCGAAGCAGCTCGTGGGTAGCTGAGCGCAGCCGCTCGACCCGCACGGGCTCGGTGACCCCGAACACTGTCGCCATCATCACCTCGAGAGTGATTGCCTCGATATGTGGCTGGGCGGGGGTGGGGCGACCAAAGGGCCAGCGCGTGAGCGCGTCTTCGGCCTTACGCTCCATGGCCTCCTGGTAGCTGGGGAGCGCGCGTCCGTGGAAGGGTGGGAGCTGCATCTTTCGCATGCGCATGTGCTCGGGGCCATCGAGGTTGGTCAGTCCGCTCGGGCCGAGGACGAGATGGTGCGCAGAGGCCTTGGCGAGAGCTGCCCCGAGGCGAAGAACGTCGGTGTCGGCGGTGAAGACGCGCTTGATGTCCTCGGGGTCAGTCAGGCATAGCCACGGTCCTGTCGCCGCCGGCATCGGGACCACGAAACGGTCACCGAGGCGCTGGCAGGCGCTCGCAAAGCGCTCCGGGGCAAGCCAGTACTGGGCGGCGTTGACGGCTGCGGGGCGCCGCAGTCGGGGCAGATCGGCAAGCGCTGTGTCCATGGCCTTCCTCGTCTTCGGCGATTGTTACTCTGTGAGAATGGAGTATCAGCGTATCTCATGAGTCCAATCGCAGCAGCCCTCACAGCAACGCCCCCTGTGGGCGAGGACGCGGTCTTCGACCAGGTTGCGGCAGCGGGGCTCGAGGAGTTCGCCGAGCACGGCATTCGTCGTACGTCGATGGAAGACGTGGCACGCCGCGCGGGCGTCTCCCGGATGACCGTCTTTCGCCGCTTCGAGAGCAAGCAGGGCCTGGTAGAGGTCGTCATCGCGCGCGAGGTACGCCGCGGCATGGAAGAGCTCGATCTGTTGTGGGAAGGCGCGGAGACGCTGGAGGATCGGCTCGTTGAAGGTTTCGCCTTCGCCGGACGCTATGTGCGCGACCATCCGCTGTTCGACGGGATCTTGCGGCGCGAACCCGAGGTCCTGCTGCCGCCGCTGACGATCGATGGCGGACCCGTGCTCGGCCTCTACCGATCGCTGATCGCAAATCGACTTCGGGCTGAAGTCGATGCGGGTCGCGCTGCGACGTCGGACATAGATGGCGTCGCTGAAGTGATCGCTCGACTTGCGATCTCCTTGCTGCTCACACGGGACGGGGAGATCACTCTCGACGATCCGGACTCCGTTGTCCGCCTGGTCAGACTCGTGTTGCTTCCAATGCTTTCGCCAGCTTTCGACTAGCGAACGACCACCAGGTAACTCGAGGTCTTCGCCAGTAGTCAGGCGGTTAGCGATCGCGAGCTCCAAACATCTAGGGGGCGGTCAGCGGCGCTGCTTCTCGCGCGAAGCGGAAGCGTGCTCGATTGCTCCGGCCGATACTTGCTCGTCGTCCATTGGGAGAGCGAGATCAGCGACGGCGCTGACTACCACTCACTGTCCGAGAGCAGAAGCGTGCAACGGCATTGTGGACGTCGCCAGCGTAAGTCATAGGTCATCGTTGAGTTTGCTTTCGACCGCCGCGGGAGCGGGGCTGGCGCGACTTGACCGGTGCAGGGCCTGAAGTAGACCATCCCGGCCCGACGGTGGTGAGGTGCCGACAAGCGACAACAGGATGACCGACAAGGTCTGGCGGACGGACAGGGAGGGCGGCTCCTCAGCGCTCAAGATCGCCATTGCGGCCCGTGGACGTGGTAGAAAACGTACGTGAGGGAGCTTCAACTCGGCGAGATCTTCGCCGGGTATCGGATCGAAGGCGAGATCGGCCGCGGGACAAGCGGGGTCGTGTACCTCGCGCGCGACGCGGACGAGGAGCCGGTCGCGATCAAGGTGCCGCTACCGTTGCTACAGGAGGATCCGTCGGCAGCCGAGCGGTTCGTCCAAGCCGCGATATCCGCTGGCCGGCTGCACCACGGGAACATCGTCCCGATCCTCGATGCCGGCTTTTCCAAAGGGCTCCCCTATATCGCCATGGAGCGGATCAGCGGTCCCAGTCTCGAGCGGATCCTCTCCCGTGATAGGCAGCTCGATCTGGCCGCGGCGGCTCAGATCATCGAGGGCGTGGCGGAGGCAGTGTCCGCGGCGCATGACGTCGGGCTGATTCACGGCGGGCTGAATCCAAGCCGGATCCTGTTCGACACCCCCAGAGAGCTCGACATCGAGAACCTCTACGAGCGGCCGTATGTGAAGGTGGAGGGCTTCGGCGAGCGCGACGCCAACAGGCGCAAGTCGCTCCTACGGGCAGGGTCGGCTGTCTACCTGGCGCCCGAGCAGCTGTACGGCGGGCCGGCGTCGTCCGCATCCGACGTGTACGGGCTCGGGGCGTTGCTCTATCGGACCGTCACGGGGTATGCACCGAGCGGCGGCGTCCCGGCGGCTTCTGGCTCCCCGGTCGAAGGTGTGATCGAGCATGCGATGGCGCCGAACCCGGCGGATCGGTTCGATTCGCCACCCGACCTCGTCGAGGCGATGAACCTGGCCATCGCCGATTCCGACGAGCGGATCAGCGGCAGGATCAGCGGGCCGGCGGGTCAGGCGCGAATGGATTCCAGCGGAGACCCCGGGGATTTCGAGTTCGGTGCACCGGGTGGCGGCTCGGGAAGTGCCGGCGGGGGCTCGAAGGGCGACTGCCCGAACGGAGACTTCGATGACGCGGAGCCGCCACGCTCGATGTACGCAAGGCTCGAGACCCCCGACACGGTCCACGCCGACAGGGAGTTCGTGGTCACGGCTGGAGTTGCCGCCGAGCCACAGGCGGGCGTGGCGGCCAATGAAATGGTCGTCCCGGAGACGGTGCAGGGCGACTACGACCTCGACATCGAGGTCGTGGCCGACGGCTTTCGGATCCACCCTGAGGAGTCCTGGCGCAAGCGGCTGCGTGTGTCCGGCGGCGACCCGTACCCGGCGTTCGACCTGCACCTCACGCCGGACCCCCAGGCCGAGGATCTGATCGCCCAGACGATCCAGGCCACCTACACGATCGAGGGCCATACGATCGGCGTGGCCAAGCGACCGCTGTGGGTCGCACGAGAAGCCCGGGCTCGAGCCGGCCGAGCCGCCAGACGAACCGACGGCCTCCGACGTCAGGCGCCCGCCGCCCGGCGTGGAGCCAGCCGACCTGACGGTGAACGTCCTGTGGATCGGCAGAGCCGAGGGAAAGCTGAGCTGGAGCCTGGCGAGCCCACACCAAATCGAGATCCCGAGCGGCCTGCCGCCCGTGGAGATCGGGGCGAAGCCCGAGCAGTTCGCGAAGAACCTGATCGGCGCGCTTTCGAGCCTCGATGCCAAGGCGACTCTGTACTGGGAGCTCCGCGGAAAGGGTGATCTGATCGCAGAGAAGGTTCCCCGGGCGTTCTGGGACACACTCGCGGCGGTCGCGGCGACCGTTGAGCGAAAGCCGACCGTCCTGATCGCGTCGGAGGAGCCGTACGTCCCGTGGGAGCTCGCGACCATGCGGACCCCTCTCGACGAGGATCTCGAGCCGTACCTCGCCGTCCAAGCCGCGGTCGCGCGCTGGATGCCAGCGGTGGAGCCGCCGCCGGCCAGCCCGCCCCCGTTCGAGGCGGCGGCCACCGCGATGGCTGTGATCTCTGGCGACTACAGCAAGACGTCGCTCGAGAACCTCGACGCAGCGCGCGAGGAGGCCGACGAGTTGCACAAGCAGTACTACGCAACGCCAGTCGACGCCCTGGCCTCGGATCTCTTTAAGTGCCTTACCAAGGGCGACCCGGACGTCGACCTCCTCCACTTCGCCATGCACGGGGAGTGGAGCGCAGACGGCTACGCGGACGGGCTGATCATGGTTGACGAGGAGGTGGTGTCGCCCGATGCGATTCGTGGGGCGAAGCTACGCAAGCCGGCCTTCGTCTTCCTGAACGTGTGCCAGGTCGGTGCCGGCAGCGAGGTGCTGGGAACCTACACCGGCATGGCGGAGGCGTTCCTCAAGGGCGGGGCGCAGGGAGTTGTGGCCCCGCTGTGGTCGATCCAGGACAAGGTCGCGAAGCGACTCGCGCTCGCCTTCTACCGCCGCGTCTTCGACGAGGAGAACCCGGTCGGTCCGGCCGAGGCTCTGCGGGCGGCGCGCGAGGAGTTCACCCAGGACATGAAGGAGCGGTCCGCCACGTCGATGGCCTTCAGATTCTTCGGGCACCCGAACCTGAGCTTCACGGGGCGTCCGCATGAGTGAGCCGCTCGACCCGACGGGCGGTGCGGTGACGTTGGGTGACGTCGTGCTCCGCACACCGGGCCTCAGGGGCCGCGCGACGCTCTACCGCGACCCCGGTCTCGCGATGCGCGGCGCGGAGCGACCGTCACCCGAGTTCGAAGCCGCATTCGAGCGCCAGGATCTGCAGGCCCAGAGGACGGTTGCCATCGACAACACTTCGGTGGCGCCCGGGGCGGGTCCCACGACCATGCGCACCCGGCGCGGAGACGGCATAGAGCTGAGCGTCCCGGCACCCGGCGAGGGCTGGGAGCAGGCCGTCATGGCCACCGACGAGGCCGGGATCGTCTCCTGGCATTTCGCGAAGAAGAAGCCGGACGGCGCGCCCCTTCGCGGCGCCGGGAAGCGCACGTACTTCATCCCGCGCGCGGTGCCCAAGGCTCCCACCGACTCGCCGACACGCGGCGTGATCGGGACGATAGGCAAGAAGATCCTCAAGGTCGTCGCGTTCAAGGTCGCGGACAAGGCGCTGGGCGCCGTGGGTGAGCACTTCGCCCGAAAGTGGGAGGAGAGCCACAGGCCGCACCGCTGCCGGACCTTCACCGTCGACGATTACTCGAGCGCGGAGGCGAACGAGCTCGGATCCGAGGACTGGGCGCGCATCGGAGGCGGGCGGGGGCTGCTTCTGGTGCACGGTACGTTCAGTCGAACGCACGCGGGGTTCGGAAAGCTCTCGCGAGAGGTCGTCGCCGAGCTCGACGGGAGATATGGCGGCCGCGTATTCGGTCTCGATCACCCGACCCTGTCGGTGGACCCGCTGCAGAACGCCGAATGGCTGGCCGGCGCGATTCCCGACGGCGCGAGCGTCGAGCTCGACGTGCTCGCACACTCGCGCGGCGGTCTCGTGGCACGGACTCTTGCCGAGCTCCAGGGCGAGCTCTCACTTGGATCGCGCCACGTCCGCGTCCGGCGCGCGGTCTTCGTCGCGACGCCGAACTCCGGCACGGTTCTCTCCGACGCCCAGCACTTCAACGACCTCATCGACACGTACATGACGGTGTTTAACCTTTTCCCGGATAACGGCGTGACGGAGACCATCGAGGCTGTGATCACAGTGATGAAGATGATTGCCGTCGGTGTGTGGAAGGGCCTCCCCGGGCTAGGTGCCATGGCCCCCGGCGGTCCGTTCCTCGCGCACCTCAACGCCACTAGCGCGTTCGGCGCCGAATATCGCGCGCTCGCATCGAACTTCGAGCCGCCCGAGCCCGGGCTCGGGCCCTGGGTCAAGGACTTCCTGATGGACGCGATCTTCAAGCAGGAGAATGACCTGGTGGTGCCGACCGTCGGGGTCTGGGGCGAGAACGGATCTGCCGGGTTTCCGATCGCCGACCCGGAGATCCTTCCGGAATCCGCCGGCGTCAGCCACAGTGCGTTCTTCGCGAACAATCGCGCGCGCGAGCGGATACTCGACTGGCTGACCGCTGGCTAGCGCTGACGCAACCAGCGCCTCAGAGGCAATGGTGGCGAGCGGTCTGGCTACTGCTCTCGCGTGGAAGCGACAGTGCGAGATGCTCGACTGATGCGCACCGAAACTTGGTCCCGAGATTGGTCCCCGACTCCACCGAACTCTTAGGACGTGATTCGCTCTCCTGGGCCAGATTCGGCTCTATAGAAGGGTTCCGGCGCGACTCATAATCCGTCGGTCGAAGGTTCGAGTCCCTCCCGGCCCATCGCCTCAGTTATTCGGTCGTGGGCCGAATCAGAAGCCCAGTCCTTCTTCGACTATGTGGAGAACAGTTCTTCTACGGCCCTGCGAAACGACGCCGGATCGATTGCTGGAAAGCGGTAGAGCTCGGGCTCGATCGCCTCGAACTGGATCAGGGCCTTGGCCGGGGTCACCAGGCCGGCGGAGATCATCTCCCGCACGTCGCTGATGTCTTGATCGTGTCCTCGCTCTGCCTTGGAGAGGGCCTGGGCGACTGGATCGAAATGGTGAAAAGAGAGCTTGCCCTCTTGACGAATTAGGGGGCTTCGCTCCTCCCATCCTTGCGGCAGTGGAATGAAATCGGAAGGTGCTGCGAGCTCAACGTTGAGATTCAGCTTCTCCTTCAGTTTGGGTATCTCCTGCAGAATCTCATCGCGGTCTGGAATCAGCTTGATGTCGACGTCAATAGTCGTATCTCTCCAGCCATGGAGGACAGCGGTGGCTCCTCCAGTGAGGTAGACGCGGCCGTCCACATCGACAGCTCGCCCCAGTTCATGCATGAACTGCTCTATGCGAGCCGAGTCGGCTAGTTCGCGCATGCGGCCGACCGCTCAAAGCTGACGAGCCGGCGAATCAGGGCGTTATAGGCGGAATGAGCAGCGTTGCCCCTCTCGCGGGCCAAGAGCAGGTAGAGCTTGTGCTCGGGCGTTGCGATCGGTGCAGCAACTTCAACGCCCGCCAACCGTAGGCGCGGCGCTCCAATCGATACGAGCAGCGCCTCGGCTGATTCGCGGCCAGCGTCCAAGTCTTCGACTCCACGTCGGACCAGGCTGGCACCAGGCAGCCCTTCCAGATCGGCGAGGGTCGACATGTCGAGAGGGTAGCGAGATGTCGCCTATGGACTAAGGTCATCGCAGGCACAGCGTCGTTGTGCCCAAACAATTGAGAGGCGGTCCCTTGGATCCTGTCGGATATGAGCTTTGTACTCCCGAAGGCGGCAAGGGCGGTGGTGTTCGCGCAACTCGTGGCTTTGAGGCCGGTGAGACGGTGATGGTCGGGTTTCTCGAAGGCGATGTTGCCCACAACGATTCGCACGCGACCCAGGTCAGTCGCACTCGTTGGGCTCGCCACGGTGGGCTCGGCCCCAAGGTCAACCACTCGTGCAGTCCCAACTGTGGCGTCGAGCTGAACGAGACGGGCGCCTGTGACTTCGTCGCCCGGGAAGCGATTGCCAGTGGCGAAGAGATCACCTTCGACTACGCGATGCGCAACTACTCGATCGAGCATTTCCCAGGCGGCTGCCTTTGTGGTGCCGACATCTGCCGTGGCTCGGTGACCGGCTGGAAGGACCTGTCGGAGGAACGCAAAGCCGACTACGAGGGCGAGGTCGCGCCCTACCTGCTCGAAATCGATCGCGAGTTGGCCGGCTCACTGGCCTGAGCGCTTTTGGTGCATGTCGGACGCCCGCGAGCCAGAGGACTTCGAGTCGCTGGTGGCGCGGGCGATCGACCGGCTGCCCGATGAATTCCAAGCGGTGCTGGCGAAGGTCGCCGTCATCGTCTCCGACCTCGGCGCCGAAGTACATGCCTACGGCCAGTACTTCGGCGACGGGATCGCGCATGAACGCTACGAGGACCGGATCGTGATCTACCGCGACACGCTCGAACGCGACTTCGGCCACGATCGCGAGCTGCTCGCCCGCCAGGTCGAGCGGACGCTGCGCCACGAGCTCGCTCATCACCTCGGCTGGAACGAGGAGGGGGTGGACGGTCTAGGGCTTTGACTCCGCCGTCCATTTCGGTTTCCGTCGTCTAAGCGTTGACGCAGGAGGCCCCCGGTGGCTGTTGAACGTCTGCTGGTGTGAGGCACCTGCGAGGCCTGAGGCCTTCATGGAATTGGTCGGTCTTCAGACCCTTTCGCGGTGCCCACGATCCGGTCGTTGCTCTGGCCCTCTGGGCGCTGGCCTTGGCCGGCATCGTGGCGATTGTCGGCAGCGCATGCTGGTGGCACTTCGAACTAGTGAAGATGCTGCCGGTGCTCGGCAGTGTGGTCGTTCTGCTGGGCTCCTATTTCGCCGCGCGCACCCTGCGGGATAGCGAAGTTGCGAAGGCAACGGAAATGCTTGGCAACAGCGCGCTCGCCGTTCGCGTTGCTGGAATTCACCAGCTTGGGTTGATCGGGATGAACGTACCTCGATTCAGGAAGCACGCGCAGCTTGCTCTCTGCGGATTCGTCGAAAGCTCGTCGGATCAAGATGTCAAGGATCAGGAACACGAGAACTCCGTCGAGTTCGCCAAGGACGTCCTTAGGCAACTTCAGCCGCTCGCCGAGCCCGAGGCCGAAACCGAAATCGCCGAGCTCGAGATCGAAGTCAGAAAATTCTTTCCTCAGGCTAACTCTGAATTCGCGCCTTGCGGCTCTGACGCAGCTCCCGGCTCTTGACCTTCGCCTCGCCGTAGGAGGACTCGACCAGCTCCTTCCCACCCGACCAGCCGAAGACCCAGGAGACGAGGATGATGGCGAAGATCACGTCCCAGGCGGAGATGATCAGTTGCTGACCGATCGAGTAAGCCGTGGCCGTCTTGGCTGAGGTCGAGCCGGAGAGCGCAGCCGAGTTCATCGCCTGGGTGACTCCTACCCCGCCAGGGGTGGCGGAGACGCTGTTGGAGACCGAGTTCGAGGCGGTCACGGTGGCGACGTTCTCGAAGGTGACGGGGATCGAGTAGGCGCCGAGGAAGACGGCGACGATCGCGAGGCGGGCGGCGTAGCTGCCCAGCACCGGCAGGAAGAGTCGCGTCGCTGTGCGCCGCGGTGAGCGCAGGATCGCGCCGCCGCTGAGCAGCTGCTGGCGCAGCTTCTCCAGGCGCGCCCAGAAGATGCGGGCGAGCAGGACGATGAGGACGATCGCACCGACCACGAGCATCACCACCAGCCCGGTGTGATCGGCGAGGAAGCCGAGCTTGATCGAGAACGAGCCACTGACGGTGAGGAAGAGGTAGAGGTAAAGAGCGACGTTGAAGACCGAGAAGGGGATCTTCTCGACGATCAGGCCGGAGAAGACGAGTGGAAAGGTGGCGCCGGCGATCAGGGTGGTGAACATCACCAACATCACGAAGGTGCCGAGGTTGGCCGGCAGGAAGCCGTTGAGCGCGACGGCTACGGCGTAGGAGGCGAGGATCAGGCGGTACGGCATGACCGCTCCCGGCAGCGCCGCGCGCAGGATGCCGTACCAGGCGAGCGCGGCAAGGCTGGTCTGGGCGCTCTCCAGGGCCACGCCGGCGACGATCGCCCAGGGCGGCACGTCGCCGACCTTGTCGAAGAGGTCGCTGATCCAGTCGAAGGCCGGCACGCCGAGCAGCTCGAGCAAGCCGAGTAGGAGCGCGACCGCGCCAAGCCAGAGTGCGATGCGCGCGAGTCGGCGTCTCACCGGCGCCACCCTAAACAACCGCGCTGACTGGTCCCGCGCCGCTCGCGATGCGAAGATCGCGCCATTCATTGCAACTGAGAGGAGCTGATGTGTCAGGAGAGAGCTTGAACCGGAGGGGCGCGCGGATCGCGCGCCTGTTGCCGTTGGCGCTGGCGATCGGGGTCGTCGCGTTCGTTGTCGCTGGTTGTGGGAGCAGCGACAAGACGGACAGCATTTCCTCCGAAGCCCAGAAGCGGATCGAAAAGGGCACCGAAGAAGGCCAGAAGGGCATCGAAAAGGCCAAAGAAGAAGTGAAGAAGGGCTTCAACGAAGCCGAAGAAGCAGCGAAGAAGGGTCTTGAAAACGGCAAGGGCCAGACCAACAAGACGATCGAAAACGCCAAGAAGGAAGCCGAAGAAGGCATCGAAAAGGGCAAGGCAGAAGCCGAAGAGGGAATCGAAAAGGGCAAGGCCGAAGCTGAAAAGGCGATCAAGGAAGCCGAACAGAACTACGGCAACTGATCGTTACGGAGCGCCGGGCGACTAGCGGACCTTGCAGTCGCCCGGCAGTCTGGTGGTCAGCCTCTGGTCGCCGGCGAAGGTGAAGGTCGCCTTGGCCAGTTCGTAAGGAACGGTGGTGAATCCAGCCGGTGCGGCGCAGCTGGCACTGATGAAGCTGCGTTTGCTGCCGCGGTAGCTGTACTTGCGGCCGATCGTCAAGTCGATGTCGGTGACGTAGCCCTTGTCCGAGGCAAGCCGTGGGATACGGGTTGAGAAAATCGTGCCGAACTTGCCTTTTGTGCTGCGGGTGATCCTGAAGGGAAGAACAAAGGCGGCGCGCACCGGGCTCGAGCCGTAGAGGTGAAGGAGGAGGCCGGGGTGGCCCTTGGTCGAGCTGTTGAAGACCAGCACCGTGCCGCGAGCCGGGAAAGCGGGCGATCCGCTGAAGTCGACGTGGGCGGCAAAGTGACCACGGCCGACCAGGGCGCTGCGGCAGACGGCGAGGGCGGCTTCGGTGCTGGTCTGCTGCAGCATCGGAGCCCGGCAGCTAGGAAGTCCGGCTACCGAGACGATTCCCGCCCGGTTCATCGCGATCGAGATTTCGCGCAGCTGCGGGGGCGTGCTGCCGTCGGTGGTCCGCACCGCCCCGGCCAGATGGACGGTCACCGGGGCGTTGCGTTCGCGCGGCAGGGCGTGGGGAAGCAGCTTCGCTTCGAAGGCGACACGCAGCGTTCCCTGTTGAACGAACTGGCGCGCTGCGGCGGCGCCGGCGGGCAGGCAGACGAGGAGAACGGCGGCGATGGCGAGGCGGCGCATATGAGTCCAGTCTAAGAAGGTAAGAGTTGCGTCCGGGTTAAAGCCCTAGTCCCGGCAGCGGATTAGGGTTCGCGAATGGCCGAGCCAGCTCGTGGAATCGAGCTTTCCGATGGCGACGAGTTCGCCGGGTACCGGGTGGAGAGCCGCCTCGGTCGCGGCGGTATGGGGATCCTCTACCTGGCGGTGGAGCCGGGCCTCGAACGGCGGGTAGCGCTGAAGCTGATCGCGCCGGAGGCCGCCAGCGACGAGGTCTTCGCCCGCCGCTTCGCCGAGGAGTCGAGGATCGCCGCCTCGATCGAGCACCCGAACGTGGTGCCGATCTACGCCGCCGGCAAAGAGGGCGGCGTGCCCTACATCGCGATGCGATACGTCGCCGGCGCCGACCTTGCCCGGCGCCTCGCCCGCGAGGGGCGCCTCTCGCCGCAGGCTGCCATTGGCCTGATCGCCCAGATCGGCAACGGGCTGGACGCAATCCACGCCGCTGGCCTGATCCATCGCGACGTCAAGCCGGCGAACGTCCTGCTCAGCGGCGACGAAGGTGGCGACCACGCTTACATCACCGACTTCGGCGTCGCCCGCAACGTCGCCACCGAGTCGGGTCTGACTCAAACCGGCCGCTTCGTCGGCACCCTCGACTACGTCGCGCCCGAGCAGATATCAGGTGGCACGATCGACGCCCGGGTCGACGTCTACGCCCTTGGCTGCCTGCTCTTCAAGCTGCTCACCGGCGAGGTTCCATTCCCCAGGGACGGTGAGGCGGCGCGCCTCTACGCCCACCTCAACGACCCGCCTCCGGCTCCGTCGCTCTACGTGCCCGAGGTCTCGATGGCGCTCGACGACGTCGTCATCCGGGCGATGTCGAAGAGCCCGGATGATCGCTACCCATCGGCGGGGGACCTGGGACGGGCAGCACAGGCGGCGCTGCACGGCGAGCGTCCGGCCGCTCCTGAGCGCACTGTCGCCACCGGCGCGGCGGCGACGCGGACGGCCGAGACGATTCGTACGAAGGTGGGGGAGGGGCAGGACCCGAGCCCGTCGACCGAGCCGACCCAGCGCCTCGATGACGAGGTGCCGCCCCCGGCCAATCCCGGCGACGGCGGCTCCACTCGCCGCTGGGCCCTGATCGGCGGCGTTGTCGCGCTGCTCGTCGCCGCGGTCGTGGTGGTCGTCCTGCTCAGCGGTGGCGGCGGCTCGAGCAACGACACGGCAGGGACCACAGGTCGGACAACCACCAGCTCCACCAGCCAAAAGCCGAAGGCAAAGCCCAAGCCGGCGACCCTGACCAAGGCCGAGCTGATCGATCGGGCCGATTCGATCTGCGAAGCGAGCCAGAACAGTTACAAGAGCGTTTTCTCCCAAGAAGGGGAGGAAACACCCGACGTTGCCTACGCAACCACCCTGGCCGGAATCTCGCAGCGCGCGGTCAACCGCTTCCAGAAGCTCGTGCCACCGCCGAGCGTCGAAGCCGCTTTCAACGGTTACGTCAAGGCCCAGGAACGGGTCATGCTCTACGACCGCCAGGCGCTGCAGGCCGCTGAAGCCGGCGATACCGTCGCCTACCTGGAAGCCCGCGAACGTCGCGACGCCGAAGCCGGGAAGCGCTACGACCTGGCGCGCGCGGTCGGCCTGCAGGCATGTAGCGCCAGCCGCGGCTAGCAATCGAGGAGGAACCGATGAAATCCCACACCGCCTATATGACCTTCAACACGACGCAACGGCGTGAGCTGATCCGGATCACCGAGGAGGTGCAGGCGGCGGTGGACGAGGCCGGGATCGAGGAGGGGATGGTGCTGGTCTCGGCGATGCACATCACCGCCGGGGTTTGGGTCAATGACGATGAGCCCGGTCTGCATGAGGACGTGCTCGAGTGGCTCGACAAGGTGGCGCCGCCGAGCTGGAAGCCGGCCTCCAACGAGGTCGCCGCTGAGTTGCTGCCCGACGGCGGCGATTACCGCCACCATCGCGGCGGCGAGGACAACGGTGACGCTCATCTGAAGAACCTGCTGATGCACCACCAGGTGATCGTGCCGGTGACGGCGGGCCGCCTCGACCTCGGTCCCTGGCAGCAGGTCTTCTACTGCGAGTTCGATGGCGGCCGGCCCAAGCGCCTGGTGATCAAGGCGATCGGTGAGTAAGAAACACCTTACGTAAGAATCTGCTTAAATAGTTCGGGCGATGAGTGGCCGGACTGCAGATGAGATGGACTTGGTGGCACGCGCGATCGCCGCGCCCCGCCGGCGCGAGATCCTCACCCTGGTCCGCGATGGCGAGCTCAGCGCCGGCGAGATCGCCGCGCGCTTCGACGTCTCCCGGCCGGCGATCTCCCAACACCTGAGCGCCCTGCGCGAGGCCGGTCTGCTCAGCGAACGGCGCGACGGCACGCGCCGCCTCTACCGGGCCCGGCCTGAGGCGCTGGCCGGGCTGCGTGACTTCTTGAACGAGTTCTGGACAGATCGTCTCGAGCGGCTGAGGCTCGCCGCCGAGCTGGAGCAGCAGAGGAGGGACAAGCGTGGCAAGCCCAAAGACGGACACCGCGGCAGAGGTCGAGATTCGGATCGCGGCAAGTCCTGAGACCGTTTTCGACTTCTTCACCGACCCCGACAAGATGATCCAGTGGATGGGCCGCTCGGCCGAGCTGGACCCGCGGGCCGGCGGGGTCTTGCGCTGTGACATCAACGGTCGCGACGTCGCCCGCGGCGAGTACGTCGAGCTCGACCGACCCAACCGGCTCGTCTTCACCTGGGGCTGGGAGGGCGAGGAACCGACCGTGGCGCCCGGCGGCAGCACGGTCGAAGTCCTGCTCGCCCCCGATGGGGAGGGGACGCAACTGCGCCTGGTCCACAGCGACCTGCCGAGCGCCGAGTCCGCCGAGCACCACAGCCAAGGCTGGAGTCACTACGCCGAGCGGCTGACCGTCGTTGCCGCCGGTGGCGACCCCGGCGCTGATCCCTGGCAAGACGCCGACGCCGTCGATATCGGCGACTGAGACTTTGAAAAGCGACACCGAGGAGGCAGTGACAGATGGGTAATCCAACGATGTGGTTCGAAGTTGCCGGCAAGGACCAACAAGGGCTGAAGGGCTTTTACTCGCAGCTCTTCGATTGGCAGATCACCGACATGGAGGCGATGCCGAGCTACTCGACGATCGACACCGGTAACGGTGAGGGGATTCCGGGCGGGATCGGCGCGGCCTCCAATGGCGACAGCGGGCACGTCACCTTCTACGTCCGGGTCGAGGACATCGAGGCCTCGCTGGCCAAGGCCGAGTCACTGGGCGGCACGAAGGTGATGGGGCCGATGGACATCCCCAGCGGCCAGATCGCGCTCTTCACCGACCCAGAGGGGCACGCGATCGGCCTGATGACCCAGACGGGCTGAGCGCCGACCGCGTTCAGGGCGCGGGCGCCGAGCGCAGCTTGGCCCCGCCGCCCTTTTCGCGGATCAGGTCAACGGTGAGTAGCACCGCGGCGACCGCGTAGAACGGGGTGAAGGCGATGTTCGAGAGCACGTCGGCGAGCCACTCGCAGATCAGCTCGCTGCCGAACATGTGGTGGGTGAGCTCGGTGGCGAGGTTGGTCAGCGCGTCGCCGGCGATCTCGATCGGGATCAGGACCAGGGCCACCGTCCAGAACCTGCCGCGCACGAGGTGCACGCTGCGGGCGAAGGCGGCGCGGATCCCATGGTGCTCGATCTCGACCACGGGCGCCGACAGTCCCAGCCAGACGAAGGCGAGGATTCCCGGAATGAAGAAGAAGATCAGGCCGACGGCGACCAGGGCGCCGTAGAGCAGGTCGATCGCGATCAGCCGGCGGTAGTTGATCATCGCGGCGATTTCACGCAGGGAAGGTGCCTTGCCGGCGTGGGGATGGGTCAGCAAGATCGCGACCGCACCGGTGTAGAAGACCTCGCCCACCAACCCGGTGGCGGCCAGGGCAAAGACCGCTCCGGCGATGGCGAGCAGGTGCAGAGCACCGTTGAGGTCGAGCGAGCCGATTTCGGCGCTGACCGTCAGGGCGTGAATCAGCCCGAGCGGGATGAAGACGACCACGGCGAGCAGCAGCAGTGAGGGAGCCCAGCGCCAGTAGGTGCGCCCGATGCGCGCGTAGACCGAGAGTAGGGAGCGGGAGCGGCGCACGTCTCAGCGATGGCGGCGGCGGCCCGAGGGGTACTTGCCGCGCCGCTCGAGCTTCGATTGCGCCGACTCCGAGGTGGGCACCCGCCGCACCTGGCTGAGCTCGCCGATCAGCAGTTCTTCGGCGCAGCGGCGGTGCCAGTGGTGGTGTTCGGTGCCGCCGAGGCGGAAGACGTACTGGACGACGACGTGCTCGCTGCCGATCTCGATCTCACCATGGCAGGCGGGGCAGCGGTAGAGCTTGCGCGAGATGCCGCGGATCAGCCAGGCCTCATCGCCCTCTTCGGTGATTCCGCGCAGGCTCCAGCGTTTATCTGGCAAGCCCGAGAGATCGGCCAAGGCCTATTTCCTCGATAGCCAGGCGAAGCCAGCGGCCATCGCCACATTGGCGACGCCCGCGAGACGAAGACCGAGCTTGGCTCCTGGCCGGCTGACAGCGGGGGACTCGGCCCAAAGTGCATCGGTGGCGATCTCGGTGCCGCGCAGCCAGGCCAGCGCCCACCAGTCGCGCTGCTCGCCGCGCAACTCGGCGACCGCGTGGGCGGCGGCGAAGGTGAGCCAGATCGGCGCGCAGCGGCGGAAGAGGTGTTCGGCATCGGGTGAGGGGTGCTCGTGGCCGATCACCCGCAGGGTCGCCGCGGGAGCGAGGAGGGCGCCGCTGCCGAGCGCGAGATCGAAGGCGATCATGTTGCGGTTGGTGAGGCGCAGCGCCTGCTCGAGCGTCATCGCAGGGTCAATCCAACCAGATAGCGCGACGGGGGGTGGGCGGAAGTGTTCACGATTCCCTGAAGGGAAAGCGTGGGGTCCGGCGAAAACGACGGCCGTGACCAAGACTGCGACTAAGACCCCCACCGCTGCCCCTAGCCTCAAGAGCCTCTCGGAGTACATCCAGGAGCGCTTCGAAGAGTTCTCGCGCTCTCAGAAAGACGTCGCGCGCTACATCGTCGACCATCTTGACGAGGCCGCCTTCCTCACCGCCGAGGAGCTGGCCCGCAGAGCAAGCACCTCGTCATCGACGGTGGTGCGCTTCTCCCAAGCCCTCGGTTTCGAGGGCTACCCCGAGCTTCAGCAGGCCGCGATCGAGGAGTACCGCACGGCGGGTGCCGCGGCGGCCAGCGCCGCCAATTCCGGCGCCCTCTTCTCCTTCGACCACTCCGAGCTTGAGGGCTCGCTTGGCGCCGATTACGCAAACCTCGAGGAAACCGCCCGCAAGCTGACCCGCGAGCAGGTTGACGGCGCCGTTGCCGCCCTGGCCGAAGCCCAGCGCGTGGTGATCGTCGGCGTCGACCAGATGGCTTTCTTCGCCAGTTACCTGCGTCACACACTGAGCTTGCTCGACATCCGCGCCGAAATCGTTGCCAGCACCGGTGGCGAGTCGCTGCAGCGCCTGGGCAGGATCGACGAAGAAACGCTCGTCATCATCCTCTCCTCCGGCCGCGCCCACCCGCTCTTGCTGCGGGCAATGAAGCTCGCCCTGCACCGCGGCGCCCGCACGCTTGCCGTCTCCGACGCCTCGATGTCAGAGGTGGGAGAGCACGCTGAGCTGACCCTTTACTACTCGTCCAACAGCCCTTCTTTCGCGCGCTCCAACACGGCGCTGATGGCCCTGGTCCAGGCCCTGGCCCACGGTCTCTACGCCCGTGACGAAGACACGCACAAAGACCGCATCCGCGCTTACAAGCTGAAGTAGCGCCAGGCACGACGGGCCGGTGGCCCGTCCCCGTAATATGCGGCTCGTGAGCGAGCGAGCGACTTTCCGAGTCAAGACCGGCCTGGCAGAGATGCTCAAGGGCGGCGTAATCATGGACGTGGTCACGCCTGAGCAGGCGCGGATCGCCGAGGATGCCGGTGCCTGTGCGGTGATGGCGCTGGAGCGAGTGCCCGCCGATATCCGCCGCGACGGCGGCGTTGCCCGCATGTCGGACCCGGCGATGATCAAGGGCATCCAGGAGGCGGTGACGATCCCGGTCATGGCCAAGGCACGGATCGGCCACTTCGCCGAGGCCCAGGTGCTGCAGGCGCTGGAGGTCGATTACATCGACGAGTCCGAGGTCCTGACCCCGGCCGACGAGCGCCACCACATCGACAAGCTCGCCTTCGAGGTCCCGTTTGTCTGCGGCGCCACCAACCTCGGCGAGGCGCTGCGCCGGGTCGGCGAGGGCGCGGCGATGATCCGCTCCAAGGGCGAGGCCGGCACCGGCAACGTGGTCGAGGCGGTCCGCCACATGCGTGAAATCACTTCCGGGATCAAGCGGCTGGCCCAGCTCGGCCGCGAGGAGCTCGCTGGCGCCGCCAAGGAGCACCAGGCGCCGCTCGAAGTCGTCCACGAGGTGGCAGAGCGTGGCCGCCTGCCGGTACCGCTCTTCTGCGCCGGCGGCATCGCCACCCCGGCCGACGCGGCGCTGATGATGCAGCTCGGCGCCGAGGGCAACTTCGTCGGCTCGGGCATCTTCAAGAGCGGCGACCCGGAGCGAATGGCCAAGGCGATCGTCGAGGCGACAACGCACTTCAACGACCCCGAGCGAGTGGCGGCCGCCTCGATCGGGCTCGGCGGGGCGATGCCGGGGCTCGAGATCGCCGATCTCGCCGCCGCTGATGCGCTCCTTCAAGACCGCGGTGCCTGAGCTGCGCCTCGGCGTGCTCGCCATCCAGGGGGGTTTCGAAGCGCACTGCGAAGTGCTGCGCGAGCTGGGCGCCGAGGCCGGCGAAGTGCGCCTTCCGGCTGATCTGGTCGGGGTCGATGGCCTCGTCATCCCCGGCGGCGAGAGCACGACGATCTCGATGGGAATTGAGTCAGCGGGGTTGGCGGAGCCGATCCGCGCCCTGCGCGAGGGTGGCGGCACGGTCTTCGGCACCTGTGCAGGGATGATCGTCTGTGATCGCGAGCACCTCGGCCTGATCGACGCCAGCGCCGCCCGCAACGCCTTCGGGCGACAGCTGCAGAGCTTTGAGGCCGATCTCGAGGTCGAGGGCATCGGCGACGAGCCCCTGCGCGCGGTCTTCATCCGCGCCCCCTGGGTCGAGCGCTGTGGCGAGGACGTAGAGGTCCTCGCCGCCTACGAGGGGCACCCGGTGGCGATTCGCCAGGCGGGCGTGCTCGCCTGCGCCTTTCATCCCGAGCTGACCGACGATTCCCGGATGCACGCACTTTTCATGGCCATGACTACGGGCGCCCGCGAGCGCGCCCACGAGGAGGCGGAGACGTGAGAGACCCCAGAGCGGAGAACCTGGCGAAGATCCTGGTCGGCTACTCGACCAAGGTGAAAGCGGGCGAGGTGGTCTCGATTGACGGCGACGTCGGCGCCGAGCCGCTGCTGCGCGCGGTCTACGAAGAGGTCCTGAAGGCGGGCGCTCACCCGATCCTCAACGTCGGCCTCGACGGGCTGGCGGCGATCTACTACGAGAACGCCACCGATGAGCAACTGGAGTGGGTCTCGCCGCTGATGGAGTGGACGGTCGACAACGCCGACGTGCGGATCGGCATCGGCGCCAGCGCCAACACGCGCGAGCTCTCGAAAATCCCGCCGGAGCGCCAAACCCGCCGCCAGACCGCGACCGGCCCGGTGCTGAACCGGATGATGGAGCGCAGCGCCGCCGGCGACTTCCGCTGGTGTTACACGCTGTTCCCCACCAATGCCTACGCCTCCGAGGCCGAGATGAGCCTCGCCGCCTACGAGGACTTCTACTTCGGCGCCTGCCTCGCCAACGACCCCGATCCGCTGACCGCCTGGAAGCGAGCCTCGGCCGAGTGCGAGCGCCTCGCCGACTGGATCCAGGACCACGAGGAGGTGCGGATCACCGCTCCCGGCACCGACATCAAGCTCGGCATCGCCGGGCGCACTTTCATCCCTTGCGTTGGCGATCACAACATGCCCGACGGCGAGTTCTTCACTGGCCCGATTGAGGACTCGGTCGAGGGCGAGGTGACCTTCCACTTGCCGGCGGTGATCGCCGGCCGCGAGGTCTCCGGGGTGCGCCTGCGCTTCGAGGCGGGCAAGGTCGTCGACGCCAGCGCCGAGCGCGGTGAGGAGTTCCTGATCCAACTGCTCGACACCGACGAGGGCGCCCGCCGCCTCGGCGAGCTCGGCATCGGCACCAACTACGCGATCGACCGCGGCACGCTCGAGGTCCTGCTCGACGAGAAGATCGGCGGCACCGTCCACATGGCGGTCGGCAAGTCCTACCCGGAGTCGGGTGGCGTTAACGACTCCGCAGTGCACACCGACCTGGTCTGCGACCTGCGACTCGGCGGCAAGCTGGAAGTCGACGGGATCGTGATGCAGGAAGACGGCAAGTTCGTCGTCTAGCCGCCGGGGCGGTATGGCCTACTGGTTCGGGATCGGCGATCCGGCCAGGAGGAAGAACCAGACCGTGAGGGTCGCGCCGGCGAGCAGGACCGAGCCCATCAGGACCGCCTCGACGACGGTGGTGCCGCCGACCCGCGGGGAGGAGTCGCGCATGCTCTTCAGCCAGGTGGGGCGCATCGGCGCCAGCTGGTTGGTGCCGGTGAGGCCGATGTAGAGGCGGTTGAGGCGACCGATCAGCCAGGCGACGAGCAGCACCGAGATGACGATGCCGGCGGCGACGACGAAGTAGGGCCCCGAACTGGGGAACTGGGTGTGGGAGACCTTGGAGCCGATGTAGATCCAGCCCAGCGGGATCACCGTCCAGATCGAGAGCGCGGTCAGCAGCATCGCGACGAAGATCAGGCTCGCGCCCAATCCCCTGGCCACTCCACCTCTGTGCGACTCGGTGACCATTTCCACACTCATACAATGCCACTTATGTCTGGACACTCGAAGTGGTCTTCCATTAAGCACAAGAAGGGCGCCGCCGATGCCAAGCGGGGCAAGCTCTTCACCAAGCTGGCGCGTGCAATCACCGTTGCAGCGCGGGATGGCGGCCCCGACCCCGACGCCAACGCACCCCTGGCGGCCGCGGTCCAAAAGGCCCGCGAAGCCTCGATGCCGAAGGAAAACATCCAGCGGGCGATCGACCGCGGCGGCGGCATCGGCACCGACGCCGACGCGATCGAGCAGGTCCTCTTCGAGGGCTATGGCCCGGGCGGCGCGGCGATCCTGGTCGACACCCTGACCGACAACCGCAACCGCACCAGCGCCGACGTGCGCCACGCCTTCACCAAGCACCACGGCAGCCTCGGCGAGCCCGGCTCGGTCGCCTGGATCTTCGAGAAACGCGGGGTGATCGTGGTTGACGGCGAGCGCTACGGCGAAGACGACCTGATCGTCGCGATCGACGCCGGCGCCGAGGACGTGCGCGAGGACGGCGAGCAGCTGCGCGTGATCTGCGAGCCGGCAGACCTCGGTGCTGTGCGTGAGGCGCTGGACGCCGCGGGCGTGGAGGTCCAGTCCGCCGACCTGACCATGGAGCCGAAGAGCACCGTCGAAGTAAAGGGCACCGAGGCCGAGTGGCTGCTGAAGCTGGTCGACGCTTTGGAGGAGCATGACGACGTCAACGAGGTCCATGCCAACTTCGACGTGCCGGAGGAGATCATCGAGAAGCTCGCCGCTGCCTGAGTGCCGAACGAAGGCATCCGGGGCGGCGCCCAGAATCACTTGCCATGCAAGTTGTGATGGGAATTGACCCGGGTGCGGCGAACCTGGGCTTTGGAGTTGTACGGATCGAGGGCAGCCGCATGGTTGCGCTCGACGGTGGCGTGGTCGAAACCTCGGCGGAGCTGCCGATGGAGCGCCGCCTGGAGCGGATCCACAGCTCGTTGGCCGAGTTGATCGAGTGGCATCAGCCGGCGGCGATGGCGCTCGAGGACCTCTACTTCGGCAAGAACGTGCACTCGGCGATGGCCGTCGGCCGCGCCAGCGGCGCGGCGATGCTGGCCGCGGCCCAGCGCGGCGTGCGCTGCTTCACCTACACGCCGCAGGCGATCAAGAAGGCGGTCTGCGGTTCCGGCGGCGCCGGCAAGGAACAGGTGCAGCGCATGGTCGGCACCCTGCTCGGCCTGCCCGAGCCGCCGACGCCCGACCACGCTGCCGATGCGCTCGCGGTGGCAATCTGCCACGGCGGCGCCACCGGGCGCGAAGCGGCGACGCTGGCGGCGGAAGAAATCGCTTCGCAGAAGGTGGTCGGATGATCGCCGCGGTGCGCGGGGAAGTGATGGTGCGGCGACCCGATCACGTCGTCGTCGACGCCGGCGGTGTCGGCTACCGCCTCGCCGTCTCCTCCGAGACCTTGAAGGCGGTGCCGGCGACGGGCCGCGAGGTCTTCCTCCACGCCGAGCTGATCTCACGTGAGGACTCGCTGGCGCTCTTTGGCTTCGCCTCCGAGGAGGAGCGCGACCTCTTCGGCGAGCTGATCTCGGTCAGCGGGGTTGGCCCCAAGGTGGCGATGGCGGCGCTCTCCGGCGGGCCCACGCGCGAACTGTTGCGGGCGATCGCCGCCGGCGACGCCAAACGCTTTCAAGCCGTTCCCGGGATCGGCAAGCGCACCTCGGAGCGGATCATCGTCGAGCTGCGCGAGAAGGTTGCGGGCGCTCTGGAGCACGAGGTCACCGGGCTGGCGGCCGACGGCAGCGATGCCCGCGGCCTCGCCCGCGATGGCCTGGTCAATCTCGGCTACGCGCCGCTGGAGGCCGAGCAGCTGCTCGAAGGCATCGACGGTGACGACGCCGAGCAGCTCCTCGCCGCCGCGCTGCGCAAAGCCGGCTCCTCGCGGAGCAAGGCATGAGCGAGAAACGGATTCGCACTCCAGGGGTCGATGGTCCGCCGCCACCTGGCAGTGGTCTTCCTCCCGACGACCGCTTCGAAGTCAACCTCGAGGAGGATGAGGTCAGGGTGCACGACGCTCGGGCCGACGTTCCCGACGAGGATCTCGACCGCTCGCTGCGACCGCGCACCCTCGCCGACTTCGTCAACCAGGAGCAGGTCACCGATCAGCTGGCGATCTTCATCGAGGCGGCGCGGGGGCGCGACGAGCCACTCGACCACGTGCTGCTCGCCGGGCCACCCGGGCTCGGCAAGACCTCACTCGCTCACATCGTCGCCGAGGAGATGGGCGTGCCGCTGGTCCAGACCGCCGGTCCGGCGCTGGAGCGCAAGGCCGACGTCGCCTCCTTCCTCACCGCCCTGGAGCCCGGCAGCGTCTTTTTCGTCGATGAGATCCACCGCCTCGGCCGGGCGGTCGAGGAGACGCTCTATCCCGCGATGGAGGACGGCGAGCTGCCGGTCGTGCTCGGCCAGGGCGCCGGCGCCCGCACCGTCACCCTGCCGCTACCGCCCTTCACCCTGATCGGCGCTACGACCCGTTCCGGCCTGCTGACGACGCCGCTGCGCGACCGCTTCGGCCTCTCGCACCGGCTCGAGCACTACGTGCCCGAGCACCTCGCTCAGATCATCGTTCGCTCGGCGGGCATCCTCGGGGTCGAGATCGACTCCGAGGGCGCCCACATCATCGCCGAGCGCTCGCGCGGCACGCCGCGGGTGGCCAACCGCCTGCTCAAGCGGGTGCGGGATTTCGCCCAGGTCAAAGAGCGGGGGACGATCGACGCTGCGGTGGCCGATGCAGCATTGGCGATGCTCGAGGTCGACGCCGGTGGGCTCGACCGCAGCGATCGCGCCCTGCTCGACGTCGTCGCGACCAAGTTCTCCGGCGGTCCGGTTGGCCTCTCGACCCTGGCCGTCGCGATCGGCGAGGAGGCCGACACGATCGAGGATGTACTCGAGCCTTATCTGCTTCAACAGGGCCTTCTGAAGCGCACTCCGCGCGGTCGGGTGATCACTCCGCGGGCCTACGAGCACCTCGGCCTGCCGGTGCCCGAAAGAGCGAACAGCCTCTTCTGAGTAACCTGCCGTTGGGATGCCGTTCTTCATCTGCCCCAACTGCGGCCACAGGGAGGTCAGCGCGGAGCGAACCGCGGGCTTCAGCGCGCGCCCGAAGGGCTGCTCCAAATGCGGTTTCGGCTTCGTCTTCGAGTTGCTAGACGATTATTACCCGGCCCCTAACGCCGCCTTCTTCGTCTGCGATCAACAGGCGCGGGTAATCGACGCCGGCCGCGGCAGTTTCGAGCTGACCGGGCTCACCGATGAGGACGTGATCGGTCGCCCGGTGCAGGAGGTCCTCGGTCTCGAATGGCGGGCCGACAACAGTGGCGATGAGCCGCGCGAAGGTAACGGCGGCAGCAGTGACGACCCGATTGCGACCTCGCTCGAGTGGGGCGTGCGCTCGCTGGGCAAACGCGTCTCGGTCAACGCCGAGGGCGATCTTCCGGCGGAGGCGGTTGCCGATGTCTTCCCGGCCTATGACGACGACGGGGGACTGCTGATAGTCCTCACCCCGGAGGGTTGAGAGCAGCATGGGCAAAAGGCGCCGCAACCTCTTCGTCCTGCTCTTTGTCCTCGGCCTGATCGTCGTCTCCGGCATCGTCATCGTTAACAAGCCGACGAAGCTGGGCCTCGACCTCAAGGGCGGCGTGCAGTTGGTACTGCAGGGGCGGCCAACTCCACAGCAGCCGACGATCGACAACGGCTCGATGGAAAGAGCCGTCGACATCATCCGTTCCGGCTGCGACCAGCTCGGCGTCTCGGAGATTGAAGTCTCGCGAGTGGGCAGCGATCAGATCCAGGTCGGCATTCCCGGCGCCACCAGCGTTGGCAAGGCGACCGAATGCGCGACAAAGCCAGCCCGGCTCTTCTTCTTCGACTGGGAACCCAACCTGATCGGCCGCGAGTTCATCATCGGCGGCCACCCCGGCAGGGAACCGCCGAAAGGACCCGTCCAGGAAGCGACTAAAGAATGGCAGGAAGCCGGCCGCCTGCCGACCAAGAGCGAAAACCGACAGCTGATCACCGCCGGCGCCTACCCGACCGAGTACGCCGCGGTGAAACTGGCCTCCGAACAGAAGCCGAAACCCGACTGCCCGAAGTGCAGCTCGTCGGCCACCTTCTACCTGTTCTCGAAAGACAAAGACCACAAGCTGATCGACGGGCCCGAGTTCACCAAAGAGGACCTTTACCTCTCGCCCAGCGGCCGGAAACGCCCGGAAAACGTGGGCACCGTGCTCAAGGTTCCCCAGGGCACGATCGTCGTCTCCGAAAAGCCCAATGACGCCAAGGGCCAGGTGCTTGAAAACGCCGAGCCGGGCTGGTTCGCACTGAAGGACAACCCGGCGCTATCGGGTACCGAAATCACCAACCCGAAGCAGGAATTCGATGAATCCGGCGCCCCCAACGTCGCCTTCAAATTCACCGATAGCGGCCGCCAGGCATTCCAGGAAGTAACTCGCCAGATTGCCCAGCGCGGCGCCGCCTCGGCGATCGGGCCGAGCAGCGAAGAAACCGCGGAAGCGACCTCAGGTCACTTCGCCGTCGTACTTGATAACGAAGTCAAGACGCGGCCGATCATCAATTACGCCCAGAACCCTGACGGCATCGACGGTCGCACCGGCGCCCAGATCTCCGGCGGCTTTTCCGGCGTCGGTGATGCTCAGGACCTGGCTAGCTTCCTGCAGCGCGGCGCGCTGCCGATCAACCTCAACCTGATCAGCCAGTCGCAAGTCTCGGCGACGCTGGGCTCCGAAGCCCTGCACGACGGCATCAGGGCGGGCCTGATCGGCCTGATCCTCACCGTTCTCTTCCTGCTGATCTTCTACCGCTTCCTCGGCCTGGTGGCGGTCACGGCGCTTGCCGCCTACGGGGTGATCTTCTTTGCCCTGGTCAAACTGATTCCGATCACGCTGACCCTGCCGGGCATCGCCGGCTTGGTGCTGACGATCGGCGTCACGGCCGACGCCAACATCGTCATCTTCGAGCGAATAAAGGAGGAGGTGCGGGCTGGGCGCTCGATGTCGAGTGCGATCTCCGCTGGCTACAGGCGCGGAATCGCGACGATCATCGACGCCAACGTCGTCACCCTGCTCACCGCCTTCGTCCTCTTCGTCCTTGCCACGGCCGGGGTCAAGGGCTTCGCCTTCGTCCTCGGCGTCGGCACGATCGTCTCGCTGCTGACCGCGGTCGTCTTTACCCAAGCGCTGCTCGGCGCGATGAGCCGCTCGCGCCTGCTGCGCTCGCCGGCGGCGCTGGGCGCGACCAAAGAGGGAATTCGCTGGCACTTCGACTTCATGGGTGCGAGCCGCTGGTTCTTCACGATCTCCGGCGTGATCCTGTTGGTCGGCGCCCTGTCGCTGGCAACAAAGCAGCTCAACCTCGGCATCGACTTCGAGTCGGGGACCCGGGTCGAAGTCGCGCTGACCAAGCCGACCAACGAGGAAGCCGTGCGCGACACCCTCGACAGCACTGGCATCTCCGGCGGCGAGGTGCAGAAAGTGAGCAATCCCGGCCTTGGTAACAACGCCTATCTGATCCAGTCGCAGACGCTTGAACCGAGTCAGATCAACAAGCTGCAGAAGGAACTGGAAAAGGAATACGGGATCCAGGCCAACGGCTTCAACAGCACCAGCGTTGGGCCCACCTTCGGCGCCACCGTGGCCAACAGTGCCCGCAACGCGCTGATCTTCTCGCTGCTGATCATCTGCGCCTACATCGCCTTCCGCTTCGACCCGAAATTCGCCGTGCCGGTGCTGATCGCGATCTTCCACGACATCTTGATCACCGCTGGCATCTACTCACTGACCGGTAGGGAGGTGAGCAGCGGGACGGTCGCCGCCTTCCTCACCATCCTTGGTTACTCGCTCTACGACACGATCATCGTCTTCGACCGAATACGCGAGAACATGCCGCGCATGCCGCGGGCTGCGTTCTCGCAGATCGTCAACCGCTCGATGAGCGAGGTCCTGACCCGCTCGCTGGCAACCAGCTTCACCACCCTGCTCTCGGTCGGCGCGCTGCTGATCTTCGGCGGCGCCACCCTGCAGGACTTCGCCTTCGCGATGATGGTCGGGATCATCTCCGGTACCTACTCGTCGATCTTCATCGCCTCGCCGGTGCTGACCGCTTGGAAGGAACGCGAGCCGGGCTTCATCCGCCGCCGCGAGCGCATCACCGCGATCGATGGCAGCGTCCCCGCTTTTGCCGAAGAGGGCGACTTGGCGATGCTCGCCGACGACGGCGAGACCGACGTCGAGCTGGAGGAGGAGGTCGCGACGCAGCGCGAGGCCCAACCAAAGGCCGGCGCGGTGGCGACGGCCGAGCCGCCCAACGAAGGCGAAGGTGGCAAACCGTCCAGCAACGGCGAGCCACCCGCGGTTGATCCAGCCGATGCCGCCCGCAGCGAGCGTGACGAGAAGCGCCGCGCCCGCCGCCAGCAGCGCCGCAAACACGGGAGGAAGCGCTGATGTCGATCCTCGTCTACTTCACGATGGGCATCGCCCTCTGGCACTTCACGGTCTTCCTGCCCGAGCGTTTCTGGCAGGGCATCGTCGGTGCCTTCCTCGGCGCCACGATCGGCGCCGTCGTCTTCGGCGGCATCGTCGAGATCATCAGCGGCAAAGGCGTTGGCGAGACCGATGTCAGCACGGCGTTGGTCGCTATCCCCGGCGTTGTGATCGGCCTCGCGATCGTCTGGGCGATCGGCGTGCGCCAAGAACGCCTCGCCGCTGAGTAGCTCGAGCAAAAAAGCCCCTGCTCTTTGCAGCCTTTTCGGTGCAAAAGTGAGTCCGATGTGATTCTTAGCCTGCTTGCGTGGCAAAGACTCTGCACGCGTACAAGGCCAAGCCCTATTCCTACGAGGAGGCGCAGGCTCTTTCGGCTGAGCTGGGGTTGAGCGAGCCGGTTGCGATCGCGCTTGTTCGTCGCGGTTACCGGACGCCGGAGGAAGCGCGGACGTTCCTCGCCGCTGATGAGTGGCATGCGCCCGATGAGTTCGCGGCGATGGGCCCAATCGTCGATCGCGTCCTCGCCGCTGTGGCGGAGGGCAAGCGGATCACGGTGCACGGGGACTTCGATGTCGATGGGGTCTGCGCCACCACGATCCTGGTCAGCACGCTGCGCGGGCTTGGCGGCGAGTGCGACTGGCTGATCCCGGATCGGATCGCTGATGGCTACGGATTGAGTGCGGACAACGTGCGCAGGCTGGCCGACCGAGGCACTTCACTAATTCTCACGGCCGATTGCGGGATCACGGCTGTCGCCGAGGTGGATCTGGCGAAGCAGCTTGGCATGGAGATCGTGGTGACCGACCACCATCAGGCGGGGGAGGCGCTGCCCGATTGTCCGATTCTGCACCCGGGGATCGATGAGGGGTATCCGTTTGCTGAGTTGTGCGGAACCGCAGTTGCGTGGAAGCTCGCGACCGCCCTGCGGGGGGCGGCCGGGACGGGGTCCTCAAAACGCTCGGCGGGAGCCTCGCTGGAGTGTTTTGAGGACCCCGTCCCGGCCGCCTCTCACGGCGATCTCGATCTTGTTGCGCTGGCGACGGTGGCCGATCTGGTGCCACTCGTTGGGGAGAACCGCACGCTGGTGAAGCGGGGGCTCGAAGAGGTCAGGCGGGCTCAGAGGCCGGGTCTTAGGGCGCTGATCGCGGCGGCTAAATGCGAGCCGACGAGGCTGGATGAGGGTGATCTGGCTTTCAAGCTGGCGCCGAGGATCAACGCTGCTGGGCGGCTGTATCGGGCTGACGCCGGGGTGGAGCTGTTCCTGACCGAGGACGAGGCGCGGGCCGCGGAGATTGCCAATGAGTTGGGTCGGGCCAATGGGGAGCGGCGGGCTACGGAGCGGGAAGTCTCGAACGAAGCCGAGGCGGCACTGCGGGAGCTGCCGGATGAGCTGCGCGAAGGGTCGGGATTGGTCGTCGCGGGGGAGGGGTGGCACCCGGGCGTTATCGGGATCGTCGCTTCGCGTTTGGTCGAGAGGCACCACCGGCCCGTTGTGGTGATCTCGCTGGAGGCCGATGGGAGCGGGCGCGGATCGGGGCGGAGTATCCCCGGGTTCGATCTGCTCGCGGGACTGGAGGCTTGCTCTGACTTCCTTGGCAACTTCGGTGGGCATAAGGCCGCCGCCGGGCTGGAGTTGAAGGCGGGGGAGCTGATCGCTTTTCGTGAGGCCTTTGCAGCTCACGCGAACAGCTTGCTCGGGCCGGAGGACCTGAAGCGGACGGAGCGGATTGATGCGATTGTGGGTGGGGCCTCGTTGGGGCTTGATTTGGCTGAGGAGTTGAAGCAGCTGGCGCCGTTTGGGATGGGGAACCCGGGGGTGCGCTTGCTGGTGCCCTCGGCGCGGGTGCGGGACGTGCGCACGATGGGGGAAGGCAAGCACGCGCGGTTCAGCTTGCACAGTGGATCGCACAAGGCGTTGGGGGTGGCTTTTGGCCGGCCCTCGCTTGGCGTTGGCGAGGACGATCCGGTTGATGTTGCGGTGCGGCTCGAAGTGAACCACTGGAACGGGGCGGTCGAGCCGCAGGTGGTGCTGGGCGAGGTCTACCCGCGTGCTGCCGAGGAGAAGGTGCTCGAGGCAGTCAATTGGTGGCAGCGCTTTGATGCCGAGTTGGCACGGGATCCCGTCATCGTGCCTGCGCTCGATCCAGCCGCAGGCGGCGAGTATCAGCGTCAGGTTTGCGTCAGCGCCAACGCGCCGGCGGCGGTGATCAGCGAGCTTGCCTCCTGCGGCGGCGAGGTGTTGGCGCTGGCGGCCGATGCGGGCTTGCGCGCTGGCATGGCCTGCGAGGGGGCGCGCATTGCCGACTACGCCGAGCTCGAACGCGAACCCGAGCTCGGTGGTGAGTTCGATCACATCGTCCTCGTCGATCCGCCGGCGCGGCCGGATCTTCTGGGGCTTGCCGCGCGAAGCCAGGCCAGGGGCGGTTACCTGCATCGCGTCTGGGGCGAGGCAGAGTGGCGCTTCGCGCTCAGTGCCGCGGCGGCGCAACTTGCCCAGCGCCCGACCTTGATCGCGCTCTTTCGTGACCTGCGCGATGCCGCTGAGGTGAGCGGCGAGGGGCTGCGCCAAGCCCTGGTCGGCAGTCCGCCAAGTGCACGCAGCCCGGAGACCGCGGCGCGCTGTTTCCGCATTCTTGCTGAGCTTGGTCTGGTGCAGGGAGAACCCGCCGCTGGCGGCGGGGTGGTGGGGGTCGTATCCTCAGAAGGGACAGATTTGGAGCGCTCGGCGTCATACCGCGCCTACAGCGTCCGCCACGAGGAGGCCCGCCAATACCTCGAAGCACACCGACAGCCCTAGCCAGCCAGGAGCTCCTGGCTGATCTCTTTGCCGTAGTTGAGGAGTTCGACTCCTCAACTGATGCTGGGGAAGCCGCAAACGGCAACGGCAGCGTTGCCGTCTCGGTTGATGCGATCGATCGCATCGCGATCAAGCACGCCTTCGATTTCGCCTGCGACCGCCACGCCGACCAACTGCGCCACTCCGGCGACGAGTTCATCACCCACCCCGTCGGCGTCGCCCAGATCTGCGCCGGCATGCGGCTCGACACCGAGACGCTCTGCGCTGCGCTGTTGCACGACACGGTCGAGGACACCAGTGCCAGCCTGGAGGAGATCCGCAGCGAGTTCGGCGAGGAGATCGCCCAGCTCGTCGACGGCGTCACCAAGCTGACCGGGATCGCCTTCGAGAGCCGCGACGAGCGCCAGGCCGAGAACTATCGAAAGATGATGGTGGCGATGGCCACCGACGTCAGGGTGATCCTGATCAAGCTGGCCGACCGCCTGCACAACATGCGCACGCTGGGCGCGCTGCCCAAGCAGAAGCAGATGTCGAAGTCGCGCGAGACGCTGGAAATCTACGCGCCGCTCGCCCACCGGCTGGGGATCCACGCGATCAAGTGGGAGCTCAAGGACCTCGCCTTCGCCACCCTGCACCCGCGCAAGTACGCCGAGATCAAGCAGCTCGTCTCCCAGCAGCGCAACGAGCGCGAGGTCTACGTCGAGGAGGCCGGCAAGTTCCTCTCCGGCGAGCTGCTCGACGTCGGCATCGAGGCCGACATCTCCGGCCGCGCCAAGCACTTCTACTCGATCTACACGAAGATGACCAAGAAGGGCCGCGAGTTCAATGAGATCTTCGACCTCACCGCGATGCGGGTGATCGTCGGCTCGGTCAAGGACTGCTACGGCGCGATCGGCGTCATCCACTCGCTCTGGAAGCCGCTGCCCGGCCGCTTCAAGGACTTCGTCGCGATGCCGAAGGCCAACATGTACCAGGCGCTGCACACGACGGTGATCGGGCCTGAAGGCAAGCCACTGGAGATCCAGATTCGCACCGATGAGATGCACAGCCTCGCCGAGTACGGGATCGCCGCCCACGTCGCCTACAAGGAGGGCGCCGCCGCCGACCCGCGCAAGGAGAAGATGACCTGGCTGCGCCAGCTGGTCGAGGCCGAGGGTGAGCAGGACCCGGCCGAGTTCCTCGAGTCGCTCAAGGTCGACCTCTTCGAGGACGAAGTCTTCGTCTTCACCCCCAAGGGCGAAGTGAAGAACCTCTCGGCCGGCTCGACCCCGCTCGACTTCGCTTACGCGGTCCATACCGATGTCGGCCACGCCTGCGTCGGCGCCAAGGTCAACGGCTCGATCGTGCCGCTGCACTACCAGCTGCGCTCCGGCGACATCGTCGAGGTGCTGACTGCGAAGCAAAAGCGCGGACCCTCGCGCGACTGGCTGAAGTTGGTGCGGACGAGCCGGGCCCGCAACAAGATCCGCGCCTTCTTCAAGGAGGAGAGCCGCGAGGACGCTGAGAAAAAGGGCCGCGAAGGCCTCGAGGAAGCGCTGCGCACGCGCGGCCTGCCGATGCAGAAAGTCGCTGCCTCGCCGCTGCTGGTCGACGTGATCCGCGAGATGGGCTTCCGCAAGGCGACCGAGTTCTACATCGCCCTCGGCCAGGGCAAAGTCTCGACCAAGGCGGTCGCCAACAAGCTGATGCAGCGATTGAAGGCGGGGGAGGCGGTCGAGGACACCGACCCACTCGGCCTCGCCGGCGGACACCGCGAGGACAAGGCGCGGCGGACCAAGGACGCCTCCAATTACGGGATCAGCGTCAAGGGCGCCGAGAACATCGCCGTGCGGCTGGCGAAGTGCTGTCGCCCCGTTCCCGGCGACGATATAGCGGGTTATGTATCCCTGGGCCGGGGGATCACGATTCACCGCACCGACTGCAAGAACATGAAGGCGCTGAAGCGTGCCCCGGAACGATTCGTCGACGTCAGCTGGGACGGCGAGAACGAGTCCTCCTACCGGGTCGAGCTGCAGATCGACGCCTACGATCGCACTCGCCTGCTCGAGGACCTCTCGCGCACCTTCTCCGAGGCCGGCATCAACATCATCGGCGCCAGCTGCACGACCAACCACCCGATGGTGAAAAATACCTTCGTGATCGAGGTTGGCGATACCGAGCAGCTGAAGCAGTGCATCGCCCGCCTGCGCAACGTCGAGTCGGTCTTCGACGCTTACCGGATTACCCCGGCCGCGTAGGCCCTTTCTCGCCTGGCTTCCTCTGGCCCTCAGGTTGGATCGAGGAACTTGTCTAAAGCTTGTCGATCCTGGGTAGCGAACAGATAGGATTGGCCAGCGGGCCAGGTTTGGCAATGCGGAGGGAAGGGATCGTGGTGACGACGGTCAGGATCAAGCTGGGGACGTTTGCGGGGGGGATGCTCGCTTGGAAGCAGCAGCGCGACTCTGGGTCGGGCGACGGCGCCCATCCCGATTCCGATGACGTCCTGCGGGTGATTCGCTTCTACCTGAAGGAAAAAGCCACTGGCGGGACCGGTTGGTCCTACCCGGATCTTCTCCGTGAGGGGCGTCCCGAGGAGGAGGTCGAGGTCGAGCTCGAGATTGAGGACGCGCTTTGGCGGGAGATGAGAGCGGAGGCCTCGCTACAGCGCGTCAGCGTTACCCAGCTGCTCGAGCACGCTGCCCTCTATTACGCAGCCGAGCTCGATGCGGGGCGCCTCACCGAGCGAATTCTCGACGAGGGCTGAGTCGACCGGCTAGACGCTGGGTGCCACCACCGGCGCCGCGCCCAGTTCGCTGAGCTTGGTCTGCAGGGTACGGCGGCCGCGGTGGTGAAGGCCGTGCACGGAGCTCTCCGACTTTTTCAACGTGGCGGCAATTTCCACCGGTGAGAGGCCGGCGATGTGACGGAGGATGAGCACCTCGCGCTGGTCTTCGGGCAACTCCTCGAGGGCGAGGCGCAGATCGCGTCCGCGCTCCTGACCCATCTGGGTCTGGCCGCTATCGGTAAGGCGTACTTCCTCGGTTGGCACTGCGCGCCTGGCGCGCAGGTGGTCCAGCGCGGCATTGCGGGCAACCCGCAGGATCCAAGCTGCGAAGGGCACCTCGCGCGGCTCGTACTTGTTGATCGCCTTCATCAGCTTGGCGAAGATGTTTTGGGTGATGTCTTCGGCCTCGTGGTGGTCCTTGACCAGGCTGTTGACGAAGCGTTGAACGTCGGGGGCGTAGCGTACGTATAGGAAATGCAAGCCCTCACTGTCGCCAGCTTGGGCGCGCTCGATTGCTTGCTTGACAAGACGGCTGTTACCGGAACCTGAAGCAGAGGTATCGGCGAAGCCCGTCAAGTTATTGGGGCGCAACTCTGTATCACGACTGGTCACAGCGTCCTCCCGACGCGTTGATGATCTTTTTGTCTGCACTACCGGGGCCTTGGCCCTTGCGATTTGAAGGAAAAGAAATCTCTCCCAAAACGCGAACTCCTATTTTGTGAAATACCCGCAACTACCGAAAAATGTGAAGAAGCTTCGGATAGGCGCGGCCCGAAGAAATAGTGGCCCTTCGTCTGAAAGTCAATGCCCAATATTCGTCTAAATCTCAGCCCCAAGGCTCAAGTGGCTGCAAATGCACAGGTATCCGGGGCTGAAGTTAGGAGGATTGAGGGAAATGAAGTGAAAATCTTGGGCACGCCCATAGTTGTTATGGGTGGTGCACCACGTGAAAGTCCCTCTAGGAACATTTGCTTGCAACGGAATCGAGACTTATCTCGACGCCGATATCGCCGCCGCCGTACGCGCGGCGCTGAGCGACTTCACCCAGCGCCTCGAGTCCGGCCCCGCTCCGGTGGACCTGCCCAGGACGCCGCTGGAGCCCCTCTCCGCCGAGCCGACGATGGCAGTGGACCTGCCCCTCGATGAGCGCACCTGGCGGCTCCTACAGCGCGAGGCGCGCCGACAAGGCACGACGGTCAACCAACTGGCCGCCCACTCGGTCCTGGTCTACCTGGCCGAGCTAGACCGCCTCACGCCGCCCAGCGCGCCGGCCTAAGCCTTATCTGTTCTGTACCGCGGCGAGGGCTAAGCCCTTA
>CAWCJW010000036.1:0-17497 GCA_963795765.1 uncultured Solirubrobacterales bacterium
CCGATTCGGTCTCCAACGCCCTCGAGGCGGTGGGCACGGAGCTGGTGGCGATCCACGACGCGGCCCGCCCCCTGGTCACGCCCGAGCTGATCGAGGACGTGGTCGCGACTCTCGCTGCGGACCCCGACGCCGCCGGCGCGATCGCGGCCACCCCGGTTACCGACACGATCAAGCAGGCCACACGCCCCCCTTTGACCACCCCTGAGGTAGTCGATGGAGGGCGGATGATCGAATCGACGGTCGACAGAGGTGCCCTCTGGGCGGCGCAGACGCCGCAGGTCTTCCGGGTGGAGGCGCTACGCGGGGCGCTGGCGTCCGAACCCGAACGTCTGACCGAGGCGACGGACGAGGCGATGATGGTCGAGGTCTCCGGCGGCAAGGTCCTGATCCACCCCTCGCCCGCAGAGAACCTCAAGGTGACGACGCCGCTCGATCTGAAGCTCGCCGAGTTGCTGCTCGCCGAGCGCACCACCGCTGGCGCTTAAGTGGCGCTATGCGCCACCAAGGCGCCAATCAGCCCAGCAGGACCCAGGCCAAGGCGGCGGCGAAGCAGACCTGACCGACGCCCAGCGCGACGCCGAAGCTGACCGCGCCGAGGGCGGCGGCAACGGCGGTGCCGAGGGCAAAGGCCGCGAGCATGATCACCAGCTGGCGGATCATCGGCGCGCTGCACTCCCCGTGGGCTCGCCCGGCAGACCGGCGACGCTGCGGCTGTCGCCCCTCATGTGACGGCGCCGCCGGCGCTCGAAGAGCCGGCGCTGGATCGAGAGGGTGAAGACGCCGGCCAGCACGATCGCGGTCAGGTTGACGACCAACTGGGCGATCGCGCCGCGCCATTCCGACCAGTCGGCGAGGGCAGCGGCCACACCGATGTTGGCGGCGGCTGGGATCGTCGTCACCGAGATCAATACCCCGATCAACGCCCCCGACTTGGCCGAGGTCAGCGAGAGCATGCCGGCGGCGCCGGCGAAGCAGGCGACGATGAAGGAAAAGTCGTCGGGCTTGGAGATGAACTGGGTCAGCGGGTGCATCGAGCCGCTGAAGTCGGCATCAAGCATGCCGGTCCACTTCGAGATCAGGGTGAAGAGGAAGGCGGCGGTGATGCCGACCGGGAAGCCGATCGCGAGCGCCGTCAGCGAGCGTCGGGCAACATCGCGCCGCCGCTCGACCACCGCCACGCAGAAGCCAGCCAGCGGCCCGAACTCGGGCCCGACGACCATCGCGCCGACAATCAGGATCGGCGAGCCGAGGAAGATGCCGACCGAGGCGATCAGGCAGGCCAAGACCATGAAGATGAGGAAGTTGCCGCCCAACTCGGTGTTCTCGGAGGTGCGCGCCTCGACCTCCTCCCAAACGACCGCGTTGGAGGGCTTGCCGTAGGTCGCCCGCTCGGCCCGATCAGCTGCGTCGGAGATCTGCGAGTCGATCTGCTCCAGCGCGATCGAGCCGTCGCGGCCAACGCCGAGCTGCTTGAGGTCGTCGATCAGCACACTGGCGTCCTCGCGGGCGATGTCGCAGAGGACGACGTCGCCCTTGGGCTGGCGTGCGGCGCCGGCGAGAAAGACCAGGTTGGTCGTCGAGGGCGCCGTTTCCAGCAGGTCGAGGACCTTGCCGCAGCGATCTGCCGGCACGACGATCCGCAGGTGGACCATGGCTCCAGCGTATCCGTGGTCCGGGTCGCCTACTCTGCCCGTCCCATGCTTACCGACTACCACCTCCATCTCCGTCCTGACGAGCCCGACACGCCCGGCGAGCGCTTCTTCACCAGCGAGAACGTCGATCGCTACCTCGCCGCTGCCGAGGCGGCTGGCATCGCCGAGCTGGGCGTCTCCGAGCACGTCTACCGCTTCACCCAAGCGCTCGACCTCTGGCGCCACCCCCTCTGGGAGCAGGAGGCGCGCGACGACCTCGACGCCTATTGCGAATTCGTCCGCACGACGCCGCTGCGGCTTGGGATCGAGTGCGACTACATCCCCGCCGCCGAGGACCGCACCGCGGCGCTGCTCGAGGCACGCGACTTCGACTACGTCGTCGGCTCGGTGCACTTCATCGGCGACGCCGCGGTCGACCACCCGGGCTGGGACGTCTGGGAGAGCAAGGGCGACCCCGACGAGGTTTGGCGCCGCTACTTCGAGTCGCTGGCCGAGTGCGCCCGCTCGGGCCTCTTCGACATCCTCGCCCACCCCGATCTGGTCAAGGTCTGGGGTGGCGCCCGGCCGCTGCCCGAGCGCGACCCGCGCTTCTTCTACGAGCCCGCGGTCGAGGCGATCGCCGAGAGCGGGATCGCGGTCGAGGTCTCGACCGCCGGGCTGCGCAAGCCGGTCGGCGAGATCTACCCAGCGCTCGGCTTCGCCGAGATGTGCATCGAGGCCGGCGCCTGCTTCGCCCTCTCCTCCGACGCCCACCTGCCCGAGCAGGTCGGCTTCGGCTACGACCAGGCGATCGAGTTTCTCGGCGACCTTGGCGTGGAGGAGATCTGCGTCTTCGAGGGTCGCCGACGTCGGCTCGAGCCTTTGCCCGACGCCGTGCGCGAAGATTCCTAGATGAGCGTCGGGATCGGCTACGACAGCCACCGCTTCGCCGCGGGGCGCCGCCTCGTCCTCGGCGGGGTCGAGGTCGATCACCCGCGCGGCCTCGCCGGTCACTCCGACGCCGACGTGCTCACCCATGCCGTGATCGACGCCTTGCTCGGCGCCGCCGGCGAGGGCGACATCGGCACCCTCTTCCCCGACGACGACGAGATCTGGCGCGACGCCGACTCGATCGACCTGCTGCGCACCGCGGTGGGCACGATCGGGGGGAGGATCGTCAACGTCGACGCGACCCTGATCTGCGAGGAGCCGCGGATCGGCCCGCTGCGCGAGGAGATGGAGCGGACCATCGCCGAGGCCACCTCGGCCCGGGTCAGCGTCAAGGCAACCAGCAACGAGGGCATGGGCTGGATCGGCCGCGGCGAGGGGATCGCCTGCATAGCCGTCGCCTCGGTCGATAGCGAATAACCTTCGCCGCTGCGATGGGAATGCTGAAGTCCATAGCGTCGAGCGCCCGCCAGTCGGTCTCCGACTCGGTCTTCGAGGCGAAGGTGCTGCACGAGGCCGGGATCGTCGGCTTGGTCCGTCCCGACAAGGCGGCCAAGGTCGCCACCATCTTCCTGCGCTGGGGCGCTTCGCCGGCGACCGGCGTGGCCACGGCGGCGCACAAATACCCACACGAGACGATGCTGATCGACGAACGCGGTTCGCTCAGCTTCGAGCGAGTCCACAAGCGCACGAATGCCCTCGCCCACGCCTTCGCCGGCATGGGCATTGGCCCGGGCGATGGGGTCGGGATCATGTGCCGCAACCACCGGGGATTCATTGAGGCGACGCTGGCGGCGGCCAAGCTCGGCGCCAGCGCGCTCTACCTGAACACGATGTTCGCCGGCCCGCAGCTGGTCGAGGTGACCAAGCGCGAGGAACCGAAGGCGCTCATCTACGACGAGGAGTTCGCTGGCCTGCTCGATGGCGTCGACGAGGGCATCGCCCGCATCATCGCCTGGAGCGATGGTGGGGTAGAGGGTCCGACGCTTGACTCGTTGATCGCCGCCAACGATGACTCCGGCCATAAGCCGCCGCCTGACAATCCGCGCTTCGTGATCCTCACCTCGGGCACCACGGGTACGCCCAAGGGCGCCCAGCGCTCCAGCCCCGACGGCCTGCTGGCGATGGCGGCCTTGATCGACAAGATCCCCTATCGCGCCCGCGACACGATGGTCGTCGCCGCGCCGCTCTTCCACTCCTGGGGCTTCTTCCATTTCGTGATGAGCCTGCCGACCGCCTCGACGATGGTCCTACGCCGGCGCTTCGACGAGGAGGACACCCTGCGCGCGGTGCAGGACCATCGCGCTGACGTGCTCGCGGTCGTACCGGTGATGCTGCAGCGAATCCTGCGCTTGCCCGAGGAGACCCTCGCTTCCTACGACCTTTCCTCGTTGCGGATCACCTCGGCCTCCGGCTCCGCCCTGCCGGGCGAGTTGGCGACCGAGTGGATGGACCGCTTCGGCGACAGCGTCTACAACCTCTACGGCTCGACCGAGGTCGCCTATGCGACCGTGGCCACGCCTGAGGATCTGCGCGCCGCGCCGGGCACGGCCGGGAAGCCGCCGCGAGGCACCGTCGTGCGCCTCTACGACGAGGCGGGGCAGGAGGTTCCACGCGGTGAGGTGGGACGGATCTTCGTCGGCAACGAGATGTCCTTCGAGGGCTACACCGGCGGCGGTGGCAAGGAGGCGATCGACGGGCTGCTGAGCAGCGGCGATGTCGGCCACTTTGATGCTGGCGGCCGTCTTTTCATCGACGGTCGCGACGATGAGATGATCGTCTCCGGTGGCGAGAACGTGTTCCCCCGTGAGGTCGAGGACCTGCTTGCCGACCACGACGGCGTGGTTGAGGTGGCGGTAATCGGGGTCGAGGACGCCGAGTTCGGCCAGCGGCTCAAGGCATTTGTCGTCACTGCGGGCGGGGAAGAGGTCTCCGCGGAAGATCTCAAGGCCCACGTCAAGGCGAATCTCGCCGCCTATAAGGCACCGCGCGAATTCGAGTTCCTCGACGAGCTGCCGCGCAACGCCACCGGCAAGATCCTCAAGCGCGAGCTGCACGCTCGCGAGTCGCAGCAGTCCGCCTAGCGCCGACCGCGCTAATTGCGGGCTTTGGGCCGGCGCAAGCCATTTATGGGCTCCGGTGGCCGTAGTAGGTTGCGAACAATGGGCGAAGCGGCGACGCAGCTGAAGGCAGTTGGGGCGGCAAGCGAGGAGCTGCACGAGACCGCCAAGCAAGCGCTCGAGTGGGTGCGGGTCAGCGAGGAGCGCGTCGCCAAGGCTGAGGCGCGCAGCGAGGAGCTGCGAGCCGAGCTGAAGGCAAAGGCGATGGCGACGGTGCGCAAGCTCGGCGAGGAAGGGCAGGTGCGGATCAAGGCCGAGCGCGAGCGTCGCAAAGAGGCCGAGGCGCGTGCCACCCGGGCTGAGGCCGCCCGCGACCGCGCCGAGCAGAGCTTCGAGCAGGGCCAGCAGAAGGCCGAAGCCGAGCGCGAAGCGATCGCCACCGAGCTGAGCGAGGCGCGGGCCGAGTCCAAGCGCGCGATCGCCGATGCCGTCAAGCAGGTGGAAGCGCGCGACGCCAAACTGCACGAAGAGGCCCTCGACCGGGCCAAGCTCGAGGCGGACCAGCGTGTTGCCGCCGCCGAGCAGCGCGCGGTCGAAGCCGACGCCGCGGCGGCCGAGGCGCACCAGCTGGCGGTCAAGCTGGAGACCGAGATCGAGGAGCGGGTGATGCAGGGCACCGAGGAGGTGCGCCGCGAGGCCGACGAGCGGGTGCGTACCCTGGTCGAGAAGGTCGAAGGCGAGGCCGCCGAGATGGCCCGTACGCGCGCTGAGCAGGCGCTCAAAGCCGAGTCCGATCGTATCCGCGCCCAGGCCGAGCAGCGTGAGGACCGCGTCCGGCGCGCCGCCGAGGACGAGATCAAGGCAAGCGCCTCGCGGGCGCGCCGCGAGGTCCTGGCGGCGGCGGATAAGACCGCACCCTCCTGGGAGCGGCGCGAAGCCACCCCCTCCGGGTCCGGCTACCGCACCTTCTAGACCTCTCTAGCATCCGCCCCGATGAGAGCGGTGCGGATCAAGGACACGCTGACGGGGGAGCTCGTACCCCTTGACTCGGCCGCAGAGGTCGGTATCTACGCCTGCGGCCCGACCGTCTACAGCCGCATCCACATCGGCAACGCCCGTCCCTTCGTCGTTTTCTCCCTGCTCGCCCGGTTTCTCAAGTCGGAGGGCTACGCGGCGAAGCTGGTCGTCAACGTCACCGACATCAACGACAAGATCTACGCCGCCGCCGGGGCGGCGGGGGAGGAGTCAGGAGCGTTCGCCGCGCGCATGACCCGCGCCTACTTCGAGGACACCGGTCGGCTCGGGCTGGGGCGCCCGGATGCGGAGCCGCTGGCGACCGAGACGATCGGCGGCATCGTTGCGCTGATCGCCGATCTGATCGAGGGTGGCCACGCTTATGAGTCCGGCGGCGATGTCTACTTCCGCGTGCGCAGCTTCGATGCTTACGGCAAGCTCTCCAACCGGCGTACCGAGGACATGGATCAGGGCGAGGAGGCCGGCTCGGACTCGCTCAAGGAGGATCCGCTCGACTTCGCCCTCTGGAAGGCCCACAAGCCTGGCGAGGACACCTCCTGGGACTCGCCCTGGGGCCCGGGTCGACCGGGCTGGCACATCGAGTGCTCGGCGATGGCCGAGGCCGAGCTGGGGCCGTCGTTTGCGATCCACGGCGGCGGCTCGGACCTGGTCTTTCCCCATCACGAGAACGAGATCGCGCAGTCGGAGGCGGCGGGGCGGCCGTTTGCCCGGGCGTGGATGCACAACGGGATGGTGGAGACGGATGCGGAGAAGATGTCTAAGTCTGAGGGGAACATCTTTCAGCTGTCTGAGGCGTTGGATCAGTACGGGGCGGAGGCGGTTGTCGCGTATCTGATCTCCGGGCACTATCGGCAGCCACTTGCCTTTGGGCCGCAGCAGATGGATGAAGCCGTGGCGCAGGTTGAGCGGCTTAGGAACTTCTTCAGGGAGCATCCGGTGGGTGAGGCGTCGGGGGAGGGTCCCCGGGCCGGCTTCGCCGGGAGTTCCCGGGGACCCTCCCCCGACGCCTCGCTCGACGTAAGCGCCCGGGTCGAGAGCTTCAGAGACGCACTGGCGGACGACTTCAACACGCCGCGGGCGATGGCCGAGGCATTTGAGCTTGTCGGCGAAGCGAATCGCGGCGAGGTCTCAGCGCACGAGGCGGCTTTGGCTCTGGCGGAGATGCTCGCGCTCGTCGGCCTCAGCACCCTTACTCAGCCAGATAAGGGTGCTGAGGCCGACGAGGAGGCAGAGAAACTCCTGGGGGAGCGGCAGGAGGCTCGGGCGGCTAAGGACTTTGCTCGGGCGGATGAGATTCGAGATCGGTTGGCCGAGTTGGGCTGGGAGGTCCGTGATTCGGCTGACGGCGCGAAGCTCGTGCCGAAGGCCTGATGGCTTCGCAGGTCATTTACGGAAAGCAGCCGGTGGCTGAGGCTGAACGGGGCAGACGACGGCAGGTGCTGCGGGTCTGGCGGGCTCCGGAGACTTCGGCTGGGGAGTTGGAGCGGCTCTGTGGGTCGCCGGACCATCAGGGGGTTGTGGCTGAGGTTGAGCCCTATTCCTACGCCGGTTCTTCGGAGTTGCTGAAGCGAGAGAACGCGCTGCTGATCGCGCTCGACCAGGTGCAGGATCCGCGCAATCTTGGTGCGGTGGCGCGTTCGGCTGAGGCGGCTGGGGCGGCGGGGCTTGTCGTCCCCGAGCGGCGCTCGGCCGCCGTTACTGCCGTTGCCTGCAAGACCTCGGCGGGAGCGGTCGAGCATTTGGAGATTGCCCATGTGCGCAACCTGGCCGACTGGCTGACCGAGGCCAAGGCGGCAGGCTTTTGGCTCTGGGGCGCCGATGCCGAGGCTAAACAGGCACCCTGGGATGTGGACTTGGCTGGCCCAACGGTGCTCGTGCTGGGCGGCGAGGGCAAGGGCCTGCGCCCGCGTGTGGCCTCGGCTTGCGACGGCCTGATTGCCCTTCCGCAACGGGGCAAGATCGACTCGCTCAACGTCTCGGCAGCTGCCGCGGCGCTGCTCTTCGAGGCCGTTCGGCAGCGCTAACAACTGCAACGGCGTTTGCACGAACCTAGGTTCGGGGTTGACAGAACTCCGCGCGACCGTAAACTACCCCGCCATACAAGGGTTAAACCTCAGCTTGAGTCTGAGATTTCCCAGTCCATACAGGGCGCCGCCAGGGGAGGTAAGGCGCCACGACCCTTCGTCAAGGAGAAGGATCTGTGGCTCTATCTTCGCCGACCCATGAAATGCAGCTTCCCTCGGGCCGTCTCAACGGTTCGCTTAAACCAGCCGACACTAACCTTCAACCTGAGCTTGATGACCACTATCTGGTCGCTCTAGCCAAGGACGGGAGAACCGACGCCTACGATGCGATCGTCCGCCGCTACCGCGGCTTCGTCCGCCTCAAGGCCTCCTCGTACTTCCTGCTCGGGGGCGAGTCCGACGACCTGATCCAGGAAGGTCTGCTCGGTCTCTATAAGGCGATTCGCGACTACCGCACCGACCGCGAGTCGAGCTTCCGCAACTTCGCCGAGCTCTGCATCACCCGCCAGATCATCACCGCGGTGAAGACGGCGACCCGCAATAAGCACACGCCGCTCAACCAGTACGTCTCCTTCAGCCAGACGCCGGCGGCGGCGGGCGACTCGGATACGACGCTGGACGAGATCCTTCCCGGGCCCACGGTCCACGACCCGGTCAACCAGGTGATCGCTGCCGAAGAGCTGGACAGCCTCGTCTCCTGTCTCTCCGGGATCTCGGGCGTGCTTTCAGATCTGGAGAGCCGGGTGCTCTCGCTTTACCTCGACGGTCACTCCTACGAGGCGACGGCCGAGCGGCTCGAGTGCGACACCAAGACGGTTGACAACGCCCTGCAGCGGGTCAAGCGCAAGGTTGGCGCCCACCTCGCCTCGCGCGAGACGCTGAACTAGGGCAGGTCGGCGAGGACGTACTCGAGCAGCTCGCGGCCGTGCTCGGAGGCGACGGAGACGTCGTCGACCTTGATCCGGGCACGGTGCAGGGACTGCATGCGCAGCACGTCGCCGTTGCAGCGACTGTTGGGGAAGACGCCCGAGTAGGAGACGCCGAGCGCCTCGAGGTGGTCGGCAACCAGCGCGGTGGCCGGCGTCTCCAGTGGCAGGTCGAGGTAGATCGCGTCGAGCCCGCGACTGTGAAAGAGGTGGTGGCGCTCAGCCGCCACGGCCGACTCGAGGTCAGCGCCCGGCACGTGCACGGTGATCAGCGCCAGGTTGTGGTCAGCCTCGACCTCGACCTGCAGCTCGGTCCGCTCCGCCAGCTCGGCGCTCGCGGGCACCTCGGCCAGGGTCCCGCGCAGCTCGCATAGCTGCAGCGTCCGGCCGACCATCTCGCGGTGTCGCTGCGGCGCGTAGACCGGCCGCTCGTGGCCGTCGTTGAGCTTGGTGTAGAAGAGCGCCGCCGACTGGCGGCCGCGGCGGACGCCCGCGGCGGCGTCGTTGGAGACCGAGGCCGGGATCCAACCCAGCAGGAAGCCGGTCTCGTGGGCGCCGAGCTCGATGTTGGCGCGCTGGCTGTAGGGATGGGCGGCGGTGGCCTCGCTGTACATGCCCGCCAAGCCCTTCTCCGTTGCCCAGTCCATCAGGAAGCGCTTGGTCCTGGTGAACAGGTGCTGCCCCCGCGCCGATGGCATCGTCACCGCCTGGCCCGAGTGGCCGACGGCGTCCCCCGCCGCGCTCAGGCTCATCCCCTCATGGCAGAGCAGCTCCCCCTCCTCGCTCTCGGCCACACAGGCGACGTAGGTGCCCGCGGCCAGCCGCGCCGAGACCTCGGCTGCGTCGTAGACCCAGCGCACGTCATAGCTGTCCCCGTAAGCAGCCTCAATCGCCTCGCTCAGCACCGCGCCCTCGTCGGGCTCGAGAAAGCGGAACCGCGCCTCGATGCTGCTGCCGGGCTCGTTCATGGTTTGCACCATCCCACAGAAGACGGGCGATGATGAGCCGAAGCTTTCTGTCTGCAGTAAATGCTACGTTGCGAATGTGCCGAGCGTTTTGCCAAAGCCCGAGGTGACGAAGCATCCGGTCGACATAGGACACCGGGCCGAGGCAGCGATTCTCGTGGAACTGGTCAAGCGCGGCTATCGAGTGCTGCTTCCGTTCGGTGTCAACCAGCGCTACGACCTTGTACTGGACTGCGGTGGGCAGTTGCTCAAGGCTCAATGCAAGACCGGACGCCTGCGCGGTGGCGTCATCGAGTGCACCACCCAGAGCATTCAGTCAAATATGCGCAAGACCAGCTGGAAGAGCTATGAGGGCGAGATGGACCTCTTCATCGTCTATTGCCCGCAAAATGACACTGTCTACGTTGTTCCGGCCGAGGAGGTGCCGAATCGCGCGATGTATCTCCGCGTTGAGCCGCCGCGCAACAAGCAGGCCAAGCACGTACGCTGGGCAAAGGACTACGAACTGCCCGCCTAGCTCAATTGGTAGAGCACTTCCCTTGTAAGGAAGATGTTTCCGGTTCGAGTCCGGAGGCGGGCTCTGGACTAGGTCTCTTTGTTGCCGCCGCCGAGCACTCGAGCCTTCTCCGCTGCCATCTCCTCGTCGGTGAGGATGCCCTTCTCGTGCAGCGAGGCGAGCTTCTCTAGGCGGGCCAGTCGCGCGTCCTCGTCGTCGGCCGGCATCGTGGTAGTCGGCGCCTCGCTGCTGTCCTCGCCGCTCGGCTTGCGCATCTCCGGCAGGCGCAGTTTGGAGGCTCGCTCTCCCAGGTTGGCGTCCTTGACCGCGGCGGTCACCTTGTCCTTGGTGCGGCCGACGACGTCGCCGTAGCTGGCGTCGGGAAATTCCTCGGCGGTCTGTTTGCGCAGCTCGTGGATGCCGAAGGCGGCGAGGGCGGCGATCACAAGCGTGGTGAGAAAGGAGCGCAGGTTCTGGGTTGGTGCCGAGAGGAAGTAGATGCCGACGAGGATCGCCAGGCCGGCGTAGACGTAAGCGGAGTACTCGCGCAGGGGGGGTGCGATCGCGCGCCGGGTCGAGCGGGCCGAGCCGGTTGGCGAGGCGAGCCAACCGGCGATCCCGAAGAGCACGCCGATGATGATCACGGTGGTGGCGATGCTGGTCATCAGCGAGGTGCCGATCGACCAGGCCGCTTCCGCCGCCGGCTTGACGCTGTCTTCTTCGACCAGCTGGCCGACGACGATGCCACCCGCCACCTCGCGGAAGACGATCACGGCGAAGCCGGCTGCGATCAGGCCGATTCCGCTGTAGAGGACGGTCACCCAGCGGCTCTCGCGCGAGAGGTAGATGGCAAGGCCGAAGCAGAGGAAGGTGAGCAGCGAGAGGATCAGCGCCAGGCCCTTGATCGCGACGACGATGTCCTGCGCCGTCTTCAGCTGATCCGAGCGCAGGATCGTGATCTGGCCCGCGTCTTCGAGGTTTGCGTTGATCCCCACCTGGTCGGCGATGTTGGTCGCGAGGCTGCCGAGGTCGAGGCTGACCTTGCCTTCTTCGGTCGAGAGCGTCCCTTCCTTTTCTTCCAGGACTTCGAGCAGCTGTTCGTGCGTTGTCTTGTTGGCGCTCTTCCACAGTTCCTGGGCGGTCGAGCTTTCCAGCACCTTTTCGGCGCCGCTGCCGGCGACCTGGCGTAGGCCACCGGAGATCGGTCCGGCCAGTTCCTTGGTGTCCCCGGGGAGCTTTTCGCTCAGTTCCTTTTCGACGTCGACGTTTTCGTAGAGCTGGTCGATCAGGTATTTGCTGACCGCTTCGCGGATCTTCGGGTTCTGGATCAGGCGGCCGCTGGTGTTGACCCACTCGCCGGTGTCGAGCGCCTGGCGCTCGGTCCAGATCGCGAAGACGCTGAGGAAGGCGAGCAGCGAACCGAGCACGATCAGCACTCTCACCAGGCGTCGGCGTCCGCGGCTCATCGGTGTGATGCTATACGTGGCCGATGAAGCTTGAGGGAATTCACCACATCACCGCGATAACCGCCGATGCGCAGAGCAACGTCGACTTCTACGCGGGGGTGTTGGGTTTGCGCCTGGTGAAGAAGACGGTGAACCAGGACAACCCCACCGTCTACCACCTCTTCTTCGCCGACGAGAAAGGCAGCGCCGGTTCCGACCTCACCTTCTTCGAGTTTCCCGGCGTGCCACCCGGACGGGCCGGCGACGGTGACGTGCACCGGATCGTCTGGCGGGCTGCCTCGCACGCCGCGCTCGATTTCTGGGAGGGGCGCCTTGGCGCCAAGGGCATCACCAGCGAGCGGGCCGGGGGAGGGCTGCGCTTTGCCGACCCGGAGGGACTTGCCCACGAGCTCGCCGTGGTCGAGGTCGCCGACGAGCCGCTGATCGCCGACCACCCGGAGGTCCCCTCGGAGTTCGCTCTGCGTGGCTTCCACGCCGTCTGCGCCTACAGCTCCTCGCCCGCCTCCAGCCACGCCCTACTTGAGGCGCTCGAGTTTGAGCCGGTCGACGAGCACAGCTGGGAAGCGCGTGGCTCCAACCGCGGCGGCCTCTACGTATATGAAGAGCCACCGGCGGAGCGCTCGCTTCAGGGCGCCGGCAGTGTTCACCACGTGGCCTGGGCCTCAACCCTGGACGAGCACGAAGAGTGGCGCGAGCGAGCGATCGCCGGCGGCGCCCAGCCCACACCCGTGATCGACCGCTTCTACTTCCGCTCAATCTACTTCCGCGAGCCGAGTGGGGTGCTCTTCGAGATCGCCACGCTGGGGCCGGGCTTCACCGTCGACGAGCCACTCGAGCACCTCGGCGAGAAGCTCTCGCTGCCGCCCGACTACGAGCACCTGCGGGCGGAGGTCGAACCCAATCTGCGCCCGGTGATCAACCCGCGCACCGCTGCGGCGGAGTGAACGGCAACTTCGTCTGGCGCGATGCCGGCCGCACGGTCGTCTTTGACGACGGTGGGATCGAGGCGGCGCCGAAGCTGCTCGCCGAGCATGGGATCGAGCAGTTCGAACTGCTGAGCACCGCGCGACACCTGGATGCTGGCAGTGGACTCGCTGATGCTGCCGCGAAAGTGCGCGAGCTACCACCCGGCGACCCGGCGATCGCGGTGCCGGAGAGCGCGGCGGCCCTGCTCGACTCAGCCGGGGCGCCGAACCTCGTCGCCCTCGGCGGCGGCCGCATCATCGATACCGCTAAGGCGATCGCCGCCGTGACTGGAGCCACCGTCGCCGCGATTCCGACGACGATGTCGGGGGCCGAGATGACCGGCATCCACCGCCTGCCCGCCGGCGCCGAGGACCGGGTCCGCTCCCTCGTCCGCCCGGCGCTCGTGATCGCCGATCCAGGAGCAATGACCAGCGCCCCCGAGCCCGAGCTCCGCGCCAGCTCGATGAACGCCCTGGCCCACGGCGCCGACTCGCTCTACACCCCCTTCGCCAACCCGGTCTCCCGCATGACCGCCCTGCGGGGCGCCGAACTGATCGCCACCTCCCTCGACGAAGCTCCCACCGAGCGCAACCGTCCCGCCCTCGCCCAGGGCTCGATCCTCTGCGGCTACGCAATCGACTCCGGCGCCTTCTCCCTCCACCACGTCGTCTGCCAAACCCTGGTCCGAATCTGCGGTGCCACCCACGCCGGGGTAAACGCCGCAATCCTCCCCCGAGCAATGTCCTTCATGGCTCCCAGGGCACCTGACGGCCTCGAGTCTTTGGCAGCAGCGATCGGAACCGATCCCACCACCGTCGAAGCTCGCCTTCTGGACCTCGGTGGCAATCCAGCTGGCCTGGGCGATCAAGGTGCGGACAGAGCCAAGCTCCCAGAGGCGATTGACGCCATGCTGCTCCGCCCGGAGCTGGCCTTTACGCCTGAGCCGCCGACACGATCCGATTTGGAAGAGCTGATCGGGGCCGCCTGGTAGCGGGGATTGGGCGCCCCTCCGAACGTCTTGCACTTTTTCGGCACTGGCTTGCGGCGTCAGCAGTCCCCTCTCCACCGAAAAAGTTAAGAGAGGAGGGGTGCCCAATCCCCGCCCCCGGTAACCCCGGTCCCTCTTCCGTGTAGCGCTACGCGTGACCCCCGATCGCCTCCAGGCGTATCACCAGTACACGCGCCGCCACGGCGTCAACCCGATCCTCTACATCCTCGCCAGGATCTTCATGACGCCGTTCTTCCTGGCCTACTTCCGCTACGTTCGCACCGGCCGTGAGCACGCCCGGCTCAAGGGCGGCCTGATCGTCGCCTCCAACCACCGCAGCTTCCTCGACCCCTTCGCGGTCGGCGGCGCCCTGCCCTGGCGGCGGCCGATGAACTACGTCGCCAAGGTCGAGCTCTTCGAGCGCCGCTGGCAGGGCTGGATCCTCTCCCGCTTCGGCGCCTTTCCGATCCGCCGCGGTGAGTCCGACGAGGACGCGATGGAGACGGCGCGACTGCTGGTCGAACGCGGCGGCGCGGTCTGCATCTTCCCCGAGGGAACCCGCATTCGCAGCGGCTCCCTGGGCGAGCCCAAGCGCGGCGTCGGGCGGCTGGCGCTGCAGACCGGCGCCCCGGTCATCCCCGCCGCGGTGCTCGGCACCGAACACGTGCGCCGTGGTTGGCGCATCCGCCCGCGCAAGGTGAAGGTGAGGCTGGGCAAGGCGATGACCTTCCCGCAGGCCGAGGACCCCTCGCGCGGCCTGGCGTCCAACGTCACCGCGCGGATTTGGCCCAACGTCGCGCTGCAGTGGGAGGACCTTGGCGGCCTGCCACCGATGCGCCGCGCCGCCGTGATCGGCGCCGGCAGCTGGGGCACGGCGGTCGCCGTCCTGCTCGCCCGCGGCGGTCTCGAGGTCCAGCTCGCCACCCGCAGCGCCGCCCACGCCGCCGAGATCGAGGAGGCGGGCGAAAACCGGCGCTACCTGGAGGGGGTTCGCCTGCCCGACTCAGTGCGAGTGCGCCAGGCCTCCGAGGTTGAGCTGGCCGGTCTCGACCTGGTCTGCTTGGCGATCCCCTCCGGCTCGTTGCCGCAGGCGGTTGGCGCGATCGCCGACCGGATTGGCTCGCGCTCGGCGATGCTGCTGCTGACCAAGGGCTTGATCGCTCCGCTCGGCCAGCTACCGGCCGAATACGTCGGCGAGCGCGTGCGGGCCCGGGCGATCGCCTGTCTCGGCGGGCCCGCCCACGCCCGCGAGGCCGTCTCCGGCTCGGCGGCGTTGGTGCTTGGCTCAGCGGACCTCGACCTGCGCAAACAGCTCGGGGTCGTCTTCGATCGGGCGGGCCTGGTCTGCGAGCGCTCCGCCGACATCACCGGGGTCGAGATGGCCGGCGCGGCGAAGAACGCCGCTGCCCTGGCCGCCGCCGCGGCCGAGCCACACGGGCTGAACGCGGCCGGGATTGCCGCCGCCCAAGTCTGGAGCGAGTGCATCGATCACGCGATCGAGCGCGGGGCCGAGCTCGGCACCTTCTCGGGGCTGGCCGGCGTCGGTGACCTGACCGCCACGGTGATGGCCCCGACCGGGCGCAACCGGCGGGCGGGCGAGCTGCTCGGACGGGGAACGCCGGCCGCCGAGATCCCGGCCAAGATCGGCCAGGCCTCCGAGGGTCTCGATGCGGTGCCCCTGCTGGCGGAGGCGACCTCGGCCAGCGGCGGGAACGCGGCAGCGCTTTCCGGGCTGGCGGCGCTGATCCGGGGCGAGATCGACGCTGAGAGCTGGGTGGCAGGACTGCGACGGGTGGAGCGATCGAGGAAGGCCGCCTGATGGCAATAGGCTTCGAGTGTGAGCGAGAACGTCGAGCCGGCCAGCCTCGACCCGGCTGCCAAGGCGGAGCTCGACCGCGCCTTCGAGGACCTCTACCGGGCCCACCTGCGCGACGTCTATTCCTACGCCTACTACCGGGTCGGCAACCAGCACGACGCCGAGGACCTCACCGAGCAGGCCTTCCTGCAGGCCTACCGGCACTTCGATCGGGCGCGCCGCGAGTCCGACGGGCGGCCGCTGCGGCCCTGGCTAATTCGCATCGCCCACAACCTCGCCTCCAACTACTACCGCGACCGTTCGCGCCGGCCGCAGACCTCGCTCGAGGTGGCCGACCCGATCGCCACCCGCCACGGCACCGAGGCGATCGCCGAGGGCCGCGAGGAGCTGCGCCAGGTGATGGCGCACCTCGAGCATCTTCCGGACGATCGCCGCGACGCGCTGATCATGCGCTTCGCGCTCGGCATGGACAACCGCGAGATCGCCCGGGCGCTGGGGCGAAGCGACGGCGCCACCAAGGTGCTGATCCATCGCGCGATCAAGCAGCTACAGGAGGAGATGGGCGATGACTGAGTCCAGCGGCGGCTTGGCCGGCAACTGGGACGTCGAGCTCCTGCTCTCCGATGCGTTGCGGCCGCTGGAGCCGCCCGAGCGCCTCTCGGGCCGGGTCGAGGACACCCTGGCAGCGGTCACCCAGGCCGCCGCCGAGGAGCTCTCGCAGTGGGCCGAGGAGCTCTCTGAGAGCGAGCTGCGGGCGCTGCGCGATCCGCGCAACTGGGTCCGTCCTGTCGTCGCCGTTGGGGCCGGCGGCGCCGCCGCTGGCGCGCTCGTGGTGATGGAGCTGCGCCGGCGGGGCAAACAGCAGGCCAAGGGTGGCCTGCGCTCGCTGACCGGCCGGGTCAAGCCGTAGCCGGCGAGCCCTTCCGTTTCGTCTTCTTCGTCTTCTTCTTTGCCACCGGCGTGCCCAGGGCGGCGAGCACGCCCAGTGCGCCGATTGCGGCGTGCAGCAGGTTGTCCCCACCGTTGACCGGCAGGAAGCCGAGGATCGCCTCGCCGCTGCCGAGCGCGAAACCCCAGAGGGCGAGGCCGACGTAGAAGGCGCCAAGCCAGAGCGAGTAGCGGCGCGAGGCGTAGTCGGCGGCAAGCAGGCCGAGCACGCCGGTGAGGATGTGCAGGACGTTGTCCCAGCCGTTGACGGCAAAGGCGCCGAAGACCTCCTTGACTTCGCCTGGGGAGCCGAAGGAGGCGCTGTAGAAGAAGCCGACGATGCCGAAGACGACGAGGGCGGCGCCGACCACGGTGGCGTAGAGGCGGGCTGGGCTGGGTCCGTCCATCGGCCGCGATTGTAGGCTGCTCATCCCCGTGGCTGAGACTTGTTACCGGCACCCCAATCGCGAGACGGCGGTTTCCTGCTCATCCTGCGGGCGGCCGATCTGTCCCGACTGCATGACTCCGACGCCGGTGGGGATGCGTTGCCCGGAGTGCTCGAGCCAGCGCACCAAGGTGGTGCGGGGGGTCGGCGAGGCGTCGCTGTCCAGCAGCGCCCCGGCGACCTTCATCCTGATCGCACTCAATGTCGCCGCCTACCTGGCCGAGGTCGCCTCCGGGCACGGCGGGTTCAACATCGCCGGCAGTTCACTGGTGCTGGAATTCGCCCTCTTCGGCCCTTCGGTTGCCGAAGGCGAGTTGTACCGGCTCCTCACCAGCGCCTTCCTCCACGCCAGCCTCTGGCACATCGGCGGCAACATGCTCCTGCTCTTCTTCCTCGGGCGCATCCTCGAGCCGGGGGTCGGTACGCCGCGCTTCGTCGCGATTTACCTCGTCTCGCTGCTCGCCGGGTCCTTCGGCGCTCTTCTAGCCACCCCTGACAGCCTTACCCTGGGAGCCTCCGGAGCGGTGTTCGGGGTCCTCGCCGCGACCTTCGTCATCGCTCGCGGCCGCGGGGTCGACGCCCTGGCCTCGTCGGTCGGCATCCTCATCCTGATCAACCTTGCCTTCAGCTTCGGCGTCAGCGGGATCAGCATCGGCGCCCACCTCGGCGGGCTTGCAGCGGGATTCCTCTGCGCCCTGCTCGTCATCGCTGGCGAGCGCGGGATGTTGGGGAAGCGTCACTTTCCCGCCGAGATCGCGGCGATGACGGCCCTCGGCATCACCGCGGTCATCGGCGCGATCGCCG
>CAWCJW010000037.1:0-43791 GCA_963795765.1 uncultured Solirubrobacterales bacterium
TCGCACTCGATCTGCACACCCACGAGGCGGTCGCCGAGCACAGCGGCGGCGAGTCGCGCCGGGTGGCGCTGACGCCGGATAGACCGGTGGGCGCCGTCACCCGCGAGCTGCTGGCTGCGATCGCCGAGCTCGCCGGCCCGCTGCAGATCGACCTCACCCCGCAGGAGGTGCCCTGGAGCACGCCGCTCGACCAGGACGAGGAGCACGCCCACTACGACCCCGCCCAGGTCACCACCTACTTTGAGGCGGCGACCCGCGCCGCGCTCGTCCTCGCCGAGTTCCGCGCGCCCTTCCGCGGCCGGCGCACCCCCGTCAACGCCTGGTGGGGATCCTTCGACCTCGCCCTCAGCCTCTTCTCCGGCCAGCCCGCCGAGCCGCCCTCCAACGACTTCATCATGCGCAACTCGATGGACGCACAGGAGGTCGCCGTCGGCTGGTGGCCCGGCGACGCCAACTACGGCAAGGCCGCCTTCTACGCCTACGCCCACCCCGCCCCGGACTCGTTCGCCAACGGCAAGGTCTCACCGGCCGCGGCCCGCTGGGACGCCGGCCTCGGTCAATACATCCTCGACTGGGACGACGTGCGCGAGAGCGCCGATCCCCACGCGGCCGCACTGGAGTTCTTCCGCTCGGTCTTCGCCCACGCCTGCACGGTCTGCGAGTGGGACCCGGCGCTGGCGGCGAGCGTGAACGGCACGCCGCCGCCGGTTATCTAAAGCTAGGAGACGCTCGAAAGCGCCGTCGCGACGGCAAAGCCGAGAGTGGTGACGAGACCAGCGACCCGCCCGGACTCCTTGCTCGCCTCGGGGATCATCGAGTCGATCAGCATGACCAGGAGGGCGCCCGCGGCGAAGCCGTCGATGCCGGCACGGAGCTCACCCGAGGCCCCGTCTGCGATCGCGTAGCCGGCGACGGTGGCGACCGTGCAGATCGCGGCTACCCCGGCCCAGAGGCGCAGGATCTTGGCCCGCGAGGCGCCGGACTCGCGCATGTCGCTGGCCGAGCCGATTGCCTCGGGCAGGTTCGAGACGAAGATCGCGACCAACAGCCCAACCCCGACCCCCTCTCCCGCCGCCAGCCCGATCCCCAACACCAGCTGCTCGGGGATCCCGTCGAGAAAAGCGCCAAGCGCCAGCGCGGTTCCCGCGTCGGAGCCGCTGCTGCGACCGGCGCGGCCGCGGCCGGAGGAGAAGCGCGTCGCGATCAGCCCGTCGAGACCGAAGTAGGTGAGAGACCCGAGCCCAAGCCCGATTGCCGTGGCCCTGAGGCTGCCGACCCGCAACCCCTCCGCCGCCAGCTCGAAGCTGACCGCGCTGATCAGCGCGCCGGCGCCGAAGGCTAGGACCAGACCAACCTGCCGGTCGGGCCAGCGCCGGTAGAGAGTGAGCAGGGCACCGAAAACCAGGGACGAGGCGGCCAGCGCTCCCCAGCCGAGTGCGGCGCCCATCGGTCGGCCTAGTAGCCCGGGCTCACCTTCATCTTCTTGCGCTCGGAGGGATGGGCGCCGCCCTTCTTCTCCAGCGTTTTGCAGGCGACGTCGAGGTCAGTGGCGAGCCGGTCTACCTGCTCGCGGCTGAGCGTCTGCTTGACCAGCGCCCGCAGCACCTTCACGTCTTCGGCGTTGGGCGGCATCGTGTAGGCGGGCAGCATCCAGCCGCGCTCGGCCGAGAGCTGCCAGGAGACGTCGAACTCGTCGTAGTTCTTTTCACCGGCGAGCCGGAAGGCAACCAGCGGCAGTTGCTCCTCACCGTCGCCGATCAGTTCGAAGTTGCCGTTTTCCCTCAGCTTCTCCGCCAGCGAGCGGGCGTTGGCCTGCATCGCCTTCATGATGTAGGCGTAGCCCTCGCGCCCGTAGCGGACGAAGTTGTAGTACTGCGCCAGCACCATCGAGGCTCCGGTGGAGAAGTTGAGGGTGAAGGTGGCGTCGGTTTTGCCCAGGTAGTTCTCGTAGAAGACGAGGTCCTCGGCGAGGTCACTTTTTTCGCGGAAGACGAGCCAGCCGACGCCCGGGTAAACCAGTCCGAACTTGTGCCCGGAGACGTTGATCGAGCGCACCTGCTCGAGCCGGAAGTCCCACTCGGAGTCGGGGTAGAGGAAGGGCCAGACGAAGCCGCCGCTAGCACCGTCGATGTGCAGCGGCACGTCGAGGCCTTTGTCGCCCTTGAGGTCGACGAGGAGCTTGTTGATGCCGACGATGTCGTCGGCGTGGCCGGTGAAGGTGGTGCCGAGCACGGCGGCGACGCCGATCGTGTTCTCGTCGATGTGGGGCTGCACGTCCTCGGGTCCGATCACGTATTTGCCGTCCTGCAGCGGCACGATCCGCGGCTCGACATCGAAGTAGCGACAGAACTTCTCCCAGACCACGTGCACGTCGCCGCCGAAAATCAGGTTCGGCTTGTCGACCGGCTTCGACTCGGCTTCGCGGCGCTCCTTCCACTTCCACTTCAGCGAGAGCGCGCCGAGCATGATCGCCTCCGAGGAGCCCTGGGTGCGAGCGCCGGTCGTCTCACCCGGAGCGTGGTAGAGGTCGGCGAGCATGCGGATGCAGCGCTGCTCGACCTCGGCCGAGATCGGGTACTCGGCGTGGTCGATGAAGTTGCGGTAGAGGTTCTCGCTGATCAGCCGCTGCGCCTCGGGCTCCATCCAGGTGGTGACGAAGGTGGCGAGGTTGCGGTTTGGGTCACCCTCCAGCGCCAGTTCCTCGTCGACCAGCCGCATCGCGTCGAGCGCCGACATGCCGCTTTCCGGGAAGGGCCCGTCAGGAGCGTCCTCGGTGAGGAAACGGTTGCCGTAGAGCTTGGCGGCATCTTCGCCGCTGAGTGGGTTGTTCATGACGCTCCAGTCGTGGTCGCAGGGAGGGCGAGCGTATCCGACGTTTGCCCCCGGTTCGCCCGCCGTGAGAGCATGGGTCCGCGATGAGTGACTTCCTGGTCAAGCGCGACGAGCTGCGTGAGTGTCGTATTGCCGAGTCGGAGCCGCCCGCGGTCGGCGACGGTCAGGCGCTGCTGCGGGTCGACAGCTTCGGGCTGACGGCAAACAACGTCACCTACGCCGTGATGGGCGAGGCGATGTCCTACTGGGACTTCTTCCCCGCCGAGGACGGTTGGGGGCGGGTGCCGATGTGGGGGTTCGCCGAGGTCGAGACGAGCGAGGTAGACGGTGTCGAAGTGGGCACGCGGGTCTACGGTTATCTGCCCCCCTCCTCGCACCTGCTGGTGACACCGGTGAGCGTTAACGGCAGTGGCTTTACCGACGGCTCGCCCCACCGGGCGGCGCTGCCCTCGGCCTACCACCGCTACCTGGCCAGCGCTGGCGATCCCTTCTACAGCGCCGACAGCGAGGACGTCCAGATGCTGCTGCGGCCGCTCTTCTTCACTTCCTTCCTGATCGACGACCAGCTCGCCGACGAGGGGCTGACCGAGCGCGGCCCGATCGTGATCTCCAGCGCCTCGAGCAAGACCGCGATCGCCGCTGCCTTCCTGCTGGCGCAGCGCGATGGCGTCGAGCTGGTCGGCCTCACCTCGGCAGGGAACAAAGAGTTCGTCGAGGGCCTCGGCACCTACGCCCGCACTGTCAGCTACGACGAGATCGGCTCGCTCGGCGACGGGCCCGCCACCTACGTCGACATCGCCGGCGACGGCGCCCTGCGCCAGGCGGTCCACACCCACTTCGGCGACCAGCTCGCCTACAGCATGACCGTGGGAGTAACCCACTGGGAGGAGCTCAGCTCCGGCCAGGGCGAGCTACCGGGACCGACCCCGAGCTTCTTCTTCGCCCCAGCCCGGGTCGAGAAGCGCTCTGCTGACTGGGGGCCCGCCGAGCTCGAGCGCCGCGTCGCCGCCGCCTGGCATCCGTTCTGCGAGTGGATCGCCGGCTGGCTCGAGGTGAGCCGAGGTCAGGGCTTCGAGGATGTCAAGAGCGCTTACCTCGAGGTGCTCGAGGGCAACGTCGGGCCCAAGAGCGCCCACGTGACCTCGCTCTAAAGCGTCCTGCCCGCCTTGCTTTTCTTACGCCGTTCCCAGTTTGGTTTCGTTGGGGACTCGAAGCCGAGCACGCCGAAGGTGGCCGGGAACGTCTCAGCCTCGCCATTCGCGACGCGCTGGGCGCTCTCGACTTCGCAATCCTCTACTTCGCCGATGACGCGGCGGATCGCGGCCTGCATCTTTTGCCAGCCGATCTCGTCCAGGCTCATCGGCACCCAGTAGAAAGCCGCGTCCTCGCGCGCGTCGAAGGTCTTGCCTTCAACCGCCTGGGTGCAGCGGTTGATCAGGTCCTGAAAGCCGGCGATGCGCACGCCGGCCTGGGTCCCCTTGCCGAGCTGCGCCCAGTCGCCGTCGCTGATCAAGCCGCGGCGGGTACCCACATAGCGATGTTCGCGGCTGCCGCGCACGGGGACTTCGCGGGTCAGCTCGATGCAGTCGTATTCGAGCAGCTTGCGGAAGTGATAGGAGACGTTGGGAAGCGGCACGTCGAACTCTTCGGAGAATTCGCTGGGGCTGAGCTCGCGCTGGTTGGCGACGGTGAGGATCTGCACCCGCAGCTCGTGCGAGAGCGCCTTGCGCAGGCGGGGATCGATCAGGCCGGAGGTTTCCTCGCGGGCTCGTTTGTTGGCCTGTCGAGTCTGCTCGTTCCTCTTCTGGCCCTTGACTGCGTCCTTGCTCTTGGTCTGCCCCACGTCCGGCTCCTCACTCTGAATCAAGGCGATTCCTGGCTATTGCTCAACTGCCCTTGAACGGCGCAATCAAAGCACATTGGTAAGCATCTCGCTGGCCATTACGTCGTTTTTCCCCCACCGGTGAGGCGCTTTTTGCGCAATCTTTGCTGAGCCAGGCGCCTGCGGCCAAGCGAGCCAACGCCCGGCAAGCAACACCGGAAGGGAGGTGAGACGTATGCGCGTTAGCGCTACGGAGCAGGTCGTACCCCTGCTCAATATCCACAAGTCCGCTTAGTGGACCAGTGACTCAGTGACGGGGGCGCTCTCTCTTGCTGTTGAGGGCGGGAGCGCCCCTGCTTGGCTAAGTGGAGGGAGGCGGCTTCAACCGGGTCTTTTCGACCCGAGCCAACTTGCGCTTGAGGCGCTGGAATTCTTCCTCTTGCTTGTCGGTGCGTTTGTGGCCCTTGTAAGCGAGGTTCTTGCGCTCCAGCGGGTCGGCCTTGAGGTCGTACATCTCCCACTGCGGCGGCACCGGGTTTTCGCTGGTGTCGTAGTACTTGGCCAGCTTCCAGCGCCCTTCGCGGATGCTGACGATGTGGTTGGGCGGTTTCGGGTAGGGCTTGCTTTTCTGGCCGGACTGGTAGTCGTCGTAGGTGAAGACGACGTAGTCCTGGACCGAGTTTTTGGTCGAGGGGTGCAGGACCAGCTTCGAGTAGTCGACGCCCTGCCAGTTCGTGCGAGCGCTCTTCGGCGCCGCTGCCAGGCTGGCCAGAGTCGGCAGGAAGTCGACGTGGGAGACCAGCGCGTCGGTCTGGTGCGGCTTGGGGAAGAGCTTCGGGTTCGAGTAGACGAGCGGCACCCGCGTCGCCTCCTCGTAGAAGTTGAAGTTCTTCTGCCGTAGGCCGCCGTGGGCGAGGCCCATCTCACCGTGGTCGGCCGTGCGCACGATCAGGGTGTCCTCGAAGAGCCCGGTCTCTTCGAGCTTGTCGAGGACGTTGACCAGGTAACTGTCAGAAGAGCGCATCAGGTTGCCGTAGAAGTTGAGGTAGTTGCGCATCTGTTCTCTGTTTTTCGGCTTCCCGGTCAAGTTGAAGATCTTCGAGGAACTGTTTCTGCACGCTGGGCTTGGTCGAGAGGTCTTCGTCGGCCGTCGCCGGGGCGTGGATGTTGCCCTCGAGCCAGGTGCCGTCGTAGCCCGCTTCGTCGAAAGATTTGCTCGGGTAGAAGAGGACGTCGTGGGGATTGACGACCGAGATCACCATGAAGAAGGGCTGCTGCTGAGCCGCGGTCGAGCTCAGGTACTGCAGCGCGCCCTCGGTGCCTTCGGCGACGTTGCCTTCCTGGTCGATGAAGCGGCCATCGTTGTCGATGTAACCACCGCCAGCCTCGGGGACTGTTTGGTTGGCGCCGGCGTCGGGCGGGTTCCAGCGCAGGAAGCCGTACTTTTCGAGGTCAGAGGGCTGCGCGTCTTCTTTTTTGGCCGGTTTCGAGCAGTGCCACTTGCCCTTGTAGACGACGTTGTAGCCAGCCGCCTTCATCACCGTCGCCAGGTTCTTCAAGTCGGTGGGGAGACTCACCTGCGGGTTTTCCGGCGGTTCCATGTCTTCCTCGAGCGTGTACTTGACCCCGTGCTGGGCGGGGAAGTAGCCGCTCATCAGGGTCGAGCGCGCCGGTGAGCACATGCAGGCGTTGGTGAAGGCACGTTCGAAGCTGAGCCCGTGCTGGCGCAGCCGCCGCATCCCCGGCAGGTTCTGGCGCAGCCAGTTCTGAGGGAAGTGCTGGATCGCCCGCTCTTGGTCGGTAAGGAAGAGGATGATGTTCATCCCGGCGACGTCCTTGCGCTTGCCCTTCTTCGCCGCCGCGAGCGCCTGCTCGACGCCGGCGCCCTGGGCCAGCAGCGCGGCCGCAGCGACGCTGGCGCCGGAGCCGATCAGTTCCTTGCGGGTCAGCCCGCCATCGCGCTTTTCACCATCGCTCATTTGTTCCTCCGGAAGATGTCGACGGCGTTGCTGCCGAACGAGGTCGAGTAAAGAAAACGGCCGTCGGGGCTGAGCGCGACTGAGCTCACACCGCGCAGCGCTCGCGCCCGCGTGCAGCCGGCGACCGAGGGCGGCGCCAGGCAACCGCTGCGACCCGGCTTCTGCTTCACCTTGCCAACCTTCTTGCCGCGATCGAGGACGTCGATCGAGCTGTTGGCAAAGGCGGCGACGTAGACGTTGGCCCCATCGGGTGAGATCGCCAGGCCCTCGGGCGCTCGCAGCGCGCGGCCAAAAGAGCAACCAACCGCGCGCAACCAGACCAGACAGCCCGCCGTGCCCTGCTTTTGCACCAAGCCACCGGTGCTGCGCGAGCGAGTGAAGGCGGAGACGCTGTTGCTGAACAGCGAGGTGACGTAGACGTCACCGCCGGGGTTAAAGGCAACCGCGTTGGCACCGCTCAACTCGACCCCGGTGGTACAGCCAGCGAGGGCGCTGTTGGCGATGCAGCCGCTGCCGTCGCTCGCCTGGGTCAGGTTGCCGGTCGTCTGGTCCCGGGCCAGGGTGACGACCGCGTTGGAGAGGGCGCTGGCGACGTAGACGCTCGCCCCGTCGCCGCTGATCGCCATCCCCTCCGGCGCCCCGAGGGCGAGGCCGAGCGCGCAGCCGCTGATCGCTTCGGCGATGCAGCCGCTGCTGTCACCGGGCTGGGTTAGAGCACCGCTGACGGGATCGCGGTCAAAGACGGCGACCGCGTTGCCGAAGAAGGAGCCGACGTAGACGTTCTCGCCTTTTGGACTGACGACGACCACGTCCGGGCCGCTCAGCGCCCGGCCGACGGCGCAGACCGGGATCGGCACCCCGGCGACGCAACCGGCACTTGCCGGCAGCTGGGTCAAGGCGCCGCTTTTCTGGTCGCGCTGGAAGATGCTGATCGAGTTGCTCGCCCGCGAGGTCGCGTAGACATTGCGGCCGTCGGGGCTGACCGCGACCGAGTTGGGGCCATCGAGGCCGATCGCCGTGGCGCAGTGACTCGCCCCTGCGGCGGCGATGCATCCCGCTGGTCCTTTCGGCTGGGTGAGGACGCCACTGCGCGGGTCGCGGCGGAAGATCGCGATCGCGTCACTCTGCGAGGAGGCGACGTAAACGCTCTTGCCATCTGGGCTGAGCGCGATCGCACGCGAGCCCATGAACGGCCCCGGACCCTTGAGCGCGCGGGCCACCCCGCAGCCCTTGGTGTGAGCGGAGCGATCGACCAGGCAGCCGCTCTTGCCGGCGAGCTGGACAAGGGCTCCCGCCCCGTTACCCGGAGCTTGGTGTTTCGGGGCCTTGGCGGCGAACGCGTTCAGTGGCAACAGCAGCGCGACCAATGCAACCAGCGCCACCGGCAGCCAGCCGGCCAAGGGTCGCTCTCGAAGGTGAAGGTGCACGCGGGGCGAGCCTATTCCGCCCCGCGGACACCCCCAACCGTTCAGTGCTTACTCAGCTTGAGGTTGCCGAGCACGCCGATGCGGATTCCCAACCAGGGGTAGGTAGCGGTGTAGAAGGTGTTGTCCTGCGGCTGCAGGCCAACTGCCGAGAGCCAGAGCTGGTAGACGGGCGCGTTGGAGATGCCGCCGTGGAGGCGGCGCCAGACGCGGCCGTGGGCACCGCTGCGACCCGAGGGCGGCGCGGTGATCGTGTCGGTCCACTCGACCGCGTTGCCACCCTGGTCGAGCGTGCCCCAGGGCGATGTGGTCTTGGCTTGGCCAACCGTCTCGAGGCTGCCCTGGTATGCCTTTTCGTAGGCCGAGGCCTTGATCCCAAGGGGATTCACCGTCGCGCAGGTAGTGGCACTGAAGGCCGAGGGACACCAGCTCGGCGCCGCGGTTTCCGACGCGTGGAAGTTCGCCAGCGGCTGGGTCGAGGCGTTGGTGACGTCGCCAGTGGTGGGGTCCAGCGTGGTCTGATGCGGCGCGCTCGCCCCTTCGTCGCCAAAGGCGCCGGGGTTGGTCGGGTACTGCCAGTAGGAGTACTTGCCGCCGCCGTTGGGGTCGTAGTAGGCCGCCTTGATCCACTCGTTCTGGCTGGGAATGACGAAGCCGGTCTTGTGCGAGCGGGTCATCGCCCGCTTGTGCATGTCATACATCCCCACCTCGGTCTGGCGCGAGAGCCGCACCCGATAGGTGACGTAGTGGAAGCTGCTGGCGCTGCTGGCCTGCCTGGAGAGAACCTTGCCGTTGTAGAGGGAGTTGGCGAAGCGAGCCGAGCGCAGGAAGTTGGCGAAGCCGTAAGGCTTGTCGGCCCATTCCGGCGAGGCCACCGAGTAGTGGTGACCGGCCGAGGCGCTGGCGGAGAAATCGATCTGACCGTACTTGGGCCATTCCGAGCCGCTCTCGGTGGAGCTGTAGAGCTTGTGTTTATTGCGGCCCGCGGGGTCGGCAGTGTTGAGGAAGGCCACGTACTGGGCGACCGTCACCTCGAGCTGACCGATGCCGTAGCGATAGCCGACGGCGCCAACCTGTTGGCAGGGGGGCTGTTTTTCGGCCGGCACGACTTCGGCGCAAGACGAGTAGACAGCGTCGGTGAAGGGAACGATGCCAACCGAGGGATTGCCGGGAGCGCCAACCGTGGCCGTCTTGAAGGTAAGCACGGAGGGTGCCGGGGCCGCTCCAGATGACGCCGGCCCGACCAGCGCCAGCGCGATCACCAGGCCAAGCGCAAGCAACAGACGGTTTTTCAGAGCAATAGAGACAACTCGACGGGTTCGCATTCGTTCTCATCGACGCCTGGCGGGAATGCTTGAGGACGGTGAAATCGGGGGAGTAGGTTGCAAGCAAGGACCCTCAATCTTGAAACGAGTGAAAGGAACGCGATGAGCACCCCCCTCGACGGTACCGTCGCCCTCATAACCGGAGCCAGCAGCGGCATCGGTGAGGCGACCGCGCGGGCGCTGGCGGCACAGGGCGCCAAAGTCGCAGTGGCCGCCCGCCGGCTCGAACGGCTGGAGCGCCTGGCCAGCGAGATCGGCGGCGAGGGCCACACCGCGCTGGCGATCCAGTCCGACATCACCGAGCAGGAGCAGGCGATCGCCGCCGTCGACCGCACCGTCGATGAGCTTGGCCGCCTCGACATCGTCGTCAACAACGCCGGCCAGATGCTGCTCGGCCCGATCGAGGAGGCACCGACCGAGGAGTGGGATCGGATGATCGACCTCAACCTCAAGGGACTGATCAATACCACCCACGCCGCCCTCCCCCACCTGCTCGCCGCCGCCGAGGATTCCCAGCGCGGCTGCGCCGACGTGGTCAACATCAGCTCCGTCGCCGGCCGCATCGCCCGCTCGGGCTCCGGTGTCTACAACCTGACCAAGCACGGGGTCGGCGCCTTCAGCGAGTCCTTCCGCCAGGAGTTCGCCAGTCGCAAGGTCCGCTCGACGATCATCGAGCCCGGCGCGGTTGACACCGAGCTCACCGACCACATTCGCGACGGCGTGCGCGAGCAGGTACGGGGCCGCTTCACCGACATCAAGTCACTGGAAGCCACCGACATCGCCGACGCGATCGCCTTCGCGGTGACCCGCCCCTGGCACGTCTCGCTCAACGAGGTGCTGATCCGCCCGACCGAGCAGGTGGGCTGAGCCCAAGCGGGACCGCATGGCCACGATCGCGACGATCGGCGTCTACGGCTTTGACCGCGAGACTTTCCTCGCCGCCCTGGCCGATGCCAGCATCGATTTGATCCTCGACGTACGGCAGCGCCGCGGCGTGCGCGGCAGCGAGTACGCCTGGGCCAACGCGCGACGCCTGCAGGACTCGCTGAAGGAGGCGGGCATCGGCTACTCCCACCTGGTGGAGCTGGCGCCGACGACCGAGCTGCGCCAGGCCCAGTACCGCGCGGATGACAGGCGCGGCGAGGGCAAGCGCTCGCGCACGGTGCTCGCCCCCGAGTACGCCGACGGCTACACCGAGCAGATCCTCGACCGGGTGGACCTGGCGCCGATCATCAAGTGGATCGGCGGCTCGAAGGCGGCCCTGCTCTGCGTCGAGCGCGATCCCGAGGCCTGCCACCGCTCGCTGGTCGCGGCCCGCCTGCAGCGCGACTGGGACTTCAAGGTCGAGGACCTGCGTCCGCCGGCCGCGGCTCCCTGACGGGCGGCGTGATCAGCGCCACCGGCAGCGAGAGGCCGGCCGAGCGGCGCAAGGTGGCGATCCGCCGGCCGGGCTGAACCGCATCGCGGATCTCGCTGACCCGATCGCCAAGCGAGGCAACGGTCCCCTCGAGGTCGGGAGCAATGAAGGCAAGGCCCCAGAAGAAGGCGGGCCGGTCTCCCCCGGTCCGCTCGATCGCCTCGGCCGGGGCCTGGACGACCTCGAGGAGCGGCTCACCGAGGCGGAAGAAGGCCTGGCGGGGAGCGCCCGCCGGGGTCGGCTCCTCACGGATGCGGCGCAGATCGAGCCCAGCTCGCTGCAGTGCGGCAACCGTGCGATCGAGGTCGGAGCTGATCGCGACCACGTGGTCGAGGGCGCTGATGCCGTTTGGATGGATAGTCCGATCCGCGGGCGGTGGGCGGTCGGATCGGGTGGTCGCCAAGCCGTCGAGCTCGGTGCTCTCCAGACCGCGTAGCGACCACCCGATGAGGCCCTTGCCACCCTCGTCCGACGCCAGCCGAATCCGCGTCTCACCGACGCTGCAAACGTCCGCTTCGACCTCGAAGCCACAGGCCAGCCAAGCCGCGGGGGCGTCGGTAACAGTCAGCTCGTCAAGGCTGGGTGGCATGCCGAGACGGTAGCCGCCGCGCCGCCTCGCGGCGCGGCCCGGGGCTTAGCGCACCCTCTGAAAGAGATAGATGACGAGAAGCACCAGGATGATTACGACCAGAATGCCGACGATTGTCACGTTGTTCCCTCCGGTTGTTTGCCCGAGCCTCCCCGGCCCGGGCTTTCAGGCTGCGTACCCCGCGCCGCAACGGCGCAAACGGTGAAAGTCCCTCGCCCTATTTACGGCGGCGAGCTTTCGTCGGACGTTTGCGCTGAGCGGCCGGTACCTCCTCGCTGACGACGGCTCCGGTCAGCGATTTGATCTGACCCTCGAGGAATTTCGCCATCCGTTCCTCCTCGCGCCGGATCCCTTTCGCCAGTTTCGCCGTCTCGCGATCGCCGACTCTTTCGGCGAGCGTCTCGATCGCCAGGTAGGTGGCGATCTCCTCGTGCTCGTTGAAGTACTCGGTCTTGGCGTTCTTCAGCATCTTCTCCTGCTCGCCACTGCCGCGGATCATGTGCAACGGTCCCTTTGCAGCTGCCATCGCCTTGCCGACCGCGGTCTGTTTCAGCTGACCGCCGCCGCCGAGCTTCTTGATTCGGCGCTCAACACCCTTGGCGTGCGCTTTGGTCTCGCGCAGATGCTGTTTGAGTCGTTTTTTGTAGGGGGCCTTGGTGGTCATCGCGATGTGGGCCTCCAAAGCGGTTTCCAGTTCGCGCTCCTTGCCGTAGGCCTCGCTCAGGTACTGGACCAACTTTGTGTCCCGCTCGTTCAAATCCGCCATTGCGCTCCTTTATTCGTTTCGTCTGGTCGGTCCCGCTTACCCGAAGCAGCAGCGGTTGAAGCGCTAGTCACTCCTTATCGCCGTCCTTACGGACCTGCTTGGCGGCGGTGGCAGCCGCCTTGACTCGCTCGGCCTCACGACGAGCGCTAACTGCAGCCTCTTTGGCCTCGAGGCTCTCCTCCTTGGCGTCGAGCTTCTCAATCTGCGCGGCCTTGTCCCGTTTGGCCTTTGCCCGCTTCGCTTTCTGTGCGGCCTGCCCTCGCTTACGTCGCTCGGCCTCGGCTTTACGCCTCAACTCCTCCTCAGCCTTACTCTCACGCCGCTTTGCCTCCTCGCGCAGGTCGGCAGCACGTTCGCGCTCCATTTCCGCCGCCTCCGCGGAAGGATCAGAACTGCCAAAAACTCCGAGCACCGCGTCGAGTGGCAGCCTCGCGAGCTTGAGCGAGCGATCGAGGATCGCCTTGGGGATCGCCAAGATCGCCATCAGTTCTTCCCCTTGTGCTCGATCGTGTTGGCGGCCTCTTCGGCGCGCTGGGCTTTCTGCTTCAGGTCACCGGCCTCGCGCTCGGCCTGCCGTTGCTCCTCGGCGAGTTTGCGCTCCGCCCGCTCCTCGGCCTCGATCTCGGTGGCCTCCAGCTCAACCTGACGCCGCTCGGCCGCCGCCCCAGCCTTCTCCTGCTCCAGCTCGGCTTCGCCCTCCTTTTGCTTCGCCTCAGCAGCAAGGGCCGCGGCATCTTGCTCAGCCTCGCTTTGGACCTGCTGCAGCTTGCCCTCGCGATGCAGGTCGTCCCGGCCCAGCACCGTGCCGGCCAGCTCCTTCGCCCTGCCGGCCAACTTGCCCAAGGTGCCGCCGGCGGTTGCCTCTTGCTCTGTCATCAATGCCCTTCGTTTGTGGTCGTCTTGGCCTAGGTACCCTCGATCGGTCGCCAGCCAACCCCGGCGGCACCCTCGATCAAGGACGTTCAAAATGCCCGTCTCCTCCAAAGGCGAGAAACCCGAGCCCGCCGAGTCCAGAAGTTGGCGTTTGCTGCGACATCCGGCCGATCGGGGCGAGGGGCGCGGGCGCTTCGACGCCGCCGCCGAGATCGCCTCGAACCTCGCCAGCAGCAGCCTCTTCTTCTCACTCTGCCTGCTGGTCGTCTTCGTCTGGGTCATCGGTCTGATCGTCGGCCTCTCGAGTGCAACTGAGAGCGATCTGACCGGGGCGATGGCGGCAATGACCCTGCTCCTGGTCGCGATGTTGAAGAACTCCGAGCGGCGAGCCGAGCGCGCGATGCAACTCAAGCTCGATGCCATCGCCTCGGCGCTGCTCGAGGACCGGGGACGCGGACCGGCCGTTGAGACGAAAACCAAACTCGAGCAAGCAGTGCGTCTGCACGAGGAGCTGTAAGCCGAACTCACGCCGCACTTGTTATCTACAGGTGACTAATCGAAGGTATTCTCGGTGGACGCATGGATACGCCTTCCCAACCCGGTCGGGGCAGGCCCAGGCGATCGTCCGATATTCCCCTGGCAGGCAGCCGCAGGCTTGATCGAAATAGTGATGTACCGCTTTACTTTCAACTTGCGGCGGCGCTAAAGGTGATGTTGGAGGTCGAGGCTTGGGAGTCCGGTGCCCGTTTTGCCTCCGAGCGCGAGATCGAAGAAGAGTTCGGCGTCTCGCGCGCGGTGATCCGGCCGGCGCTCGACCTGCTGGTCGGCGACGGGGCGATCTTCCGCATCAAGGGTTCGGGTGCATTCGTGGCGCCGCCGCGGCGCGAAATCGAAGTGGCGGGACTGGTCAGACTTCTGCTTGAGCACAACGGTGATCGCCCGATCGCCGTGCAGGGGGCTCGCGAGGTCGTGCCGGATCACACCGTTTCGCACTTCCTCGGTCTCGAGAACCAACACAGCTCAGTCGCCCACGTGACCGCGGTCGTCGACGTCGGTGAGCCCTCGGTCTGCCTCGTCGACTCCTACTCCACAGTCACCTACGTGCCTTGGTTCCTCCCCACTGCCGAAGCGCTCAAAGCCGGCGAGGAGCCGCCTTCCCCGGGCGGGCTCGAGCTGACTCGCGCCACCGTCTCGATCGAGCACACCTTCTTCGGCGAGTGGGGGTCCTCGCGGGTTGGGGCCACGGCCGGCGAGCCGGCCCTGATGGGGCGCTTCATCCAGTTCGGCCGCGGAAATGGGTCGAAGCAAGAGCACCCGCTCGAGTTCGCCCGCCTCATCTACCGAGCCGACAGCGCTCAGCTCTCCTTCGTCCTCAGTTGAGGCGATGACGGAGCTGGGTCAGAACCTGATCGACGCCCTCGCCCTCGGCAGCCTCTACGCGCTGATCGCCCTCGGCATCACCCTGGTCTACACGGTGATGGGGATGATGAACTTCGCCCACGGCGAGTTCATCATGCTCGCCGCCTACGCCCTCTTCGTCTTCGCCGGGTTGCCCTTCGGCGCGGCGGTGGCCTGTGCTCTGCTAGCCGGAATTGCGATCGCCTTGCTTGCCGAGCGCGTCGCCTTCCGGCCGGTGCGGGGCGCCGACCTCTCGGCCCAGCTCGTCACCTCCTTGGCCGTCGCGGCGATCCTTCAGAACGTCGTCACCGTGGCTGTCAACGCCCGCGCTCAATCGGTCGAAACCCCGGCGGCGATCAGCGAATCGACCAGCATCGGCAGCATCTCGGTGCCGAACCTCGAGTTCGTCACGCTCGGCCTCACCGTGATCGTCCTCGCCGGCCTCGGCTGGCTGCTCTACCGCACCCGCACCGGCCTGGCGATGCGCGCGGCAGCGGAGAACTTCGACATGGCGCGCCTGCTCGGCGTCCGCGCCGACCGGCTGATCGCGATCGCCTTCGCGATCAGCGGCGCCCTCGCCGCCACGGTCGGCATCCTGCTCGTGCTGCAGACCGGCCAGGTCTCGCCGACGATGGGCCTCACCCCGGTCCTGGTCGGCTTCGTCGCCGTGGTGATCGGCGGCTTCGGCAGGATGTTCGGCGCCGTCATCGGTGGCCTGCTGCTCGGAGCCCTCTCCTCGCTGCTCGCCGTCTACCTGCCCGACGGGCTGGTGCCGTTCCGCGACGCGATCGTCTTCACCTTCCCGGTCTTGATCCTGATCTTCAGGCCGCACGGCCTGCTCGGCGGCGAGATCGGCAAGGCTCGCGTATGAGCCGCGTGCGCTTTCGCACGCCTCAATCGGCAGCCGCATCGCTGCTGGTGCCGTTGGTCCTGATCGCGATCACCGCCCTCCTCGGCGCCAACGGCACGCCCTCCTTTCAAGACACGGTCACCGCGATCCTCTGCAACCTGATCGTCGTCATCGGCCTGCAGGTCTTCGTCGGCAACAGCGGCGTCTACTCGTTCGGCCAGCTTGGCTTCGCCACGATCGGCGCCTACATGGCCGCTTTCCTCACCCTGCCCGCGGCCTTCGCCCTGCTGCAGACGCCCGGCCTGCCCGACTTCATCGTCGACGCCCACCTCGGCGCCTTCTCCTCGACCCTGATCGCCGCGGCATTTTCTGGACTGCTGGCGATCGTGGTCGGCCTGCCGCTGATGCGCACCTCGACCCTGGCGATCCCGATCTCCACCTTCGCCTTCCTGATCGTCGTCTACAACGTCGTCGCCAACTGGGACCGGGTCACCGGCGGCAGCAGCGGCCTGGTCAGCATTCCCTCGACGACCAGCGTCGAATCGGCGGCGGTCTGGGCAGGCGCAGCGGTGGTCCTGGCGCTGGCCTTCAAATGGTCGGCGAGTGGCTACCGCCTGCAGGCGACACGCGAGGAAGAGGTGGTGGCGCGCTCGATCGGCATTGGCGTGATGCGCGAGCGGCTGATCGCCTTCGGCCTCAGCGGAATCCTCTGCGGCATCGGCGGCGCCCTCGCCGTACACCAGTCCGGCGTCCTCAACCCGGCCACCTTCTACTTCGGCGCGACGGTGACGACGCTGACGATGCTGGTCGTCGGCGGCGCCCGCAGCGTCTTCGGCGCGGTGATCGGGGCGATCGCGATCGCCACCGTGAACGAGCTGCTGCGGGGTCTCGAGAACGGCGCCAGCCTCTTCGGCGCGGTCTCGATCGGCGAAGCGCCCGGCCTCGCCGCGATTGGCCTCGGGCTGATCCTGCTGGCGACGATGATCGCGATGCCGAACGGGCTGAGCGGTGGCAGGGAGGCGGGTGAACTGTCCTGGCTGCAGCGGCTGGGCTTGAGTGCGCCAGCACCGGAGCCAAGGCCGGATGCCGGCGACGGCATGGCTCCGGCTGAGCAGCCGCAGAAAGGAGCGCTGCGCAGTGAGGGAGTCTCACTCGCCTTCGCCGGCCTGCAGGTGCTCGAGGACGTCGACCTCGTGCTCGAGCCCGGCGAGGCGCTCGGCCTGATCGGCCCCAACGGCGCCGGCAAGACGACGCTGGTCAACGTGCTCAGCGGCTTCCAGGCGCCCGACTCGGGGACCGTCTCGCTGGACGGGGTCGACGTCACCGGGCGCTCGCCGGCGCGCCTCGCCCGCAACGGGCTCGGCCGCACCTTCCAGGCCGCCCTCCCCTTTCCCGATCTGAGCGGCCTCGAGAACGTCGCGGTCGGCGCGATGGGCATGGGCGTCGGCAAGCGGCGTGCCGTCGCCGTCGCGGCTGACGTGCTCGACCGCCTCAACCTGCTCGAGCAGGCAACCCTGCCGGCCGGCTCGCTGCCACCGGGAAGCCAGCGCCTGCTCGGCATCGCTCGCGCGCTCGCGATCGGGCCCCGCTACCTGCTGCTCGATGAGCCAGCCGCCGGCCTCAACGAAGCCGAATGCGAGCAACTGGTCGCGATCCTGCGCAGCGTGCTCAGCGACTTTGGCTGCGGGATCCTGCTGATCGAGCACGACATGAGCATCGTCATGCCGCTCTGCTCGCGGGTGCAGGTGCTCGACGACGGCAAGACATTGCGAATCGGCACGCCAGAGGAAGTCCGGGCCGATCCGGCGGTGGTCCAGTCCTACCTCGGCAGCTCCTTCGTCACCGCCGATGCTTGAGCTGCGCGACATCCGGGTCAGCTACGGGCGGATCGAGGTCGTCCACGGCGTTGACCTCGACGTCGGCAAGGGCGAAGTGATCGGGATGATCGGGCCCAACGGCGCCGGTAAGAGCTCGATCCTGCGAGCGATCTGCGGCCTGGTCCGCCCCAGCGCGGGACAGACAACGCTCGAGGATCGTCTCCTGACCGGCATGGCGCCGGAGCAGATCGCCGCGCTGGGACTGGCGCTGGTGCCCGAGGGCAGGCACATCTTCAAGACCCTGACCGTGGCCGAGAACCTGCGGCTCGGTGCCCGCGAGGATGGCGACGGCGGCGCCTTGATGGAGCAGACGCTGGAGCGCTTTCCGATCCTGCGCGAGCGCGCCGGCCAGCGGGGCGACCGGCTCTCCGGAGGGGAGCAACAGCAGCTGGCGATCGCCCGCGCCCTGCTCGGCCGGCCGAAGCTGCTGATCCTCGACGAGCCCTCGCTCGGCCTGGCGCCGAAGATGATCGACGTGATCTACGAGCTGCTTGATCAGCTGCGCGGGGAAGGAGTGACGATGCTGCTGGTCGAGCAAAACGCCGCCCGCACGATCGACTTCTGCGATCGCTGCGTCGTCCTCAGTACCGGCAAGATCCGCGCCCAGGGGTCGCGCAGCGAGCTACAGCGCAACCCCGACATCCTGCGCGCATATCTTGGCGGCGGGCAGCCGTGAATACAATGGAATCCCCAATTAATCACGAGGAGCGGTGATCGGTGATGTTTGACGACCAGCCACGTGAAGCCCCGACCAGCGAGGACGTCTCCCTCGCCCTGCGCAAGTGCTGGCAGCCGGTGGCGAGACTCGAGGATCTGACGGCCGGCCCGCAGCGGGCCGTGTTGCTCGGCGAAGCCCTCGCCGTCTTTCTAACCGAGAGCGGCAAAGCGGCGGTGGTCGCCGATCGCTGCGCCCACCGGGGCGCCTCGCTCTCGATGGGCAAGGTCACGGGAGACTCGATCCAGTGCCCCTATCACGGCTGGGAGTGGTCCGGTGAGGGCGCCTGCACTCGGGTTCCTTCGCTGCCCAGCCAGGATCAGATCCCGCCCCGCGCCCGCATCCCGGCCTTCCCGGTGCACGAACAGTGGGGACTCGTCTGGACCGCGCTGGAGGAGCCCGTCGACGAGCCGCCCACCCTCTCTTGGTTCGACGAGGAGAGCTGGCTGTGGCGCCACGGCGAGCCGTTCGAGCTCCCAGTCGCCTTCGGGCTGATGATCGAGAACTTCCGCGACGTCTCCCACTTCGCCTTCGTCCACCAAGAGACCCTGCCCGAGATGCCCGAGGTGATCGAGCCGCTCGAACCCGAAAGCGACGGGCGGGAGATCATGCTGCGCTGGAAGGTGGGGTGGGGCGAGGAGCCTGCGGCGATTTGGGGTGACCTGAGGGAACTGCACTACCACACGATCGCGCCCAACTTCGCCTCGGCTCGGATCCTCACCGTGAAGGGCGAGCGCGGACTGCTCCATGCTGCTCGTGCGATCAGCGCGACCGAGTCGGCCCACTACTGGATCGAGGGCGGCCTGGAGAACTACGACGCGCATGACCTCGAGAACGCGGTCGCCTACGACTGGCGCGTCTACTCCGAGGACCTACGAATCCTCTCTGCGATCCAGCCGCCCGAACTGCCGCTGGACCCGAACGCCGACGTCAACACGCTCGCCGATCGGTACACGCTGGCCTATCGGGCGGCGTTCCGCCAGTACGTCGAGCGCGCCCTCAGCGGGCGCGCGGTCGCCTAACCGCCGTATTCGGGGATGAACGGCGGCTTGACCTTAGCCGCCAGCACCGGCTTGCCGGTCGAATATGAGTAGATCGGCCAGGTCCGGATCGGGTGGTGATCGTCCCGCGTGTAGGTGAGGTTGCCGACAACCGTGTGGTGAGGCTTGGCTTCGAGCGCGTCGGCAAGGGTGCTGCCGTTAACGCTGTGGGTTTCCCTGATCGCGTCGAGAATCAGCTGGCCGCCCGCGTACGCCCCCAGCAGGGAGCTGGAGACGTCGGTGTTGATCCCGGCGGCTTTCAGTTTTTCGAACAGCTTCGCCGTTTCCGCGTTGGGCGGGTCGTAGGCGGAGCCATTGGAGGTGGCGAAGATTTCCTTGGTGCTGGGAATGCCCTTGAGCCAGAAAGTGCCGTCGAAGCCCCCCGGGCCCTGGATCGGCACATCGATGCCGGCGGAGCGGATCTGCTTGATCGCCGAGGCACCGCCGGGCGGGTAGGAGCACATCGCCACGGCGTCGGCGTCGGAGTTGCGCAGCTCGCTGACCTGGCTGGCAACCGACTCGTCGGTGTTTTCGAAGTCGACCGAGCCGGCGATCGTGCCGCCGAGGTGTTCCCAGGTCTGCTGGAAGCCGGAGCAGTACGCCCTGCCGAAGATGATCGAGGTGTCGCGGAAGAGGAATGGGTGCCTTACCCCCCGGTCCCAGAGGAACTTGGCGCCAGCACTTGCCTCGGTCAGCAGGCTCGGGTAGGAGCTGAAGGAAAGGCGGCCGGTCGTCGGCGGTCCAAAGCCGGGTTCGTTAGCGATGGACATGTTCAGCTCGTTGTGTTCTTCGGCCAACGGTGCACCCGCCGCGGCATTCAGCGCCTCACCGCTGAAGACGAGGACGTCAGCCCCCTCTTCGATTACCTTCTGCACCGCCAGCACGGCCTGCTGCGGTTCGGAACGGGTGTCGGCGTGGACCACCTTGATCTGGTGACCGTCGATCCCGCCCTTGGCGTTGGTTTCCTCGATCAGCTGTTCGACCGCGGCAAAGGTCGAGTCATAAGGCGCCATGTAGCCGGTCTTGGCCATCGCCGCGCCGATCACTATTTCCTTCGGCAGTCCCTCGGTGGGAGCGCTCGCTGAATCGCCACTGTTGCCGCAACCGGCCAGCACGATTACTGCAAACGCAAGCGAGGCGAAAAGCTTGAGCAGAATACCTAGAGATTACCTGAGCAACACCTGCCTGTCGCGGCTGATGTCGGCGATCGCCGCCAGCTCGCGGTGGCAAAGCTCGAAGTCGAAGAGATCGATGCCCTCGCGAATCCGCTCCGCCGTGACCGGCTTGACGACGGCGACGTTGCCGAGCTGCAGGTGCCAGCGCAGGACAACCTGGGCCGGCGCCTTGCCGTGACTCTCAGCGATCCGGGTGATGGTCGGGTCGGCGAGCAGCTCCTCCTGCGCGAGCGGGCTCCAGGCCTCGGTGGCGATGCCCCGGGCGGCGTGGAGGGCGCAGAGCTCGGCCTGTTGCAAGAGGGGGTGAAGCTCGACCTGGTTGACCGTCGGCCGATTCCTCCCCTCCCGCTCCAGCAACTCGAGTTCCTCGATGCCGAAGCCGGAGACGCCAATCGTCCGCGCCGCCTCCTCGCGATGGATCCATTCCAGCGCCCGCCAAGTATCGGCGAGCTGGTCCGCAGCCGTGCCGGGACCGTGGATCAGGTAGAGATCGACGTGGTCGAGACCGAGCAGCTCGAGGCTGGCCTCGAAGGCATCGAGCGTCGACTGCGAGTCGCGCTGGGGGCTCGAGAGCTTGCTGGTTACGAAGTAGTCCTCGCGCGGCAGTCGGGAGGCAGCCAGCGCCTCGCCAACCTCGCGCTCGTTGCCGTGGGCGGCAGCGGTGTCGAAGTGGCGGTAGCCGAGCTCGAGCGCCTGCTCGATGATCCTGCGAGTTTCCCCAGGCGGGACCTGGAAGAGGGTCAGTCCGAGCTGTGGAACCTCGATGCCATCATGAAGACGAACGGCGGGAGTCTCTATTTGGGCCGTCTGCATTCTTGTCATGATAGCTATAGGCCTTCGTGAGTAATCACTCCTTCCGCGCTAGCCACTGGTCGAGCCTGCGGGTCTCTTCGGTGTCCTCGTAGACCTCGTACTCGCGCAGCTTGCCCCAGGCGATCCGCCCCCAGATCACGTAGCGGTTGTCGTAGACCCGGCCGTCCTCGGGGTCGTCGAGGTGGATGTGACCGCGGACGCAGATCGTCTGGCGCCAGGGGAAGCCCTTGAGAATCACCTGGTCGGGGTAGATCTGCAGGCCGATCCCGACGAAGCGGCTGAGCCAGCTTTCGAGTTCGCGCTTGTTGCTCGCGCCCGGCGCGAACGAGCTGTCGCCGGGGAAGCTGAACTTGACGTCGTCGGCGTACAGGGCCACCGTCGGCTTCAGGTCCCCGGCGCGAATCGCCTTCATGTTGTGGGCGATCATCTTCTCGGCAAGCCACGAAAGCATCGGCCCCTCCTCGGCTAGTTGTCGTCCGGGAGGCTACCCAGGAGCCGATCCAGCGAATCCCCGCTGAGCACCGAGTTGGGCTGTTCGGCGGTGATGTCGGAGCCCGCCTGGGCCTGCTCATCGCGGCGCTTGATCAACAGCCACTGCGGCTTCTCGCCTGGGCGGGTGCGCTGCAGGGCGAAGCCGCCGCGCAGCTTCTCGCCGTGGAGGACGAAGACGGCGTGGCCGCGCTCAAGCGCCTCGGGCCAGGGCACCCGGCCGCCCTGCTCGTAGTTACCACGGTCCCAGACGATCACGCCGCCGCCATCGGTCGGCCCCTCGAAGTCGTTGTGGGAGAGCGCGTGGTCCCCGACCTCGACCGCGAGCCGCTTCACCGCTGGATCCATCGATGGGCCCTTGGGCACCGCCCAGGAGCGCATCCCCCCGTCGACCTCGAGCCGCAGGTCGAAGTGACGGGCGGTGGCGGCGTGCTCCTGGACGACGAAGACGCCGGCGCTGACACCGCGGATCGCGAACTGCTCGTGGCCCTCGACCTTGACGCTCTCGATGGCCACCTCGGTTACGCGCGCAGATGGCGGTCCTTCGTTGAGCAAGGCAACGAGTGCCTCGATCGCCTGCTCGGGACCCTCGGCGTGGACGAGCACATCGCCCTCCTCCCCGTTGCGCACCCAGCCGAGCAAACCGAGCTCGCCGGCGCGCGCCAGCGTCGCTTCGCGGAAGCCGACGCCCTGCACCGCCCCGCGCACGGTTGCCCGCACAGCCACCGCCTTCGCCTCGCCTCGTTTAGCCACGGATTGCAGGCTAGCTCGCAAGTCTCCGCCCATTCACCGACGTAGCTCATGCTCCCGGCTGCGCCGGCCGATTGAACCTGACCTGACAAGAACTCCGGAAGGTCGTTTCGCTCATGTCATCCGCTCGTCGCCTCGTCTTTGCCCTGTTCGCCTCGCTCGCCCTGCTCGTCGCCGTCCCCGCTTTTGCCTCGGCGGCCGCAGAACTAGAGGCGAGCCCCGCCGCGCTCGAATTCGGCGAAGCCGGGATCAACGACCCGGCCCCGGCCCTGACCTCCGAACTCAAGAATGTGGGCGACGAAGGCACGCTGATCAGCGAACTCCAGGTCCCCGCGCCCTTCACGCGCGAAGGCAGCTGCGAAAACCTGACCTTGCTCGAACCCGGCGAAGGTTGCTCGTTGACCGTTCGCTTCGAACCGCACTCCACCGGCGCCTTCAGCGCCAATGCCTCGCTCGAATACCTGGTCGAAACGGGCGAAGGAGAAATCGGTTTCCCCCTTGAAATCACGCTCTCGGGCACGGGAGCAACAGGCACGCTCGAAGCGAGCACGCCGAGCTTCCCCGAATTCCCCTACTACTTCGGCGGCACCCTGCAGCAGCAGGTCAACGTCAGCAACAACTCGCCCTTCACCGCAATCACCGAAGGCAGGACGATCTCCGGTCCCGACGCGGGCAGCTTCGGCCTCAGCGGCTCCGAATGCGGCACCAACGTCTTCTCCCCCGGCAGCAACTGTGGCCTGCAGGTGGAGTTCTTCTCTCCGGGCAAACCGGGCACTTACGAAGCGAGCCTGGAAATCGCCAACAGCGGCACCACCAACCCACTTATCGTGCCATTGAAAGCGACCGTCCTCGCTGGTCCGCAGGCGACGGTCGAACCGGGTGAAATCGATTTCGGCGCGGTCGAAGTCGGCTCGGCATCGCCCACGCAGCAGCTGAAAGTAACCAACACCGGCGACTTCCAGCTGCAGATTCAGCAGCTCCTGGTGATCTCTGGATCACCCCAGAGCTTCCCCCTGACCAACGACGAATGCAGCCTGGCGATGCTTGAACCAGGCGAAGCCTGCGAAGTCACGATCGGTTTCGCGCCGACCAAGGCGGGCGAAAGAAACGCCTCGATCTTCCTGATCAGCAACACCCCGGGACCGGTCACCACCGCGGCGCTGCTGGGCGAAGGCATGAACGCGCCGAACGGCAGCGTGGCGTTGAGCTCGACCGCCAAGGTGGACGTGCCGATCACCTGCATCGCCTCCGGCTACCGCGACGAGGACACGCTTTCCTACCAGTGGCTCAGCAATGGCGTGGCGATCACGGGCGCGACCCAGTCGGTCTACGTGCCGGTCGAAGCCGATGTCGGCGCGACCCTGAGTTGCGAAGTGGAAGCGACAAACGCCGTCGGCTCCCAAACCGTCACCTCGGCATCTTCGAGCGCAGTCGTGGCCGCGACCGCCGGTCCCCAGGGCCCTACGGGTCCCACCGGGCCGACAGGTCCCACCGGGCCGACAGGTCCGACAGGTCCGACAGGTCCGGCTGGCCCAACTGGTCCGACAGGCCCAACGGGTCCCACGGGCCCGAGCGGCCCCCAGGGCCCAGCTGGTGAACCCGGCGCAACTGGAGCCACCGGCGCCACGGGCCCAAGCGGCGCGATCGGAGCGACGGGTCCCGCCGGCCCCAAGGGAGAAACCGGCGCAGCCGGCCCGCAGGGCCCCCGCGGCAAACGCGGGCCCAAGGGCAAGCCGAGCGTCGGCACGAGTCACCGGGCCTGCAAGCTGAGCAAGAAGAAGCGCAGCGCCAAGGCCAGGTGCGCCGCCAAGCGCTGAGTCGCTGGGAGACAGCCGCGGGCGAGCTAAGGTGCGCGAGTGACGAAGCGCGGCTTGCACCCACTCGCCGGCGGCTCACGCTCCCCGGCCATCGCCGGGCGGTCCCGCCGGGAGCCGGCCGCCTCAGCGACTCTTGACGGGGTCTGCGCCGCGGTCGCGTCTCGGCTTCGCGGGCGACTCGGAGAGCTGGAAGCGGCAATCTCCACCCGAATCCACGCCATCTCCGATCCGCACGAGGTAGCCGACCCCGCCTACCTGCACAGCCTCAACGGCGCTCTCACCACGGCCCTCGACTACGCCCTCGTTGCGATCGAGCTCGGCGAGCGCCGCGCCCCCACGATTCCACCGGCACTACTCGCCGAGGCCCGCCTGGCCGCCCGCGCCGGTGTCCCGCTCGACACCGTGCTGCGCCGCTATGTCTCCGGCAACGCCCTGCTCGGCGACTTTCTGGTCGAAGAGGCGGAGCGTGCCGAGGTGCCGACCGCCGTCCTGCGCCGCCTCCTGCGCAGGCAGGCGACGCTCTTCGACCGCCTGCTCGAGGCGGTGAGCGGGGAGCACGTGCGCGAGGCCAAGAGCTGGCCGAGCAGCAGCGCCGAGCGGCGTCGCGAGTGCGTCAAGAGCCTGCTCGCCGGCGAGCAGGTCGATTACTCCGAGCTCGGCTATGACCTCGACGGCCACCACCTCGCCCTGATGGCCAAGGGAGAGGGAGCGCCGGAGGTGATGCGCCTGCTGGCGAAAAGACTCGACCGTCGCCTGCTCGCGGTCTGCCGTGAGGAGGAGTCGATCTGGGCCTGCTGGCTCGGCGGCAGGCGGCCGCTCGAAGCCCGCCAGGCGCTGCGGGCGCTGGCCGGGATGTCGCTGGACCGGGTGGTCCTGACCGTTGGCGAGCCCGGCGAGGGCCTATCGGGCTGGCGGCTCAGTCACCGTCAGGCCAAGGCGGCACTGCCGATCGCCGAGCGCCGCGGCGAGACCGTCCTGCACTACGCCGACGTCGTCCTCCTGACCTCGATCCTCCGCGACGACCTCGTCACCACCTCGTTGCACCAGCTCTACCTAGCGCCACTTGAAGCGGCGCCCGACGGCGGCAAGGTGGCGCGAGAGACCCTGCGCGCCTACTTCACCGCCGAGCGGAACGTCTCCTCGACCGCCTCCGCGCTGGGCGTCGATCGCCGCACGGTGACCAATCGCATTCGCGCGATTGAGCAGCTCTTCGGTCGCCCGGTCAAGGACATCGCGACCGAGCTGGAGACTGCGCTGCGCCTCGACGCCTGATTTCCCAGTTTGCTCAATCGAGCGCGCGCGAGACCCCATATTGAGGAGGTAATAGCCGCTTCTAGGCGGCGATGATCGGGCTCGATTCCATCCACGGGGGCAGGGGGGTACGAGCATGAGGAAGCAGCTGATTCAAGCCACGTCCATGGCAGTCGTGATTGCACTGATCGCCGCCGTGAGCGCTCTTGGCAAGCCGGAGGTGGTCCGGGTGGGAAACCTCTTCCTCAGGGACAACGGCGGGATCTCGCCGACGAAACTACCCAGGCACGAGCAGGCTCCGATCGCGGCGAACCTCAACGCCAAGATCGGGACCACCGACGGCACTCATCCGCCGGCGGTCAGAAGTGTGGACCTCGACTTCGACAAGACCATCCAGGTCAACGCTCGTGGGCTGCCCGTCTGCACTAAGCGTCAGCTCGTCGCCCGCTCTACCGCCGCCGCGAAGAACGCCTGCGCGAACGCCATCGTCGGCTCCGGCGAGGGCGAAGTGGAGGTCGCCTTCCCCGAACAGCAGCCGTTCGCGGCAACGGGCCCAATCGTCCTCTTCAACGGCGGCGTGCACGGCGGAACCACGCTTATCCTGATCCACACCTACGTTGCGGTGCCCGCCCCAACCGCTGTCATCGCCAGCGCCAAGCTGACCAAGATCCACCGGGGCCGCTACGGAACCAACGCGGTCGCGCAGATCCCGGCAATTGCCGGCGGCGCCGGCTCGGTCACCAAGTTCAAGCTGACGATCAAGCGCACCTTCACCTACAAGGGCAAGCAGCAGAGCTACCTAACCGCCAGCTGCCCGACCGGCCACTACTTCACCGAAGGGGAAGTCGGTTTCGACGACGGCACCACGCTGCAGATCACCCACGTCCTGCCCTGCAGCCAACGCGATAACTAGAAGAGCGCGGACTTCGGGGCGGCAAGTCCTCAGCGATCAATAAGTCGCTCGGCGAAGGCGACCGCGGCAGTTGAGACCTCTAGAGCTCCGTTGCGGTCCAGAGAATTGTTCGGGTCGTCGTCGTAGCGAAAGAGAACGCCCCACGGCGTCAGCCAGTCGGATACAAGCACCGACTCGGGGACGTCGAGATCGAGCCCGCTGATGAGTTCCGCGAGATAGCCCAAATCGTGCGTCCGGGGAATCTCGACTTCCTGGTCAGCAAGAATGGACTTCAAAGCCTTCTCAACGGCTTGTTGGAGGTGAAAGCCGATGACGTGATCGGCTTGGTCCTCAGTTGCAACGAGAACCTGGGCGGCGCTGAGATCCTCGCGGGCCTTTTGAAGAAGGAGCTTGGCGACCTCGCGGTGCTCAGGCGTCGACAAGGACTCGGCCCTCACGAAGTGCTCGCTCCACCATCGTGCCGGCGACCACTGACCGGCGGCGAGCTAGATCCTCGTCCACGACAACTACATCCGCCGGCACGCCCAGGCCTCGTAGGGTGCGGCGAAGTCGCACCGACTCCATGCCAGCGTTTTGGACATCAGGCTCGATCACCAGGAAGTCAAGATCACTCCCGGGCACTGCCTCGTCACGAGCGTGTGAGCCGAAGAGAATCACCCGCGCGTCGGGCGCCGCTGCGGAGATCCTTCGTCCCGCCTCGACGATAGTGGCCTCGTCAATCATCGGCAAGAAGGTAGCGCGAAGTCCAGCTAGGTAAGGGCTACCGCGGCCTCGGGTGTGGCGACGCGGAAGCTGAAGCTCTCCTGCAGGTAGAGCTGGACCGAGTCGGCGTCGTGGGCGGCGTAGCCGATCGAGAGGTCCTCGCCGGACTCGAAGAGGAAGTCGCCGCCGCGCAGGCTGAGCACAGCGGCGCCCTTCAGGCCCGGTGACCAGACGAGCGGGCCGCCGACGATCTCGCGCAGGTGTTCGAGCAGCGGGTAGCCACCGTGCTCGCCGGTCTCGAGCACGCCGGTGTAGGGATCGGGCCCGAGGGCGAGCCCGTAGGGACCGCCGACGCCGGCGGCGAGTAGCGCCTCGACCGCCTTGGCGACGTGCCGGGGGTAGCGCTCGCAGTCGGCGCCAAGCTCGATCGCGTCGTGCGAGGAAGACTCGTGGATGCCGGCGATCGCCGCCGCGCTCCAGCCGTGAAAGACGGCCGCGTTCTCGGTCACAGCGATCTGGTGGGCGGCCTCGTCGAGCGGGCCGAGATCAGCGTCCTCAGCCCCGCGGTCGGCAGCTTCGAGCTCGGAGCGGGCGATCGAGAAGGGGGCGCGCAGCTCGACCAGCGGCAGGACCTGGCGCTGCGCCGCCGCGACCCCCGTGGCTGGGGCGTCGGCCACGTCCTGCGTGCGGCCAAGGTTGGTGGCCGAGTGCTGCCAGCCGTGCGGACCGGAGAAGTCAACGAGCTTGCGGGCGGCGAGGGCGGGCTCGAGCCGCTCCCGCGCCTCGGCGTCCAGCAGCGACCAGCCGGCATCGGTGATCGGCGCGTGCTCGCGCAGCAGATGGCTCATGAGGCGGCACCACGCAGGCCGCCGATGCCGAGCGACTCGCCACCGGCAAGCGGGGCTCCGCGCTCTGCCGCCCCCTCAGTCGCCTCCTCCTCAGCGGCCTCGCCGTGCTCGACGATGTCGCCCTCCTGGAAGAGGATTCCCTGCGCGATCTCGCGCCAGAGCGGCGTGCGCCTCAGGAGGAACTCGAGGTCCATGCAGAAGTGCTTGAACTCCTCGCCCTGGGCGTCGTGCATGATCGCCCGCGCCTCCGCGTCGGGCTCGACCGAGAGCCGCTGCTGATACCAGCCGATCGCCTCGGCCTCCTCCGTCAGCGAAGCACAGAGTCGGGCGAAGGTCCGCGTCTCCGCGGAGAGCTCCTCGGCCGGCTCGTGGTACTGGTCGAACCCCACGCCTGCATATTGCCAGGGTCCGACCGTCGAGCGCGGCCGGGGTGCCTGCCTCAGCCCTCCTCGGCGAGGATCGCGTAGAGCTTGCGGCGGGTCTCGTCGAGCAGCTCGCGAACCCGGCGCTGCTGGCCTTCGTCGGCGGCGTGGAAGACCTGGCCGATCGCGTGGTGCAGCTTGCCGACCGATTCGCGCAGGTGGATCTGCTCCGGGTCGACCTCAGCGCGGACCGTGTCCCAGGGAGTCTCCTCGCCGGCCCGCGACTCCTGCTCGGCCTTGCCGGCGTCGGTGAGCGTGAAGCGGCGCTTGCCGTCGACCTCGATGCCGCTGATCAAGCCCTCGTCCTCGAGCATCTGCAAGGTCGGGTAGATCGAGCCGGCGCTCGGCGCCCAGGCTCCCCCGCTGCGCTCCTCGAGCTGCTTGATCATCTCGTAGCCGTGCATCGGCCGCTCGTCGAGCAGGGCCAGCACGGCCGCCCGAACGTCGCCGCGTCGCGCCCGTGGGCCGCCGCGTCCGCGCCCGTAGCGAGGGCCTCGACTGCGCGCGAACTCCTCGTGTCGGTGAACTCCAGAATGTCGTGGATTGCATCTGTGGTGCATGAAATACCTTTCTATCGATTACTAACGCGATATATCGTAACGCATCGCCTTGCTAAGCAAGTGCCGCAACTGCGGTCGATCGAATTTGGTCCTATTAGCAGGAGCGAAAACGATCAATCAGGACGTTTTTGTGAAAGGCTGGCGACGATGCTGAAACCGAGCAACAGCGCAAGGACGATGTTCGTCGTCGTGGCAACGGTCGTCTTCTCGATCGCGCTCACGGCTTCCGCCACCGCTTTCGAAGGTGGAGGTCGCAAGCCGAGCGAAGCGCCGCTGATCACAGTCGGACAGCACTACACCGGTCAGCTCACCAACCATAAGGACGATGCCAACTACGGCGGCTACCGCGAGGTTGCAATTTGGCACTTGCCGCCGGTCACCACCCGTGACGTAATCGTCGTCGACTGGCACAGCGTTCCCTTCACCAAAGAAACCGGATCTTTCCCGGTCTGCATGATGTTTGCCCAGGGAATCGACGACTTCAACTGGGGAAGCGTCTTCGAAAAAGCCCTGAGCAACTACGCCTGCAAAGAACTGTCGGGCAGTGGCACCGCGCGGACCGAACTCGTCGCTCAGGAAGCTAACTCCACCTCCTCTTACCTGGAGTTCAGCTCCTATGCGAACTACACCAATCCCACCTCCTACGAATCCTTCCCCTACGACTTCACGGTCGAGCCGATCCTGCATTACCTCTCGGTCGCAATGCGGCCGGTCAAAAGGGTGAGCGCCAACGGCATCGTCTACGCCACGGCCAACCTCGCCAGCGGGCTCCCGGCCCCCGACGGCCTGCCCTTCAACCTCACCGTGACCTGGCGCGAAGGCGGAATCGCCACATTTACCGGCACCAGCACCGGCGGCGTGGTTGGCTTCCAGCTCGCCCTGCCGGAAACGGTCTTTGGCAAAGATGCGGACTTCACCGTCTCCCATCCTGCCGACGGGACCTATCAGGGAATATCCGCGCCCAAGCTGCGGATCAAGATCGCGAAACCGAAGCCACCCGGCCCAACGCCTTGCTCGCTCGCCGAAAAGCGTCAGCTCTCCCTCGCGCGGCAACTGAGGCGGCTGAAGCGCCACGCCGCCCACGCGCACGGCGCCACCCGCGTGCTCCTGCACCGGCGCGTACGTCAGACCAAGAGCAAGCTCCGCAAGGCGAGGCACAGCACCGCATCGCTCTGCGGCTGAGCCCCGGCGACCCTGCGGCTCCTACTTCTCCCCGCTCCCTTTCTCGAGCAGGCCGGCAACGGCTCGGGCCAGTTGCTCACCGTGGCGGGTGAGCACGTACTCAGTGTGCGGCGGCCGGCCGGGGACGAGGTGGCGCTCGACGATCCGCGCCGCCTCGAGCTGCTCCAGTCGCTCGGAGAGGGTGGTCGGCGAGACGCCGGGGAGGGACTGGCGGAACTCGTTGAAGCGGGCGGCGCCGCTGGCACAGGCGTAGATCGTAGCCAGCGTCCAGCGGCGCTCCAGCAGCGTCGCCGTCGCCCGCATCTCAGCGGGGACGGGCGAGCAGCTACGACATCGCGGTGACATTCGCGCCCTTATCGGCCGGCTCGAGCGCCTGCTCCAGCACCTCGCCGACGCTCATCACCGGGTGGAAGCTCATCTGCTCGCGCACCTCCTCCGGCACCTCATCGAGGTCGCCGCGGTTGCGCTCGGGCAGGATCACCTCGGTCAACCCGGCCGCGTGGGCCGCCAGCACCTTCTGCTTCAGCCCGCCAATCGGCAGCACCCGGCCTTGCAGGGTCACCTCACCGGTCATGCCGACGGTGTGCTTGACCGGCCGCCCAGAGAGCAGCGAGACCAGCGCCGTCGTCATCGCCGTACCGGCGCTGGGGCCGTCCTTGGGGATTGCCCCGGCGGGCACGTGCAGGTGGAACTCGCGCTGGAAGGCCGCCGGGTCGATCCCCAGCTCCTCGGCGTGCGAGCGGGCGTAGGAGAGCGCGATCCGCGCCGACTCCTTCATCACGTCGCCGAGCTGGCCGGTCAGGACCAGGCCCTTGTCGCCCTCCATCGCGGTTGCCTCGATGAAGAGCACGTCGCCGCCGGTGCCGGTCACGGCGAGGCCAGTCGAGACTCCCGGGATCGCGGTCCTTTCGACCGACTCCTGGAAGAAGCGCTGGCGGCCGAGGGCGTCGTGCAGCGCATCGGCATCGAGCACGATCAGCAGCTCGGCATCGCCGCCGGCGACCTTGGTCGCGGCGCCGCGCAGCAGCTTGCCCAGTTCCCGCTCGAGCTGGCGCACGCCGGCCTCGCGGGTGTACTCGGTGATGACGCTGCGCAGGATCCCGTCGCCGACCTCGACCTCCTCGGCCTCCAGCCCGTTGCGCTTGAGCTGCCGCGGCAGCAGGTAGCCGCGCGCGATCGCCAGCTTCTCGGCGGTCGTGTAGCCGTCGAAGGCGATGATCTCCATGCGGTCGAGCAGCGGCGCCGGGATCGTGTCGGTCATGTTGGCGGTGGCGATGAAGACGACCTCGGAGAGGTCGACCTCGACGTCGAGGTAGTGGTCGCGGAAGGAGTGGTTCTGGGCCGGGTCGAGCACCTCGAGCAGGGCCGCCGAGGGGTCGCCGCGCCAGTCGGCGCCGACCTTGTCGACCTCGTCGAGCAGGATCACCGGGTTCATCGTCTCGGCGTCGCGCAGGGCGCGGACGATGCGGCCCGGCAGGGCCCCTATGTATGTGCGGCGGTGGCCGCGGATCTCGGCCTCGTCGTGCAGCCCGCCGAGCGAGATGCGGACGAACTCGCGCCCCAGGGCGCGGGCGATCGACTCGCCGATCGAGGTCTTGCCGGTGCCGGGCGGCCCGACCAGGGTCAGGATCGCGCCGTTGGCGCGGCTGTCCTCGTCGACACCACGCTCCTGGCGCAGCTTGCGCACGGCGATGAACTCGGTGATCCGCTTCTTCACGTCATCGAGCCCGGCGTGGTCGGCGTCGAGCACCTCGCGCGTGTGCACTGGGTCGAGCCGCTCCTCGGAGCGCTTCGCCCACGGCACCGCGATCAGCCAGTCGAGGTAGCTGCGGATCATCGAGGACTCGGGCGACTGCTCACCCTGGCGCTCGAGCCGGCGCAGCTCCTTCTCGGCCTGCTCGGCGACCGCCTCCGGCATCCCGGCCTCGGCGATCTTGCGCTCGTACTCCTCGATCAGGCTGCCCTCGTCCTCGCCCAGCTCTTTGCGGATCGAGTCCATCTGTTTGCGCAGGAAGTAGTCGCGCTGCTGCTTCTGGGCGCCGGACTCGACGTCCTCGCGGATGCGACTGCGCACCTGCAGCTCGGCCAGCCGCTCGCGCTGCAGCTCGACCGCAACGCCAAGGCGGGCGCTGACGTCAATCGTCTCCAGCAGGCGCAGCTTGCCCTCGTTCGAGACGTCGGGACTGAGCCCGGTCGTGTCGGCCAGCGCCCCGGGCTCCTCGACCGAGCGCAGGAAGGCGGCGATGCGATCGTCGGCGCCGCGCAGCTCGAGGATCTCTTCGACCACGGCGCGGTATTCGCGCGCCAGCTCCTGGGTGTGCTCGTCCTCGGGGTGGCCGTCGTGGACCTCCTGCACGTCGATGCGCAGGGCCTCTCCCTCTCCATCCTCGCCGGGCACGGCGGCGCCGGCCAGGCCACGGTGGAGGCCGACCACGGTCGCGGCAGGAGCGCCACCGCGCGAGCGGCCGCGCTCGATTACCTCGGCAACGACGCCAACGCGCCCGTACTCGCCGTCGCTGCGGGGCAGCAGGAAGACCTGCTCCTCCTCGCCGGTATCGATCGGCAGGGTCGCGGAAACGCCGGGGAAAACGATCGCATCATCAAGCGGAATCAGGAGATAGGCCATGTCTAAGTCCAATTTCTGTAGTTAGTCTTGCTACAGGATAGCGCACGGCGATTGCGGCCTGGACTAGCTAGGGCGCTCGATGCCGACCTGCTCGGCGGGCTTGTCTTCGCGCAGGCCCTTGAAGGAGCCGTGGCGCACCATCCCCTCGGCGGTCAGCTCGCGAAACTCGATCTCGGCGACCAGTTGTGGCTCGACGAAGTTCGCCTGGCGCGGGCCGCGGCGGTTGGCGAAGGGGTTGGTCTCGCGCGCCAGCGGCGCCAGGCGCTCGACCAGCTCGTCGAGCTCGCGATCGGAGAAGCCGGTGCCGACCTTGCCCGCGTAGCGCAGCTCACCGTCGTCGAAGTAGCCGAGCAGGATCGCGCCGAGCCGGTTGCGCCGCCGGCCCTCGCCCGGCAGCCAGCCACCGATCACGAACTCCTGGCGGCCGACGTTCTTCACCTTGAGCCAGGCGCCGCCGCGCTTGCCGGGCGCATAGCTGCTGTCGAGGCGCTTGAGCACGATCCCCTCCAGCCCCTGCTCGGCGCTTGCCGCCAGCAGCTCCTCGGCGTGCCCGCTGGAGTAGGAGGGCGTCTGCCAGCTCGGGCCCGAGAGCTCGAGGCCCTCGAGCAGCTCGCGGCGATGACTGTAGGGCTCGGCCATCAGGTCGTGCCCATCGAGGTAGAGCAGATCGAAGACCACATAGGTGACCGGGTGCGATTTCATCCGCCGCCGCACCACGCCCTCATCGGTCTGGTGGATGCGCTGCTGCAGGCGCTCGAAGCTCGGCAAGCCGTTCTCGTCGAAGGCGACCAGCTCGCCGTCCAGGACCGCGTCGACCGCGCCAAGCTGGCGCGTCAGCCGCCGCACCTCGGGGTACTGGGCGGTGACGTCCCTGAGGTTGCGACTCTGCAGCTGCAGCCTGCCGGGCCGGCAGTAGGCGACCGCCCGCACCCCGTCCCACTTCACCTCGGCCGCCCAGCCCTCATCGCTCGCCGGCAACTGCGCCAGCTTGGCCAGCATCGGCACCACTGAGTCGGGAAAGGGGTCGCGCTGCTCGGCAGGCAGGTCGATGCGGTGGATCATCCAGTCCTTCGCGTTCTTCCCCGCCCGGAACAGCGCGTAGCGGCCGCTCAGTCGCTCGCCGGAGAAACTGAAGACGACTTTCCCCTCCTCCCACTTCTCGACCTCATAGGTGCCGCGGTCCCAGATCCGCATCGTCCCGCCCCCGTACTCACCAGCCGGGATCTCGCCCTCGAACTCGAGGTACTTGAGCGGGTGGTCCTCGGTGTGCACGGCCTTGCGGTCTTCGGCCGGATCGAGCGGGATGCCGTTGGGCACCGCCCAGGAGGCCGCTACCCCCTCGTGCTCGAGACGCAGGTCCCAGTGCAGGCGGCGAGCGCTGTGCTCCTGCACGACGAAGCGCGGCGCCCCGCGCTTACCTCGCTTCTTCTTCGCCTTCGGCTCGGGTGTCGAGTCGAAATCACGCTTGCGCTCGTACTCGCCGAGCTTGCCGTCGTTTCCCTTTCGCGCTTTCAAGGAACGCCCGAAAGAGTGCCTGACTACTCGTCGCCGAGTACGGCCAAGAGGCCAGTGAGCAGCAGCGAACCTCCGGCAACGGCCGCGGTCGCCGGTGCGCTTCCCTCGGGTAGGCCCTCGCGGGCGAGCGTGGTCGAGCCGATATCCGCGAGGTCGCCGGCGATGCTGGCGGCGAGGAAGGCACGGATCGGCGATCCGCGCAGAAAACTTGCCAGCGCCACCCCATGCAACGCGACCTCGCGGGCACCGAGGCCGCGCAGGGACACCTGCGCCGCCGGCCGCCCCGCACCAGGGCCAAGCCAGCGGTTGCCGGCCACCTTCTCTGGAGAGATGAGCAGTGCTGCGCCGTAAGCGATGCGAGAGGAAAGGACAGCGATAGTCATCGCTTTGACTGCGGGGATCTTGCGAGGCACGAATCGAATCTACCCCTGGATCCTCAGTTCAACGCACACCCTGTCTTCCGAGTGCTTACAGCCCGTGCGGGTGCAGGTGGTCTTCGGCCATTCGCTTCAGGCCCACGCGGTCGATCTTGCCGGTCGGATTGAGCGGCATCTCCTCCAGGAAAATGATCTCCTCGGGCGCCTTGTAGCCGACGCGCTCGCGGCAGAAGACGATCAGATCGGCGCTGGAGGGGCGCTCGGCGCCCTCGCGCAGGGTGACGTAGGCGCGCACGTTCTCACCGTGGACGGTGTCGTGAATGCCGACGACGCCGGCCAGGTCAATCGCCGGGTGCTCGCCCAGCGCCGCCTCGACCTCGAGCGGGCTGATGTTGGAACCGTCGTGGACGATCACCTGCTTCTTGCGCCCGAAAAACCAGAGGTACCCATCCTCATCGGCGCGGGCGAGGTCGCCGGAGTCGAGCCACTCATCAAGGACAACCTCGGCGGTCGCCTCCGGTGCCTGCCAGTAGCCCGACATGCGGCTGCGGGTACGGATCCAGATCCGGCCCACCTCTTCGCCCTCGATCGGCTCGCCGTGCTCGTCGCGCAAGGCGACGCTGTAGCCGCCGATCGGCGGCCCGATCGAGCCCTGCTTGATCGCGCCCGAGGGCGGGTTGAGCGTCGCCAGGCCGACCTCGGTCATGCCGTAGCCCTCGACGATCGGGAAACCGGCCGCGGCGGCGAACTCGCTGAGCAGCTCGGTCGAGACCTTGTCGGAGCCCGCGCGGCAGATCCGCAGACAGGAGAGATCTCCGGGCCGCAAGTCGTGGTCGCGAACCAGGGCCAGTAGCGCCGCCGGGATCATCGCCATCACCGTCGGCTGGTGCTGGCGCAGCAGCGGCAACAGCTCGTGGCTGTCGGTGGTGCGGGCGACGACGACGCGACCGCCGATCGAGAGCATGCTCAGCGCCCAGAGGAAGGAGCCGATGTGCGACATCGAGGAGCCGGGCAGGAATGCGTCAGCCTCGTCGAGCTCGAAGGCGGTGGCGGCGCTGGCGATCATCCAGCGCAGCGATTCACGCGTGTGGGTGACCCCCTTGGCCGGACCAGTGCTGCCCGAAGTGAAGAAGATCGCGGCGGGCTCGCTCGGGTCGGGGGGCGGCTCGTCGGGCAGGGGGTAATGCTCGAGCAACGCGGCGAAGCTGCGGGACCACTCGCCATCAGCCGAATTCGCGCCATCGTCGCTGTAGGCGACCGTGCCGAGCTCCAACTCACCCGCGAGCCGGCTGGCCCCGACGTCCTCGACCCGCTCGACGTGCGCCAGCAGCGCCCTGGCGCCGCTGACCTCGAGCGCGTGGTCGATCTCGCGGTAGGTGTAGCGGTAGTTGAGCGGCGTGGCAATCAGTCCCGCCCGGAAGCAAGCGAGATAGTGAACGACGAGGTCGATCCGGTTCGGCATCAGCGAGGCCAGCCGGTCCCCCACCCCCAAGCCCAGCCCGCGATAGCCCCCGGCCAGCCGCGCGCTCTCCGCGTCGAGCTCGCGCCAGGTCAGCGAGCGCTCGGCCGAGACCAGCGCCACCTCATCCGGCCGCGCCTCCAGCCCCGCTCGCAGCAGCTCGTTCAGCGGCGGTGCCGGCCGCCCCAGCGTGCTCCCATCGATCTGCATCGGCGGGATCGTACGCAAGCGCCTCATGCCGGCAGGCCGATATGGCCGCAACGGCAATTGTTGACAGTTTTGATAGAGAATAGGGATGGTCAACGAGTGGGATCTGATCTGGCGCCTGGGCTTGGCTCTCGCCCTTTCTTCGGCAATCGGCCTGGAGCGAGAGCTGGCGCAGAAGAGCGCCGGCCTGCGGACCTACACGCTCGTCGGTGTCGGCTCGGCGCTGTTCATGCTGATCAGCAAGTACGGCTTCTTCGACGTGCTGGAGCCGAAGACGGTCGTCCTCGACCCCTCCCGAGTGGCGGCCCAGATCGTCTCGGGGATCGGCTTCATCGGCGCCGGCCTGATCTTCGTCCGCCGCGACTCGGTGCGCGGCCTGACCACTGCCGCGGGCGTCTGGCTGACCGCCGCGGTCGGCGCCGCATGCGGCGCCTCGCTCGCGGTGCTGGCGATCGCGACCACGGTCGCCTACTTTGCGGTCGTCTTCGGCCTCGCCCCGCTGGCGCGGCGGCTGCCGGCCTCGCCCTACGCGCCCTCGGCCCTACGCCTCGTCTACGAGGACGGGCGGGGAATCCTGCGCCGCGTCCTCGCCGCCTGCACCTCGCGCGATTTCAAGGTCGCCGACGTCAACGTCGACCGTCCCGAGGGCGCCGCGGGCGGGCACCCCGGCGCCGTCGCCGTCTCGCTCGAGGTCCACGGCGGCGGCTCGGTGGCCGCGCTCGCCGCCGAGCTGGGTGAGATCGACGGCGTCCTCAGCGTCGCCGCCGGCGACGTCAACGAGATGTTCGACTGAGCCGAGATGGCCGACGCAGCCCTTGGCGCGGGCATCGCCTTCTGCATCGCTGTGCTCACCACGCCGGTCGGCGTCTCCGGCGCAATCTTCCTGGTCCCGGTTCAGATCAGCGTTTTGCATACGCCGAGCCCGGCGGTCACGCCGACCAACCTCCTCTACAACCTGATCGCGATTCCCGGCGCCCTGCTCCAGTTCCATCGCGAGCGACGCCTGGCCTCGCCGCTGACCCGCCTGCTGGTCCTCGGCACCTTGCCGGGAGTCGTCATCGGAGCGGTGATCCGGGTCAAGCTCCTCGACCACGCCGATTCGTTCCTGCTCGTCATCGCCGCCGTCCTGGTTCCGCTGGGGATCTGGCTCGCCTTCGCCAGTCCGCTGCGTGCCGCGCAACCACCCGATCGCGATCGCCGGCGTCAGATCACCCTCTTGGCCCTGGCAGTCGGGACGGTCGGTGGCATCTACGGGATCGGCGGCGGCTCGATCCTCGGGCCGATCCTGGTCGGCCTCGGCTTCTCGGTGTTCGAGGTCGCACCGGCAGCGCTGGCGGCAACCTTCCTCACTTCGATCGCAGGGGTATTGACGTTCTCGCTGCTCAGCATCAACGGCAGCGGTGACCTGGCTCCGGACTGGGCGCTTGGTATCGGCATGGGTGTTGGGGGACTCGCTGGCGCTTACCTCGGCGCTCGCTTGCAGTCACGGCTGCCCGAGCAGCTCCTGCGGCGCGGGCTCGGCATTCTGGCTCTGGCGCTCGGGTTGCGTTACGCAGTCCTTGGCCTCACCTGACAGGCGCCATCGCCATAGGCTGACACCGTGGACGAGACTCCCCAGGAGCCACTGCCAAAGCGGATCGCCGCCAAGGCGCGCCGGCTCAACCGGCACCCGAAGCTGGTCGCCTCGGCGCGGCAGGCGCGCGAGCAGACGATGGGCGACGACGAGTTCGTCGACATGCTCTCCACCGCCCGCGGGCGCCCCGCCGACCTGGCGGCCCGCCAGCTGGTCGCCTCCCGAGCTGCCGAGCCGGGCGTCCTCGGCGAGCTGGGGCTGACCGCCCTGCAGGCTTGGCAGCGGCTGTCGGAGCGACAGGACCGCGGCCGCGGCAAGGTCGACGTGGCGATCCTCTTCACCGACCTGGTCGGCTTCTCGAGCTGGGCCCTGGAGGCTGGGGACCAGCAGGCAGTGCGACTGCTGCGCGGTTTCAGCAAGGCGGCCGAGCCGCCGATTCTCGAACGCCGCGGCGAGGTCGTGAAGCGGCTCGGCGACGGCCTGATGGGAGCGTTCTGGGACGGTGGCAACGCAGTCGAGGCGGCCTTCGCCGCCCACGAGCGGACGGCGCTGATCGAGGTCGAGGGCTATCGCCCGCAGCTGCGCACCGGTATCCACATTGGCCGCCCGCGCAAGCTCGGCGGTGACTACTTCGGCGTTGACGTCAACATCGCCGCCCGCCTCGCCGAGGCGGCCAAGCCCGGCGAGATCCTCGTCTCCGACTCGACCCTGGCGGCGATCGACCCGACCACGGTCAGCGCCAAGAACCGCCGCTTTCGTGCCAAGGGCGCGCCCGCAGACCTAGCGGCCCACGTGATCAAGCGCGCCTAGATGCGCACGAACGGCTCAGCCGGCCAGTGACAGCTGCTCCGCCTCGACCCGCCCGCCCGCGCCCTCCAACTCCAGCAGGAAGCGCTTGCGCTCGAGGCCACCGGCATAGCCGGTGAGCTTGCCGTCCTTGCCGACCACCCGGTGACAGGGAACGACGATCGAGAGCGGGTTGCGACCGACCGCACTGCCGACCTCGCGCGCCAGCGCCGGGTCGCCCAGCTCCTGCGCCATCTCGCCGTAAGTCGTGGTCTCCCCGTAGGGGATGCGGTCGATCAGCTTCCAGACCCGCCGCTGGAACTCGCCTCCGGCAACCGCCGTTGCCAAACCAAACTCGGTCCGCTCACCGGCGAAGTACTCGCCGAGCTGCTGCTGTGCCTGCTCAAAGCCGCGCTCCGAGAGCGTTCCGAAGACCTCCGGAGCGGGCATGTGCCAGTGGCCGGGGAAGTAGATCCCGCTCAGCACGCCGTCCCTGGCGACGAGCGTCAGCTCTCCAATTGGCGAGTCGATAGCGGTGTGCGTTGCGGTCACTCGGGGCTCCTCTCGGATACGTGCGTCATCTATATAAACGCGCGGACCGGCGCAACCGTGAGATCGGAGTTAGGCTCGCCGCGTGCGCGTGCTCGTCTGCACCATTCTTGCCTTGCTGACCACCCCGGCTCTCGCCGGCGCCAAGCCGGGCTACGTGGTCTTTCCCGGCCACCACGAAGTCGAACTGAGTCTTAGCGGCAGCAACGGCTACTCACTCCAGGTCACCAAGACCAACCGCTTCGTGGAGATGTTCGCCAACAGGGGCCCAGCGTTTGCGGTGTACGCATTTCGCCGCCGACAGGCAAAAGATGACGCGATCGACGTCGACTTTCCCGGCGTCGGGCGGATCTCAGTCGAGTTCCACCCGATCGGACCACCACATAAGGAAGGGGGTTTCTTTCCTCCATGCGAGGGTGGCAAGACGATCAAACAGCGCGGTTACTTCCAGGGCACGATCCGAATTCGAGGCGAGCACGGGTACACCTCGGCTCTCACGAACCGAGCGTCGGGAGAAGTCGTAACGGCCGCAAAGGAAATCTGTAAGCGCTCGCTCTTCAACCCCTCCAAACCGGAACGCGCAGAAAGAACCAGCCTGTTCGCTTCCTCCACGCCAAGGCACGGACGGTCGGTCGGATTTTCCGCCAACTCGGTGAGCCTGCTGCAAACCGAAGTCGTGACCTCCTTCGCCGGGTACGCGGCGGAACGACGAAGGGGCATGTCGATTTTCAGAGAGGTGTCGAGGACCGGCAGCGCGAGCGACCTCGCCCTCAGCGATACCGGCGATTACCCCACCTCGGCGACGATCGCCCCGCCCGCTCCGTTTGACGGCTCGGCGGTCTTCCAGCGAGTCCCTGGAGGCGAAAACAGCTGGACCGGGTCTTTGAGCGTCGACCTGCCGGGCCTCGGCCGCGTGGCCCTTGCGGGTCCGAGCTTCAGCGCGAAACTATGCCGAGACTCCGGCTGTCGCCCGAGCCGAAATCAGACCGTCCTCGGGCGCAGACTGGTCCGCGGGCGTGTCTCGGCCGGTCTTGGCTAGGTAGTAGACGAAGCCGGCGATTGCGGCGGCGAGGACAAGGCTGACCGGGCCGGTGCCGAGGGCGAGGCCCCCCCGGGCGGAGGAGACGGCGAGCCAGTCGGCGACCGAGGCGCCGACCGGGCGGGTGACGACGTAGGCGAACCAGAAGGCGAGGATCGAGTTCATGCCGAAGCGGAAGTAGCCGAGCGCCGGGATCGCGATGATCGCCGCGAAGAGCAGGATCGAGCCGAAGTAGCCGAGGCCGAAGGTGACCGCGGTGAGGTCGCCGGCGGCGGTGCCGAGGGCAAAGGTGGCGAGCACCGCTGCCCAGTAGAAGAGCTCGCGGCGCGGGGTGGTGATGCTGTGAATCGAGAGCGTGCCCTCGCTCAGATACCAAGCGCGGAAGACCACGGCGAGGACGATCGCGTAGAAGACGGTCGAGGCGATGTAGGGGACGCCGAGGCCAACGTGGAGAACGTCGGCGGCCATCGTGCCGAAGACGCCGACCATCGCCACCGCCAGCCAGTAGGCCCAGGGCACGTAGCGGTCCTTGCTGAACTGCAGGTAGAGGGCGACGCAGAAGGCGATGCCGCCGAGGACGACGGCGATCTCGGGAACGAGGCTGTGGACGAGGAAGTCCGAGGTCGACTCCCCCATCGCCGTGGTCAGCGCCTTGACGATCCAGAAGAAGGCGGTGACTTCGGGCACCTTGGAGAGGTGCTCCCGGTTGCTGACGAACCTGGCAGGCAGAGCGCTCACGACTTGCCGGTCAGGTCGAGGGCCGAAGCGGAACGAGCATTGCGCAGGCGGGGTACGCCGAAGCGGTCCTCGAGCGTGGCGAGCAGTGAGTACTGCGAGTAGGGCTGATGCAGGCGCGTGCCTGCCGGCGCCCCTGGGCCGAGCAGGATCGTCGCGATGCGCCCTCCCCCGGCGCTGCCGCAGCAGCCCGCGTTGCTCGTCCCCTCGTCGAAGGTGATTACGAGCAGCCCGCCCGGCCCGAGCTGGGCGAGCAGCGGTGGGACGACCCGGCGCAGATAGCTGTCGGCCGAGCCGAACCCACAGCTGTGGGCGTCATCGCAGAGGTTTGGACTGATCCAGGCGAAAGCCGGCAACTGGCGATGCTCGAGGTCGGTCCGCAGCTGGGTTTCGGGAACGTCGCGTGAGCAGAGCGAGGGATTGGAGGCGACCGAGGGGAAGTACATGAACGGGTTGTGCCTTTTCGCGTACTCGCCCGCTTCGGCGCCGCTGAAGCAGGGGCTCGGCATCGCACCCATGTAGGCGCGCCAGCCGACGCCGACGCCCGAGAGCTGCGTGGCCAGGTTCGACCCCGACGCGTGGCAGTCGATGCAGTCTTCGCTGATCCCAAAAGTCGAGCCCCCGGTCATCGCGAGGTAGTTGGGGAGCGAGGGATGTGTGATCGCGTAATCGTTGACGGCCAACGCGCCACGCGAAGCCAACTGGTTCAGGTATGGGGCATCGGCGGCGCTGATCACTTCGCCGAACTCCCTGTTCTCGAGCACGATCACCGCGGTGTGCGACCCGGCTGGAGCCTCGGCGGCCTTCGCGGGTGGGGTGCTCGACGAGCTGGAGGGAGAGGTGAAGGCGAAGACCACGGAGAGGATCAGGCCGGCGGCGATGCAGTAGATGCCGAACGGCGTCAGGCGGTTGCTCTGGAAGAAGCGCAGCAGGAACTTGACGGCGAAATAGGTGGTCAGGGCGGCGGCGAGGGCGCCGACGAGCGCCTGTCCGCGGACGCCGTCGCCGGCCGCGCCGAGGAGTTCGGGCAGCTTGAGGAAGCCGGCGGCGGCGATGATCGGCGTCGCCAGGAGGAAGGCGAAGCGGGCGGCGTCCTCGTTGGAGAGGCCGACGATCAGGCCACCGCCCATGGTCACGCCGGAGCGCGAGATGCCCGGGATCAGCGCCGCGGCCTGGGCGGTGCCGATCGCCGCCGCTTGACGGAAGCTCATCTTTTCCGCGATCCGCGGGTCGGAGTCGCCCTCGCCGTCACCGCGGGTCGGCTGGCGGCGGCGCAGGCTCTCGAAGGCGAGCAGGAGGATGCCGTTGAGGATGAGGAAGAGCGCCGCCGACTCCGGCGAGGCGAAGAGGCTGCGCAGCGAGTGCTCCAGCGCCAGCCCGAGGATGCCGGCGGGGACCGTGCCGACGACCAACAGCCAGCCGAGGCGGGCGTCGGTGTCCCCGGGAGCGATGCCGCGGCCGCGGATCGAGCGCCAGAGCCCGCTGAAGATCCGCTTCCAGTCGTCGAGGAAGAAGAAAAAGAGGACGATTGCGGTGGCGCAGTGGGTGGCGACGAGGAAGGCGAGGAAGTAGTCGTCGTTCTGGTGGATGTCCCAGCCGAAGACGCTGGGAACGATTACTCCGTGGCCAAGACTGGAGATCGGGAACGGCTCGGCGATCCCCTGGATCAGGCCGAGGACGATCGCCTGTAGGTAGGAGATCGGGTGCACGGCGGGATCATTTGCCCCCCTGCTTAAGGCCAGATGAGAGCGTTCTCATCTGGCGTTAATCAAGCGCCCCGATCCTCCGGCGGGTGCGGATCCTGATCGCGACCGATCACTTCCCGCCCTACATCGGCGGCGCTCATCGCCAAGCCCAGCTGCTCGCAAAGTCGATGGCCGAGCGCGGCCACGAGATCGTCGTCGTCACGCCCTGGCACGGCGGCCTGCCGACGGTCGAGCAGGGAGACGGCTTCGAGATCCACCGGGTCCGCAACCTGCGCACCGCGCTCGGCTTCCTGGTTCGCCGTGGCCCCCAGCGCCACCAGCCGCCGTTCCCCGACCCGGTCAGCGTGCTCAGCCTGCGCCGGCTGATCGCGGACTTCGAGCCGGAGCTGATCCACGCCTACGGCTGGCTTGCTTTCTCGGTCGCCGTAGCGCTCGGCCGTCGCAAGATCCCGCTGCTGATCTCCGGCCGCGACTACGGCTACTTCTGCGCGACGCGGACGCTGCTGCGCAAGGAAGAGGAGGCCTGCAGCGGGCCGGGCCCGCTCAAGTGCCTCGCCTGCGCCGGTGATTACTACGGCGTCCCCAAGGGTTGGGTCGCCGCCATCGGGGTGAGAATCTCCAAGCCACTGCTGGTGCGCAAGATGACCGGCCTGCACAGCGTCAGCAGCTACGTCCACGACGTCACCGTCAATAACCTCTTCCGCCCCGGCGAGAGCAGGGGGCTCTTCGAGGTGACGATCCCCAGCTTCCAGGCCGAGCTGCCGCCCAAGCCAGGAAGCGAAGAGCCCGACATCGATGCCTGGATGGCGCGGCTCCCCGAGCAGCCGTTCATCCTCTACGTCGGCGCTTTTCGCAAGGTCAAGGGCCTGCAGACGCTCTTTGATGCCTATGGGCGCCTTGCCTCACCGCCGCCGCTGGTCCTGATGGGCACCTTCGAGCGCGACTCGCCGCCGGACTTCCCGCCCGGCGCGACCGTGCTCACCGACGTGCCCAACAAGGTCGTGATGGCGGCCTGGGAGCGGGCGATGTTCGGCGTTTTGCCCTCGCTTTGGCCCGAGCCGCTGGGAGCAACCGTCTCGGAGGGGATGAGCCGGGGCCGGCCGGTGATCGGCACTCGGCCCGGCGGCCACACCGACATGCTGACCGCGGAAAGCGGAATCCTCGTCCCCCAGGGCGACGTCACCGCGCTGACCACGGCGATGCACGAACTGATCATCGACCCGGAGCGTCGTGAGCGCATGGGCCGAGCGGCGGCGGAGCGGGCGAAGACCTTTGCCGCGGCGGCGGTCCTGCCGCGCTTCGAGCGGGCCTATCGCGACGCGATCGATTCGGTGCGGGGCCCGGGCACGTCCTGATCGAGTGCCGGAACCGGCCTCAGCGGCAGGGCCAG
>CAWCJW010000038.1:0-42671 GCA_963795765.1 uncultured Solirubrobacterales bacterium
TGGCACGAATCAAAACATTGTTGGAAGAGCCTCTCTCCCTAGCTCTCTGAGAGTGCCTGCGGTCAAGCAGATCAAGGACGCAGGGAGCGAAGCGTGCTTCAGCACGTGAGCGACTGAGGACGCCGACCGCAGGCACTCTCAGCTCAGCAGGTCTTGCGGGCGCCCGTCACGGCATTCCACGCCCGGCCGAGTGAGAAATCGGCCGAGACCCTGAGGATGCCGGGGTGCGAGGCGTGGGCGATCGTCCACTCGCCGTGGCGGAGCAGGCAGCCGGCGCCGCGCGCGATCGACCAGTAGGGGGTGAAGTTGACGCGGACGAGGAAGTCGCCGGGACGGGTGACGTCGAGGCCAAAGCTCTGGCGGCCGACCCAGAGGGTCCGGGCTGCGGCGGCTCCCATCGGCTCGACCAGAGGCTGTGGATTGCGCACCGCGTAGATCCGCCAGTGGGGTGAGCTCCAGCGCAGGTCGAGGTAGGAGGGCGCGCTGAGGATCAGGCGGCGCTCGGCGACCGAGGAGTAGTCGAGCGGGGCATCGGGCAAGGCAACGTAGGAGATCGCGTTGCGGTGGAGCCAGTGCTCGTATGCCGCCGCGGTCAGCTGGCTTTCGTCGTCGTAGAAGATGTCGTCGCGGGTGGTGTCGAGCTGGCGTAGCCAGCCGCGGGCAAGCTCGAACTGGGTCGCCAGGTAGGCCGACTCCCAGTGGTTCGCGGTCGGTGGGACCTCGACCCGCACGCCGGTGCCGCCATGGGCGCGCAGCCAGTGGGCCGGCGGCTGGAAGTATTCGCGCGAGGTCGAGGGGTCGCCGACGCTGCGGGCGATTTGGCTGACGCTGGCGGTCACCTGCCAATACAGGCCGCCGGCCATCGCCAGCGAGAGGACAACGACCGAGAGCGCATCGAGGCGCGGCCGCCGGGCCAGCATCACCGCGGCCAGCACCGGCCCGCCGAAGAGGGCGCCGAGCCGGACCGCGTTGCCGCCGAGCGGGTTCGGCGCCAGCAGCAGCAGGGTCGCCGCCGCGACGTAGCCGACTAGGGCCCAGCGCAGCTGGCGCTCCTCCTCGCCGAGCCCGCGGGTGACGAAGAGCGCGCCGCCGCAGAAGAGCGGGATCGCGACGTAGGAGGAGAAGGCGAAGGGGAACTGGCCCGATTCGGGGAAAGCGAGGTTGGGCAGGACGACGAGGCCGAGGGCGATCGCCGCCGCGCCGACGGCGACGCGGTTGACCGGCCTCCCCCGCTCCGCCACCCCGACCAGGACGACGCCGGCGAGGAAGGCGGCGGCGACCGGGCTGGAGAGAGCGCAGGCAGCCGCCGCGGCGAAGGCCAGCTTGTCGTGTCGGATCTGCAGGCAGCGCAGCGCCGCCAGGCCGAAGGCGACACCGAGGGCGAAGGTGAGCTGACCGTCGGCAAGCAGCGTGACCACCCCGGCGGCGAACCAGAGCGTCGCCCAGCGGGCGGGCGTGCCCCAACGGTCGCGCACGAGGCGATCGAAGAAGTAGGAGGAGGCGACGACCGAGATCGTCCCGACCAGTTGCGGCCCCAAGAGCGAGGCCAACGGTGGGAAGAGGAAGCTGTAGGTGAGCGTGTAGTGGCCGCCGTACCAACTGCCGTTCCAGATCGCCAGGCCGGCGTGCTGGAAGAGCTCGGTGCGGAAGACCTGGGCGGCGAGGTCGCCGACCTGCGGGTTCCACACCAGCATCGCCAGGGCGAGCAGGGAACTGAGGGCGACGGCCGGAAGCCAGTCTGGTCGGAGGGCCTTTGACTGGACCATTAGGGAGGGCGCCAAAGGATAGAGCGGCGCCATGCAACGATTTCGGTGATGAACGCAGAAGTCCTCGTGGTCCGTTGCGGCCTCGTCGCCTACGACGAGGCACTGGTCGCCCAGCGCTGGCTGCGCGACGCGCGCGAGGACGGCTCGATTGCCGACGTGCTGCTGCTACTCGAGCACCCGCCCACCTACACCCGCGGCCGCCGCTCCACGCCTGAGGAGCTGCCGATGGCGGCCGAGTGGTACGAGATGCAGGGCATTGCGATCCACGACACCGATCGCGGCGGCCGCGTCACCTACCACGGGCCCGGGCAGCTGGTCGCCTACCCGATCGTCGACCTGCGGGCCTACGGCGACGACGTCCACGAGTACGTGCGGCGCCTGGAGCAGGTGGCGATCTCGGCGCTTGCCGGGCACGGCGTCGGCGCCCAGACGATCGAGGGTCTGACCGGGGTCTGGACCGAAGGTGATGCACCAAGCGGCTCCGCCCCGCACGCGGAAAGCGTTCAAACGTCGGACGGGATTGGACCGGTGCCACGGGAAGCGCGCAAGATCGGCTCGATCGGCGTCCACGTCAGCCGCGGCATCACCACCCACGGCCTCTCGGTCAACGTCAGCAACGACCTGCAGCCGTTCGAGTGGGTCGTGCCCTGCGGAATCGAGGGCTGCCAGGTCAGCTCGCTGAGCCGCGAGCTCGGCAGCGAGCAGGAGCTGGCGCCCTTCGCCGACACGGTCGCCGAGCGCTACGCCGAGGTCTACGAGCGCGAGCCCAGGGAGGCCAGTCCGGCCGAGCTGGGTCTTGACAACGCTAGGCTCGGTGTCGCATGAGCGAGTCGACCACAGATCGCGTCCACGTCACCCGCTCCCGCGCCAAGCCGGGCGGGATCGCGGCCGAGAGCGACGGCACCGTTCCCTTCCGCCGCGCCCGCAAGCCGCCCTGGCTGAAGGTGCCGGCCCCGGGCGGGCCGACCTACCGCCGGCTCAAGTCGATGATCGGCAGCGACAACCTGCACACGGTCTGCGAGGAGGCCAACTGCCCAAACGTCGGCGAGTGCTGGGAGCGCGGCACGGCGACCTTCATGATCCTCGGCGACGTCTGCACCCGCCGCTGCGGCTTCTGCAACGTGAAGACGGGCGTGCCCACTTGGAACGACCCGCTGGAGCCGCTGCGGGTCGCCAACCAGGTGAAGAAGATGGGCCTGCGTCACGCCGTCGTCACCTCGGTCGACCGCGACGACCTGCCCGACTACGGGGCGAGCGCCTTCGTCGGCGTGATCCGCTCGATCCGCATGCAGGCGCCGGGCTGCAAGGTCGAGATCCTCACCCCCGACTTCCGCGGCCAGGAGATGCCGCTGGCCAAGGTGATCCACGAGAAGCCCGACGTCTTCAACCACAACGTCGAGACCGTGCCGCGGCTCTACCCGGTGGCGCGGCGCGGCTCCAAATTCCTGCGCTCGGCGCGGGTGCTGAAGACGGCGAAGGAAATGGGCGGCGCCGACGTCGTCACAAAGTCGGGCCTGATGGTCGGTCTGGGCGAGAGCTTCGAGGAGATGGTCGAGACCTTCGGCCTGCTGCGCGAGCACCGCGTCCAGGTGCTGACCGTGGGCCAGTACCTGCGACCGACCGAGAACCACCTGCCGGTGGTCCGCTACTGGCACCCGGAGGAGTTCGCGGCGCTGGAGAAGGCGGCGTACGAGCTCGGCTTCGAGTCGGTCGCCTCAGGGCCACTGGTGCGCTCCAGCTACCACGCGGACCAGAACCTGCCGGAGCGGGCGCTGGCCGGCTAGAGCCCGCTCGCGCTGATCAGGACGCGGCGAGCAGCTCGCGCCGCGCCATCTCGCGGGCGAAGGCAACGACGTCACCGAGCGCCCGCCCCTCGTCGATCTCAAAGCGCCGGGCCAGACCACTGGCCAGCTCACTGACCTGGCGCGGCTGCTCGAGCTGCTCCCAGATCCAGGCCCCGGTCGAGTTGAGCCGCACCGCGGTGCCGGCATCGACGTCGAGCAACACGGTCTCGTCGGGCCGGTCACCATGAACGGCGCGCTCGGTGCGACGCAGTGTGGTCTCGGCCTCGATCGTCTTGGTTTCGCTCATCCGTCCATACCCTATGACCGGATGAGCGGCCACTATGGATTCGAGGTTAAGAGCGATATGGCTAGACTCACGCCACTGGCGATCTACTTCTGGAGGAGAGATGAGCGAGATCCGTCCCGAGCCGTATGAAGCTCCCAGCGTCGAAGAGGTCGACACTGACGGCAAGCCAATTGCGACTGCTTCGGAGGTTCTCGCGAGCGCCGCTTAGGCAGCGCGCCGGCACACTTTCGTCACGAAGGAGTCTTGAGTCGTGACATCGCCGGGCTTACCGTCGGCAAATGCCGCCGGTGGCCGAGGAAACGCGACTCAATCTCAAGGCTAAGGGCGATCTCGCGGAGCTGACGGTCGCTGTCGATCTCCTGCGGAGAGGTCACAAAGTTGCGATTCCGTACGGCGAGGACTGCGATTTCGACCTGATCTTGATTCGCGACAACCGGTTGGAGCGCGTCCAGATCAAGCACGCGAGATCCGACGGAGCGGTAATCAACGTTCGCTGCCACTCCCACTCGCTGACTAACGGCAAGATCAGACGAACGAAGCACTACACGGCGGAGACCATCGACCTTCTCGCCGTCTATGACGCAACGTCGGATCGCTGTTACTACGTGCCAGCGAAGGAGCTAGGAGCCGGTCGTTCGACGCTCCACCTCAGACTCACCCCAGCCCGCAACGGGCAACGGCTCGGCACCCGTCCTGCCGAGGACTATCTCGATCCCTGACGATGGAGCCAGCCGGAATCGAACCGGCGACCTTTCGGATGCAAACCGAACGCTCTGCCAGCTGAGCTATGGCCCCGCATAGAGAAGTGTAGGCGGCCGACGCTAGGCCGGCCAGGCGGCTCAGTCGTCGAAGTCGAAGTCCTTGGGCGGCTTCTGCTCGAACCAGAGCTGGTCGTCCTCGGGAGTCTCCTCGAGGAAGTCCGGTGTCTCCTCCAGCACGTCCTCCTCATGGCGGGCGGGAGCAGGCTCTGATTCGGCAACCGGCTCCGGCTCTTCAGCAGTCTCCGGCGCCTCATATTCCTCGGACTCGGACTCGGACCCGTCTGCCAGCTCGGCCGGCTCCTCGGTCTCTGGCTCTGGCTCCGTCTCGACCTCGGCCGCGGGCTCCGCCTCGCGCGGCGCCTCGAGCGCTTGGTCAAGTTCGTCGGAGAGGCGCTGCTCGTTCCAGAAGGCGTCGTCCTCGTCGTCGTACTCGTCATCGTCGTCGGGCGCGGGCCCTTGGACGCTGACCTCGGCCTCTTCGGTCTCCTCGAGCCCGGCGAGCGGATCGGTGGGCGCCAGGCGAGGCTCGGAGATCTCCTCTTCGACCAGCTCCTCGTCGGTCGGGCTCGGCGGTCCGCCAAGCTCCTGCTCGACGTCGAACATCTCGGTCGGCTGTTCGGCGATCGTCTGGCGTTCCTCGGTGCTGGGCCCGGAAGCCTCAACGGCATCGGCGACAATCTCGTGCTCCATCGCCGACTGCTCCTCCTCGACCAGAACCGCATCGACGGAGGGGGGCTCCGGCTCGGCGAGGTCCTCGTCAACTGCCGTCTGTTTCGGCTCGGGAAGCGGGGGGGGCTCCTGCAGATCGGCGATCGTCGGCTCGCGCCGGGCGCTCTCGTCCTCCGCGATCTCCGGCTGCTCCATGAACTGCGTCGGCGCCTCCGCCATCGGGTCCGGCGCCTGCTCGTCGCCCGGCCGGTCCGCCTGACCGAACGCCTCGTCCTCGAGCTGCTGTAGCTCGGAATCACCGGCGCCGTGCTGGCGCTTCAGTTCCAGGTGCTCTCGGATGGCCTCGTCAAGGATGCCCATGGCTGACTCCCAAAGCGGGAACCTAAAGCCTATGCGGTTATCCTTCGCCTTGCGAGGGCGCTGGGACGAACCTCCCACCCACGCACTCGGGGCTATAGCTCAGCTGGCAGAGCGCCTGGATCGCACCCAGGAGGTCGGCGGTTCGAATCCGCCTAGCTCCATCGCCTGATGTCCCTGCACGTGGGCGGCTTCGGTTTCTGAAGGGCTTTCCAACCGGCGCTGAATCTGCGCTCCATTTCGGGCACGAGTGCCCGAAATCGCGGGGATGCGAAGGGATTAGCGGCGATTGCTGTCGATTCCGGCTTGCTTTTCCGGGACCACAGAGCTACGGCCAATGACCGCATGGCAGGTGCCCATGCGACGTGATCCACGCAGAGAGCCGGGCGTCCCTCGACCGCCCCCCGACTCCACTCACAGAAATCTCGCGCTCAGACATGCCCCGTCTCCTATGCCAGCTCGATCCAGCGGGCGATCCGCGGCGGCAGGAGCTCGGACCTCGCCGACATGAACTCCGAGACCTCGGCCCCAAAGATGACGGTGGCGCCGAGCTCCTGCGGATCGCCTTCGAACCGTTCGTGGGTGGAGAAGACGAAGACCTCCGCCGCGCGGTCGGCGACCTCCGCGACCACGGCCGAGACGGGAACCCGGTTCTGACCGCCGCTCTTCACGGCGAGGACAGCGAGTCTCCCGTCGTCGATGTGCTTCAGCGCGGCCTCATATAGAGGGGTGTCGTTCATTCGGCTTGACGGCAGGAGGAGCCATCCGCGTGACTGTAGATAGAGAAGCGCGACGTCCTCCGCGTCGATCGGGTCAAGCAGATCGGTGATGACTTCCTCAGGGGCGAGGCGGGGGGGTTTCAGACCCGGGTCTCTGGTCTGTCGCCAGATGAGCTCGGTGACTCGCCAGCCACCGCGATCGCTGGGAGCCACCCGGCAGAAAGAGCTCGACCGCCCCGTAAAGCTCCGCACGACGGCGCCCGGCACTTCCCAGTCGCGGAATGACCTCTCCAGCCATTCACAGTCGCGGACGTTATTGAGGTCCCACTTCGATGCTTCGGTGGAGCCGTCGAAACGCCAGGGACCGGTGATCCTGCCGAGCCAGTAGGCACCGAGGCTGTCCCGGGTCCAGACGAGATCGCCCCCATGGGCGTCCTGGGCCAATCGCCGGACCGTGTCGCCGCCGGGCTTCCAGCCCTCGATTGAGTGGATCTCGGCGAGCACCTCCTCGAGCGGCGCGCCGTCGGGGGCCTTCAGCGTCCATCGCCCCCATCCCACCCCAACGACGCCGGCGCTGCGACAGTAAGCGCGCGCCTGATCGCGGAGCTTGTCGTCGCAGAGATCGTCACGTTCGCTGAAGAGCTTCGCCCGCCAAACGGTCAGCTCGCCAGTCGCTTCCAGGGAAGTTTCGTCAGCCATCATCAGGTTCCACAAACGCTCGGAAGGTCGCCGGCCACATCAAAGTGATGCCGAGCTCGGCGGTGAGCGCGAGCCAACTTGGATCCCGAGGCTCACGCTCGACCGCGATGAAGCTCCGCACCGAGTGGTGCCCGGCCGAGAGGAGGTACGAGTAGCGGAGTACCTGTCCTATGGCCAGGCGCAGCTGCTTCTCCTGGTTGGTCGCCGACATGCTCTTGACCTCGGCGACGCAGATCAAGTCGCCGTCCTGCCAGGCGATGTCGAATTCCGGCTCGCCCGGGCCAGGGGATCGAGGCTGAAACCCTGCCTCGACCAGAATGTCGTGGAGGAGATTCTGAGTTCGTCGATGGCTGCGCAACGCTCGGTCGACGAGGTTGGGATCAACCGAGTGGGGATCTCGGTCGCGCCGCGTCTCCACCTCCTCAGCCGGCCGGCGGTAGGCAGTGCCGAGGGCATCCGGTGAGACGCCCGGAGCCGGATCGGCGGGCGTGGGCAGCGTCGCGTCGGCGAGCTCAGCAAGGTCGCTCAGGGCGGGGATCGCGAAGAGAAGCTCGCGTGGCCATTTCGCCATGTATCCCTGGAACGCTCGGACCGGCCGATGGTCAGAGAGCTGAAAAGGGAAGTACAGAGGCTCCCCCGGGAACCGCTCAAGCAACGAAAGATGCACCTCGCGGATCGCAGCTTCGGCGTCGCGAAACTCCGTCATTCCTACCGCGTGCGGGACGTCGAATGGACCTTCAAGGGGGCGCCGCCAGGCCGGACGGTCATAGGGCTCTACCGGACCACGTCCCCCCGCCTGACCGTGGGCGCCCCACATCAAAGTGCCTTCATATGGCTCACCGATGGCCCTGGACCAACGGGCCACCATATTGTTGGGGCGGGCCTCGTAGTGGAGGACGACATCTCCCTCGGCCACGTCCTTCACGAGGTCGTAGCTCCAGTACCGACGTCCTTTCTCATTCAGCTGGGGTGCGGCAAGATCGAACCCCAGGTCCGTTCGATCAGTGATCTCGACCCAAAACCGCTCCTCCGGCATCCCCTCCCACCAGGGCATTCCCACAACCTACTGGCACGAGCAGGCTGGATCACCCGACGAACCGAAGAGACAATGCCGACTCGGGTGACGACACCCGAGCAGCATCGAAGCCGACCTAGGCCGTTCCATATCGTGCGAGATGCGCTCTCACAAACTCCTGCTTCGCACTGATCGGCACATCGACCTGCGTCTTAAACGAGCGGCCGTCCACGGCGCAAGCCACCAGAACTTGCGCTCGTGCCAAGTTCGCCGTCGCCGCCGAATTTGCCCTAAGCGTCACCTCCACCACATAGGAGTGGCCGCCGCCGCAATACGGGCACTGCTCCACTCGAAGAGTGATCTCGCGACGCGACACAGGCCAATATTCGGTCCTGTCGGAAGCACACCTCCTTAGGAGACCAGCTCGGCATCTACGAGCGGCGTCTCTCGCGGATCACTTGGCTCTGAGAAGGACCCGGCACGCCACGTCTCCTGCACCGAGTCTTGGGCAGAGGCGAAACGCTGGCCGACCTCCCTGCGCAGCCGCAGAATCTCATTGAGCTCCTTGGCTTGTTGTTCCTGCTCAATGAGCGGAGGGAGCGGTGGAATTGGCAGCGCAAGCAATTGCTCGGCATTCTCAAGTCTGGTCCGGTTGCTCGTACCCGTAGTCAAACCCCACAGCATCTCGTTCGCGGTCTTCGTCCGCAGAACCAGCAGAAGAAACTCTGAGACGGCCTCCACGCCCTCCTTGACCCGATAGGCATGCATCTCCGAAGACATCACCATGCCAGCGGTGTCCTCGCGTGCAATCCCAACTGCGCCCCAGACCAGATCAATTCCGGACACCACTAGGTCTCCTTCCGACACCGTCCATAGCTTGCTGGGTGAATAGCTGGTGTCCGCTAGACCCTTGGGTCTCACTTCACCCTCGCGCGCAACATAAGCGAAGGGGTAGACGCCGCTGCGGGAGGGCTCCGGCGACTCTCCATGGTGGACCTCGAGGACGTCGCCAAGCGTCTGAATCTCGCCATGGGTGGCCCTGAGTTCGTCGAGGCGCTGCTTGAAGCGCGCGTCATAGAAGTCCAGGCGGTCCGACCCTTCACCCGGATCCGTCCGCGCGAAGAACGAGTGTGCAAACCCAGGGAGCTCCCTAACCGACGTCATCGCCACATCGGGGTCCAGGTATGCGCCCGAGTACGCATCGGCCACCGCCCGTTGGAAAGTGCGGTAGTGAAGCAGAACCTGCGGAAGGTCGTCACCTACCCACGCCCCAGTCGCGCTGTAGCCGACGCGGTCCGCATGGCCAAAGAAAATCGGCTCGCGTTGCAACACTCCCTGCTGGGGCTTGCGCGTTAGAAACAGAATGGACGTCTTCGCGTCAGTGTGGGCGAGATACTTAAACGCGTCGCGGGAGAGTGAAATCACTGCCTTCACATAGAAGTGCTCCCGTATGAACTCTCGGGTGGACCGGTAATCAGGAGTATTGAGAATGGCTTCGTCGACGACGACCGCGGCGTGGCCGCCCCTCGACTCGATCGGGCTGTCAGAGTCCCGGTCTAGAGTCAAGTACTGGGCAAGGGCCCCCAAAAACAACGCGCCCCCCTTGAGACCCTCACCCTGAGGAACCCAAGTCAGATTCCCAGCGGTGGTCGCGGCTTCGTACTCGGCGACTCGCTGCGCCCGGCGTTGGCGCGTCCCATAGGCGCCGACCAGCTTCGTCTTAGACTCGTCCGCCGGCATCGCCTGCAGCTCGGTGATCGTTTCATCGCTTTCTTTGACCTTGGCCTTCCATTTCGCGAGTTCCGTCTCCTCCCTCGACCGTATAGGCACGACGCGTAGCCGCCGCAGGAACTCGCTTTCAGCTTTGCTGTCACGACCGCCGGCGAGTTCAGACCAGTTCTCGGCGGCGACAAGAAAGCTCGTGTCGCCCAATGGAGGGTTCGTAAGCACCACATCGACGCTGCCTTTTATGCCCTCAGGATGCCGGTCGAACACGGGGGTGTCACCCAGCGCCAATCCATTGACCCGACTGATGTTCGACTTGCCGTCGCCGTGGATAAACATGTTCATCTTCGCGATCGTCGCTACCCAGTCATCGATGTCTGCCCCGAGCAGCTGGTTGGCGCGGATCGAGGCTTCAGCGTCGTCTAGCGGGAGGCTGCTTTCGTCGGCGTTGTCCAGCATGCGCTGCATCGCCGCGATTAGAAATCGCGCGGTACCGACGGCTGGATCCAGTACGACATCACTGGGCCGTACGCGTACGAGATCAGCACAGAAGTCGACAACCTGCTGCGGGGTAAAGAATTGGCCTACCCTAGTGTCCTTCTCACTCCTCCGAGCGAGAGTCTCGAACACAGCACCTAGTACGTCCAGACGTCCTGCGTGAAAGTCGTATTGGTCGAGTACCTTCAAGACTAGGTTCTCAACGCGGGCGTCGGTGACCTCTTTTTTCAGCTGAGTAACGTTGCCTTTGTGATCTCGTAGGAGCGCCGCAGCCTTAAGGTCCGGATCCTCAGCGATCTCCTGCAGGAGCGCTTGGACGAGGCGATTTGGATGCTTTTCTCGAAGCTGTTGAGGGAGTGTCTCGCGCCATTTCGTGAAGCCCTCCTGCGTAAATCTGTTGTAGTCGCCGGTGAGGCGTTGACGGCGCTCCTCGTAGAGCCGGATGAAGGCGAGATGCACCAGCGTGACATTCGCCTCGTTACCGGTGATGCCCAGATCGCGGAGCTTCTCCTCGATGCGCTCAAGTTGTTTCTTGAGTCGTTTCTCGTGTTCAGCATCGACCTCCTTCGCTTCATTTGAGAGCTCAAGCGCAAGCTCAAGGTCGTTGGGGAAGAGAGTGGCCTGAACGAGCTGCCTAGCTCTTGCGTCATCGCTGGCTTCCTCCCAACGCTCGAACAGCGCACCGAGTCTCCCCGCCGGGTAAAGCTGTGGATCGTTCTCCCACAGCTTGCGCAGCATCATCTCCATGCCGGCGAAATCCAAGGCGACAACGCGGCCAGGATCTCCGTCGCGCATGCGCGTCCGGTTCCATAGATCCCTCAGATTCGTCGACATCCGGGCAGAGGTCGCCGGCGAGACGTAGAGCATGTCGTAGGAGTCGTAGCCACCACTCCCGATCGCGCGCTGGAGGTGATCGGTGATCGCAAGGAACTCGCCGTCCGCCCCCGAGCTCTTCCGCTTCGTCACCTCGACCAATACGAGACGCCCATTGACCGGATCCCGCAGCTCTATGTCGGGCTTACCGCCGGGAGAGTGCGTCCCGCCGTTGTTGGCCCCGTGATGGATGACTTCGCAACCCCTGGGCTCAAACGCCTTCGCGAGATCCGCCGCAAGCGCCTGCTCAAGCTCCGTTGAAGCATCGAGATCGTCGTACTTGCTCGCCATAATCTGGGTATTCGGCGAGCATAGAGACTCTCCTCTATGCGGGAGTGGCTCGCCTAATCGGGCACCGTACTGACCGGCTCGGCCAGCACAGGCGCCGCCTCAAGGTCCGCGCGACCAAGCCGTCGCCGACCGGTCGAGGCGTTTCCTGGTTTAGCCTGGCCCCACCAAGACTCCTCGGAGGAGCAGCACGTTTCCAACCGGCCTGCGCCGTTTTCGGGCACTTCTCGCCAGGAGTGCCCGACTCCCTGCATATCGCCGCATATCCCTGCTCATCTAGAGAAACTTTGCAAGATTCGGCGGTTGCAGAAAGACCTGGAAATCGACGTTTTTTCTGCACTCCGCCCTGAACGACCGACTTGGATCGCACCCAGGAGGTCGGCGGTTCGAATCCACCCAGCTCCACTAGATCGCTCTCGGTCGAAGGCCATGGGTCGTCGCTGACCGAACGACGCGGTTCAGCCGTGTTTCGGCGGCAGCTTCAGCTTTTTCGTCAAGCTCTGGGTGCGGGTGACCTTGCGGGCGTCACTGATCGCGACCGTGATGAGGACGCGCAGCGAGCCGGCTTTGCGTAGCGCCGCTTTGCCCTTGGCGTTGAGCTTGACCGTGATTGTTTTCTTCGCGCCGGGGGCGATGCCGGCGAACCTGGTGCTGCCGTAGCTCAGCGACTTCTTTGGCCTGGACGAGATGCGGGCGCCGTCCAGGGGGGCGATGCCGACCGTGCCGGAGCAGCCGGTGACAGCCGCCACCGAACAGCTGACCGTGAGCTTCACCGTTTTGCCGTCGGGGAGGACGGTGAGCAGGCCGAGGTTGCCGAGCGTGTTGGGCACGGGTTCGGGGTGGGGCGGGTCCTGGGCGCCGACGTTCGGGGGGCCCGACGCAGCGGGATCCGAGGGACCGGGGCCTTTGGGTTCGGGTTCTTCGGGACCGGGTTCTTCGCCGCCGGGATCGGTGCAGCCGATGCCGCTTGACGCCCCCGATGGGTTGGTCGCAACGAAGACCTGGTAGCCGGCGGTCGAGCCGGTCGCCATGCCTGCCAAGGCGTTGCCGCGGCAGTCGATCGAGGCCGAGACCGTCTGGACCTGATTGGTGGCGATTTGGACGCCGCTGCCGAACTGCTGCCCCGCCCCGGCGCTGTAGCCCCAGAGCCCAGTTGGGAGGCTGGTGGCGGTGAGCAGCTGGGCCTCGCCGGCGGGGCCGAGGGCGATCGCCGAGCTGACGAAGAGCGGCTTGTCGGGCGTGAGCGGAGTGAGGCTCGGGATCGAGGCGCCGACACCGGCCGCGAGCGGATTCGAGCCGTTCTGGCTGGCGACCGCGACGAAGCCGTTGCGCAGGGTCGCGATGCCGTTGATGTTGGAGCCGAGCAGGGTTCCCGGGTGGGGCACCCCGCCTGAGCCACCGAGCGAGATCCGCAGCTGCGTATCGGTGCGGCGGCAGTAGTCGACGCCGCCGGCGCAGGTCGTTTTCAGCGCGTCGTCGAGGCCGACCGCCGTCAGCGCGACCTCCCCCGTCACCGGGTCGACGTTCATCCGCGTCAGTTCCCAGTCGGGGATCGCGCTCGCCGGCGTCTGGTTCCAGCCGATCGCGGGCCGCGGCGTCACGTTGACGACCGGGCCGCCCGCCTTCGCCATCTGCACCCCGCAGACCGCCCACTCCTGATCAGACGGGGTCGGTTCGGTGCCGTGCGACTTAAAGGATCCGTAGGGCGAGTCCCAGGCCGCGATCGGCGTACCGTCCGGCAAGACGGCGGCCCCCAACACGCCCGGGCCGCAATTGGCGAAGACGAAGCCGCCGCCGCCATCGGGGATCTGCGGGTCGGGAGCGGCGATCGGGGCCAGCTGTTGAGGAGACGCCGGCCAGCTGCCGCTCGAGGTGCTCGACTGCATCACCCGGTCGGGAGCGATCAGGCCGCTGGTGCTGCGGTCGATCCAGATCGCCGCCGCATCGCCTTCGTCATCGATCGCCGCCACCGGTCCGGCGTCGATGCGCTGCACGACCGCGAGTTTGGTCACCGCCCCCCAGCTGCCGCTGGCTTTGCGGTAGATGCCCCAGACCGTGTCTTTGCCTCCCTCCTGGGCGCCCTCGAAGACGACCGCCGCCGAGCCGTCGCGGCCGAAGGCGAAGCTCGCGTCGGGCGGCCCGGTACCAAGAAAGGTCGGCGTCCAGGCGGTCGCTTTCGGGGCCCGGCTCAGCACGTACATTCCCGCGCCGCCGGGCGCGGTGGTCGCCGTGAAGCCGAGTTGCGAAGTACCATCGTCGAGCAGGCTGGCGTTGACGTTGCGCTGCGAGAGATAGCTTTTCACCTGTTCGGCTCCGCTCCAGGCCGCTTTGGCCGGGTCGCTGCCGCAGAGGCCGGCCAGTGTCGCCATCGCACCCAGCATCGCCATCTTGAGTGCGTTCGCCCTCGGCACGCCCGAGACCGTATCGCGCAGAGAGCAGAGAAGTGAGGATGAAATGCGGCTGATTGCGCTAGCGGACAGTCGGGACGTAGACGAGCTGCTGCATGCGTCCGTCAAACACCTGTGTGTCGACAAGCTCCAGGTCGATGTCGGGCAGGTCGGCGAAGATCGGATCGGATCCGGAGGTGCCGGTTATGACTGGGAACACCATTACCTCGAGCCGATCGACCAGGCCGGCGGCGAGGAGGGCGCGGTTCATCGCGATGCTGCCGTGGGAGCGGAGCGGTACGGGCGACTCGGCCTTCAGGCGTGGGACGGCATCGAGCGCGTCCTCTGCGATGAGCGCCGAGTTCGCCCAAGTCAACGGCTCCTCCAGCGTCCGGGAGATCACGATCTTTTGCGCCTCGTTCAGCGGCGTATGGCTCGGATCGTCTTCCGCCGGGGCGAAGCGCTGAAACAAGCGGTAGGTGTTCGCCCCGAACACCAGCGTCTGATCCTTGTTGCCGTAGGTCTGGGCCCGCTGCTCACGCAACTCGGGGCCGTCCTTGCCCCAATAAGCCTCCGGCCCCGAACCGTAGCCGTCCAGGGTTGAGAACCAGTCGACTGTGTACGTCGTCATGGCCAGTTACTCCTCTCGGTAGCTGGGTCGCTTCGCATCGCTAATCCGACTGTGGCAGTTTGACCGCGCCGCGCTTCGTCACCGGAGCCGATGGCGGCGGCACGACCGGCCCGACGTCCCCGTCAGGGGCTTCGTCGAGGTCGACGATCACCGGCGCGTGGTCGCTCGGGCCTTTGCCCTTGCGCGCCTGCCGGTCGACCCAGGCCGCGCGCACCCGATCGGCCACCGGCGCACTGGCCAGGATCAGGTCAATCCGCATCCCCAGATCCCGGTGGAACATGCCGGCCCGGTAGTCCCAGTAGGTGAAGATCCGCTCGCCCGGCCAGCGGTCGCGGACGACATCGCGCAGCCCCAGCGCCTGGAGCTCCGCCAGCGCCGCGCGCTCGGGCGCCGTCACGTGCGTCTGGCCAGCGTAGGCCTCCGGGTCGAAGACGTCCCCGTCGCTCGGGGCGATGTTCACATCGCCGCAGACGACCGTCGCCTCGGGGCCGGCGGCCACCGTGTCCCGCAACGCGGCCAGCCAGGCGAGCTTGTACTCGTAGTGCTCGGAACCCGGCTCGCGCCCGTTCGGCACGTAGACCGACAGCACCCGGATCTCGCCGCAGGTGGCGGCCACCGCGCGCGCCTCCGGATGCGGGAATCCAGGCCCACCCGCGAGACCCGGCGAGACGTCCTCCAGGCCCACCCGCGAGAGGATCGCGACGCCGTTCCAGCTCGCCTCTCCGTGCACGGCGATCTCATAGCCGCGGCCCTTCAGCTCGTCCCCGAGCAGCTCCTGGAAGGCGTCGTCGGTCAGCTTCGTCTCCTGCAGGCAGACGACGTCCGGGCGCCGTTCGTCCAGCCATGGCAGCAGGCGCGGCAAGCGCTGCTTGACCGAGTTCACGTTCCAGGTGGCGACGCGCACCGGTCGCACGCTACACAGGCACGCTGGAATTGCCGGCGGGAGAGGTCCGGCGATGCTCGCCGGACCTCTCCTAATTCACCAGCGGGAAGGCGGCGAAATGCTCGGGCTGGTCCCGGCGGCCATGCCCAGGCCAGTTTTGTTGAAGGCGCCCGATGAGGACCTCGTCCACAGGGCGCCGTCGTTGCCCTGGAACGCGATCATGTATTCGCCGTTGGGGAGGGCCGTGATGCTCGGGCTGGTGCCAGCGGCCATGCCGAATCCCGTTTTGCCGTAGGCGCCCGATGACGACCGGGTCCATAGCGTGCCGTCGTTGGCCTGGAACGCCATCATGTATTCGCCGTTGGGGAGCGAGGCGATGCTTGGGCTGGTCCCGGCGGCCATGCCCAGGCCCGTTTGCCCGTAGGGACCCGCTGAGGATCTTGTCCACAGGGCGCCGTCGTTGCCCTGGAACGCGATCAGGTATTCGCCTTTGGGGAGAGCCGTGATGCTCGGGCTAGTACCGGCGGCCATGCCCAGGCCCGTTTGCCCGTAGGGACCTGACGAGGACCTCGTCCACAGGGCGCCGTCGTTGCCCTGGAACGCGATCATGTATTCGCCGTTGCTGAGCGTCGCTATGGCAGGGCTGGTGCTGGCTTTCATTCCCAGGCTCGTTTGCCCGTAGGGGCCCGCTGAGGATCTCGTCCACAGGGCGCCGTCGTTGCCCTGGAACGCGATCAGGTATTCGGCGCCGGTGAGGCTTCCCGCGATGCTCGGGCTGGTGCCGGCGGCCATGCCGAGTGACGTATTACCGGAGCCGCCCGCGGGAGACGAAACCCAAAGCGTGCTGGTATTGGCCTGGAGCGCCATCACGTATTCGCCGTTGCTGAGCGTCGCGATGCCGGGGCTGGTGCCGGCTTTCATTCCCAGGCCCCAGTTGACAGAGCCCGCACTGGCAGCAAGGGAGTACAGCTGAGTGGAGTTAGCCTGGAAGTCAATCGTCCCACCGGGAAAAGGTGAGGCACCGGTCTGGGCTTGGTACCCCCACCACGATGGTCGATAGGCGCCATTTCCGTCGCGCAGGCCCGCATACTGCGCCCAGTCCCCTGGGCAACATGCGTCTTTGTACAGGTACCAGGCCGCGTATTCGATCTTGTCAGCCGAGCTCGCGCCCACGAGCCAGCTATAGCTGCTTCGCAGCAGACTGCTCTGTTCACTGGGGCTGACGAGACTGCCACTGGGGCCGCTGCCTTCTACCCCCCATCCGAACTCGGTGACCCAGAGCGACTTGCCCGAGCAGGCGGTGCACATCCCAGTCAGGGTTTTACGCGCTTCTTCGACGTGACCCTCGAGGCTCAGCAAGCGTGCCGCTTCGGTTGTTGCCAGTCCTTTGCTGCCAAACCCATAAGGATGGATCCCCAGGCCGTCGTAGTAGCTGTTGATGCCCGCGAGTTCTTTTACCTGGGCCATGAAGGTCGAGAAGGCCATCCCCCGATCCTCGCCCTGGTAGATGCCCCCGACCAGGACAAGGGTCGTGTGAGGATTGCCTTCGATCGCGTTCTGGCCGCTGGTGATCGCTTCGGAGGTCCTCTTCAGAAACTTGGCGTACGTTTTCCCGTTCGCCGTTCCGCCCGGGCTATTGGTATTGAAGTTAGGCTCGTTCCAGACTTCCCAGGTCCAGATCGGGCGATAGCAGGACTGACCGGGATGGAAGCAGGGGTTGGAATTGGTGGTCCAGAAACTGCCGTTGTAGCCGTAGCGCTGCACGGCTTCTTTGACGAAGACGTTCTCGTATTCGTTCCATTCCGATTCGGTGTAGTACGGCGTGGTCCCGTCTTTGCGTCCGTATAGGTAGGGCAGGATCTGCTCGCCGTGGCTCACGGCCTTCTGGATGTACTGGTCATAGGTGCTGGCCCAGCCGCCGCTCGCGACGGTCTGCCAGTTGAATTGCATGTGGGCCATCTTTGCGCCGGAGTGTTCGATCACTGCCCAGTCCGGTTCACTGTTGAAGCTTCCAGCCCCTACGTCGAGACCGTAGAACTGCGGCGGCAGCGCCGAGGCCGCCGAGGCCATGGAAAAGAACAAAGCCGCCGTTGCCATCAGCCCGGCGAAAACCGACAACACCCGCCGCCGAGCGCTGCCTTCAGTCCTCCCTGCCATGCGATCCCCCCTGTAGATAACGCGAGCAATCTAATCTCCTCCAGCGCTCTTGGCAAGTGGCGCGGACGCCTAGAGCGTCTCGATCTCCGGAGTCAGCCCGGCTCGGCGGCCAGTGAGTCGATGAGGCCTTTGGCGATCTCCGCCATCTGCTCGCGGTCGAGGTATCCAGTCCGGGCAGCGAACAGCACCGCCTGCGGCATCGTCGTGATCGGCAGCTCGCCGCCGCGGCTGCGACGGCCGATCTTGTCTCGCCACGAATACTTGAGGGAGCGCTCGCCAGGGTCCCAGGTGGACGCGCCGAGCAGTAGCTCGTCGTCCTTCGTTCCTGGCACCGGCTCGCAGAACTCGGGATCCATCGGCGTTCAGAGGTCGAGGACGACGACCTCGCGCCCTCCGTTTTCGAGCTTGGCAGGCACAAGCGATTCTTCGGTTTCGGGCTCTTCTTCATCGTTCTCGCCTACCGCTTCAAGGCCCTTGTTCGCGCGCGCCTGCAGGAACTTCACGTACATCGCCCCGGCTTCGTCGATCAAGCCCTCGGCGGGCTCGACCTCGCGATAGGCCGAGGGGGCGATCAGGTCGGGGATGCCGGTCGCGTTCTTGCGCGCCTCCTCGCGAATGCGGGCGGCGCTGGGCGTTGGCCGCAGCCAGTTGGGCCGGGGATCGGCCTCACGCAACCAACGCCTCGCTATGCCCTCGACGTCACCGATTTCCCGGCGGGGCTGACCCGCATGGCGGCGCTTCCAGCGGCGGTCGTTGAACAGAAGCATCAGCAGTCCCCCGAGCGGCACGACCTCGAGCCGCAGCCACCACGTCTCCCAGCCAAAGCCGGAGCGCAAGCCGAGCGCGAGCGCTATCAGCGCAGTCAACAGAGCCAGGCAGTTGAGGTCGATCGCCACCGCCGCCGGAAGCGCCGAAGAGCGCTGGAGGCCGGCATAGCCGGCAGCGACGAAGCCGCAAGCCAGCAGCAAGCCGATCGCCGGGGCAAGATAGAGCTGAGGTGGCAGAAGAATCCACTGGTTCAGCCACCCCATGACGAGGGCAAGGGCGGTGAAACCAAGCAGCCAGGCGCACAGCCGACGGTATTGCCCTCCCGTGCTCAGCTGCCGGCGCAGGCCTTTGACCAGCTTGTAGGTGGTGTCCCAGGAGAAGACCCAGCCCAGGGTGACGATCGCAGCGCTGACCGTGGCGAGGATCGCGGCGACGAACCAGAGGTGCTCGACGCTCCACCCTTCCGGGGTGACGCCTGCCACCGCCGCCGCGGCGCCCACCACGAGGACACCGTTCAGCGCGACCAGCAACCTGATCCCCGAGAACAGCTTGGTTGCAACCGGGTGCTCGCCCGGCCTCACCACCAGCGCCGCGAGCAGGGCCGGACCGAAGAGGAGGACAGCCGCCGTCGCCTCGGGACTCTCAATATGCCTCTCGGCGGTGAGATCGAAGAGCCAGAGGATCGCGGCGCTCAGCACCACACTCAGCCAGGAGAGCGTCATGAATCCGCGCCGCCCAATTCGCAGGGTCAGCAGCGCGATACCAGCGCCTTCCTCCGCTAGGCGGGCCCGGTTCACATAGAGATGAGCGCCGTGGTCACGCTTCCAGCTATCGGCGTCGCCTTCCTCGTCGACGGTGGCGAAGAGGTCGATGTCGCGCGTCTCCACTCCGGGCGGTGACTCCACCTGCAGGTGGTAGCTGTCGCTGCCGACGATGTAGGGGCTCTCGATCCCTACGTTGACTGCGCCCAGGCCGGTCGCTGAGGCTGCCCGGGCGGCCAGTCTCCGAATCGGGGAGTAAGGGTTCTTGTCGCCAATCTCCTCCACATCCAAGGTGTGGATTTCTTCCGAGCGGCGCGCATAGACAACGTAACTCTTGGTCGCCCGGCGCTGACGCAGCACCCGCTGGCGATCGAACTCGACGTCGTAGTGGAACTTGATTACCCGCCGTTCACTCGGACGACCGTGAAAGGCGACCCAGGCTGCATAGTTCCCCGAGAGCACGCGCAGCGACTCGAAGAAGGCAAGTGCCTTTTCACTGCTCAGCGCCGCACCCTCAGCCCTCAGCGCTTCCTTCGCAAGTACCAGAGCCACTTCGCTGGCGATCCCGTCGCAGGTGACCAGTTCGCACAGCAGCGCCTGCAACAGTTGTGACGGCTCGGCGGGCAAGAGTTCACGTGCAGCGGCGGTAACCGCGGCGTGGGTAATTTCGCTGTTCTCCCTGCGCGTCAGCAGCGGCACGACCCGGTCGCGATCATCGCGCAGATCGATGTTCGAGCGGGGCGGCCGCTTGGCCAGGAAGGTGACGGGGATCCAGAACTCATGCTCGCCTTCGTGCCCTAACTGACCGAGGGCACCATCGGAGGGGAGCTGCACATCGATCGTCAGCCGCCGCCGCGCAAATGAGGCGCTCTTTATCTGCAGCGTCTCGACATGGCGCTTCAAATAATTGGAGGAGTCAGTGAGGAAGAAGTAGCCTCCACGGCCGCCGATCGCCTTGAAGTCCGGAGTGATGCGCTTGTCAACCGGAGCCTTCTTGAAGCCTTTGCGCCGGAGCACACCACGCGGACGGTCACCGTCACCGAACCGGTCGCGCCACTCCTTCTTCACCCCCTGAATGGGATGTCGCAGCGCCAAGAGTTTGGAAGAGGCCATTGTGACTGGAGTGTTCGCAGATGGTCCGATGAAACTCGGTATCGGGATAACTCCAATACTCAACTAAAACTTTTACAATTTGTGTTTCTGGAATCTCCTTAGAGGATTAAGAGTGACTGGCCTGGACATCCGTTGCGTGGCACGAGTGGTGGGTATTGCCGCGTCGAAACCGAACAACCGGACGCCGAGGTGGAAAGGGCCTCGGCGTCCGGAGTCGTCCGGCCTGGAGGAACCACGCAAATCGGGAAAGTCAGTGGCTCCTCATACCGTCGCCAGGGAAAGCGACAGTCATCCCCTCGTCGCCGGCGGGAGAGGTCCGGCGATTGATGAGAGGGGAATTGGTTAGAAGGCGAGCCTCCCTAACTACGCAGCGAAAGCTGCCGCGACACCTCATGCAGCTCGCCGCTGTCGACCTCGTAGACAAAGCCTCTGACGTTGTCGGTGTGGGGGATGAAGGAGCTGGCCTTGATCCGCTCGATTCCGTCGCGGATGTCATTGCCTAGGTCGGAAAAGGCCTGCGCGCTCCACTCCGGGCGCTCGCCGGTCTCGGCCTCGAGCTTGTCGGCGAACTCGTCGTCGGTGAAGGTGAGCATGCCGCAGTCGGTGTGATGAATGAGGACGATCTCCTCGGTGCCGAGCAGGTTCTGCGAGATCGCCAGCGAGCGAATCGCGTCCTCGGAGACGACTCCGCCGGCATTGCGGATCACGTGGGCATCGCCCTCGTTGAGGCCGAGGATGCCGTAGGGGTTGAGGCGCGCGTCCATGCAGGCGAGCACGGCGACCCGCTTGCCCGGAGGCAGCGGCAGATCCCCCTTGTCGAACCCCCGCGCATAGGACTTGGCGTTGTCGATCAACTGGTCAGTCTGGCTCATCTTCCCTCCTCGATCGAAGTATCTTGATAAAGCCTATCAACAAAGATATCTTTATGTAATATGCGCCGCCTCGTCCCGCGGCAACGGGAACTGACCCCCTAATAAACCGATGCATTGAGGAGGCAGAATCCGATGAAGCACCAACTCACCATCACCAAGAGCCGAAGGAGAGGAGCCCTGCTGGCGCTGCTCTCGAGCCTCATCCTTGGCATCTCCCTGCTGGGTGTGAGCGGCGCCGCTGCCCACTCACGCGATCACCGTCCCAGCTGGCACCTTGGCCACGGTTGGCCTGCGCCCACCCAGCCCTCGGACCAAGCGCTGGCACTCCAGTGGTTCGACCTCACCAACCAGACGGTCGCCGCCGCCGCGTTCCCCGAGCCCATCACCCAGAGCCGCACCTGGGCAGTCAGCTGGATCGCCGCGGATCGCGCGGTGCAGGACGGCTACGGCCCCCGTTTCCAGGCCGCCGCGTTCGCGACGGCGCTTCACGACACGCTCGTCGCCCAAGTGCCTGGCCAACAGGCTCAGCTCGACGCCGCCCTGTCCTCGACCCTCTCCGGGATTCCCAACGGATGGGATAAGAGCCGCGGCCTCGCCGCCGGCCAACACGAGGCAAGCCTGATCCTCGCCCAGCGTGCCGGCGATGGGCTCGACACCGCCTCGGTCGACATCCCCTACACGCCGCCGCCGCCCGCGCCGGGCGTTTGGCAGCCGACCCCGCCGACCTTTGGCCCCGCCGTGCGCGCCGGCCAGAAGGACGGGCGAAGCTTCCTGCTGGCGAGCAATAGTCAGTTCCGGCCCGCTCCCCCACCCGCCCTGGACTCGGCCAAGTTCCTCAACGCCCTCGCCGAGATACGCGCCTATGGGCAGGACACAAGCAGCGTCCGCACTCCCGCCCAAACCGATACGGCCAACTTCATCTACCAGGACTCATACGCCCTCTACGGACAGGTCCTGCGGGCGGTGCTCGCCGACACCCACCACTCGTTGGCCTGGGATGCGCGGGCGGTCGCGGCCCTCCACGTTGTCACCGTCGACACGCAGATCGCGATCTTCGAGGCCAAGTACACCTACACGTTCTGGCGCCCAGTAACCGCGATCCGCACCGGCAGTGTCGACCCCGACCCCACATGGACACCGCTGTGGGCGACGCCCCGTCACCCCGAGTACCCGAGCGGGCATGCCGGCTACGCGGGAGCGGCTGAGGGCGTGCTGACCGCACTGACCGGACCCTGGGCCCCGGCGGCGATCCCGGTCACCTCGACGACCGACCCCGGCTCGGTCCACACCTACACACGCTGGTCACAGATCACCCAGGAGACGATCGACGGCCGCGTCTGGGAGGGAGTCCACTACCGCTTCTCCGACGAGACGGCGGCAAAGGTCGGCAAGCAGGTTGCCGCCTGGGACCTGCCCCGCCTCTACAGGCTGGGCCTCTAGCGGCTCGTCGAGCCGGGCGACCCTTTCTTAAGAGGGGTCGCCCGGCCCTTCATTTCAGGCCCTCGAAAGTTGTCAGACCGCCAGGGCGGTCGCGAACACCGCGCAGGACCCGGTGCCAGGCGACGGCGACCACGAGCGGGCGTCGAAGCTAAGGGTGATGATCCTGGCGGGGGTTCGCACCACAATCGTCCCGGTTGCGCCGGCTTCGGTCCCAGCCGAGGCGGTCGGGATGACGTTGCCGTCGCCTTCGAACTGTCCGCGGCGGGCTTCGTTGGTGTTGGTGACGTAGCTGTAGCCGGTACGGGCGGCGCCGATCACCCTCAAAATCATGGCGCTGATGCCGCCGTTGTACTCGCAAGTGGCATGCACGGTGACGCCGGCGATCGTGAGCACGTCGGAGACGCAGGCGACGGAAAGGGTGCAGCCGGAGAAGGTCCGATCGATGTAGCCGACCTGGCTGTTGCTGACGAAGTTGCTGGCAGGGCTGCCGCCGAGCATTTCGGCGTTGGCCGCCAGGTTCGCTTTGGTGGCGAGTGCGGCTTTGTCGGCGCTCAGGGCCCGGGTCGCGCTGTCCGCGCTGGTCGCATGATCGGCGCTCCCTGCGCGATCAGCACTGGCTGCCGTCGGCACCGGCCCGAGCGTGCGGCTGTCCACCTTGGCGCCAGTGATCGTCCCGTCCTTGATCTTGGCCGCGGTCACCGCGCCGGCCTTCAGCTGCGCGGTGCCGACGCTCTTGGCGGGCAGCCGCGCGGCCGCGTAGGCGCCGCCGCCGAGCACGATGAAGAGGCAGATCGTCGAGATTACGTTGGCGTAGCTGAGATGTCGGCGAGCTGACTTCATCGGGGGCTCCGTTCGGACGAGGGCGGCGATGAGGTCTTCTCGACCCGGGCTGCGGGCGGCTTGAGCAATGCGCGCGGGCACCCGGCTTCGCCCCGGTCTCCGAGCCAGGTTTCGATCGGGAGCCACCCCGGGTAGCCGGTGCCAGAGCTTGAGGTCCGGCGAGTCCCGATGGGCGGGACGCGCAGGGGGTCGACCTCCGAGGGTTGGAGGGAAACCGATGAGGACTTGTTTGCGGGCCGCTTTCGCGGCGATCCTGGTGGTTCTGATGGTTCCGGCTACGGCCTTGGCAACGCCGGGGCATCACTCGGGCAAGCCGCCGCGGCACCACGGTGAGAAGTCTCGATGGCATCACGGGCACCACCCCGGCAAAGGGAACCCCCAGCTGCCGCCAATCGACACCTCGCAGGCGCAGAACTGCGACTTCATCGCCGAGCCCGACAACACGCTCTGCATGCTGCCCTTCCCCAACGACTACTACACGGTCGCGGACGCGAGCAGCCCGACCGGGCGGCGCATCAACTTCAAGACGGAAGGTATGCCGGCCAACGTCCTCGGTACGCACATCGACGCCGGTGCCTACAGCGCCTCGGACGGCTTCAGCCAGGGCGCGACGATCCTGGTCAAGGTGCCCGGCATCGAAACGGCGGCCGACGTCCGCGCCACCGGCGCCGTGCCGATCAACCACATCGGCCGCTACCGCAAGGGCAACGCGCCGGTGGTCGTGATCGACGCCACGACCGGCAAGCGCTGGCCGATCTGGGTCGAGATCGACTCGCTCGCCAGCGATCCCTCGAAAGCCGCACTGGAGATCCACCCGGCGACCAACTTCGCCGCCGGCCACCGCTACATCGTCGCCCTGCGCAACCTGCGTAATGCGGCGGGCGACAAGATCGAAGCGCCCGCCGCCTTCCGCTACTACCGCGACAGGGTGCACTCGAAACAGCCCGAGATCGAGGCGCGGCGCGGCCACTTCGAAGCGATCTTCCAGCGACTGCAGCGCTCCGGCATCTCGCGGCACGGGCTCTACCTGGCCTGGGACTTCACCGTCGCCAGCGACATCAACAACGCCGGCCGGGCGCTGGCGATGCGCGACGCCGCCTTCGCCCAGCTCGGCGATACCGACCTCGCCGACGGGATCCCGCAGGGCGTCTCGCCCAACTTCCAGGTGAGCGGCGTCGAAGAAAACCCGGTCCCCGGCGAAATCGCCCGCCGCGTCAAAGGCACCTTCGAAGTGCCCTGCTACCTCTTCCCGAACTGCGGGCCCGGCGGGACCATGCAGCTCGGTCCCGGCGGCGCGCCGACCCAGAACGGCACCTGGACCGCCAACTTCGACTGCATCGTGCCCGAGTCGGTGGTCACCGGCCCGGCGCAGGCGGGCAGGCTGTCGCTCTACGGGCACGGCCTCTTCGGCAGCGCCGGCGAGGTGGCCTCGGCACCGCAGCGCAGCCTCGCCCAGGCGCACGGGATCGTCACCTGCGCAACCGATGAGATCGGCATGTCGGAAAGCGACGTTCCCGTCGCGATCTCCGCCCTGCAGGAGCTGTCGCGGTTCCCGGCGCTCCCCGACCGCCTGCAGCAGGGCCTGCTCGACGAGCTCTTCCTCGGGCGGGCGATGATCAGCTCGAGCGGCTTCACCACCGCCCCGGCCTTCCACCAGGACGGCACGGCGGCGAGCCCCTCGGCACTCGACACCAGCGCCCTCTTCTACAACGGCAACAGCCAGGGCGGGATCATGGGCGGCGCCCTCACCGCGCTCGCCCCCGACTTCACCAGGGCATCGCTGGGCGTGCCGGCGATGAACTACTCGGTGCTGCTGCCGCGCTCGGTCGATTTCGACCCCTTCGCCGGGGTGCTGTACCCCTCATACCCCGACGAAACGGAGCGGCCGCTGGTCCTCGACCTGATCCAGATGCTCTGGGACCGGGGCGAGCCGAACGGCTACGCGCACCGCATCACCAACGATCCGCTGCCGGACACGCCGGCCCACCAGGTGCTGATGGACGTCGCCTTCGGTGATCACCAGGTGAGCGACTACCAAGCCGACGTCGAGGCGCGGACGATCGGCGCCCGCGCCCACCGGCCGGTCCTCTTCCCGGGCCGCTGGCCGGACACAGACGTGCTCTGGGGCGTGCCGACGATCCGCCGCTACCCGTACACCGGCTCGGCGATCTACTACTGGGACACCGGGCCGATCCGCGAAGACCCGGCGAACCCCGGCAGCCTGATCGGCACCGAACCGCCGCCCTACGAAAACGTGCCGAACCGTGCCGGCGCTGACCCACACGGGGCGCCACGGGCAACGCCGGCCGAGCAGCAACTCGTCTCCGATTTCTTCGCCGGGGCGATCCCCGCGAGTGACAGCTGCGGCGGCGGTCCCTGCTTCGCGAGCGGATTCAGCGGCCCTTAGGGATAGCGCGCTACGTTGAGGCGGTGGCGGCGTTTGATGCGCCGCCACCGAACCTCGGGGAAGAACCGTGAACGAGACGACAACCGATCTGATCTGCCTCAAGTGCCGTGGCCGGATGCGCACCTACAAGCGCAACGGCATCACGATCGACCAGTGCACGGCCTGCCACGGCATCTTCCTCGACCGCGGTGAGCTCGAGCGCCTGATCGGCGCCGAGAGCAGCTATCTGGGTGCCCACTCGGGCGAGAGCCCGGACACGGACCGTGACCGCGGGTTCCTCGGTGACCTGTTCGACTAACGCTGCAGCAGCCGCTCGAGCTCGGTAGCGGCGGCAGCCGGTCCGCCAGCGCCCCGGAAAGCTTCGGCCACGCGTTCGGCTCCGGGCTGCCGCGAGATCGCGCCAGCGACAGCTGCGCGCAGGCGGTCAGGGCGGAGCCTCTTCGCGGTCAAGCTCTCCCCCGCGCCAGCCACCGTCACCCGGCGGGCGATCTCGAACTGGTCGCGGAGGAAGGGCACGACGCAGACCGGCACTCCCGCAGCCAGGGCCTTCTGCGTCGTCCCCATGCCGCCGTGACAGACGACGGCGCTTGCCCGGCGCAGGAGCGGTGAGTGCGGCAGGAAGCGCTCGACCCGGGCGTTCGCGGGAACGCGGAAGCGGGCGGGATCGTGGGCGGCCGTGGTTGCGATCACCGCGTAGGGCTCCGCGGCGAGGGCCTCAAGGCCGGTTGTGATCAGCGCCCCGTCGTCCTGGAATTCAGTCGAAGCACTGAGCAGGACGATTGGCCGCTCCTCCTCGCCCAGCCAGGGTGGGTCCTCGGCCGGCGGATCCCAGAGCCCGGGACCGACCAGCCGCGCGTTGGCCGGCCAGTCGCGGTGGTATTCGAAGGGCTCGGCCGAGAACTGGATCAGCAGCGGTGCTGAGAGGAAGTAATCCTCGCCACGGGGGAACGGCGGCAGGCCGAGACTGCGCCGGAGCTGGTTGAACGGGGGGAGGATAGAGCGAAAAGCCGCCCGGTTGACGGCGTTCAGGGTGCCGTCGCGAAGGCGACCGAGGGGGCCACCGGGGGGAGGTAGCCCGGGCCCGTAGGCGGGGACGCCACGAGCCGGAACCGGATGTGGATAGGGCAAGTAGTGGGCCCACGGCAGGCCTGAGGCTTCGGCCCCCGCCGAGGCGGCGATGCAGTTGATGTCGATCCAGAGCAGGTCCGGCTCCTCGGCGGCGATCGCCGCCTGCACCTCGGGCAGCTCGAACTCCGCCCGCCGGGCGAAGGCGGCAAACAAGCGGCGGGTCGCGCTGAGCGGATTCGAGGCCCGCCAGTCGTCGACCTCGATCGCTTCGATCCGCGGGTCGACGGCGGCGGCCTCGAGCCCCGCGGCCTTGAGCGGCGCAACTCCCGCGGCCCCGGTGCGGACGATCACCTCGTGGCCGCGCGCAGAGAGCTCGAGCGCCGTCGGCACCGGCGGAAACGTGTGTCCGGAAGCGGGGCTTGTGTAGAGCAGGATCCGCGCCATCACTCCAGCCCCAGCAGCGCTTGAACGTTCTCCAAGACCGCCGCTTCGGTCCGCCGCGCCGAGAGGCCGAGATCGAGCCGCAGCAGCTTCCAGCTGGTCAGGTCGGTGGCGAGGAAGAGCTGGGCGAGCCGCCGCTCGCGGGTCGCGGTGCTCAGCCGAACAAGGTGCCGGGCGAAGACCTCGCCCAGCCACCAGCGGTGGTAGGCGCGCCCACCGTCGGTCATCTCCTTGACCGCGGGGAAACGGTCCTCCTCGGCAAGCAGGTGAAGGCCCACCTCCCCTTGGCGCTCGTAGTCCTTCAGCAGCTGGCGGATCGCCGTGATCGGGTCCAGCTGCCGCGCCGCTTCGCGGTTCTGCACCGCCCTCATCCCCCAGGCGACGTAGCCGGCCAGGAAGAGGCCCTCCTTGCGGCCGAAGTGGCTGCGCACCGTCGGCACGCTGACCCCCGCCACCGCGGCGACTTCGGCGAGGGTCACCTCGTCATAGCTCGTGGTCGAGAAGCGCGCCCAGGCGGCGTCGCGAATCCGATCGGCCGTAGCCGCGGAGCGCTGGGAGCGAATCGACATGTCATAGGGCCGTGATTCCGTCGTCGGTGTAATTCACTTACCTTAGATGTAAGTCAAATTGAAAACAAGCGCCGCTCGCAGGGTTCCGATCTGCGAGCCTGCCGCGGTGACGCTGCTGGCGGCGAAGATCCTGCTCTCCCCGCTCTGCGTGATCGCCGTCTCCCTGGCCGGGCGGCGCTGGGGGATTGCCGTCGCCGGCCTGCTTGGTGGGCTGCCGGTCGTCGCCGGACCGATCCTGCTGGTCGAGACCCTCGTGCACGGCCGTGGCTTCGGCGCCGCTGCCGCTGCCGGCACCCTGCTGGGCCTCGCCGCTCTGACCACCTTCGTGGTTGTCTACGGCCGCGTCGCGACGGGGGCCGGGCCGGGCCCGAGTGTGCTCTGCGGCTGGGCGGCATTCCTGCTTGGCATCGCCGTACTGAGCCCGCTCCGGCCAGCGGCCGTCGTCTCACTGCTCCTGGTCGCCACCTGCTTCGCGTTGGGGCTGAAGTTGCTGCCGGCCGCGCCTCCGCAGCCAGCCGCCGCTCCCACACCGCCCTGGTGGGACCTGCCCGGCCGCGCCTTTGCCGCGCTGGCGCTGGTGCTCACCCTCACCGCCCTATCCGGTGCCCTCGGCGCCCACCTCAGCGGCCTGCTGGCGCCGTTTCCGATCATCACCAGCGTCCTCGCCGTCTTCACCCAGGCCCACGGTGGCTTCGCCCCGCTCGCCGTCCTCCTGCGCAACTTCCTGATCGGCTTCTACGGCTTCGCTGCCTTCTGCTTCGTGCTCGCGATCGCCCTGCCCGCAATGGGCACCGCCGCCGCCTTCGGCCTCGCGGTCGCGGCGGCCCTCACGGTGCAAGCGACGATCTTCTTCCTGCGGCGGGCTAACGCGACTGCGACCTAAGCCGTTCGGGCTCGCCCCAGGCGGTGGCGACCAGCGAGCGAGAGCCACCACGGTCGCGGTGCTCACAGAGGTAGATGCCCTGCCACGTCCCCAGCGCCGGGCGGCCTTCGCTGAGCGGCAGGGTCAACGACGGGCCCAACAGCGCCGCCTTTATATGGGCGGGCATGTCGTCGTCACCCTCGAGCGTGTGCGTCCAGTACGGGGCACCTTCAGGGACCGCCCGGTTGAACCAGGTCTCGAAGTCACGCCGCACCTCCGCCGAGGCGTTCTCGCTCAGCCCCAGTGAGGCCGAGGTGTGCTGAATCAGCAGGTGCAGAATCCCGACCTGGATCTCCTCCAACTCCGGCAGGGCAGCGAGAACCTCAGCGGTAATCAGGTGAAAGCCGCGCCCCTGCGCCCCGAGCCGGATCGTCCGCTGAACCCACATGTTCGAAGGAGCAGGGTATGCAATTCGAACTATCAGGCCGCTGGCTAGGCCGAGCGGGGGCGCCCTACCCGCTCCCCCACGTCGTCCAAGACGCGCTTCCAGAACGCTTTCGCTTCTTTGCGCTTCGCGCTCAGCTTCGAGATTTCCTCGCGGCGGGCCTCCTCTGCCTGTGCCGCCGTTCCGCTGCCTTTTATCGGCGGCAGCTCGACTTCCCCTTCTGCCTCGAGTTGCTCGAGTCGCTCGAGTTCGGCGACCACGTCGGGGGCGCCGCCGAGCACGGCAATCGGAAAGCTCGCCTCGTACACGGAGTCGATAGCACTGGCCGCCTCCGCCCCGCGTCCCTTGCGCTGCAATTGCTCGGCGGCTGCTTCGACCTGCTTGACGCGCCCCGCTATGCCGGCGTGGTTTTCGACGTCGCCGCCGAAAGACGATTGGGTCCCAAGTTCGCTCCTAAGACTCTCGAGTGCTTCTTCCAGCGTCCGCCGATCGTTCTTGAACAGACCCACTGACCACCTCGCCTTGCCGTGTTTACACCTCGATTCGGCGCGACCTTACCTGGCTGCCGAGCCTATGGTTGGGGCATGAACGCCACTCAGATCACAGTTACCGACAACGCTGACGGGGAGCGCTATGAGATCCGCAGCGACGGTGAGCTTGCCGGCTTTGTGACGTACCGCTTGCGACCCGGGCTGATCGAGCTGGTGCACACGGAGATCGACGAAGAGTTCGAGGGGCGCGGCCTCGGCAGCCAGCTGATCTCGTTTGCGCTGAACGATGTGCGCGAGCGCGGGCTGGCGGTGCTGCCGTTTTGCCCCTTCGTCAACGACTACATCCAGCGGCATCGCCAGTTCGTCGACCTCGTGCCTGAGGGGCGGCGCCAGAGCTTCGATCTCTGACCACAGCGGCGCCGATGGGCCCGTCGATCCGGGAGCTGGGAACCTGAGGGCGGATGCCGACCGCCCGCTCGATACAGCGCACCTACCTGACGCTGCTGCTGGGCAACACGCTGGCGGCATCGCTGATCTGGGGGATCAACACGATCTTCCTGCTCGATGCCGGGCTCTCGAACCTGGAAGCGTTCGCGGCGAACGCCTTCTTCACCGCCGGGATGGTGCTGTTCGAGGTGCCGACGGGGATCGTCGCCGACACGATCGGGCGCCGCGTCTCCTACCTGCTCGGGACGCTGACGCTGATGGCCTCGACCTTTCTCTACGTGCTGCTCTGGCAGATTGGGGCGCCGCTCTGGGAGTGGGCGATCGCCTCGATGCTGCTCGGCCTCGGCTTCACCTTCTTCTCCGGCGCGGTCGAGGCCTGGCTGGTTGACGCCCTCACCGCGACCGGCTACACCGGTGAGCTGGAGACGGTCTTCGGCCGCGGCCAGATCGTCAGCGGCGCGGCGATGCTGGTCGGCTCGGTTGCCGGTGGTTTCATCGCCCGCCAGACCAGCCTCGGCGTGCCCTTCGTGCTGCGCGGCCTCGTCCTGATCATCATGTTCGGGCTCGCCTTCAGGCTCATGCACGACGTCGGCTTCACGCCCGAGAAGGGCGGCCGGCCGCTGGCGGAGATGCGCAAGATCGCCACCAACTCGATCGACTACGGCTGGCGCGTTCCGGCGGTCAAGTGGCTGATGGTCGAGTCGCTCTTCACCGGTGGCGTCGGCATCTACGCCTTCTACGCCCTGCAGCCCTACCTACTGGAACTCTATGGCGACCCCCAGGCCTACCAAGTCGCCGGCCTGGTGGCGGCGATCGTCGCTGGCGCCCAGATCGCCGGTGGTATCGCGGCCCCCCGTATCCGCCGCCTTTTCCGCCGCCGCACCTCGGCGCTGATCGTGACGGCCGGACTCAGCGTCGTCGCGCTGGGACTGATCGGCCTGGTCGAGAGCTTTTGGGGGGTGATCGGCTTGATCGTCGTCTGGGGGCTGCTGTTCGCCGCCACCGTGCCAATCCGCCAGACCTACCTCAACGGCCTGATTCCCTCGCGGCAGCGAGCGACGATCCTCTCCTTCGACTCGATGATGTCCTCCAGCGGCGGGGTCTGGACCCAGCCCCTGCTCGGCCGAGCGGCGGACGTTTGGGGCTATGCACCCTCCTATCTGATCGGCGCTGGGATCTCTGTCCTGGCGCTGCCTTGCCTGGCGCTGTCGAGACGGCAGAACGCCGCCGCGGACACGGTCGATCTGGCCGACGTCGTCGCGGAGGGTTGAGGGCGACAGTCGGCGCGAGTAGCTGCTAGGAAGCAGGCCTTGGAGGCCCATCGGTCATACGAGCGGTTCGAGGAGGGGCACCGGGTCGCCGCGACAAGCGATGGCCATGGCGAGCCGCACTACGGGCGCAACGCAGCGCTCGCCGTCGCCGTAATGGCCGCCTTCCTCGCCCTCGCGACCTTCCTCTCCAACGAGGCGGTAAAGGAGGTCGTCACCGGTGAGACCCACCGCGCGGACACCTCGGCGCGGCTGGAGAGCAACCGGGTCAAGATCGACATCGCCAGCGGCAACGCGGGACTGCTCGAGGCCCTCAGCGCGGGCAGCGCGCAGGTGCGACGCGCCTCCGCCGAGGCGCTGCGGCACGAGACCCGGATCGCCCACGAGCTGGAGCCCGCCGACGCTCACCTAAACGCCGAGATCCGGGCCGACGAAGACGAGGCCAACCACGCCAATACCCAGCACCTCGACTACGAGCTGGCCGAGGTCGGCCTCCAGGTTGGGATCGTGCTGGCCTCGGTCTCGATCATCGCCCGCAGGCGCTGGCTGCTGGCCTGCGGTGGCGCCGCGGCAACGGCCGGCGTCCTGCTGCTGTTTGTCGGCCTGCTCGCCTAGTCGCCGTTGGCCACAAGGGCTAGCTCGTCAGGGTTACCTGGCGGACCCGGAAGCTGCTTGAGCTGCCGCCGCCCGCCGCGCGCGCCTTGATCGTGACCGTTGGCTTCTTGCCGGCCGCGAGCGCTTGAGCGGCCGCTTCCTTCGCCTTGGCCGGGAACTTCAGTTTCAACACAGCCGCGCGGCCGGGCTTGGTCCGAACCTTGGTGGTCCGCAGCTTCAGACGCTTGATCGAGAGCGTGCCGGTTGCCGTGATCGTGCAGGCCCGGCTGGGGCAGCTCGCCGTCAACTTGATGAAGTCGGCAAGCTTCTGCTTCTTCTTGATCGACAGCTTCAGCTTCAGCTTTGGCCCGCTATGACCTGGATTGACGATCTGAATGGTCCTGCGATTCTCGACCGTCGGCGGGTCATCGGAGACGCGGAAGAGCCGCGCATCGGCGCGATCGCTCACCCACAGTTCGCCGTTCGGCGCCGCCGCCACCTGCCACGGTTCGGCGTCGAAGGGGAACGAGGTGAAGCTGTAGGACAGGGTCGAGTCGACGCCCAGCAGCTTGGCGTTGCCCGCCGATGCGACGTACATCACGCCGCCAGACCTGGCAATACCAGAGGGGTTGCTCAGCGAGCCGCCGCTGGGGGTGAGGACCGGCGCCGGGCCGGAGGTCTGGCCGGCCGGGAAACGAGCCAGCTTGCCCGCCGAGGAGAGCGACACCCAGATTTCGCCGGCCGCGTCAGCGGCGATGCCCTGGGGTCGGCTGCCGGTAGGCATCTGGACAACGGCTTCCGGCGCCAGCGTGCCCAGCGCGACACGGCGCACGTCGTCGCCTTCGTAATTGGGGATGAAGAGCTTGCCGCCGTAGACAGCGAGGTCGTAAGCCCGGCCGACCGATTCGGTGACGCCGAACATCGCGATCGTGGTCAGTTCAGTGCCGTCTTCCTTGACGTAGCCAATCTGGTCGGCGCCGCAGACCCCGCTTGAAGGCTGCGAGAAGTAGATCCGCCCGTCACCGCCGGCGACGATCCCGACCGGTCCGCAACCGGCGCCTAGAGGGATGCTGTGCGCCGAGGGCGAGGCGGAGGTCGCGTCGAACCAGACGAGTTTGTCCGATTCGGTGACGCTGACCCAAACGCGGCCGCCGGGCCCGGTCGTCACCAGACTCGGTTTGAGGCCAACGGGGTAGCGATCGAGGACCCCTCCGCCCGGCGTCATTCGTACCACCGTGCCCGTGGATGATTCCGCCGCCCAGATGTTGCCGTCGGGACCGACCACGATGCCGTCGGCGGGCGAGTTGAGGCCGACGACTTCGTGCGCGGTGAGGGCGCTGGCAGCGGCCGGTGCCACGACCAGCAGGGCGAAGACGAAGCAGATTGCAAAGCGAAGCTTGATCCCGGGAATGCTAAGGGCGGATAGGCTCATTCGCGATGGCTGAGACGGTTCTCGTAACGGGCGGCTCCGGGTTCCTCGCCGGCTGGTGCATGGTTGAGCTGCTCGACCGCGGCTACGAGGTGCGGACCACCGTGCGCGACCTCGGCCGCGAAGCGGAGGTGCGCGAGGCGGTCGCGGCCGGCGGCCAGCCCGGCGAGAAGATCGCGGTCCTTGCCGCTGACCTGACCAGCGACGACGGCTGGAAAGAGGCGGTCGCGGGTTGCGCCTACGTCCTTCACGTCGCCTCGCCCTTCCCGCCGGTGCAGCCGAAGGACCCCGACGAGCTGATCGTGCCGGCACGGGAAGGGACGCGGCGCGTACTGCGCGCCGCCCTCGCGGCCGGGGTCAAGCGCACCGTCGTCACCTCCTCGGTCGCCGCAATCGCCGGTGGGGCCAAAACGCCCGGGCCGCTGACCGAGGACGATTGGACCGACCTTGACTTCGACGGGCTCTCGCCTTACGTGCGCTCGAAGACGATCGCCGAGCAGGCCGCCTGGGAGCTGGCGCGCGAGCAGGGCGCCGAGGAGCGCCTGGCCACGGTCAACCCCGGCGCGATCCTCGGGCCGCTGCTCAGCCGCGACGCTTCTTACTCACTGGAGGCGATTGAGCGGCTGCTGAAGGGGATCCCGGGCACGCCGAAGGTCGGCTTCAGCTTCGTCGACGCCCGCGACGTCGCCGACCTGCAGGTGAAGGCCATGACGGCGCCCGAGGCGGGCGGCCAGCGCTTCATCGCCGTCGCCGAGTTCCTCTGGATGGCCGAAGTCGCCGCCACCCTGCGCCGTGAGCTCGGCGAGGACGCCGCCAAGGTGCCGACCCGCAGCGTGCCCGACTTGCTGGTGCGGGCGATGGCGCTCTTCGACCCCGGCATCCGCTCGATCACCAACCAGCTCGGCAAGAAGCTCACCTACTCGAGCGCCAAGGCCGAGACCACGCTCGGCTGGGCCCCGCGCCCGGTCGAGCAGACGATCGCCGAGACCGGCCGCAGCATGGTCGATCTCGGCGTCATCTGAGCTCGCCCACCTAGGCCGACCAGGCCTCGCTCCCCTGCCCCGCGTAGCGCAGCGACCCGGGGGTGGTCAGTTCCTCGCCGGTCTCCAACAGGGTCTTCAGGCCGGAGAGGATCATCGGCCAGCCGCCGTACAGTTCGGAGTTGGCCGCCTCGGGCAGCTGATCGTGGGTGACGGTGAGCTGGCAGGAGTCGCCCACCGGCTCGATCTCCCAGGTAACCCGCGAGGTTCCTTCGCCCTCAACGTCGTCGCTCCAGAGCGCGGTGAAGCTCTGCACCAGGCGGCGCGGCGGCTCGACCTCGAGGTTCTCGCCAGCGGCGATCTTGACCCCGGCGGCCGGGTGTACCGACTCGTAGCTCGAGCCCGGCGTCCAGTCCGAGCTGACCCCGACGCCGAAGTTGTACTTCGCCCGCAGCTGCGGATCGGTGATCGCCTCCCAGAGCCGCTCGGGGGTGGTCTTGATGTAGATCTCGAAGACCTTCTCCATCGTTACTCCTCCTTCTCCAGTTCTTGCTTTAGCCCGCTCAGGGCCGCTGTCCAGGGCTCCGCGTACTTGCTCACCCAGCGGTCGTGAACCAGCCGGATCGGGACGGGGTTGAGGAAGTGCAACTTCTCGCGGCCGCGCTTGCGGGTCTTGACCAGGCCCGCCTCCTCCAGCACACGCAGGTGCTTCATCACGCCGAAGCGCGTCATCGGCAGCCGCCCCTCGAGCTCGCTCAGCGTCTGCCCGTCGCGCTCAAAGAGCTCGTCGAGCAGGCTGCGGCGCGTTGGGTCGGCAAGTGCCTTGAAGACCTCGTCCATGGCCTGGACTATAGGTGACTAATTAGTCACATGTCAAGGGTGCTCACCGATCCGCAACCTGGCGCGCCTCCGCGCCGCCCAGGTAAGGAGTGAGGACGAACTGGATCGCCTCGCCCGCAATCGCCGGCAGCTCGGCCTCTTGGCCGAGCGAGAGGCGCTGGGCGACCAGCATCGCCACCCCACTCGCCATCGCCCGCTCGGTGATCTCGGGCAGGCGCTCGCCGTGTCCGGCTTGCGCGCGGCCGGGCTCGAGCTGCTCGGCGACGTAGGCGATCATCCGCTCGTAGCGCTCGAAGCCGGCGCTGCCGCCGGCCAGGGCGTCGTTGGTGAGCAGCTGCGCCGCGGCGGGCTCGGCCGCGACCCACTCGAAGGCGGCTCGGATTCCGGCGGCCACCTGTTCCGGCCACTCTGATCTCGCCGCGCAGGCCGACTCGATCCGCACCTGCAGGGCCGCGAAAGCGGAATCGAAGGCGAACGCGAAATCGTCTGGTTGCCGTGCCCTGTCGCCCATCCCCGCCCCCGCTGCCGTTGGAGCGGGGATGGTAAACACGAATGTCTGTTAACGCAAGCCCGGCATCTGCCGTTTGCCAAATGGCGCCCCGGGTAGCCCGCCCAGGTGAAGATTATTTTCACTCCAATCGGGATTCTCGCCGGCCTCGCTGCCGGCTTTGCCGCCCAGAAGGGCTTCGAGCGAATCTGGGCGCTGATCGACGAAGAGCAGGCGCCCGAGGTTGAGAACCGCGAGGCCTCCTACCCCAAGCTGATCCTGGCACTGCTGCTGGAGGGCGCGATATTCCGCTTGGTCAAAGGCATGGTCGACCGCGGCGCGCGGGTCAGCTTTGCCGCGGTGACGGGCAGTTGGCCGGGCGACGACGGGACGGACGCGGAGACTTAAACGGCGGCTTGCACGCGCACAGTGGTGCCGAGCACGCCGGAGCGGATCTGGACCAGATCGCAGAGCTGATTGGCAAGCCAGAGACCGCGACCGCCGCGCTGGTCGCTCGCCGGGGCTAGGCGACCGGCAAGCGGCTCGTCGATCGTTCCCCGATCCTCGAAGTCGATCAGCAGGTGATCGCCCTTCCGCCAGAGGTACATCGTGCCGGTACCGCCGCCGTGGGCGACGCTGTTGGCGGCGAGCTCGCTGGCGGCGGCGACCAAGTCGGCTGTGCGCCCCGGCCCGATTCCGGCATCCCCCGCCGCCCGCTTGACCCGCTTCCGCACCGCCGCGAGACGGGCGCGATCGTAGGGGAAGGCCTCGGCGTCGGCCGGATGGCGCGGCAGCTTGCCGCTGTAGCAATCGCATTCGGGCAGGTAATCGCCGCTCGGTTCGCGCGAGCCGTCGCGCAGCACCGCCCGGTGCGTGCGGGCGACTCCGGCGAGCACCTCGTCTGGAAGCGCCGAGCCGTCGTAAGAGCAGAGCAGCGATGGGCTGGCGACGGGGGGGAAGGCGAAGTTGAGCAGGTACTCGTGGCGCTGGCACTCATCGATCTCGGCTGCCTCGCGACCGGGCCAAACCGGTTCGCTGATACCGCGCGCCGGCCGACCGGCTTGACCGCCGAGGAAATCGCGCCAAAAGGAAACGATCCGCGCTGGGTTGCGCCCAACGTCCTCGATCGCGACGAAGCCCACCTCCGCCGCGAGGGAGCCGAGCTCGGCCTTGAGCAGCTCGGCGTTGGGCTGCCTCACCGCCACCAAGGCCGGCTCGCCAGCCGCGACGGCGGCGGAGAGGAAGGGAACGGCAGTGGCCAGAAACTGCGACGAATCCTCGTAGATCAAAGCCTCGTGCCGGAAATCCGGGCCCATATCAATGTCGACTTTGCCTCTCGCCACAGCAGTGTCTTCGGCTAACGTCAGGCGCGGGTTTAGCCGCTCTGTCTCATTGGGTAAAGAACATTCATCGGGTTGTCCGGAGTGCCTGGGTTGTCTATGGGAGGTTTGGGATGTTCAGTTGTGAGAGATGTGGAAGCAGCTACAGCGCCATGCACGCGGTAGCGATCGAGAACTGCCCTCGCTGTCTCGCTCGTGATCAGGTCACGTCGCGGCTGGCGTTTAGACCTTTTGGCTTCCCCGAGAAGGCGGGAACGAAACTTCGCAGCGTGCCGCTTACCGTGGCTTCAGAACCAGCAGGCAAAGATCGTCGCGGATCGGTTTCTCCGCCCAGTCAAGAATCGCTCGCTCGACCTGGCTGACGATCTCCGTCGCCGACAGCTTCGTCATCGGCGCCAGCAACCGGGTTAGGCCGTCGAGGCCGAGCAGCTCACCCTCGCGCCGTACATCGGTGGCGCCGTCGGTGTAGACGAGGACGCCCTCGCCGCTTGCCAATGAGGCTTCGCGGTTGCACAGGGCCAGCTCGGCTTCGGCGCCGAGCAGGTACGTCGATCCATCGAGGGCCAGCTCGTCGAGCCCGGGCAGGCGGAGGGGCGGCGGGTGCCCCGCGATCGCCCAGGAGAGCTGCCTGTCACGCAGGCGCAAGCAAACGGCGCTGACCAGCTCCTGGGTGGCGCCCGAACGCTCGAACAGGGCGCTGTTGGCCAGCCCGAGCAGCTCGGCCGGATCGCTGGTGCCAGCGGCGAGGGCAGCGAAGCGAGCGCGGACGAACGTCGCCAGCTGGGCCGCTTCGGGGCCGTGGCCAACCACGTCGCCGACAATCGCGATCGCCGAACCATCGCGGCCGTTGGTGAGCAGATAGAAGTCGCCGGAGACGCCGTACTCCGAGGCAACGAAAGCAGCGGCGGAGTCGACCCCGGGAAGCTGCGGCAGCCCCGTCGGGGTCAGCGCCGCCCGGATCGCCTCCAGTTCCTCGACCGAGTGCTCGAGGACCAGCTGGCGCTCGCGCAGCAGCGCCGCCAGCGTGGCGACGCCAGTGAAGGCGAGCATCCGAACGGCGAGCGCAAAGCCGAATTCGTGCACTGGCTGGATCAACGCGCCGGTGCAGTAGAGGACTCCACAGCCAAGCACGGCGATCGCGCCGCCGCGCCGACCGAACCACCAGGTCGCCATCCCCACCGGAATCGCGTAGAAGAAGCCGATGCCGATGTTGGAGGGGCCGGGCGCGAACAGCCAGACGAGGAAAACCAACAGGGCCGCGAGGCAAGTGCCAGCAACACGGGTGCTGTCCGAGGCGTTCCCCTGCACTGGCACCGACCCTATAGGAGGCCCAGCAGCAAGCGAAATGCGCGCCGTCGGAGCTAGCCGAAGTGCTGGCGCATCGGCTGGAAGGCCTTCCACCAGCCATCGTCGACGACAGCGCGCTCGACGCTTTCGATCACGACACCATCGTCGTCTTGCAGCTCATAGCTGACCAGCGGCAGCCCACCTCCCTGCTCGACCTCCAACACGTGGGCGATCAGCATGTAAGGGGGGCAGCTGAGCCAGCGCTCACCCGGCCGGGGAACCGACTTCGTGTCGATCATGAGCGAATTCATACCCATCTCTTAGGAAGGAAAAACCACCCCAAAGAAAATTAGGCGGGTTGGTAGGTCAGTAGGGCGATACCGTCGCCGAGGGTCTTGGAATCGACCAGGCGCAGCGGCTTCTTCTCGCTGACGTCGCCGAAGAGGCGCTTGCCCTCACCGAGCACGACCGGGAAGACCATCAGGCGCAGCTCATCGACGAGGTCGCGCTCGAGCAGACCCTGGACCAGCTGGGCGCTGCCGGCGACGAGGATCACGCCGTCGACCTCGCGATGGAGCCTGGCGACCTCGTCGGCAAGCTCGCCGCTGAGGATCGTCGTGTTGTTCCAGCTCGCCTCCTGCAGGGTCGAGGAGACGACGTACTTCGGCATCGCGTTCATCTTCTCGGCGAAGCCGGCGCCGTCTTCGATCGTCGGCCAGGCGGCGGCGAAGCCCTCGTAGGTGACCCGGCCGAGCAACTGGGCCTCGGCCTCGACCAGCTCGTCGAGCTTGAACTTGTCGCCCTCCTCACCACGATCGATCTCAAAGGTCCAGCCGGCGTGCTTGTAGTCCTCGCCCCCGCCGGGTGCCTCGATCACTCCGTCAAGCGATACGAACTCGGTTACGACGATCTTGCCCATTGCCTGCTCCTTGTCTTTGTTGTCGAACCTCTACCCCTACGACGAACGGGCAGACGCCAAATCGACAGCCTCAAGAAATTTCTTCGCTGGCGGCGCGCAGCCGGGCCGCGTGGGTCTGCAAGTAGTGCTGCTCGGGCAGGCTTTTGGTCAGCCGCGCGGCGGTGGCGAATTCCCCGGCCGCGGCCTCGCCGTCGCCGCGCATCTCGAGTAGGTGAGCCCGTGCCGCGAGCAGGCGGTGGTGATCGCCGAGGGCGCTCTGCAGCGGCCCGAGCAGCGCCAGACCGGCATCCGGCCCGTCGACCATCGCCGCCGCGATCGCCCGGTTGAGGCTGACCATCGGGTTCTGCGACACCCGCTCGAGCAGGCCGTAAAGGGCGAGGATTTCCCGCCAGTCGGTCCGCTCGTGGCTGGGCGCCTGGTCGTGGGCGGCGGCGATTGCTGCCTGCAGCTGGTATTCGCCGATCGCGCCCTGCGCCCAGGCGGCGCCGATCAGGCCCACCCCCTCCTCGATCAGCTGCTGATCCCAGAGCGAGCGGTCCTGCTCAGCGAGCGGAATCAGCTCCCCGTTCGGGCCGCTGCGGGCGCCTCGCCTGGCCTCGTTCAGCAGCATCAACGCCAGCAGGCCCGCCACCTCCGGGTCATCGACGAGCAGCGCCTGTAGCGAGCGGGTCAGCCGGATCGCCTCGCTGCTCAGCTCGGCCCGGGCGAGCTCGTTACCACCGCTACTCAGGTAGCCCTCGTTGAAGATCAGGTAGAGGACGTGCAGGACCGAGCGCAGCCGTTGCTCGCGCTCCTCCGCGGCCGGCATCTCGAACCTGGCGCCCGCGCTCTTGATCGCCTGCTTGGCGCGGCTGATCCGTTGCGCCATCGTCGCCTCGGGGACGAGGAAGGCGGCCGCGATCTCCGCCGTGCTCAGCCCAGCGACCGCGCGCAGGGTGAGGGCGATCGCCGAGGCTGGCGTCAGGGCCGGGTGACAGCACATGAAGACCAGCGCCAGCGAGTCGTCGGCAGCGGGCGCGGCCCCGGACTCGTCCGGCGTTACAGGTGGCAGCTCCTGAGCGGCGGCAAGCTCCTCCCGCCGCCGCCGCGCCGACTCACTGCGCAGGCGATCGCTGAGCCGCCGCGAGGCGACGTGGATCAACCAGCCGACCGCGTTCTCCGGTGCTCCCTGCGCCGGCCATTGCGAGCTCGCTTCGAGCATCGCTTCCTGCATCGCGTCCTCGGCAGCGGCGAAATCGCCAAAACGGCGCGCGACGACAGCGAGGGCCTGCGGCGCCGCGGCGCGCAGCAAAGCCTCGCTGTCGTTCCGCCCCTTCATGCCGGGCTCAGTCCGCGGCGCCCGGGGTGCCCATTACCTCGCGGACCTCGATCCGCTGCCTGATCGGCTCCCCACCCGGCCCCGGCGCGGCCGAGCCCTTGGCGGCGATCTCGAGCGCCCGCTCGGGCGACTCGACGTCGATCATGCGGTAGCCGGCGAGCAGCTCCTTGCCCTCGGGGAAGGGTCCGTCGGTGATCACCGGTGCACCAGCGCCATCGTGGACGACGAACTTCGCCTGCTCGGGAGCGGTCAGGGCCTGTGCCTCGACCAGCTCACCGCGCTCGCTCAGCTCCTGGTTGAGCTCGAGCTGGTAGGCGATGTGCGCCTCGATCTCCTCCGGCGTCCAGGTGCTCATCGGGCCGACCGCCTCGTTTTCGACTCCGCCGTACTCCTGCAGCAGCATGAACTTCATCGTCAATCTCCTTCGCTCGGCGCGCTTTCTGTTTTTGCGCGTTCACACCTGTGTCGAAGCCGCTTGCCCATTCTCGACATCGACACCCCCGGTATGCTTTTTGCGCTCGAGTGCCCTGGCGGCGGCGAGCATCAGCCAGGCGCGGGTGTCTCAAGGCTCGCCGTGCAGGGTGCGACCAATTCGAAGCCAGGGCAAACGGCTCCGCAGCGGTAAGCGGGCGCAAAAGCTTTGCGTACCCCTCGCTCAAGAACACCCAGAGGAGCCGTCGCTTTGGATCGTCCGAACCCTCCAGAAAGCCCTGCTCACGGGGCACTCGTCTCGCAGCTATCGCGCGAGATCGTGCAGCTGCACGCGCGCCTCTACGGTCGCGGGCCGACCAAGGCCCGCAGCTACCTGCAAAACGACTACGCGGTCTGCATCCTCGAGGAGATTTTCACCACGGCGGAGCGGACCCTGATCGCGGCCGGCTCGAGTGAGCACGTGAGCGTGACCCGCAAGAAGTTCCAGGAAGCAGTGAAAGACGAGTTCATCGGTGTGGTCGAACGAGTGACCGGACGCCAGGTCCGGGTCTTCCTCAGTCAGGTCGACGTCGAGGCCAACCTGGCGCTCGAGTTCTTCATCTTCGCCGAGCCGGAGAGCGATTAGGCAGAGCTCGGCTCGCCGAGCAGGAAGACCTCGATCGCCACGTCAGGATCGACGTGGACCACACTGAGGCAGGCGTCGACCGGGCGCCCCATGATCGCTTCGACCCTGGTCTTGTACTTGTCTTCGAGCGCTTCCTGGTGCAGCCGGCGGGTACGGCGAACGTGCTCGGCTTGTCCGGCGCCAATCAGGGTGCGCTCGACCGCCGTGTAGATGTCGCTGAGCACGCAGACGATCATCTCGTCGTTGACGAAGCTCTTCGCCGCACCGGGGCCGCGGCCGAAGTACTCACGATGGAGCGCCACCATCGCGTTGGAGAGCTCGACCAGGGCCTGGCCTCCTTTTGGGGTCTCTTTTCCAGCCATGGGGCTCCCAGGAGCTCGGGGGTCGACAGGTCGCCGACCGCAACCGCTCCTCGCGCGGCCTCTGCACGGGCGGCGTTGGATCGAGATCCCCCGCGACCCGGTCAGCTCTTGCAAGTGATGCGCGCTGGCCCGTGTGTTAGGTCGGAGTGCCAGCCTACTAAGTCGTTGGGTATGTAGTTTTGAGTGGTACCGTCTTGGAACGTCGGAGTGGCTCGCCGCAACTCTTCCGCTTCGACCGTGGCCAAGAGGGGCGGAAAAGGAGTGGGCTTGAATTCGGGGCACCCCGACGGGGAGGCACTGGCAGCCATATCGAACGGGCTCGCGCAGCTTCACATGCGCTTCTACGGGCGGGGCCCGGCAAAGGTGAAGACCCACGTGGTCGAGGACCTGATCGTCTGCGTACTGTGGAACGGCTTCACCACGGTCGAGCGAACGCTGCTCTCCAGCGGTGAGGAACAAGCGGTGGAAGCGTTCCGCCGCACCTTCCAGGACACGATGGAGGAGCACTTCACCGAGGTGGTCGAAGCGGCGACGGGCAGGAAGGTGCGCGCCTACATGAGCCAGGTCCACGTGAGTCCCGACATGGCGGTCGAGATGTTCATGCTTGAGCCACTCGAAGTAGAGGCGGCCGATCGATTGCTGGGGTAGCTTTGTTTGGTGCAGTCATCCCACGCAGAGGGAGCGCCGGCAGCGGTTCGCGCGGAGGAGGAGGTCTACCGGCTCGCGCAGGTGGTGAGAAGCACTCGG